>NZ_AQUO01000002.1:140000-740000 GCF_000371965.1 Paracoccus sp. N5 | reverse complement strand
TGCCGGCCATGACCGGCGCCAGCACGAAGCGGAAGCCCAGCTCGCGCACCGCCTCGGGGTTCATGGCGGCGGTCATCGCCACGGCGCCCGCCGGCGGATGCACCGCGCGCAGTGGCACCATGGCGGCGATGGTCGCGCCCACCGCCAGCGCGATGCGCCAGCCCGGGTCGGGCACCAGCAGGCAGGCCAGCACGCCGATGGCCGCCGCGGCGCCATTGCCGACCACCGCCGACCAAGGCTGCGCCAGCGGGCTGTTCGGCACCGCAAAGACCAGAACCGATGTCGCCCCGAAGGGCGCGATCATATAGAGCCCCAGCCGCAGGTCGGCCGAGGGCGACAGCAGCAGCAGCCCCGAGATCCCCAGCCCGACCAGCGCCCCGATTCCCGCCCGCAGCGCCTCGCGCGGCGAGCCGGGGGCGATCGCCGGCCCCAGCGCCAGGGCGATCCGGTGCAGCATGGTCCCGGCCGGTTTGGTCATCGCGCCCCTTTTCCGATCTGCCCCGCAAATGGGCAGCTGATGCGCGTAATTGTCGCATCGACGTCCCGCTGACAAGCCCGCGCGGCCCGGCAAGCGCAGATTTTGCCATGGGAATCATCTATGAATTGATCGACAACCACAGGGATCGCAAAGCGGCCGCAGCTGGAGGAATCGGGATGAAGATCGACCTGAACAGCGACCTGGGCGAGGGCTATGGCGCCTGGAAGATGGGCGACGACGCCACCATGCTGGGCATCGTCAGCTCGGCCAATGTCGCCTGCGGCTTCCATGCCGGCGACCCGCTGACCATCCTCGCCACCGTGCGCGAGGCGGCGGCGCGGGGCGTGGCGGTGGGCGCGCATGTCTCCTATCCCGACCGGGTGGGCTTCGGCCGCCGGCCGATGGACGTGACCCATGCCGAGCTGGTCGCGGACGTGATCTATCAGATCGGCGCGCTGCAAGGCATCTGCGCCAGCGCCGGCACCCGCGTCCGCTATGTCAAGCCGCATGGCGCGCTTTACAACACCATCGCCGTGGACCCGAAACAGGGCGCGGCGGTGATCGAGGGCATCAAGGCGGTCGATCCTGCGCTGGCCATGATGGGCCTGGCCGGGACGCCGATCCTGGCCCAGGCGGCCGAGGCCGGCCTGCCCACCATCGCCGAGGCCTTTGCCGACCGCGCCTATCGCCCCGACGGCCAGCTGGTCTCGCGCCGCGAGCCGGGCGCGGTGCTGCACGACCCCGAGGCCGTCGCCGACCGCATGCTGCGCCTGGCGATCGAGGGCGAGATCGAGGCGGCGGACGGCTCGACCCTGCGCCTTCGGGCCGACAGCATCTGCGTGCATGGCGACAGCCCCGGCGCCGTCGCCATGGCCGGTCGCATCCGCGAGGTGCTGCTGGCGGGCGGCGTCGCCATCGCCCCGGCCACGGGGGGCGCGGCATGACCCTGCTGCCCGATCCGGCCGAGGCCCGCGCCGCCCGCCTGGCCTGCCGCGACGGCGCGCCGCGTCCCACGGCGGGCATGGCGCCGGGCTTCACCCAGTGCAACATGATCGCGCTACCGCAGGACTGGGCCTGGGATTTCCTGCTTTACGCGCAGCGCAACCCCAAGCCCTGCCCGGTGCTGTACGTGACCGACCCCGGCAGCCACCGCACCGCGCTGGCGCCGGAGGCTGACCTGCGCACCGACATCCCGCTTTACCGCATCTGGCGCGACGGCGTGCTGGCCGAAGAAACCCCCGACGCCACCGCCGCCTGGGCCGAGCATCCCGACCTGGTGACCTTCCTGATCGGCTGCTCCTTCACCTTCGAAACGCCCTTGCAGCAGGCGGGGATCGAGATGCGCCACATCGCCCAAGGCTGCAACGTGCCGATGTTCCTGACCGACCGCGACTGCCGGCCGGCGGGGCGGCTGCATGGCAAGATGGTCGTCTCGATGCGACCGATCCCGGCGGGACGGGTGGCCGAGGCGGCGATGATCTCGGGCCGCACGCCCGCGGTCCACGGTGCCCCGGTCCACATCGGCGCGCCCGAAGCCTTGGGCATCGCCGACCTCATGCGCCCCGATTTCGGCGACCCGGTGCCGGTCCGGCCGGGCGAGGTGCCGGTGTTCTGGGCCTGCGGCGTGACCCCGCAAGCGGCGCTGATGGCGTCGAAGCCGCCCTTCGCCATCACCCATGCGCCGGGCCATATGTTCATCACCGACGTGCCCGACACGCATTGGCAGGTGTGACCATGCGCTTCCTGCCCATCGGACCCCGGACCCTGCTGGCCGAACTGGACGACCTCGACCAGACGCTGGCGCTGTTCGACGCGCTGCTGGCCGATCCGGTGCCGGGTGTGGCGGAGATCGTGCCGGCCGCGCGCACGCTGATGATCCGCACCGCGCCCGGCGTCGCCGCCGACGGCCGGCTGGCCGGCGCGGTGCTGACCCGCCAGCCCGCCCCCGGCACGCCGCCCAAGGCGCGCGCCAGCGAGACGGTCGAACTGCCCGTGACCTATGACGGCGAGGATCTGGCCGATGTCGCCGCCCATATGGGCCTGACCGAGGCCGAGGTGGTCGCCGCCCATCAGGAAACCACCTGGCAGGTGGCCTTTTGCGGCTTTGCGCCCGGTTTCGCCTATATGACCTGCGACGATCCGCGCTTCGACCTGCCGCGCCGCCCGGCGCCGCGCACCCGCATCCCGGCGGGGTCGGTGGCGCTGGCCGGACGTTTCTGCGGCGTCTATCCGCAGGAGACCCCGGGCGGCTGGCAGTTGATCGGCCGGACCGAGGTGCCGATGTGGGACCTGACCCGCGACCCGCCGGCGCTGCTGCGCCCTGGCATCCGTTGCCGCTTCGTGGCGCGCCGGGCCGAGGTCCGCGCCTCGGCCGCCATCCCACAGCCGCAGCCCGAACAGGGCCTGCGCGTGCTGTCCACCGCCTTTCCCATCGTCTTTCAGGACGAGGGGCGGCCGGGACAGGGCGGGCAGGGGGTCTCGGCCTCGGGCGCGCTGGACCTGGGCGCGGCACGCCGGGCCAATCGCGCCGTCGGCAACCCTTCGGACGCGCCGGTGCTGGAGATCACGCTGGGCCCGGTGCGGCTGCGGGCCGACCAGCCGATGACCCTGGCCCTGACCGGCGCGGCGCAGGCCAGCGTCGCCGGCCATGCCGTGCCGCGCGGCGCGGCTTTCGCCGTGGATGCGGGCGACGAGATCGCCATCGACCCGCCCGGCGCGGGCATGCGCAGCTATCTGGCGCTTCGCGGCGGCTTCCGGGTCGCGCCGGTGCTGGGCTCGGCCGCCACCGATACGCTGGCCCATGTCGGCCCCGATCCGGTCGCGGCGGGCGCCGTGCTGGCCGCCGCGAACCGGCTCGCCGCCGCTGCGGCCACGCCGGAGCCCGAACCGGCGCTGCCGAAACCCGGCGATCTGGTGGAATTGCCGGTGACGCTGGGCCCCCGCACCGACTGGTTCACACCCCAGATGGTCCGGCATTTCCTCAATCAGAAATGGCTGGTCACGCCGCAAAGCTCGCGCGTCGGCATCCGCCTGCACGGCGCGCCGGTCACGCGCGAGGACGCGCGCGAACTGCCCTCGGAAGGCACCGAGACCGGCGCCATCCAGATCCCGCATTCCGGCCAGCCGGTGCTGTTTCTGGCCGACCATCCGCTGACCGGCGGCTATCCGGTCATCGCCACTCTGCTGCCTTCGGCGCTGGACCTGGCCGGGCAGATCCCGCCCGGCGCCCGCATCCGCTTTACCGCCAGCGCCGATTTCGCCCCCATCACGCCAGAGAGGCCCGCATGATCATCTTTGCCACCGGCCCCAGCCGTCCGATCCGCCGCCTGCTGATCGCCAACCGCGGCGAGATCGCCGTCCGGGTGATCCGCGCCTGCCGCGACGAGGGCATCGAAAGCGTCGCCGTCTATGCCGATGCCGACCGCGACGCGATCTTCGTGCGCATGGCCGATCAGGCCCATGCGCTGGGGGGCGACAGGCCCTCGGACACCTATCTGGATGCCGGCAAGATCATCGCCATCGCCCGGGCCGCCGGGGCCGATGCCATCCATCCGGGCTATGGCTTCCTGTCCGAGCGCGCCGATTTCGCGCAGGCGGTGCAGGATGCGGGCCTGATCTGGATCGGCCCCGACCCGAAGGTGATCGAGGCGCTTGGCGACAAGATCGAGGCCCGCCGCATCGCCGAGGCCGTGGGCGCGCCGCTGGTCGCCGGCACCCCCGGCCCGGTCGAAAGCGCCGCCGAGGCGCTGGCTTTCGCCGGGCAGCACGGCCTGCCCATCGCCATCAAGGCCGCCTTCGGCGGCGGCGGGCGCGGCATGAAGGTCGCCTGGCGGCTGGAGGAGGTCGAGGAGCTGTTCGAATCCGCCACCCGCGAGGCGCTGACCGCCTTCGGCCGCGGCGAATGCTTCATCGAGCAGTTCCTCGACCGCCCCCGCCATGTCGAGGCGCAGGTGCTGGCCGACCAGCACGGCACCGTCAAGGTGATCGGCACCCGCGACTGTTCGCTGCAACGCCGCAACCAGAAGCTGGTCGAAGAGGCGCCGGCACCTTTCCTTGCCGACGAGCAGCGCGCCCGCATCCACGATTCGGCCCGCGCCATCTGCGCCCATGCCGGCTATTCGGGGGCGGGGACGGTGGAATACCTGCTCTCGGCCAACGGCACGATCTCTTTCCTTGAAGTGAACACCCGGCTTCAGGTCGAGCATCCGGTGACCGAGGAAACCACCGGCATCGACCTGGTGCGCGCCATGATCCGCGTGGCGCAAGGGGCGCGGCTGGCCGACGAGACGGTGCCCGAGCCGCGCGGCCATGCCATAGAATTCCGCATCAATGCCGAGGATCCGGGGCGCGGCTTCCTGCCCACGCCCGGGCCGGTCGAGGCCTTCGACGCGCCCTCGGGGCCGGGCATCCGGCTGGATAGCGGCGTCGCCCAGGGCTCGGTGGTGCCGGGCAGCTTCGATTCGCTGATGGCCAAGCTGATCGTGACCGGCGCCACCCGTGCCGAGGCCCTGCAACGCGCCACGCGAGCCCTGCGCGAATTCCGCATCGAGGGCGTCGCCTCGGTCCTGCCCTTCCACCGCGCCGTGGTCGCGGCGCTGGATTTCCGCGCCGAGGACGGGAATTTCCGCGTCCATACCCGCTGGATCGAGACCGATTTCGCCGAGGCGCTGGCCGAGGCCGCCGTCCCCCATGCCCGCGTCGCGCCGCCCGCGCAGGCGCCGCTGCTGCGCGTCGCCATCGAGATCGACGGCAAGCGGCACGAGCTGGGCCTGCCCGCGAACCTGCTGGCGGCGCTGCCCTCGGGCGGCGCCCCCGCGGAGGCTGCGCCCGAGGCGGATGAGGCGGTGCTGACCGCGCCGGTTCCCGGCACGCTGACGCTGTGGCAGGTCGAGGACGGGGCCGCGGTCGAGGCCGGCCAGGTCGTCGCCGTGATCGAGGCGATGAAGATGGAGACCCGCGTCGAGGCGCATCGTGCCGGCCGGCTCGAGCGGCTGGCCGACGCGGGCGCGTCCCTGGCCTTCGGCGCGGTCCTGGCCCGGATCGAAACCGCGTCCTAGATGTTCATCTGCGCCCCGATCTCGACCACGCGCCCGGCCGGGATGCGGAAATAGTCCGAGGCGGCGGCGGCATTGCGCGACAGCGCGATGTAAAGCTTGCCCTGCCAGCTCGGCATGCGCGATCGGGTCGAGATCCGCAGCCGCCGCCGCGACAGGATGAAGCTCGTGGCCATGATGTCGAATTTCCAGCCCTGGCGGCGGCATTGCACCAGCGCCTGCGGCACGTCCGGCTCTTCGGCATAGCCGTAGATCAGCCAGACCCGGCGGAAGCGTTCGTTGATGTCCTCGATCCGCACCCGCTCGGCTGGATCCACGCGCGGCACTTCCGCGGTGGTGATGGTCAGGATCACGTTCTGCTCGTGCAGCGACTTGAAGTGCTTGAGGCTGTGCAGCAGGGCCGAGGGCGCCAGATCCGGCGTCGAGGTCAGGAACACCGCCGTCCCCGGCACCGTGGCGATGGACTCGGACTTCTCGATCTGCGCCAGCAGCGCGCCCAGCGGCAGTTCGGCCTCGCGGTCCTTGGCCAGCACGATGGCGGTGCCGCGCATCCAGCTTGCCATGGTCAGCAGCATGGCGGCGGCGATGCCCAGCGGCACATAGCCGCCCTCGTGCAGCTTGATCAGGTTCGCGCCCAGGAAGGTCAGGTCCAGCACCAGGAAGGGCAGCATGATCGCCACCGCCAGCCACAGGGGCAGCTTCCAGTGCTTCCAGATCACGATCATCGCCAGCAGCGCGGTCACGACCATGGTCCCGGTCACGCTGATGCCATAGGCCGAAGCGAGGCTCGAGGACGAGCCGAAGATCATCACCAGCGCCAGCACGGCGAGCATCAGCCAGCGGTTGACGCCGGGCATGTAGATCTGGCCCTGATGCTCGTCCGAGGTGTGGCGGATCTTCATCCGCGGCAGCATGCGCAGCTGCACCGCCTGCTGGGTCAGCGAATAGGCGCCGGTGATGACGGCCTGGCTGGCGATGATCGTGGCCATGGTGGCCAAGATGACGACCGGCAGCAGCGCCCAGTCGGGGAACATCAGGAAGAACGGGTTCTCCATCGCCTCAGGCCGCGACAGCAAGAGCGCGCCCTGGCCGAAATAGGTCAGCAGAAGCGCGGGGAAGGCCACGAACAGCCAGGCCATCTGGATCGGCTTGCGGCCGAAATGGCCCATGTCGGCATAAAGCGCCTCGGCCCCGGTCACGGCCAGGAAGACCGCGCCCAGGACGACAAGGCCAAGCCGGCCGTTGTCGAGCAGGAAGCGCAGGGCGTGGACCGGGTTCAGCGCCGCCAGCACCTCGGGGTCCTGCAAGGTCCAGTGGATGCCGCCCGCCGCCATGACCATGAACCAGATCAGCGTGATCGGGCCGAAGAACCGGGCCACAGCCTCGGTGCCGCGGTTCTGGACCAGGAACAGGGCGATGATGATGGCGATGGCGATGGGCTCGATATAGGGATCGACCTGCGGGGTGACGAGCTTCATCCCCTCGATGGCCGACAGGACCGAGATCGCCGGGGTGATCGCCGCATCGCCGTAAAACAGCGCCGCGCCGATCATGCCCAGGACCAGCACGACCCGGTTCGGCCGGCCCATGGCGCGCTGCGCCAAGGCCAGCAGCGACAGCGTGCCGCCCTCGCCCTGGTTGTCGGCGCGCAAGAGGATCAGGACGTATTTCACCGTCACGATCAGCACCAGCGCCCAGACGATCAGCGACAGCACCCCCAGCACGTCCTCGCGCAGCACCTGGCCATGGGTGGCGCCGGCGGCATGCATCGCCTCGCGGAAGGCATAAAGCGGCGAGGTGCCGATGTCGCCATAGACGACCCCGATCGCGGCCAGGGACAGCGACAGCAGTCCCGCGCGGCGCGGCTGGGCATCGGACATATGGGTATCCAGACTTGCCATGTATTCATTCCCCTGCGCCGGAATCGCGCCGGCCCGAGCGGGCAGATTGCGCCGGGCGCGCATAAGGGATCGACAGGGATTCCGTTAACCGGCGTAAGGAAATCGTAAAGACCATGGACAAGGCCGGCCCCATCGCGCCAGATCCGGGATATGGACCGTTTCGAACCCTCGCGCCTGCCGCCCGACGACCGCCGCTGGAGCACCGTGCCCCGCCTGGGCGGTTTCCTGGGCGCGGCGCTGCTGCTGGCGCTGGTCACGCTGGCCGCCGACCGGCTGCACGAGTTGCTGCCGGAAAACGTCTCGATCCTGCTGTTCCTGACGGCGGTGCTGATCAGCGCGGCGGCCTTCGGCTTCTGGGTCGGGATCGCCAGCGCGGTGGGGGCCATCGCCGCCTTCAACTTCCTGTTCGTCGAGCCGCATTTCACCCTGCATATCGCCCAGCCGCAGGACCTGATCACGCTGGCGGTGTTCTTGCTGGCCGCCAGCCTGACCGGGCTTCTGGCCGGGCGCTTGCGCGAGCAGGTCGATGCCGCCAAGGGCCGGGCGGCCGCGCTGGAGGTGGTGTCGCGGGTCAGCGGCGACCTGGCCGGTGCCGCCAGCGCCGAGGACGTGGCCCGTATCGCGCTGCGCCACCTGCACGAGCTGGCGCAGGGCCCCGCGGTGGCGCTGGTGCCCGAAAGGGACGGGCTGCGCCTGCTTGCGGCGCTGCCGCAGGGCTATGCGCCGGTGGCAAGCGATCTGGACGCCGCCGACATCGCCTTTCGCCGCCGCCGCGCCGAATTCGCCGCCGCGCGGGGCTGGGCCGGCTCGCGGCTGAGCTTCTATCCGCTGCACGCCGATGGCGGCGGCACGGTGCTGGGCCATGCCCGACTGGACCCCGACCGCCGCGACCGCGAATGGCGCGAAACCGGCATCGAGGTCGTGCTGCGCCAGTCCGAACAGGCGCTGCAACGGCTGGCCCTGGCCGAGGCCGCCGAGGCCGAGCGCCGCCGCGCCGTCTCCGAGGAGACCCGGGCCGCGCTGCTTGCTTCGCTGTCGCATGACCTGCGGACGCCGCTGGCGACCATCCTCGGCGCGGTGACGACGCTGCGCGAACTGGGCGCGACCCTGCCGCCGGCCGCGCAGGCCGACCTGCTGGCCGCCATCGAGGAAGAGACCGGCCGCCTGGCGCGCTATGTCGAAAAGCTGCTGCAACTGACCCGCCTGCAAGCCGGCATCGCGGCGCAGATGGCCTGGGTCGATGCCGGCGACGCCATGCAGGCGGCGGTGGCGCGGGCGCGGCGCAGCTGGCCCAAGGCCCGCATCACCGCCGAAGCCGGCCCCCTGCCGATGATCCGGGCCGAGGCCGGGCTGCTGGAACAGGCGATCTTCAACCTGGTCGAGAATGCGGTGAAATATTCGCAAGGGCCGATCCGCGTCACCGGCGCGGTCGAGGGGCAGGAACTGGTGCTGACCGTGCTGGACAGCGGCCGCGGCCTGCCGCCCGCCATCGCGGAATGGCTGGCCTCGGACGAGGCGGTGGGCGCGCCGCCGGGCGCCGGGCTGGGCCTGCCGATCTGCAAGGGCATCACCCGGGCGCTTGGCGGGCGGATGACGGCGCAGCGCGGCAGCGCGGGCGGGGCGGCGCTGGCGATCCGCCTGCCGATCCCGAAGCCCCGCACCTGAGTCCGGCCATGGGAGAGCGCCGCCTGATCCTGATCGTCGACGACGAGCCGCAGATCCAGCGTTTCCTGGGCCACGCCCTGGTCGCGGCCGGTTACGACACCTGCCTGGCCGGCAACGGGGCCGAGGCGCTGGCCCAGGCCGTGGCGCAGGAGCCCGACCTGATGATCCTGGACCTCGGCCTGCCCGACATGAACGGCAAGGAGGTGATCGAGCGGCTGCGCCTGCGCTCGGACATTCCGGTGATCGTGCTTTCGGCCCATGACCAGGAGATGGAAAAGATCATGGCGCTGGACCTGGGCGCCGACGATTTCGTGGCCAAGCCCTTCGGCATCGGCGAGTTGCTGGCCCGGCTGCGCGCCAGCCTGCGCCCGCGCCGCGCCGCCCGCAGCGAGCAGGTGCGCCAGGGCGGGCTGGTCATCGACCTGGCCGCCCACCAGGTCAGCCGCGACGGCGAGGTCCTGCGGCTGACGCCCAAGGAATTCGACCTGCTGGCGGCGCTGGTCGGCAATGCCGGCCGGGTGATGACGCATCACAAGCTGTTGCAGCTGGTCTGGGGCCCGGCGCATGTCGACGACGTGCCCTATCTGCGGGTCTTCATCGGCCAGCTGCGCCAGAAGCTGGAACGCGACCCGGCCCGGCCGGAACTGATCCTGACCGAGCCCGGCGTCGGCTATCGCTGGGCCGCAACCGAAGGAGGCCCGGCCGAGCCGGGAAAGCAGCCATGAGCCATCGCATCCTGCGCAGCCCCGACCACCGCCGCATGCCCTGGAAGAACGGCCGCGGCGAGACCGTCGAGGTCGCGGTCCATCCCGAGGGCGCCGGCCTTGCCGATTTCGGCTGGCGCGTCAGCATGGCCGGCGTGACCGAGGACGGCGATTTCTCGCTGTTTCCCGGCATCGACCGGACGCTTGCCGTGCTGACCGGCGCGGGCATCGAGTTGCAGGTGCAAGGGCAGGGGCTGCGCCGGCTGACGCCGCGGTCCGAGCCGCTGGCTTTTCCCGCCGACGTGCCAAGCGCGGCGCGGCTGATCGGCGGGCCGATCACCGACCTGAACGTGATGACCCGGCGCGGCGCCTTCCGGCATCGGCTGGCGGCGCTGGACGCATCGCCGGTCCCGGGGCCGGCGCCCGACTGGCGGCTGTGGCTTGCGACCGACCACGCCACGCTGGAATTCGCCGGCGAGACGCTGGCGCTGGCGCCGCATGACGCCATGCTCTGCGACGGGCCCGAGGCGGCGCTGCCGCTGCCCCCCGCGCCGGACCTGTGGCTGATCGAGATCTTTCGCGCCTGAGAAATCGTCACACAGACGTCACCGTCCCGCCGTATCCTCGTCACCTGAACCGCCTAAGGCAGCCCGCGTGGGGCTTTGAAGCCCGACCCAATTCAGAACGAGGCATCCATGCGCAAACTCTCTGCCGCCCTTGCGGCCAGCACCATGCTGACCGGCTTCGCCCTGTCGGCCACGGCTGCGGAAATCTATCCGCTGGACCGGGCGACGATCCTGGCCGGCTCGCCCTTCGACTTCAAGGTCGAGCTGGAGGGCGTCGCGCCCCAGGATGCGGTCTCGGTGCTGGTCAATGGCAAGCCCTATGCGGAAGCCTTCGGCAAGCCGGCCGAATATGTCGCCGAGGAAAAGGACGAGGACGGCGCCGTCATGGGCTCGGCCCTGATCCTGCGCGGCGTCACCCTGGCCGAGCCGGGCAGCTATACCGTCGAGGTCAAGGCCGGCGACCAGAGCCGCAGCGCCACCTGGGAGGTCTATGGCACCGCCACCGCGCCCAAGGCCAGGAACGTGATCTTCATCGTCGGCGACGGGCTTTCGGTCGCGCATCGCACCGCGGCGCGGATCATGTCCAAGGGCATGACCGGCGGCAAGGCCAACGGCCGGCTGGCGATGGACGACCTGGACCACATGGCCTTCGTCGGCACCTCGTCCACCCATTCCATCGCCACCGACTCGGCCAATACCATGTCGGCCTATATGACCGGGCACAAGGCCCGGGTGAACGCGCTTGGCGTCTATGCCGACCGCACGCCCGACAGTCTGGACGACCCGCGCGTCGAGACCATCGCCGAGGCGCTGCGCCGCACCACCGACAAGTCGATCGGCATCGTCTCGACCGCCGAGCTTGAGGACGCGACCCCGGCCGCCCTTGTCGCCCATACCCGCAAGCGCGGCGACAAGGAGGAAATCGTCGGCATGATCCACGACGTGCAGCCCGAGGTGATCCTGGGCGGCGGCTCGGCCTATTTCCTGAAATCCGACGTGCCGGGCTCCAAGCGCAAGGACGACAAGGATTACGTCCAGATGTTCCGCGACGCGGGCTTTGCCGTGGCTTCGACGGGCGCCGAACTGAAGGCCGCCGCCGGCAGCAACAGCGGCAAGGTCCTGGGCCTGTTCCACACCGGCAACATGGATACCTGGCTGGACCGCAACCAGCTGAAGAAGGGCACGGTCGAGAAGTTCCCCGACCAGCCCGGCCTCGTGGACATGACCCGGGCGGCGCTGGACCAGCTGTCGAAGAACCCCGAGGGTTTCTTCCTGATGGTCGAGGGCGCCAGCATCGACAAGATGTCGCATCCGCTGGACTGGGACCGCGCCGTGGTCGAGACCATCGAGCTGGATCACGCCGTGGCGCTGGCCCGCGACTTTGCCGCCAAGAACCCGGACACGCTGGTCGTGGTGACGGGCGACCATACCCATGGCGTGTCGCTGATCGGCACTTTCGACCGCTCGACCGCGCCCGATGCCGACATGCGCGAGCGGGTCAGGGTCTATGACGACGCGGGCTTCCCCGACTATGCCGACGCCGACCGGGACGGCTATCCGGACAGCGTGGACGTCCAGCATCCGCTGGCGATCTTCGCCTCGAACTACCCGGATTACTACGAGACCTTCGGGCCCAAGCTCGACAACCCGTTCACCCCGGCGATCCAGGCGCAGGACGGCGTCTATGTCGCGAACGAGGCCTATAAGGACGTGCCCGGCGCCGTGCTGCGCCAGGGCAACCTGCCGCGCGAGAACGACACCGCGGTCCATGCCGTCGACGACATCGTGCTGCAGGCGACCGGCCCGGGCGCCGAGGCCTTCAAGGGCTACATGGAGCAATCCGACGTCTACAAGGTCTTGGCCGACGCCTTTGCCCTGGGCACGGTGCAAAAGCAGCAGGCGGCGCAGAACTGACGCCTTTCGGCCTGTCCCCGCGGGGGCAGGCCAGTCCCTAACCAGAAGGGGTCGCGCATGACCTATCCGCTTTCCCGCAGGGCCTGCCTCGCCGGCGGCCTGTCGCTGTCGCTCTTGCGGCCCGCCCATGCCGCGCCCGCCACGCTGAGTTTCGACGAGCTCTACGCCTCGTTCAGCGCGTTGGGGCTGGTCTATTCCGACAAGGTCAAGGCGCTGACCGGGCAGGGGGTCCGCATGCAGGGCTTCATGGCGCCGCCGCTGAAGGCCGAGGCGCAGTTCTTCGTCCTGACCGAGATCCCGATGGCGCTGTGCCCGTTCTGCTCGACCGACGCGGATTGGCCGGACAATATCCTGGTGGTCTATCTGGACCGCAAGCGCACCTTCACGCCGCCGAACCAGCGGATCGAGGCGCGGGGCGTGCTGGAGCGCGGCTCCTGGACCGATCCCGAGACCGGATTCGTCAGCCAGTTGCGGCTGCGCGGCGCGCGTTACGACATCGCATGACCGCGCCCGCCTTGCACATGACGGGGGTCGAGGTGCGGTTTCCCGGCCTTGGCAGCCCGGCGCTGGCCGTGCCGGAGCTGCGCATCGCCGCCGGCGCCATGGTCGCGGTGGCCGGGCCCTCGGGGTCCGGGAAATCGACGCTGGTCAATGTCCTGACCGGGCTGGAACGGCCCGCGCACGGCGCGGTGCGCTGGGGCGGGACCGACATCGCCGCCCTGTCCGAAGGCGCGCGCGACCGCTGGCGCGGCGCCCATGTCGGGCTGGTGATGCAGGATTTCCACCTGTTCCCGGGCCTTTCGGCGCTGGACAACGTGCTTCTGCCGGCGCGCATGGCGCGGGCCGCCGACCGGGCGCTGGTCGCGCGCGCCGCCGACCTTCTGGCCGGCATGGGGCTGGACCGGCCGCGCCAGCGCATCGAGACCATGTCGCGCGGCGAGATGCAGCGCGTGGCCATCGCCCGCGCCCTGCTGCGCCGCCCGGGCATCATCGTCGCGGACGAGCCGACCGCCAGCCTCGACGCCACCACCGGCGAGGTCATCGCCGGGCTGCTGATCGGCTTGGCGCGCGACAGCGGCGCGACACTGATCGTCGTCACCCACGACCCGGCGCTGGTCCAGCGTCTGCCGCGCCGCATCGCGCTGGCGCGGGGCCGCGTCGTGGCCGCCGACCTGGCCGAGGCCGCGTGATGGGCCGCTTCATCTGGGCCGACCTGCGGCGGATCTGGCCGGGTGCGCTGGTCATGGTGGCGCTGGTGGCGCTGGCCGTGGCCTTGGGCACTGGCGTCACCTTGCAGGAACGCGCCCTGCGGCTGGGCAGCGCCCGCGCCGCCTCGGCCTTTGACCTGGTGATCGGCGCGCCGGGCAGCGAGACGCAGCTGGCGCTGTCCACCGTCTTCCTGCAAGCGGCGGCGCTGCCCTTGATGCCGGGCGAGGTGCTGGCCGAACTGGAAGCCGACCCGCGCGTGGCCTGGGCAGCGCCGGTGGGATTCGGCGACTATTACGGCGACATTCCCCTGGTCGGCACCACCACCCGGCTGGTCGAGGAAATCGTGCCCGCCTTTGCCGGCGGCCGCATGTTCGTAAACCAGGGCGAGGCGGTGATCGGCGCCCGCGTGCCGCTGCAGATCGGCGCCCGCATCACCCCCTCGCATGGCGCGGTCTCGCATGGCGGCGCGGCGCATCAGGATGTCGCCTATGACGTCGTCGGCCGCTTGCAGCCCACCGGCACGGCCTGGGACCGCGCCATCCTGGTGCCCATCCGCTCGGTCTGGGCCGTGCATGGCATGGCGGACGGGCAGGAGCACGAGCACGGGGCCCAGCCCGGGCAGGACGACTCCGACCATGCGCGTGACGTCGATGCCTCGGCGCCGCTGGACGAGCGCTGGCATGGGGCCGAGACGCCGGGCCTGCCGGCGGTGCTGGTCAAGCCCGCCAGCATCGCCGACGCCTACAAGCTGCGGCAGGAATACCGCGCCCGCCCGGATACGCTGGCGGTGTTCCCGGCCGAGGTGCTGACCGGGCTTTACGGGCTGATGGGCGATGCGCGGCAGGTGCTGGCGGCGGTGGCCATCGGCGCGCAGGCGCTGGTCGCGGCGGCGCTGGTCATGGTGACGGTGATCCATGTCGGCCAGCGCCGGCGCCAGGTCGCGGCGCTGCGCGCCTTCGGCGCCCCGCGCGGCGCGATCTTCGTGCTGGTCTGGTCGCAGATGCTGGTGCTGCTGGCCGCGGGCATCCTGCTGGGCCATGCCGCGGGCTGGCTGGCGGCGGTGCAGCTGTCGCGCCTGGTCGCGGCGCGGCAGGGGTTCGCGCTGCCGGTGGAATGGGCGGCCGGTGACGCGGGCGCCTTCGCGCTGCTTCTGGGCGTCGGCGCGGTCCTGGCGGCGCTGCCGGCCTGGATCGCCTATCGCCAGCCGGCGGTCGCCAGCCTGCGCGGCTAGCGGTTGCTCAAGAGCAGGTCGCGGCCGGCGAAGAGCCCGCCCGCGACCTCCATGGCAAAGCGTCGGGCGTCGCGCTCGCGGATCTCGGCCAGCAGTTCGTCGGCCTCTTCCTCGCTGTCGCCAAGCTGCATCAGCGCCTCGCGGCCGATGGCGAAGCCGCTTTCCAGCGTCTCGCGCAGCTGGAAATCCGCGCCGGCATGGACCAGTTCCATTGCATGCTCGCGGTCGAAGGCGCGGGCGATCACCGGCACCAGCGGGAATTCCTGCTTGACCAGCTCGACGATGCGGGTGGTGGCGTGCCGGTCGCCGGGCAGGGCGAGGATCAGGCTGGCCTCACCCGCGCCGGCGGCATGCAGCACATCCAGCCGCGCGCCGTCGCCATACCAGATCTTGAAGCCGAATTCGTCGGCGTCGCGGATGGTCTGCGGGTCGCTTTCGATGATCGAGATCGAATGGCCGCGCGCGATCAGCGGCTGGCTGACGATCTGGCCCATGCGGCCGAAACCGATCATCAGCACCCGCGCATTCAGCCCGTCGGCCGCCTCGACCCCGTCGAGCGAGGGCACGGGCTTCGGCATCAGCCGGTCGTGCAGGATGATCATCAGGGGCGTGAGCACCATCGAGACGATGACGATGGCGGTCAGCGTGGCGTTTTCCTGGCCGTCGATGATGCGGAACTGCATGGCGGTGGAATAGAGCACGAAGGCGAATTCGCCGCCCTGGGCCATCAGCACGGCGCGCTCGAGCGCCTCGGCGTGGCCGGCGCGGAACAGCCGGGCCACGGCATAGATCACCAGCATCTTCAGGATCATGTAGGCCGGCACGCAGATCGCGATCAGCGCCCAGTTCCGCGCGATCACCTCAAGGTCCAGCGCCATGCCGACGCCCAGGAAGAACAGGCCCAGCAGCAAGCCGCGGAAGGGCTCGATGTCGGCCTCGAGTTGGTGGCGGAAGCTCGATTCCGACAAGAGTACCCCGGCCAGGAAGGCCCCCATCGCCATCGAGAGCCCGCCCCATTGCATCAGCAGCGCCGCGCCCAGCACGACGAGCAGCGCGGCGGCGGTCATGATCTCGCGCCCGCCGAAGCGCGCGAGCAAACCGAACATCGGGTTCAGCAGATAGCGCCCGGCCAGCACCAGCGCGGCGATGCACCCGAGCCCGATGCCGATGCCCGTGAACCGCTGCGCCAGCGTCACCGCCTCGGCGCCGGGGGCCAGAAAGGCGACCAGCGCCAGCAGCGGCACGATGGCGAGGTCCTCCAGCAGCAGGATCGAGATGATGCGCCGGCCCTTGGGCAGCGCCATCTGGTTTCGCTCGCTGAGCATCTGCATGACGATGGCGGTCGAGGTCAGCACGAAGCCGGTGCCGGAAACGAAGCTGGCCGCGACCGGGAAACCCAGCGCCAGCCCGACGCAGGTCAGCACCGCGATGGCCAGCGCCACCTGTGCCAGGCCCAGCCCGAAGATCTCGCCCCGCATCGCCCACAGGCGCGAGGGCTGCATCTCGAGCCCGATGATGAACAGGAACAGCACCACGCCCAGCTCGGCGACGGCGATGATGCCCTCGGGGTCGTGAAAGAAGCCAAGGCCGAAGGGACCGACCGCCAGCCCCGCCGCCAGATAGCCCAGCACCGAGCCCAGGCCCGCCTTGCGAAAGATCGGCACCGCGATCACGGCGGCCGCCAGCAGCACCACCACCGGGCCGATATCGGCACCATGCGCGCCGTGCTGGGCGGCCTCGGCTGCGACTTCTGTAACGGCCATCGCTGTCTCCTGTTCGCGCAGGGCCAGCTTAGCGTGCGCCGCCGGGCTGTGAAGCCCCGGCGGCGCCTTGCGTCAACGCCAGCCGAGCGCCGGGGCGACGTGCTTGAGGATGTTCTCGATCACATGGGCATTGTATTCGACGCCCAGCGTGTTCGGCACGGTCAGAAGCAGCGTGTCGGCCTCGGCGATGCCTTCGTCCCGGCGCAACTCCTCGATCAGCCGGTCCGGCTCGCCGGTATAGCCGCGGCCGAAGATCGAGCGGGTCTGGTCGATGAAGCCGATCTGGTCGGACTCTTTCCCGCCGCGGCTGAAATACATCCAGTCGCGTTCGTCGGTCAGCGCAAAGATCGAGCGGCTGACTGAGACGCGCGGCGTGCCTTCGTGCCCCGCCTCCTTCCAGGCCTCGCGATAGATGCGGATCTGCTCGGCCTGCTGGACGTGGAAGGGCTTGCCGTTCTCGTCATCCTTCAGCGTCGAGCTTTGCAGGTTCATGCCAAGCTGCGCCGCCCATTTCGCCGTGGCGTTCGAGGCCGCGCCCCACCAGATGCGGTTGCGCAGGCCCGGGCTGTGCGGTTCCAGCCGCAAGAGGCCGGGCGGGTTCGGAAACATCGGCCGCGGATTCGGCTGGGCGAAGCCCTTGCCTTCGAGCAGGTTCAGGAACACCTCGGCGTGGCGCCGCGCCATGTCGGCATCGCTTTCGCCCTCGGCGGGCTGGTAGCCGAAATATTTCCAGCCGTCGATCACCTGCTCGGGCGAGCCGCGCGAGATCCCCAGTTGCAGCCGTCCCTGCGCGATCAGGTCGGCGGCACCGGCATCCTCGGCCATATACAGCGGGTTTTCATAGCGCATGTCGATGACGGCGGTGCCGATCTCGATCTTTTTCGTGCGCGCGCCGACCGCCGCCAGCAGCGGGAAGGGCGAGGCGAGCTGGCGGGCGAAATGATGCACGCGGAAATAGGCGCCATCCGCGCCCAGCTCCTCGGCCGCGACGGCGAGGTCAATGGATTGCAGCAGCGTGTCCTGGGCGCTGCGGGTGGCGGCGGCCGGTTCGTCCGACCAATGGCCAAAGGACAGGAATCCGATCTTCTTCATGGCGTTTCCTTGATGTCCGCCTGCCAGGGCGGGTTTTTCAGCGCGGCGGCCAGGTGGTCGACGAACCGGCGCAGCTTGGCAGGCATGGGAGAGACGGGGGGCCAGACGGCGACGATGGGCAGCCGGCGGGTGGGGTAATCGGGCAGCACGCGCTCCAGCGTGCCATCGGCCAGCGCCGGGGCGACGATGAAGCCGGGCAGGATGGCAAGGCCCAGGCCCTGGATCGCCATGCAGCGGATCGCCTCGCCATTGTTCAGCGAGATCCGCCCGCCGATCATCGGCGAGACGAAGCGGTCGCGCTCCTGGAACTGCCAGAGCTGGCTGTTCGGCACATGGCTGTAGCCGATGCCCTGGAAGTCGCGCAGGTCGGCCAGCGTTCGCGGCCGGCCCATCCGGTCCAGATAGGCGGGGGCGGCGACGGCGACGCTTTGGTCCTCGCAGAGCTTGCGCTGCATCAGCGCCTTGTCGCGCATCTTGCCGACGCGGATGCCGATGTCGAAACCCTCGCGCGCCAGGTCGCGGGTGCGGTCGTCGTAATCGACGCTGATCTCCAGCTCGGGGTTCGCCTCGGCGAAGCTGGCGATGATCGGGCCCAGGTGCAGCACGCCGAAGCTCATCGGCGCGGCGATGGACAGGCTGCCGCGCAGCGGCGCCACGCCGTCCATGTCCCAGGCGGTGCTTTCGGCCGCCGCGACCAGTTCCGACAGCGCCGGGCGCAGCCGTTCGGCCAGGCGCGACGCGGCCTCGGTCGGGATGATGCGGCCGGCGTTGCGGCGAAACAGCGCCGCGCCCAGCGTCGCCTCGAGGTCGGTGATCCGCTTGCTGACCACGGATTTCGACAGGTTCAGCCGCGCGGCGGCGGCGGTCACCGTGCCAAGCTCCATCACGGTCAGGAAGGTTTCGAGGTCGTTCAGGTCATAGCGCATGGCAAGAAGATAGGGTGCGGGCTGGCCTGCGGAAAGCCCCATCCGTTCGATCTGGCCGAACACGAGGTTCGCGACCCGTCCGGTGGCGGAAACGCGCGCCAAGGCCGATATTGGCTGCAACGAAAGGAGGAGCACCATGCAGCTCACCGGAATACACCACCTGACGGCGATCACCGCCGATGCGCCCGGCAACCGGCGCTTCTATACCGACACGCTGGGCCTGCGCCTGGTCAAGAAGACCGTGAACCAGGACGACACCAGCGCCTATCACCTGTTCTATGCCGACGGGCTGGCGCAGCCCGGCACCGACCTGACCTTCTTCGACTGGCCGGCGGCGCGGGAACGGCGCGGCACCCATTCGATCAGCCGCACCGGCTTGCGCATCGCGCGGGACAGTTTCGACTTCTGGGCCGGGCGGCTTGGCGATGCCGGGTTGACCAGGGGCGAGATCGCGACGCTGGACGGCCGCGCCAGCCTCGATTTCGAGGATCCCGAGGGCCAGCGCTTCCGCCTGACCGAGGATGCGCCCGGCGTTGCCGCCGCGCCCTGGGCGAAAAGCCCGGTGCCGGCGCAGCACCAGATCCACGGGCTGGGGCCGATCACCATCTCGGTGCCGGACCTGGCGCCGACCGACATGGTGCTGACCCATGTGATGGCCATGCGCAAGGTGCGCGACTATGCCAGCCCGGACGGGCAGGGCACGGTGCATGTCTATGAAATGAGCGAGGGCGGCCCCTCGGCCGAGCTTCACGTCGCGGTCCAGCCCGGCCTGCCGGTGGCGCGCCAGGGCGCGGGCGGCGTGCATCACGTCGCCTTCCGGGTGCCGGACAAGCCCACGATCCACGCATGGGCCGAGCGGCTGAACCAGATGCGCGTGCCGAGTTCGGGCGAGGTCGAGCGCTATTATTTCCGCTCGCTCTATTTCCGCGAACCGGGCGGCAACCTGTTCGAGATCGCCACCGACGAGCCGGGCTTCGCCGTGGACGAGCCGCTGGAGACCCTGGGCGAAAGCCTGTCGCTGCCGCCCTTCCTGGAAGGGCGCCGGGCGCAGATCGAAGCCGGGCTGCGGCCGCTGGACTGAGCGCCCAAGAAGGCAACAAGGCCGCCGGAGCGATCCGGCGGCCTTTTCCATGCGCTCAGCTCAGCAGCGCCATGCCGTTGCGGGCGTGTCGGTCGGCCATGCGGCGGCCGGGCGCGCCGGCGACCAGCAGCCGGGCCGGGTCGGGCGCGGCCTGCGCCGCGAGTTCGGGAAAGATCTCCAGGATCTCGTTCCGCGCGGCCGGGCCGACGCTTTCCAGCGCCTGCGGGCCGGTGAACAGCGACTCGGTCTGGGCGCCGTTCGACCAGACCACCTGGTGGCGGTCGAACAGGAAATGCACATAGGTCACCCGGTCCAGTTCGGCCGCCAGCGCGATGCCCGGAAGCGACAGCAGCTGCTTGGCGGCGACCAGCACCTCGGCTGCGCCGAACATGCGCTGCGCGATCTTCGAGCGCACCAGTACCCGGTGCTGGGGCGAGACCAACAGGTCCGTCAGCGGCAGGCCGTCGCCAAGCGCGCCCCTGGCGATGCGCACCGGGCGCAGATGCGGGCTCTGCACCAGGTCGATCTCGGCCCGGCCGATCCAGCGGATCGGCTGCGCGCCATGGTCGGCGGTCAGCACCAGCGCCCCCGGCGCCAGCGTCTCGACCGCGACCTCGCCCCCGGGGGTGCGGATCAGCGTGCCTGCGGCGAAGCAGACGAAATCCACCTGCGGCCGGTCGGTCAGCAGGCCGGCCGATTCGCTGCCGCTGGCCACCAGCGAGTTCAGCCGGATCGTGGTGATGGGCGCGCTGGCCAGCACCGCATTGGTCGCCGCACTTTGCGAGGGCGCCAGGAACAGCTCGCCGGTCGTGCTCTGGAACAGGTTCACCGCCACGCTGCGGGTCGAGCCGTCGTCGAAGGTGATGGTGGCGTTATAGGTCGAGACCGCGTCGAAATCATAGGTCTCGGGCGTGCCGTCGCCGTCCAGGTCGGTGCGGAACTGGTCGGTGCCGTTGCGGTTGTCCTGGTTCAGGAACGGCTGGCCCTGGCGGTCGTTCGGACCGTAGCGGTCCACCGTCTCGACCGACTGGATGTGAGCGTAAAGCGGATCGGTGCTGCTGCCGAAGGTGCGGCCGACATAGGAGGACGATCCGGCATTCTCGGCATTGTTGTCGCCTTCGTGCGGATCCATCGCGTGGGCCACGCGGCCCAGATACAGCGCGTTCCAGGTGGTCGGCATTTCATCCTCATCCATGGGGTCAATTCGACCGCAGCATGGGTGCAGATCTGCCGGACGCGCAAGAAAAACCATGCAAATTGGACAAAATAAATATGCGGTTGTGCTGTGATATACATTATCACATTGATAAAACAGAATAATCTATGGGAGGCAAAACCAGCATGCGTGCAATTTTAAGATTTATTGATCGATAATTCGCTTTTCGTTCAGCGCGGACATGCAAAGGGGCGGCCCGCAAGCCGCCCCTGCAAAGATCGTGGTTTCGGGAATCAGGCGGTCTTGGCGCGCTGCGCCATGGTCGCCTCGGCCCACCAGTGCAGCTCGTTCAGCATGGCGTCGAGCGCGGGCTTCAGGTTGCCCTCGACCTCGGACATCGGGCCATTGGCGCCCAGGGGCGAGACCTTGAAAAAGTCGCCGCCGCCCAGATGCACAGCGTTGCGCAGCGGCACCATCTGCAACTCGACGGCGATGCCGCGCAGGTGCTCGATGGCGCGGGCGGCGCCGACGCCGCCATAGCCCATGGCCGCGGCCGGTTTGCGGTTCCATTCCTTATAGGCCTGGTCCAGCGCATTCTTCAGCGAGCCGGTGACCGAATGGTTGTATTCGGCGGTCAGGAAGATGTAGCCGTCGAACTCGGCCAGCTTCTGCTGCCATTTCACCGCGCGCGGGTCCTGCGACGGCATCCACAGGTTCGAGGCGGCCTCGTTGAACAGCGGCAGGTCATAGTCGCGCAGGTCCACCAGCTCGAAGCGCATGTCCTCGCGGGTCGAGACGTTTTCCAGCAGCCAGGCCGCCGGCTTGTCGGCAAAGCGCGTGTCGCGGGTCGAGCCGATGATGATGGCGATATTCGGTTTGGTCATCTGATCTGTCCTTGCTTTCATGGGCCCGAGCGCGCGGGCGCAAATCCTTGTTCCCGCAATCTGGCGGCGGCGGCGCTTTCCGGCAAGCCGGACATATGGAAAAGCCGCGTTCGGATTTTGGAAACAGCCGGGGCGGAACCGCCGCCCCGGCCGGTCAGGCCCGCGCCAGCCAGCCCTGCGCGGCCGCCAGGTCCAGCGGCGACAGCTCGTGCCCGGCGGCAAGCGTCTCGGCCTGCAGATCGGCACCGCCGGCGCGCAGCGCCTGTTCCAGCGCCGGTGCCATCCGGCCGAAGGGGTCGCGCGCGCCGTGAAGCAGCAGCGCCCGGCTGCCGGCCAACGCATCGGGCGCCAGCGCCGGCGGGTCCTCGAGCACCTGGATGCCGCGCAGCAGCACCGCCCGGCGGATCAGCCCGGGGTGCAGTTGCAGGACCGCCCCCAGCAGATTGGCGCCGTTCGAATAGCCCAGATAGGTCAGCGCCTGCGGGTCCAGGGCGTAAGCCCGCGCCGCCTCGGCGATGAAGCCGGCGAAGGCCTCGGATTCGGCACGGATGTCGGCCTGGTCGTAGGTCACGGCGTCGAAGCGGCGAAACCAGCGGTTGATGCCCTCTTCGGTCGAGCGGCCGCGCACGCCCAGAAGGGTCGCGCGGGGCGCCAGCCGGGCGGCCAGCGGCATCAGGTCGGTCTCGTTGCCGCCGGTGCCGTGCAGCAGCACGATGGTGCTGCCGTCGGGATTGTCCGGCCGGTGGAAGCGGTGGATGAAATGCAGTTCGCGCATCGGCGTCCTTTCCTCGCCCGGCAGGGCGAATTGCGGCAGGATCACGCGCAGATCGTCGGCGCGCGCCGCGTCATGGGGGGGCACGAACAGCGTCTCGCCCAGATTCTCCGGCGCCTCGTCGACGGTGAAGCCGGGAGCATCGGTGGCATATTCCAGCAGCGTGCCCGCCGGTTCGCGGACATAGAGCGACAGGAAATACTTCCGGTCGTGCACATGGGTCACGTCGGTGCCCTGCAACGCCTGCTCCATCGCCCGCACCGCGTCGGCATCCACCGCGCGGAAGGCGACGTGATCGAGGGTGCCGGTGCCGGGAATGCCGGGAAAGAAGCCGGTGGCGTCGCGGATGTCGATCGCGTCCCGGTCGGAGACCAGCCGCTGCACCGCGCCCTCGACCGGGCCGGGGCGATAGCCGAAGCGGGCGGCGAAAGCCGCGGTCTCGGCCGGCTTTTCGGTCAGCAGCGTCACCGACCGCAGCCGGGTCGGCGCGATGGGATCGGGCAGGGGGGCGGTGGCCGGCAGGTCCAGGCCCACCAGCTTGACGATGATGCCGTCCGGGTCCTTCAGCCGCAGCACCGTCTCGCCATGTTCGCGCGCCGGGCCCTCGACGGGAATGCGCGCGGTCATGGCGCGGGTCAGCCATTCGCCGATGCTGTAGGGCGGCACGGCCAGGGCGATTTCGGCGACCTGGCGGTGGCCCACCCGGCCCGGCGCGCCGTCTTCCCAGACCAGGAAGGTGACGAGCGAGCCGGGCGAGCCCAGGGCATCGCCATAGAACAGGTGCAACTGCTCGGCATCCTCGAAGCCGCCCGTGCGCTTGACCAGCCGCAGGCCCAGGAAGCCGGCGTAGAAATCGACATTGGCCTGCACCCGGCGGGTGATGCCGGTGACGTGATGGATGCCGGTGGGCATGATGCTCTCCTTATTCGCCCGCCTCGCGGGCCAGGACACGTTGCACGGCGGGATCCGCCGCGATGCGGTCGTGCAGGGCCTGGACATTGGCCCAGGCCCCGGTGCCTTCGGGCAGCAGTTTCGCGGCCCAGCGGATCATCGGGAAGGCATAGGCGTCGATGATCGAGCGGCTGTCGAGGATCCAGTCGCGCCCGGCCAAGTGGTCGTCCAGCAGCCTGAGCTTCTTGCGCACCAGCTTGCGGCCCGCTTCCTGCGCCGCCTCGCGGTCGGCGGGGGCGGTGCCGGTGGTATAGCGCTGCGGCATGAAGATCGGGAAGAAGGCCGGATGCAGGTCGCCGGTCAGGAAGCTGGACCAGCGCTCCAGCTCGGCCTGGCCGCGGATGTCCGGCGCGCCGCCAAGCCCGGCCTGGGGATGCTTTCGCGCCAGGTAATGCAGGATCGCGCCGCATTGCGTCAGGATCCAGCCGTCGTCCTCGATCAGCGCCGGGACCGCGCCCGAGGGGTTGGCGGCCAGAAGCTCGGCCGAGCCGAATTCGACGTTCTGTTCCTCATAGGGCGCGCCGATCCATTCCAGCACGATATGCGGCGCCAGCGAGCAGGCGCCGGTGTGGTAAAGCAGCTTGGGCATGAAATCCTCCGTTCGTTCGGGACCAACATAGCCCGGCCGCGCCGGTTCCCAACCGCAAACGGGCGGAACGCGGCGTTTGGCATGGACGAACGGAGGGGTGGCTCAGCCGCGATGGGCGCCCGCGGCGAGGCTGGCCACGAAGTCGAGGATCTCGGGCACCGGGCGGCCCTCGCCGATCTGCTTGACGATGGCGCTGCCCACGACGCAGCCGTCCGCCACGCCCGCCACCGCCTGCGCCGCCTCGGGGGTCGAGATGCCGAAGCCCACCACGATGGGCAGCCCGGCTGCGGCGCGGATGCGGGCGACCTCCGGCGCGACCTCGGCGGCATTCGCGGCCGGGCCGCCGGTGATGCCGGTGACGCTGACGTAATAGACGAAGCCGCTGGTGTTCCTGACCACGGCGGGCAGGCGGCGGTCGTCGGTGGTGGGGGTCGCCAGGCGGATGAAGCTGATGCCCTTGGCCCGGGCGGGCAGGCACAGCTCGGCATCCTCCTCGGGCGGCAGGTCGACGACGATCAGCCCGTCGACGCCGGCCTCGGCGGCCTCGGTCAGGAAGCGATCGACGCCGCCTGCGCGCGCATAGATCGGGTTGTAATAGCCCATCAGCACGATCGGCGTGGCGTCATCGCCGGCGCGGAAGGCGCGCACCATCTCGAGCACCCGGCTGACGCTGCCGCCGGCGGCCAGGGCGCGCTGGCCGGCGGCCTGGATGGTCGGGCCGTCCGCCATCGGGTCGGTGAAGGGCATGCCCAGCTCGATGATGTCGACCCCGGCGCCGGGCAGGCCGCGCATGATCGCAAGCGACTGGTCGTAATCCGGGTCGCAACCCATCATATAGGCGACGAAAGCCTTGCCGCCGGTCTCGGCCAGCCGGGCAAACGTGTCGTCAATTCTGCTCATGCGCCGGATCTCCCCTGTTCGGCCAAGCCCTAGCCCGCAGCGGGGGCAAGATCAACGCCCCGCCACTGGACTTGCGCGTCACCGCCCCATAATAAGCGCGGAAATCCGGGGAAAGGGATAGATCATGGGCTTTCGCATGGGGATCGTCGGCCTGCCGAACGTGGGCAAATCGACGCTGTTCAACGCGCTGACGAAAACCGCCGCCGCGCAGGCCGCGAACTTTCCCTTCTGCACCATCGAGCCCAATGTGGGCGAGGTCGCCGTGCCCGACCCGCGGCTGGACAAGCTGGCCGAGATCGCGGGCAGCAAGCAGATCATCCCGACCCGCATCACCTTCGTCGACATCGCGGGCCTGGTGAAGGGCGCGAGCAAGGGCGAGGGGCTGGGCAACCAGTTCCTGGCCAATATCCGCGAGGTCGATGCCATCGCCCATGTCCTGCGCTGCTTCGAGGATGGCGACGTGACCCATGTCGAGGGCCGCGTCGATCCCATCGCCGATGCCGAGACCATCGAGACCGAGCTGATGATCGCCGACCTGGAGTCGGTCGAGCGCCGGCTGGCCAACATCGCCCGCAAGCTGAAGGGCGGCGACAAGGAGGCCGTGGCGCAGGAAAGGCTGCTGAAGGCCGCGCAGGCGGCGCTGGAATCCGGCAAGCCCGCCCGCACCGTCAAGGTCGATGACGAGGACCAGAAGGCCTGGGGGATGCTGCAACTGCTGACCGCCAAGCCCGTGCTGTTCGTCTGCAACGTCGAGGAAGACAAGGCCGCCACCGGCAACAGCCAGTCCGAGCGCGTGGCCGAGATGGCGCGGGCGCAGGGCGCCGGCCATGTGGTGATTTCCGCGAAGATCGAGGAGGAGATCAGCCAGCTGCCCGCCGAGGAGGCGACCATGTTCCTCGAGGAGATGGGCCTGCACGAGGCCGGGCTCGACCGGCTGATCCGCGAGGGCTACAAGCTGCTGGGCTTGGAAACCTATTTCACCGTCGGCCCCAAGGAGGCCCGCGCCTGGACCATCCACAAGGGCACGCTCGCCCCGGCGGCGGCGGGCGTGATCCATGGCGATTTCGAGCGCGGCTTCATCCGGGCCGAAACCGTCGCCTATGACGATTACGTCACCTACAAGGGCGAGGCCGGCGCGCGCGAGGCCGGCAAGTTCCGCGTCGAGGGCAAGTCCTACGAGGTGCAGGACGGCGACGTGCTGCACTTCCTGTTCAACGCCTGACGCCCGGCTGCCAGGGGCGGACGCAAGGCCCGCCCCGGCCGGCTTCAGTTCGAGAGGGCCTGGAGCAGCTGCATGACCGCCAGCACCCGCTGGGTCTTGCTGTCCACGCGATAGATCTGGTTGTCGTCGCGATAATAGTTCCAGTTCTGCCCCTGTTGCAGCGCATAGAGCCGCGGGTCGGCGATGCGCTGATATTGCCCCGGGTTGAACACGTCGCCGATGCCCGGGCGGTAGCGGACCAGGCGCTGCACCCGCTCCTTGCGCAGGCATTCGCCGCGATACCAGACCAGCCCGCCGGGACAGCCGCGCCGCGCCTCGTGGCGCTTTCCGTCGCGGCGGTCGTTGCGGTGGTCGTCGTGCTTGTGGTGGTGGCCGTGATGGCGGTTCCACTCGCGATCACGGTCGCGGTCGCGATCGGCCAGCGCCGGGGTGGCGAGGCTGCCGGCCAGCGCAAGCAGCAGGGCAAAGCGGAAGGGGCGATTCATTCCAGGCTCCATGGCGGTTTCCATCACGGCATAGCGCGGCTTTCGGGCGGGTTTTAGCCGTCCGGCAGGCTTGGCCCGCGCCATGCGCGGCAAGCCGCCGATGCCGCACTTCAGCCCCGCGCGGCGCCCTGCAACAACCGCTGCCCGGCGCGGACCGAGCCGTCCTGCACGTCGCGCCCCAGGGCTGCGCAAAGCGCGTCCAGATCGCGCGCCCGCATGGCGGCCAGCATCTCCTTGTGGCGGTCGTCCGGGGCGGCGGCGTCCAGATGCTCGATGGCGCGGCGCTGGAACGGGCCCAGCTGAAGCCAGACGCTCTCGATCAGCGGGATCACCGCCTGGTCCGGGTTCAGCCCGTAGAGCCGCTTGTGGAACTGCTGGTTCAGCCGGGTCAACCCGTCCAGGTCGCGCGCGGCCAGCGCTGCGTCCATCCGGTCGTCGATTCCGGCCAGCCCGGCGATGGCCACGTCCGAAAGCCAGGGAAAGGCGCGCGCGGCGGCATGGGTCTCCAATGCGATGCGCAGGCGCACCAGCTCCTCGAACCGGCCCGGCGTCATCTCGGGGATGCGCAGCCGGCGGTTGCCCAGGACCTCGATGGCGCTTTCGGAACTCAGCCGCCGCACCGCCTCGCGGATCGGCGTCGGGCTGAGGCCGAGCTGCCCGGCCAGGCCGCGAAAGGTCAGCGCCGTGCCCGGCGGCAGCGCGCCCAGCATCACCGCATTGCGCAGCCGCAGATAGGCATATTCCTGCGTCGTCATCGCCGCGTCGCGCGGGATCTCGGGAAGCTCGGGCTGGATCATCGGCGGGCCTTGCGCGGGCTGGGACGGCCAAGGATGCAACGAAGCCCGAGTTGACTCAAGCACGAATTTCGATCACATATGAAGAAATGGTATCACAAAATTCCCAACGTGATCGACAGCAGGAGTGTCCGACATGAGCAGATCCGATCCGATGGCCTGGCTGGCGGACCGCCCCGCCATCGAGACGATCTTTGCCTGCATCTGCGACCTGAACGGGGTGATGCGCGGCAAGCGCGTGCCGGTGGACCAGCTCGGCAAGATCACCTCGGGCGCGCTGCGCATGCCGCTGTCCTTGCTGGGCATGGACATCTGGGGCGAGGATATCGAGGGCAACGAGCTGGTCTGGGACACCGGCGACGCCGACGGCCTGTGCGATTTCACCGGGCGGCCGCTCAGCCCGGTGGACTGGACCTCGCGCCCGGCGGCCTTCGCGCTCTTGTGGATGCGGCAAGAGGACGGCACGCCCTTCATGGGCGACCCGCGCCGGGCGCTGGCGGCGGTGGTCGACCGCTACAAGGCGCTTGGCCTGACCCCGGTGGTGGCGACCGAGCTGGAATTCTATGTCGTCGATCCATCCGGCACGGTGCCGCAGCCGCCACGCTCGCCCGTCACCGGCAAGCGGCTGGATTCGGACGGCGCGCTGTCGCTGGACGAGCTCCAGCATTTCGACGCCTTCCTGAACGAGGTCTATGACGCCTGCGCAAGCCAGGGCATCCCGGCCGACGCGGCGATTTCGGAAAACGGCGCCGGCCAGTTCGAGATCAACCTGCTGCATGTCGCCGACCCGCTGGAGGCGGCCGACGACGCGGTGCTGTTCAAGCGGCTGGTGCGGGGCATCGCCCGCAAGCACGGCTTCGCCGCCACCTTCATGGCCAAGCCCTATGGCGACCGCGCCGGCTCGGGGATGCATGTGCATTTCTCGCTCGAGGACGCCCAGGGCCGTAACGTCTTCGACAATGGCGGTGAGGAGGGCACCGACACCATGCGCCACGCCGTAGCCGGGCTGCTGCGCACCATGCAGGAAAACGCGCTGGTCTTCGCCCCGCACGAGAACAGCTTTCGCCGTCTGCTGCCCGGCGCCCATGCCCCCTCGGCCGTGGCCTGGGGCTATGAAAACCGCACCGCGGCGATCCGCATCCCCGGCGGCAGCCGCAAGGCGCGCCGCATCGAGCATCGCGTCGCCGGCGCCGATGCCAATCCCTATCTGGTGCTGGCCTCGATCCTGGGCGGCGCGCTTCTGGGCATCGAGAACGCCTGGGAGCCGCCGCCGCCCATCGTCGGCGACGCCTATTCGCTGGAGCTGGAAACCCTGCCGCCCGACTGGGCCTCGGCCATCGACGCCTTCGCCAAGGGGCCGCTGATCGAACAGATCTACAGCAAGCGGCTGCGGCGGATGTTCGTGCAATGCAAGTTGCAGGAACTGCGCCGCTTTACCCGCCAGGTCACCGAATTCGAATATCACTCCTACCTGGAGGCCGTATGATGCCCCCGTCCCATGGATCCCCGTCCTATGCCGGCAATGGCGCCCATACCGGCAGCTATTACGCCGCCTCGGCCAACCCGGCGCCGCTGCGCCCGCAATTGCAGGGGCTGCACGAGACCGAGATCTGCGTGCTGGGTGCCGGCTATAGCGGCCTTTCGACCGCGCTGCACCTGGCCGAAAAGGGCCACCAGGTCACGGTGATCGAGGGCGCGCGCATCGGCTGGGGCGCCTCGGGGCGCAATGGCGGCCAGATCGTCAACGGGCTGAACGCCAGCCTGCAGACCATCGCCCGCCGCTACGGCCAGGACACCGCCCGCTTCGTCGCCGGGCTGGTGATGGAGGGCGGCGACATCATCCGCGAGCGCGTCGCGACCTATGGCATCCAATGCGATCTCAAGCCCGGCAATGTCTTCGCCGCCCTGACCGGCGCGCATCTGCGCGAGCTGGAAGAACGCTGGACGCTCTGGCGCGGCTACGGCATCGACAGCCAGCAGATGCTGGACGCCGGCCAGATGCAGGCCCATGTCGCAAGCGACCGCTATGTCGGCGGCATGATCGACCACAAGGGCGGCCACATGCACCCGCTGAACCTGGCCCTGGGCGAGGCGGCGGCGCTGGAAAGCCTGGGCGGCACCGTCTTCGAGATGTCGCCGGTCGTCTCGGTCGATCACCAGGCGCCGCACCCGTCGCTGAAGACGGCGCAGGGCGAGATCCGCGCCAAGGTGCTGGTGCTTTGCGGCAATGCCTATCTGGGCCATGTCGTGCCGGCGCTGGAAAACCGGGTCATGCCGGTCTCGACCCAGATCATGGCGACCGAGCCCCTGGGCGCGGAACGCGCGGCGGCGCTGATGCCCTCGGACGTCTGCATCGAGGATCTGCGCTACATCCTCGACTATTACCGCATGTCGGCGGACAAGCGACTGCTCTTCGGCGGCGGCACGGTCTATGGCGGCGCCGATCCCAGCGACATCAAGGCCAAGCTCTGGGGCAATATGCTGAAGGTGTTCCCGCAGCTCGACAAGGTGCGGATCGACTATGCCTGGTCGGGGAATTTCGCGCTGTCCTTCAGCCGGGTGCCGCAGATGGGGCGGATCGGGACGAATACCTATTTCGCCCATGGCTACTCGGGCCATGGCGTCACCGGCAGCCACACCTTCGGCCGCATCCTGGCCGAGGCGATCCACGGCGACAGCAGCCGCTTCGACAGTTTCGCCGCCGTGCCCTGGATCCCCTTCCCGGGCGGCCGGACCTTCCGCGTGCCCTATTCGGTGATCGGCTCCTGGTGGTACGGCTTGCGCGACCGGCTGGGGATCTAGCCCCGACCGCCGTCCAGCCCGCCCGAGAACACCCGGCTGGGGCGCAGATCGGCCTCGGTGATGGTCGAGAGCGCCGCGGCATCGACCGGGGCCGCGGCCGAGAACAATCGGTTCGCCTGCCGCAGCCGCGCCCGGTCCAGCGCATTGCGGATCGAGCGGGCATTGGCGAAATGCGGCTGCGCGCGGCGCAGCGCGATATATTCGGCCATGGCCGCGCGGGCGCCGGCGTCGAAGCCATAGCCCTGCGCCGCCAGCATCGCCTCCGAGATCCGCGCCAGTTCCGCATCCGCGTAATCGGGGAACGCGATGTGATGGGCGATGCGCGAGCGAAAGCCCGGATTGGCGGCAAAGAAGCGGTCCATCCGGTCGGCATAGCCGGCCATGACGACCACCAGGTCGTCGCGGTTGTTCTCCATCACCTGCAACAGGATCTCGATCGCCTCCTGGCCATAGTCGCGCTCATTGTCGGGCTTGTAGAGGTAATAGGCCTCGTCGATGAACAGCATGCCGCCCATGGCCTTCTTCAGCACCTCCCTGGTCTTGGGCGCGGTATGGCCGATATATTGCCCGACCAGGTCGTCGCGGGTGACGCTGACCAGATGGCCCTTGCGCACATAGCCGAGGCGATGCAGCAGCCCGGCCATCTTCAACGCCACCGTGGTCTTGCCGGTGCCGGGATTGCCGGTAAAGCTCATGTGCAGCGTCGGCGCCTCATGCGCCAGACCCAGCGCGCGCCGCGCCCGCTCCACCAGCAGCAGCGCCGCCGTCTCGCGGATCCTCTGCTTGACCGGCGCCAGCCCGATCAGCTCGCGATCCAGCCCGTCCAGGATCTCGCGCACGCCCGAGGATTCATACTCGGCCGTCAGATCCACCGTGGCGGTCTTTTCACCCACATCGCCACCCATCGGGCTTTCTCCGTTTCCCAAATACCCTCGGGGGTCCGGGGGCAGACAGCCCCCGGCCTGGCAGCGCCATCAGCCGACCAGCTCATGCGTATAGCGGATATGCCGGCCATCGGCCTCCATCCGCCAGGTCTTGAAGCTCGGCTCCGACCCAGGCCGGTTGACGATGAAGGACATCATCACCGTCTCCCATCCCCGGGTGCTGTCGAAGGCGTTGATGCGGATATAGCTGTCGCCCTGCGCCTTGCGGCAGGCGTCCAGCGCCATCATCACGCCCCTGGCGTCCCGAAGGTCGAACATCGGATGGCCCCACATCTCCCAATAGGTGTTGCGGGGATGCGGCTCATCCGTGAACTCGATCCCGACCGCCCAGCCCTTCGACAGCATATATTCCACCTGGTCGCGGATCTGCTCGTCGGTCAGGTCGGGCAGGAAGGAAAAGCAGCCCTGGGTGATGCGCATTTCTCTCTCCCTTAGCTGACGGACGCGGTCGGAACGAAGTCCGAAGTGTCGGTCGAGGTGTAGTCGAAGCTGACGTTGCCCCAGGTATCCAGCGCCGCCTCCAAGGGCTTGCACCACTTGGCGGCGCGGCGCAGGACTTCCGGGCCCTCGGCCCTGATGTCCACGCCCTCGTTGCGCGCCAGCACCATCGCCTCCAGCGCCACGCGGTTGGCGGTCGCGCCGGCCTGGATGCCCATCGGGTGGCCGATGGTGCCGCCGCCGAATTGCAAGACCACGTCGTCGCCGAACAGGTCCAAGAGCTGGTGCATCTGCCCGGCATGGATGCCGCCCGAGGCGACCGGCATCACCTTCTTCAGGTTGCCCCAGTCCTGCGCGAAGAAGATGCCGCGCGGCAGGTCGACCGCGTTCTGCATCTCGCGGCAGACGTTGTAATAGCCCTGCACGGTCAGCGGATCGCCCTCCAGCTTGCCGACGGCGGTGCCGCAATGCAGGTGATCGACCCCCGCCATGCGCAGCCATTTGGCGATGACGCGGAAGCTGATGCCGTGGTTCTTCTGCCGGGTATAGGTGCCGTGCCCGGCGCGGTGCATGTGCAGGATCATGTCGTTCTGCCGGCACCAGTTGGAAATCGACTGGATCGCGGTCCAGCCGACGATCAGGTCCACCATGACGATGACCGAGCCCAGCTCCTTGGCCAGTTCGGCGCGGCGATACATCTCTTCCATGGTGCCGGCGGTGATGTTCAGGTAATGGCCCTTGACCTCGCCGGTGGCGGCGGTGGCCTTGTTCACCGCCTCCATGCAGTAGAGGAAGCGGTCGCGCCAATGCATGAAGGGCTGCGAGTTGATGTTCTCGTCGTCCTTCATGAAGTCGAGCCCGCCCTTCAGCCCCTCATAGACCACGCGGCCGTAGTTCTTGCCCGACAGCCCCAGCTTGGGTTTGGTCGTGGCGCCGAGCAACGGGCGGCCGAACTTGTCCAGCCGCTCGCGCTCGACCACGATGCCGGTGGGGGCTCCGGCAAACGTCTTCAGATAGGCGATGGGAAAGCGCATGTCCTCGAGCCGCGCCGCCTTCAGCGGCTTGAAGCTGAAGACATTGCCGATGATCGAGGCGGTCACATTGGCGATGGAGCCTTCCTCGAACAGGATCAGGTCATAGGCGACGTAGCAGAAATATTGCCCCGGCGTGCCCGGCACCGGCTCGACCCTGTAGGCTTTCGCGCGATACTGGTCGCAGGCGGTCAGCCGGTCGGTCCAGACCACGGTCCAGGTCGCGGTCGAGCTTTCGCCGGCCACCGCCGCCGCCGCCTCGATCGGGTCCACGCCCTCCTGCGGGGTGATGCGGAACAGCGCCAGCACATCGGTGTCCCCGGGCTCGTAATTGCCGTCCCAATAGCCCATCTGCGCATATTTCAGCACGCCCGCGGCATAGCGCTGCTTCTTGTCGGTGATCTCGGACCGGGGCATCTCGTCCATGGCGAAGCCTCCTTTCAGGCGCGTTTCGATTCGCTGACCAGCCGCAGGATCATCGGCGTCAGGATCAGCTGCATGGCGAGGTCGAGCTTGGGCCCCGGGATGACGATGGAATTGGCGCGGCTCATCCACGAGCCCTGCAGCATCGAGGTCAGATAGGGAAAGTCGATGCCGCGCGGATTCTTGAAGCGGATCACCACCAGGCTTTCGTCGGCGGTTGGGATCCAGCGCGCGATGAACGGGTCCGAGGTGTCGACCACCGGCACGCGCTGGAAGTTGATGTCGGTCTGGGTGAATTGCGGGCAGATGACATGCACATAGGCATGCATCCGGCGCAGGATCACGTCGGTGACCGCCTCGGTCGAATAGCCGCGGCTGGCCTTGTCGCGGTGGATCTTCTGGATCCATTCCAGGTTGATGACCGGCACCACGCCGATCTTCAGGTCGGCATGGCCGGCGATGTCCAGGGTCTCGGTGCGGACCGCGCCATGCAGCCCCTCGTAGAACAGCAGGTCCGAGGTCGGGTCGAACTTCGCCCAGGGGGTGAAGCTGCCGGCCGTGACGCCCCATTCCTTGGCCTCGTCCTCGTCATGGATGTAATGGCGCGTCTCGCCCATGCCGGTGGCGCCATAGTCGCGAAACACCTGTTCCAGCTTTTCCAGGTCGTTGGCGTCCAGGCTGAAATGGCTGAAGGTATGGTCGCCCGCCTCGGTGCGGCGCGCCAGCTCCGCCTTCATCGCGGCGCGGTCGTAGCGGTGGAAGGCGTCGCCCTCGATGCTGACGGCGCGGATGCCCTCGCGGCGGAAGATCTGGTCGAAGGTGTTCTTGATGGTCGTGGTCCCGGACCCCGACGAGCCTGTGACCGAGATGATCGGGTGCTTCCTGCTCATGCTCTCCTCTCAGGCCCGGAACAGGCCGCGATGACCGAAAAGCGCCGAGACCTCGGGCTCCGGCAGGTCGTGATAGGCGGCGATGCGCGCGACCTTCTCGGTCGAGCCGAAGGCGAAGGGGATGCGCTGGTCTAGCCCGGCTGGGCGCAGGCCCAGCACCGGCTCGCACAGGTCGGTGGCGCGGCCGCCGGCCTCTTCGATCAGCCGGGCGATCGGGGCGCAGTCATGGACCAGCCGCAGCCGGCTTGCCGCGTCGCGGGCGTCGCCGCCGGGTTGCAGGAACACGCCGCCATGCATCAGGATGCGATGCGTCTCGGCCACCAGCGAGGCGAGCCAGCGCATGGCGAAGTTCTTTTTCCGCGGCCCGTCGCTGCCGGCCAGGCAATCGTCGATATAGGCCCGCACCGGGCGCGGCCAGTGCCGGTAATGCGCCACGTCGATGGCGAATTCGAAGGCGCATTCCGGCATGCGCAGCCGCCGGTTCACCAGCCGGAAGACCTGGGCGTCGGGGTCCAGCAGGTAATGCTGCACCCCGTCGCCGAAGCTGACCATCATCATGCAGCGCGGGCCGTGGATGACATAGCCCGCCGCCAGCTGCTCGGACGGCGGGCGCAGGAAACTTTCGGCCGCGGTATCGGCGGCGGCATGCAGCGAAAACAGCGTGCCGGTGGCAAGCTCGATACCGATATTGGCGCTGGCGTCGAGCGGCGTCAGCGCCAGGGCGAAGCCGCCCTGCGGGTCCAGCCCGGCCGGGCCGTTGCCCATGTCGAGCCAGCGCAGCCCGGCGCCGGGCAGGGCGTGGGTAAAGACGGCGGCGGCCTCGCGCTCCAGCCGCGCGGGCGCGCGCGGGTCGGTCGAGGCGCGGCGGACCAGCCCGGCCAAGGCGACGCTGCCGCTGGCCAGCGCCTGCATCGCCGGGCGCAATTGCGCCGGGATTTCCGCGCTTTCCATGCGCTCGGCCGTCATGTTCCGTCTCCCCCCAAACGTCCGGAGACTTGTTGACACGGCGGCGCCTTTCAGAACATTTAATAATACAGAAATCGTTTTTGGAAATTCTGAATGGCTCGCATCGACGCCGTGACCCTGCGCCACCTGCGGGCGCTGCGCGCCGTGACCGGCAGCGGTTCGCTGACCGCCGCGGCGGCCGAGCTTGGGCTGACGCCGCCGGCGGTGCACGGCCAGCTGCGCGCGCTCGAGGATCTGATGGGCGCCGCGCTGGTCTGCCGCGGCGAGCATGGCGCCTTCCTGCCCACGGACGAGGGCCGGGCGGTCCTGGCCGCCGAGGCGCAGATCGCCATCGCGCTTGACGGTTGCGCGCGGCGGGTGGCGGCGCTGCAAAGCGGCCATGTCGGCAATGTCTCGCTGGGGGTGATCTCGACCGGCAAGTATTTCGCGCCGCGCCTCGTCGCCGATCTGCGCCGCGCCTTGCCCGAGGTCGAGGTGACGCTGCGCATCGGCAACCGCGACGCGGTGATCCAGTGGCTGCAATCGCGGGCGCTGGACCTGGCGATCATGGGTCGGCCGCCGCGGGCGCCCGCCGTGCTGGCCGAACTGATCGGCCCGCATCCCCATGTCATCATCGCGCCCGCCGGCCATCCGCTGGCCGAGGCCGACCCGGCCACGCCGCAGGATCTGCTGGCCGAGACCTTCCTTGCGCGTGAGGCCGGTTCGGGCACCCGCATCCTGATGACCCGGTTACTGGACCGTCTCGGCGAGGGCACGCCCTGGCGCATGGTCGAGATGGGCACCAACGAGACCATCAAGCAGGCGGTGATCGCCGGGCTCGGCATCGCGCTGATCTCGCAGCATACCGTGACCGAAGAGCTGCGCGCCGGCCGGCTGGTCGCGATCCGGGCCGTGGGCCTGCCGATCCAGCGCAGCTGGTTCCTGATGCGGCGCGAGGACATGGCGCTGTCGCCGGCCGGCCAGCGCGTCCACGACCACATCCTGGCGCAGCGGGGTGGTTTCCTGCCGCGACTGGACGGCTGAGCGCGGGAGTTCCGGCGATCCGGTTTCGCGCAAGCGGCAGACCGCAGATGATCGGCGGCCCCCTCATGGCAGACAGCCGCCCCGCCAGCATGGCCGGGGCGACCGCCGAAAGAGCGCGCGCCTAGTGCTCGGCCGGGCGGATCAGCGGCACCTCGTTGCCGGCCGCGTCGAAAAGCTTGCCATCCAGGAAATAATCCCCGTCCTCGAGCTGCGAGATGTCGGTGTAACGGATCACCCGCTCGGCCGCGGCGCCGAAGACCGAGGGCTCCTCCGAATTCCCGGCGGTGAAGTGGTTGAACATCAGGTTCAGCAGGATCGCCATGATGGCCGAGGAGCTGATGCCGGAGTGGAAGATCGTCTGCACCCAGGTCGGGAAATGGTGGTAGAACTCGGGCAGCATGATCGGCAGCGTGCCGAAGCCGATCGAGGTCGCGACGATGATCAGGTTCATGTTGCCGTGGTAATCGACCTTGGCGAGCGTGCGGATGCCGCTGGCCGCGACCGTCCCGAACAGCACGATCCCCGCCCCGCCCAGCACCGGCATCGGGATGGTGGCGACGACGCGGCCCATGATCGGCAACAGGCCCAGCAGCACCAGGATCAGCCCGCCGGTGGCGACGACATAGCGGCTTTTCACCCCGGTGACCGCGACCAGCCCGACGTTCTGGGCGAATGCGCTTTGCGTGAACGAACCCACGACCGGCGCCAGCATCGAGGACAGCATGTCGGCGCGCAGCCCGTCGCCCAGCCGGCGCGAATCGACCTTGGTCTCGACGATCTCGCCCACGGCGAAGATGTCGGCCGAGGTCTCGACCAGCGTGACCAGGATCACGATGAACATCGAGATGGTCGCCGCCACCCCGAAGGTCGGCCAGCCGAAGTGGAAGATGTCCGGCAGCGCGAAGACCGCGCCATTGCCGACCTGGGAAAAGTCGGTCATGCCGGTCAGCCATGCGATCAGCGTGCCCGCGACCAGCGCCAGCAGGATCGACAGGCGCGAGATGGTGGCATTGCCGACCTTGCTGAGCAGCAGCACGATGGCCAGCGTCACCCCGGCCAGCAGGATGTTTTCCACGCTGCCGAAATTCTCGGCCTTGCTGTTGCCGCCCATGGCCCAGCGACCGGCGACCGGCATCAGCGTCAGCCCGATGGTGGTGATGACGATGCCCGCGACCAGCGGCGGAAAGAAGCGCGTGATGCGCGAGAAGATGGGCGTGATCAGCAGCCCCAGGAAAGAGGCCGCGATCACGGCGCCGAACACCGCCTGGATGCCGCCATTGCCCGAGATGGTGATCATCGTGGCGACGCCGGCAAAGGACACGCCCTGCACCAGCGGCAGCTGGCAGCCGAAGAAGGGCAGGCCCATGGTCTGCAGGATCGTGGCCACCCCACCCGCGAACAGCGATGCGGTGATCAAGAGCCCGATGTCGGCCGGCGACAGGCCCGCGGCCTGGCCGACGATCAGCGGCACGGCGACGATGCCGCCATACATGGTCAGGATGTGCTGGATGCCGTAGGCGATATTGGCGAAAAGCCCGAGCTTCTCGTCCTCGGGCCGCGTGGCGGCCGCGGCCGGGGCCGAAGGCGGGGCCGAAGCCGGGGCCATGTCTGGGGTTGTCTGCACGGTGTTCTCCTCCGTCTCGTCGGACCCTGCGCTCTCTCCTCGCGGGGGCTGACCGGAATTTAGCGGGATGGGTGCCGGCTGACTTTGCATGATCGGTTTAAGCTAACCCAAGCTGCGATAGAAAGTCGCAGCCTGGCACGCAGCCGGTCGCGGCCGCCGCCGGGGGCCGGCGGCGCGGATTTCAAGGGGAGTTTGCGGAAAGAAGGACCGGCCCAAGGGGGCCGGCCGGGGCGCGGTTCAGCTGCCGCGATAGGTCGAATAGCCGTAGGGCGAGATCAGCAGCGGCACATGGTAATGGTCCTGTTCCGACATGCCGAAGCGCAGCGGCACCACGTCCAGGAAGCGCGGCTGCGCCGCCTGGTGGCCGATGCCGTCGAGCCAGGCGCCGACATGGAACACCAGCTCGTATTCGCCGGCCTGGAACTCGGCTTCGGGCAGGATGTGCTTGTCGGTGCGGCCGTCGTGGTTGGTGACGGTCTCGGCAATCAGCCGGCGCTCGCCGTCCAGGCGGTAGAGCTCGATCCGCATGCCCTGCGCGGGCGTGCCATTGGCGGTGTCCAGCACATGGGTGGTCAGATAGCCGGGCATAGTCTTCCTTTCCTTGTCAATCCGCCAGCCGCACGATGGCACGGCGGGCCTGTTCGTTCAGATGATTCGTGTCGGCGCCGGTCAGGTGATGATCCTGCACCACGGCGCGGCCCTCGACATAGACCGCGCGCGGCCGGATCGGCGCGCAGAAGACCAGCGCCGCGACCGGGTCCCATTGCCCGGCGGCCGGCAGTTCGGAAACGTCCCACAGCACCAGGTCGGCGCGCTTGCCGGGCTCCAGCGCGCCGATGTCGCTGCGGCCCAGCACGCGGGCGCCGCCTAGGGTGGCGATCTCCAGCGCCTCGCGGGCGCCCATCGCCGCCGGCCCGTCGCGCAGGCGCGCGACCAGCATGGCCTGCCGCGCCTCGAGCCCCAGATGCGAGCAGTCGTTGCTGGCCGAGCCATCGACGCCCAGACCCACCGGCACGCCCGCATCGCGCATCTTGCGGACCGGCGCGATGCCCGAGGCAAGCCGCGCGTTCGAGCAGGGGCAATGCGCCACCCCGGTGCCGGTGCGGGCGAAGAGGTCGATTTCCTTGTCGGACAGTTTCACGCAATGCGCGTGCCAGACATCGTCGCCGGTCCAGCCCAGGCTTTCGGCATAGTCGCCGGGCAGCATGCCGAAATTTTCCAGCGAATAAGCGATGTCCTCGTCGTTTTCCGCCAGGTGGGTGTGCAGACGCACGCCCTTGTCGCGGGCGAGAATGGCGGCGTCGCGCATCAGTTCCCGACCGACCGAGAAGGGCGAGCAGGGCGCGAGGCCGACCTGCACCATGGCGCCGGGGTTCGGGTCGTGGAAGGCGGCGACGACGCGCTCGCTGTCCTTGAGGATCGCGGCCTCGGATTCGACCAGCGCGTCGGGCGGCAGGCCGCCCTTGGACTCGCCGATCGACATGGCGCCGCGGGTGGCGGTGAAGCGGATGCCGATCTCCGCCGCCGCCTCGATGCTGTCGTCCAGCCGCGACCCGTTCGGGAACAGATACAGGTGGTCCGACGAGCAGGTGCAGCCCGACAGCGCCAGCTCGGCCAGGCCGATGCGGGTGGACAGGCGAATGTCGTCGGGCGTCATGCGGCCCCAGATCGGATAGAGCGTGCGCAGCCAGCCGAACAGCGCCGCGTCCTGCGCCGCAGGCACCGCGCGGGTCAGGGTCTGGAACAGGTGGTGATGCGTGTTGACGAGGCCGGGCGTGACGACGCAGCCCCGCGCCTCGACCACTTCGCTGCCCTCGGCCACCAGGCCGGTGCCGACCGCGGAGATCACCCCGCCGTCCACCAGCACGTCGCCGCCCGCGATCTCGCGCCGGGCGCCGTCCATGGTGACGACCACCTCGGCGCCGCGAATGAGCAGGCGTCTTGCCATCAATGAGCCTCCGCTGCATGGGCCGCCGCGGCGATTTCCTCGTCCGAGGTATGCGGCGCACCGTTGAAGAACCAGTTCAGCCCGACGGCGGCCAGCGCGGCCAGCAGGATGCCGGAATGGATCAGCGTGTGCAGAGAATGCGGCAGCCACTGGTTGAAGTCGGGCGCGATCATCGGCACCATGCCAAGCCCCAGCGAGACGGCGACGATGAACAGGTTGTGCTTGTTGCCCTTGAAATCGACGGTCGACAGGATGCGGATGCCGGTCGCGGCGACCATGCCGAACATCACCAGCCCCGCGCCGCCCAGCACCGTGGTCGGCAGGCTTTCGACCAGCGCGCCCATCTTGGGGATCAACCCCAGCACGATCATGATCGCGCCGCCCGCCACGCAGACGAAGCGCGAGCGCACGCCGGTCACGCCGACCAGGCCCACGTTCTGGCTGAAGGACGTATAGGGGAAGGTGTTGAACAGCCCGCCGATGGCGGTGCCGAGCCCGTCCACGCGCAGGCCCGCGGCCAGCGCCCTGGGTGTCATGCGGCGGCCGCAGATGTCGGACAGCGCCAGGAACATGCCGGTCGACTCGATCATGGTCACGAACATGACCAGAAGCATGGTCAGGATCATCACCGGATCGAAGATCGGCGCGCCGAAATGCAGGGGCTTGATCGGCGCGAACCAGGCCGCGCCCAAGACGCCGCCGAAATGCATCATGCCCAGGGTGGCGGCCAGCACGCCGCCGATGACGATGCCCAGAAGCACCGCGATATTGGCGACGAAGCCCCGCGCATAACGCGCGATCAGCAGGATCGAGGCCAGCACGGTGATGCCGATCAGGATGCGCGGCAGCGAGGCATATTCGGGGTTGGCCACGGTCGGCAGCAGCTTGACGGCCTCGGGCACGCCGCCGGCGGCGCGGGCGGCGTCAAGCCAGGCCTGGGCGGCGGGATCGACCAGCTTCGGCGCGGTCGGGCCGACGGGCAGGCCGAAGATCCAGTTGATGCCCACCGGCATCAGAGACACGCCGATGACCAGGATCACCGTGCCGGTGACGACGCTGGGAAAGAACCGCAGCATGCGGCTGACCAGCGGCGCGAACAGGATCGAGATCAGGCCCGCCGCCATGATGGCGCCGAACATCATCCGCGCGCCCTCGGGGCCGGGATTGGCCGAGGCGATGGCGACCATGGGCCCCACGGCCGCGAAGGTCACGCCCATCATCACCGGCAGCTTGATGCCGAACCATTGCGTGGCGCCGAAGCTTTGAATGATGGTGACGATCCCGCAGACGAACAGGTCGGCGGAAATCAGGAAGGCCACGTCCTGCGGCGAAAGCTGCAGGGCGCGGCCGACGATCAGCGGCACCGCGATGGCGCCGGCATACATGACCAGCACATGCTGGAGACCCAGGGTCAACAGCCGAGGAGCGGCGATGCGCTCCTCGACCGGATCGAACCCGGGCGGGGTTCGGCTTACTTGCATTCGTCCCATACCTCCCAGTTTTCAGGACGTTACTTCAGATCTCGACCTCTTGCGCCAGTCCCTTTTCCTTGGCGATTTCAAGGACTTTTTGCGCCACGGCCAGGTCTTGCAGGCCCACGCCGGTGCCGTCGAAGATCGTGACCTCCGCGCCGTCGCGGCCCGGATCGTCGCCCGAGACCACCGCGCCCAGCTCGCCGATCGCCTCCTCCGCGATCAGGCCCGCCGCGATGGCGTGCTGGCATTCGCCGATCGTCACCGACTGCGCGACCTCGTCGGTGAACACCCGGGCGCGCGCGACCAGCGCCGGGTCCAGCTCCTGCTTGCCCTTGGTGTCGGTGCCCATGGCCGCGATATGCGTCGGGCCCTTGACGTGCTGATCCATCAGCAGCGGCGAGAAGGACGAGGTGATCGAGATGATCACGTCGGCTTCCGCGCCCAGCCGGTCCAGCTCGACCGCCTCGAAGGGCAGGCCCAGATCGGCCGCGGTATCGGCCAGCCGGGTCAGCATCTCGGGATGCGGGTTCCAGCCGATGACCTTTTCGAAGCCGTGCACGGCAGCCGCCGCCCGCATCTGGAAGGCGGACTGGTGGCCGGCGCCGATCATGCCCAGCACCTTGGCACCTTTCGGCGCCAGATACTTGATCGACACCGCCGAGGCCGCCGCGGTGCGCAGCGCCGTCAGCAGGTTGCCCCCGATGGCGGCCGAGACCCGGCCGGTATCGGGGTCGAACAGGAACACCGTGGACTGGTGGTTGATCAGGTTGTGCTTCTGGTTGTTCGGCCAGTAGCCGCCGGCCTTCAGGCCCAGCACCAGCGCCGAGGCGTCGAAGCCGCCCTTGAAGCCATAGAGCGCATCCTCATGCCCGATGGCCTCGCGGACCACCGGGAAGTTGTAGGCCTTGCGCCGGGCCATCGAGGCAAAGACCGCCTCGATGGCCTCGAAGGCCGCCTCGGGGGTCATCAGACCCGCGATTTCCTTTTCGGCGACGACGAACATCAATAGGCCTTTCCGCGCGCCGAGACCGGCCAGACCGACTCGACCTTGCCGTTCCGGACGCCGACATACCAGTCGTGCACGTTGCAGGTCGGGTCGCAATGGCCGGGCACCAGCCGCAGCTTGTCGTTGACCTTCAGCACGCCCTGCGGATCCTCGACCACGCCATGCTCGTCGCTGCACTTGATGTATTTCACATCGTCGCGGCCATAGATGAAGGGCAGGCCGCTGTCGACCGACTGCGCCTTCAGGCCCGCATCGACCACCGCCAGATGCGGCTTGGCATGGCTCATGACCGAGGTCAGGATGAACAGCGCGTTTTCCCATTCGCCCTGGTCGATGCGCTTTCCGTCCTTGTCGTGGATGCGGCCGTAATCCGCGTCCATGAAGGCATAGGAGCCGCATTGCAATTCGTTGTAAACGCCCGAATTGCTTTCGAAATAATAGGAGCCGGTGCCGCCGCCCGAGACGAATTCGGGCTTGAGCCCTTCGGCGGTCAGCGCGTCCACGGCATCCTTGACCTGCGCGATGGCGGCGTCGAGCTTCGCCTTGCGATCCTCATAGCTGTCCATGTGCTGCATGGCGCCCTGATAGGCCTGGATGCCCTTGAAGGTCAGGCCGGGGGCTGCCGCCACGGCGCGGGCGATTTCCAGCACTTCCGGGGTGGTCTTGACGCCGCAGCGACCGGCGCCGCAGTCGATCTCGATGAACACGCCAAGGTTGGTGCCGTGCTTTTGCGCCGCCGCCGACAGGTCAGCCACGTTCGCCACGTCATCGACGCATACCGTCACGGTCGCGCCCAGCTTCGGCATGCGGGCCAGGCGGTCGATCTTGGCCGCGTCGCGGACCTGGTTCGACACCAGGATGTCCTTGATGCCGCCACGGGCAAAGACTTCGGCCTCGCTGACCTTCTGGCAGCAGACGCCGACGGCGCCGCCCAGGGATTCCTGCAGCTTCTGCACGTCGACCGACTTGTGCATCTTGCCGTGGCTGCGGTGGCGCATGCCATGGGCCTTGGCGTAGTCGCCCATCTTCCTGATGTTGCGCTCCAGCGCGTCCAGGTCCAGGATCAGGCAGGGCGTCTGGATGTCGCCCTCGTCCATGCCGGGCAGGGCGGGAATGTCATAGCCGACTTCGAAGCCGGCGAAATCCGCTTTCGCGTTCATGGGAATGCTCCTCAGATCCAGGGCAGCTTGTCGAGATCGACATTGCCGCCGGTAACGATGATGCCGACGCGCTTGCCGGCGAAGGCTTCGGGGTTCTTCAGGATGGTGGCCAGCGGCACGGCGCTGCTGGGCTCCATCACGATGCGCAGGTGCTTCCAGATCAGCTTCATCGCATCGACGATCTCGGCGTCCGAGGCGGTGTAGATCTCGCTGACGTGGTTCCTGACGAAATGCCAGGTCAGGTCCTTGAGCGGCACCAGGAGGCCGTCTGCGATGGTCTTGGGCGCGTCGTCGGCGATGATGTGGCCGGCCTTGAAGCTGCGATAGGCGTCGTCGGCCTGCTCGGGCTCGGCCGCGATCACCTTGACCTCGGGCGCCAGCGTCGAGAGCGTCAGGCAGGTGCCCGAGATCATGCCGCCGCCGCCGATCGGCGCGACCATCATGTCGAGCCCGTCGGTCTGCTCCATCACCTCGCGGGCGCATGTGCCCTGGCCGGCGATCACGCGCGGGTCGTTATAGGGATGGACGAAATCGCCGCCGGTCTCGGCCTGCACCTTGGCGAAGGTTTCCTCGCGCGAGCTGGTCGAGGGCTCGCATTCGGTGATCTTGCCGCCATAGCGGCGCACGGTGTCCTTCTTGGCCTGCGGCGCGGTGCGCGGCATGACCACGTTGCAGGGGATGCCGCGCAGCATGGCCGCGTAGCTGAGGCAGGAGGCATGGTTGCCCGAGCTGTGCGTGGCGACGCCCTTGGCCGCCTGCGCCTCGTCCAGGCCGAAGACCGCGTTGGTGGCGCCGCGGACCTTGAAGGCCCCCGGCTCCTGGAAATTCTCGCATTTGAAGAACAGCTGCGCGCCGGCGAGCTCGTTCAGGTAATCCGAGGTGCGGATCGGCGTGCGGCGGATATGCGGCTTGATGCGCTCATGCGCGTCCAGCATGTCCTGATAGGTCGGGATATACATGGCGTCCTTCATCCCTCAGGCGGCCTTTTTCAGCGCCGCGGCGGTGGACTGGCGATAGTGCTCCTGCGCGGCGGCGACGCCCGAGCCCAGCTTGACCGGCAGGCCCAGGTCGGCCATCACCATCTCGGCCGTGGCGATCCCCGACAGCGCCATGGCGTCGGTCAGGCTGCCCAGGTGGCCGATGCGGAACACCTTGCCCGCGACTTCGCCCAGGCCGGTGCCGAAGGCCATGTCATAGGTCTCCAGCGCATGGCTGACGATGCGGTTGGCGTCGAAACCCTCGGGCACGCGGATGGCGCTGACGCTGTCGGAATAAAGCTCGGGCCGGACGGCGCAGAGCTTCAGCCCCCAGGCCTCGACCGCGGCGCGCACGCCGGAGGCGATGCGGTTGTGGCGGGCAAAGACGTTCTCGAGCCCTTCGGACAGCAGCCGCTCGCAGGCGACGTTCAAGCCGTTGATCAGGCCGACCGGCGGCGTGTAGGGATAGCCGTTGCGGGCATAGCCGGTCGCCATGTCGCGGATGTCGAAGAAGGTGCGCGGCAGGCGGGCGGTCTCGACCGCCTCCATCGCCTTGGGCGAGAAGCCGACGATGGCCAGGCCCGGCGGCAGCATGAAGCCCTTCTGGCTGCCGGTGACGGCGATGTCGACGCCCCATTCGTCCATGCGGAAATCCATCGAGCCGATGGAGCTGACGCCATCGACGAACAGCAGCGCCGGGTGCTTGGCCGCGTCCAGCGCGCGGCGGACGGCGGCGATGTCGGATTTGACGCCGGTCGCGGTCTCGTTATGCGTGGCCAGCACGACGCGGATCTCGTGGCCCTTGTCGGCGGTCAGGATCTCCTCGAAGCGGTCGGCCGGGATGCCTTCGCCCCAGGGCGTCTCGACATAGGTCACGTCCAGGCTGTGGCGCTGGCACATATCGATCCAGCGGTGGCTGAACATGCCGTTGCGCGCGGCCAGCACCTTGTCGCCGGGCGACAGCGTGTTGCTGATGGCGGTTTCCCAGCCGCCGGTGCCGGTCGAGGGAAACAGGAAAACCTGCGCGCTCTCGGTTTTCAGCACTTTTTTGACGCCTTCCAGGGCGGGGTGCAGCATGCGGCCGAACACCGGCGAGCGGTGGTCGATGGTGGGCATGTCGACGGCCTTGCGCATCTCCTCGGGGATGTTGGTCGGGCCGGGAATGAAGATCGGGTTCTGGCTGGTCATGGCAATTCCTCCTGCGCTTGTCACCCAGCCTAGGCCCTGCTGTCCATTCGGGCAATTTTTCTGAAAAATATTTCGCAATCGCGGAAAAACCGTGTAAAAGGACATGGAAACAGGATGTTGGGCTTTTCCATGCGGGATTCCTGATTTTCAATAATCCCGCATATCTATCGCAAGGAATATTTGAATGTCAGCAGAGCTGCGCAAAAGGGGCCGCCCGCGCGGGCGCACGGCCGGGGCGGGGGCCGAGGATTCGGGCGGCATCCGCGCGCTCGACCGGGCGCTGGACATCCTGGACCTGATCGCCAGTTCCAGCGGGCTCACGCTCAGCGAGATCGGGCAGCGGCTCGACATGGCGCCCTCGACCGTGCACCGGGTGCTGGTGACGCTGGCCGCGCGCGGCGTGGCCGAGACCGATCCCGCGACCCAGGCCTGGCATGTCGGGCCGACCGCCTTTCGCCATGGCTCGGCCTTCATGCGCCGCTCGGGGCTGGTGGAACGCGCGCGCCCGCTGTTGCGGCGGCTGATGGAGCAGACCGGCGAGACCGCGAACCTTGGCATCCTGAACGGCGATGCGGTGCTGTTCCTGTCCCAGGCCGAAACGCATGAGACGATCCGTGCCTTCTTTCCGCCCGGCACCCGCTCGGCGCTGCATGCCTCGGGGATCGGCAAGGCGCTTTTGGCGCATGTCCGCCCGGCACAGTTGCGGCTGATGCTGCAGGGGATGGCGTTGCAGCGTTTTACCGACAAGACCCTGACCGAAGCGCAGGCGCTGGAGCAGGATCTGGCCCGGATCCGCGCCCGCGGCTATTCGCTGGACAATGAGGAACGCACGCCCGGGATGCGCTGCATCGCGGCGCCGATCTTCGACCTTTCGGGCGAGGCGGCGGCGGGGATCTCGGTCTCGGGGCCGACGTTGCGCATGTCGGACGCGCGGCTGGAGGCGATGTCCGAGGCGGTGATCGCGGCGGCGCGCGAACTGTCCTTTGGCATGACGCCGGCGCGGGGAACGGGCGGCGAATCGTGATTCCTCATCCGCCCGCCAGCCTAAATGCGCAAAATTGCGCCAAATTACCGGGAAACCGGCGCGGTCGTTAAGTGAATTGGCGGATTCACGCCCAGTTCACGCGGGCCGGCCTAGCCTCTTGCAGCAGCCGTCGCGTCGGGACCGGCCTACGGTCCCGGCGCTGTCCGCAAGGAGCTTTGGTGATGGACGATTACACGCCCCGTTTCGGCATTCTGCACCCGCAGCGCGCCCACCCGGTCCCGCAGGCGGACGACGACCCCGATCCCGCGGAGGTTGTGGCCGGCGGCGTGCTGGATGCCGGCAACGCGGCGAGCCGGCTTTACGGGGCCTGCAGCGTCGAGACCTATCGCGCCGCGGGTGCGCTGCATGCCGCGCATCGCGATGCCGAAGGCTTCCTCGATGCGGTGGACGGCTTTGCCACCCCCGAATTCTGGCGCCGCGACCTCGGCGTGAAATCCTGGATCTATGATCGGCGCGAGACCGAGCACGCTCCCGGCCGCGACATGGATTCCGTGCGGGTCTTCTATCACGCCGGCCACGGTCGCACCGATGAGCGCGGCGTCTTCCACCTGCCGATGGGGGCGCTGTGGAACGGCGCCGACCATTGCCTGACCTCGGAGCGGATGCGCTTCGGCGGCGGCGGGCTGCGCTATCTGTTCTGGTCGGCCAGCCAGTCGCTGCCCTGCGACGTGAGCCAGGATCAGGGCCAGGGGCCGGCGCAGGTCTGGGCGCGGGCCAATGCCGGGCTGCGGATGATGTTCGGCTTCGACAGCTCCTGCTGGGATTCGGGCCAATACGGCCGCAATTTCTGGCGGCACTGGCGGCTGGGCAAGAGTTTCTCGCAAGCCTGGCTGGACGGCTGCGGCGACGTCTCGACCGACCAGAGCCCGGCGGTGGCCGCCTGCGGCGACAGCCGCGACGAGGCGCTGGACCGGCTGTTTCACGAACGGCGCTTTCGCGCGGCGGCGGCGGGCGGGACCTGGTGGGCCTGGCGCTGGCATGTCCCGACCCCGCTTGGCCCGCGCGAGCCCGGGCTCTCGACCCCGCCCGAGGCCTTCTCGGCCGTGCGGCTGGTGCCCCCGGCCGAAGATCACGCCCTGGCCGGCGAGGTCCTGTCGCGCATCGGCGGCGAGCCTGGGCTGCTCTGCCGGCAGGGCGAGGACGGGCTGCGCCTGGAACAGGGCGGAAGCCTGTTCCACCTGCGCCCCGACGGCCGCATCCTGCTGGCCTTCGCGCCCAGCCGGCCCGGGCAGCAGGCCCGCATGCCGCTGCAGCGCCGGGCGCTGGTCGCCCGCGCCCGCAGTGCGCTGCGCCGCTACGGCTTTCTGCAACCGGGCTGCGAGCTGGTCTTCGACCGGGTGCTGCTGGCCATGTCGGCCAGCGCCACCCCCTGCCGCCCCGACGAGCCTGCCCGCGAAAGCCTGGACGAGATCGTGGTGCAGTTCCGCCAGAGCTTTGCCGGCATCCCGGTGCTGACACCGGATTCGGGCAAGCTGCGGCTGACCATGCGCCCGGACGGCACGGTGCTGCGCATCGAATCGAGCCTGCGCCGCGTGGCCGAGCTGCTGCCGGCCCGCGCCCATCGCAACGGCCTGCCGGACGATCCGGCCCCGCCGGCCGGCGCCGAAACCGGGCTCGAGCCGCCGGCGATCCCGCAGATGCTGGCCCAGCATTCGGCGCGGCTGATGCGCGACCTGGCGGCACGCGGCGCGGCGCCGCTGGAACTGACCGTGCTGCCGGGCACGCAGGAAATCGGCTACGGAATCCGCAGCAACACGGCGCGTCTCGTGGCCCGCAAGGCGATCGAGATCGAATGCCGGCGCGGCTTTCGCAAGCGTTACTGGATCCAGTCCGACCTGGGTGACTGACGATCCGGTAGCCCGGGGACGGAGGCAGCCGTCTCCGGGCACAATTCGGCGGCCGGGCAGGGGCCCGGTCCCAGATCTCTGCCACGGGTCGAGGTGGGCGATGGCGGATTACACCCGCGCCGAAATCGTGCGGCGCATCGCGACGATGGGCCGGTTGCAGCTGGCCGGGGCCGATCTCGCCGGGCTCGACATGGCGGGCCTGACGCTGGTCGGCGCCGACCTGTCCTATGCCGACCTGACCGAGGCCGACCTGACCGGCGCGCAGCTGTCGGGCGCCAGCCTGTGGTCGGCGCGGGCGGCGGGCGCGCGGTTCTTCCAGGCCAATCTCTCGGGCGCCAGCATGGGGCTGGCGGATCTCGGCGGCGCCGACCTGCGCGAGGCGGTGCTGGAGCGCGCCGACCTGACCGGCGCCAGGCTCGACCGCGCCGACCTGACCGGAGCACGGCTGCGCGGCGCCTGGCTTGACGCCATGCAGCGGGCGCTGGCGATCAGCGCGCCGCCGCTGCGCTATCCGGCGCCGCGCCACCGCGCCACGACCTGCATCCTGCACGAGGCGCAGCTGGGCGCGCCGGTCTGCCTGCGCTGCGGCGACCGGCTGGAAATGCATCTGGACGGCCCGACCCCCGCCGCCCATGTCGAGGGCGCGCCGATCCTCTCGGGGCCCGAGGCCCCCGACACCGCGCCGGGGCCGCTGCGGGTGCTGGCCTTCAGCGCCGTGGCGCCGGGGCGGGCGCGGCTGGTGCTGGACCTGCGCCAGACGGGCCGGGCGCCCATCGCGCTCGAGGTGCTGGTCACGCCCTGAGCTACAGCCCGGACCGGACGATGCCCATCAGCCCGGCGCTGCGCAGGGTCTGGACCGGGTAATCGGGATGCGCCATCAGCTCCAGCGAGAAATCCGGCTCGATCCGGCGCAGGTGGCGCAGCGCATCCGCCGCCCCGGCGCGGTCGCCGCGATGGTGGCGCAGCGCCGCCAGCAGCCGCAGTGCCGGACGGTGGTCGGCGGCAAAGGCGAAGGCGGCGGCGGCGGAGTTCTCGGCATCGCCGAAGCGGCCCAGCCGGACCAGCACCTGCGCCCGCCGCATCAGCCAGCTGGCTTGGCCCAGCTCGGCCAGCGCGCCGCGGGCGCCGCGCTCGATCGCCTCCAGCGCCTCCAGGTCGCGGCCGACGCCGCTCAGCGCCTCGGCCAGGGCATGGCAGGCCAGCTCGTTGTCCGGGTCGGTGCGGCAGGCGGCCTGCGCCAGCTCCAGCGCCCCCACCGCATCCCGCCGCCAGGACGCCGACAGCGAGGCCACCGCCAGCACCACCGGATTGTTCGGCGCCAGCGCGCGCGCGCGCAACGCGAAATCCTCGGCCTCGTCCGACAGCCGCGCTGGATCCTCGGCCAGCCGCTCGCAGACCAGCGTGTGGCGCAGATAGGAGCGCAGCGCCAGGCTGACGGCATTCTGCCGCCGCTCGGGCAGTTGCGCCAGCACCGCGTCGGCCGCCTCCAGCCGCTCGCGCGAATAGCTGAACACGTCCCAGATCGGGAAACTGTCCCATTTCGCCGAAGCCGTGCGCCGCGCCCGGTCGAGCAGCGCGACCGTGATCTGCGCCACGGCATGGCGCATGGTCGCGGTCTCGTCCGCCGCGCGGATGGTGAAGCGCCGCGTCCAGACCCGCCGGCCGGTGGCCAGGTCGCGCATGACCGTCAGCAGCGCGCAATCGCCGCCGGTGGCATAGCAAAAGGGCAGGATCTGCACGCCGATCAGCGCCGCGCCGGGTTCGGGCCGGTCGGCCAGCGTCGCCGGGATCATCTCGCAGGCCCGCGCCGCGGCCTCGTTCACCACCATCTCGCCGACCAGATGCGCGCGGGCGTCGTTGCCCTGGACCGGCGCCAGCGCCACGACATAGGCGCCGGCGCCCGGCTCGCCCGGTTCGGGCCGCAGCGCCACCCGGCCGTCCTCCTCGGGCATCAGCCGCAGCCGCATGTCGCGCAGCCAGCTTTCGAATTCGGGGTCGGGAATGTCGATGTCGGCGGCGAATTCGATCGGCGCGCCGCCGGCGTCATAGACCGGGCTCAGGTCGATGCGCAGCCGGTCCGGGTCAAGCCCGACCCAGCCGATTCCGGTCTGCAGGATATTGCGTTCGTCGGACATGGCGCCGCGCAATTCGCGCAGCATCTGGCGCAGGCTGGCCGAGCCCTGCTGCTTGCCGCGCTCGCTCCACAGCAGGTCTTGCAGCCGGGCCCGGCTCAGCCGCAGGTCCGGCGCCGTGCCCAGAAGCACCAGCGCGCCCCGCGCCTTCTGGCTGCGCGGGGTCAGGTCATCCCCGCCCGAGCCGCGAAGGCGCACGGATCCCATCAGGCTCAGCTTGGCAGGCATCTCGACTCGCCGCATTGCCCCGTTCCGGTCTTATTAACCATAATTCCTCCAGGCCCCGCGAAACAACAGAAACACGCGCCGGGAGGCGTCGGGCTGTCCTGGAAACGCAGGCGATCATTGCCACTTGGCCGCGCCTGCGCTATCGGGGCGTCAAAGCGAAGGGGAACCGAAATGACCGAGCGCAACAGCGGCCTGTCCTATGCCGAGGCCGGAGTGGATATCGACGCGGGCAATGCGCTGGTCGAGCGGATCAAGCCCGCCGCCGCCGCCACGCAGCGCTCGGGCGTCATGGAGGGCCTGGGCGGCTTCGGCGCGCTGTTCGACCCGCGCGCGGCCGGCTTCACCGACCCGGTCCTGGTCGCGGCAACCGACGGCGTCGGCACCAAGCTGCGCATCGGCATCGACACCGGCGCGCTGGACGGGCTCGGCATCGACCTGGTGGCGATGTGCGTGAACGACCTGGTGTGCCAAGGCGCCGAGCCGCTGTTCTTCCTGGATTATTTCGCCACCGGCAAGCTTTCGGTCGACGAGGCCGCCCGCGTCATCGCCGGCATTGCCGAGGGCTGCCGGCGTTCCGGCTGCGCGCTGATCGGCGGCGAGACGGCCGAGATGCCGGGCATGTATGCCAAGGGCGATTTCGACCTCGCCGGCTTCGCGGTCGGCGCGATGGAACGCGGCACCGCGCTGCCCGCCGGGGTGGCGGATGGCGACGTGCTCCTGGGCCTCGCCTCGGACGGGGTGCATTCCAACGGCTTCTCGCTGGTGCGCAAGGTGGCCGAGCATGCGGGCCTCGACTGGGAATCGCCCGCGCCCTTCGGCACCGGCACGCTGGGCCAGGCGCTGCTGGTCCCGACCCGGCTCTATGTCAAGCCGGTGCTGGCCGCGATCCGCGCGGGCGGCGTCCATGCGGCCGCCCATATCACCGGCGGCGGCATCACCGAAAACCTGCCGCGCGTGCTGCCCAAGGGGCTGGGCGCGGAAGTGGACCTCGACAGCTTCAGCCTGCCGCCGGTCTTCGACTGGCTGGCCGAGGCCGGCGCTATCGCCGAGGCCGAGATGCTGAAGACCTTCAACTCCGGCATCGGCATGATCCTCGCGGTCGCCGCCGACCGCGCCGAAGCCATCGAGGCGCTGCTGCAGGACCAGGGCGAAACCGTCCACCGCCTCGGCCATGTCGCGCCGGGCGAGGGCGTGCGCTACACCGGCCGGCTGCGGTGAAGCGAGTCGCCATCCTGATCTCGGGCGGCGGCTCGAACATGGTCAAGCTGGTCGAGTCCATGACCGGCGACCACCCGGCCCGCGCCGTGATCGTCGGATCGAACGACCCGGCCGCGGCCGGCCTCGCCCGGGCCGAGGCGCTCGGCGTGCCGACATTCGCCGTCGATCACCGTGCCTTCATGGGCGACCGCGCCGGTTTCGAAGCCGCGCTGCTGCAACCGCTGCTCGCCGCCCAGCCCGACATCCTCTGTCTCGCCGGCTTCATGCGCATCCTGACGCCGGCATTCGTGCAGCGCTTCCAGGGCCGGATGCTGAACATCCACCCCTCGCTCCTGCCGAAATATCCCGGACTCCACACCCACCAGCGCGCCATCGAGGCCGGCGATGCCGAGGCCGGCGCCAGCGTTCACCTGGTGACGCCGGAACTCGATGCCGGCCCGATCCTCGGCCAGGCCCGCGTGCCGATCCTGCCCACCGACAAGGCCGAGACCCTCGCCGCCCGCGTGCTGGCCCAGGAGCACCGCCTCTATCCCGAGGTGCTGCGCCGCTTCGCCCGAGGTGACACGAACCCGGTCCAACTGACCGCCGCATGACAAAGGGCCCCGACGGGCCCTTCTCTTTTGTGGAAATATCCTGGGGGTGTGGGGGCAAAGCCCCCGCCAGCTACTTTTCCGGCACCAGTCCCCTTGGCGCAAAGCGCAAGACCAGAAGCAGCACCAGCCCCAGCGCGATGAAGCGCATATGCGGCGCACCGCCCAGCATATGGCTGCGGAACGCACCCTCGGGCAGGGGCAGGGTGATCAGCCGCATCAACTCGGGGCCCCAGACCTCGGCCTTGATCCACAGGAACCAGATCAGCACCGCGCCCAGCACCGCGCCCCAGTTGTTGCCCGAGCCGCCGACGATCACCATGACCCAGATCAGGAAGGTATAGCGCAAGGGGTTGAAACTGTTGGGCGACAGAAGCCCGTCCAGCGTCACCATCATCGCCCCGGCCAGGCCGATCACCGCCGAGCCGATGACGAAGATCTGCAGATGCCGGCGGGTGACATGCTTGCCCATGGCCTCGGCCGCGGTCTCATTGTCGCGGATCGCCCGCATCATCCGGCCCCAGGGTGATTTCAGCGCCAGCTCTGCCAGCAGGATCAGCGCCAGCAGCACCGCGCCGAACAGCCCGGCATACATCAGCTTGACCCAGATCCCCGAGGCGACGCCGGGGCTCATCCCCCATTCGGCGGCGCGGGCGACGAAGCCCGGATCGCTTTGCAGGTCCAGCTCATAGGGCACCGGGCGCGGGATGCCCGACATATTCTTGACCCCGCGCGCCAGCCATTCCTCGTTGCGCATGACGGCAACGATGATCTCGCCGATGCCCAGCGTGGCGATGGCCAGGTAGTCCGAGCGCAGGCCCAAGGCCACCTTGCCGACGCCCCAGGCCGCGGCGGCGGCGAACAGCGCGCCGACCGGCCAGCTCAGCAGCACCGGCCAGCCCAAGCCGCCGATATTGCCGGCCGCGGCCGAGTTGTTGGCCTCGATCGCCGCGACCGCCGGGTCGAAGAGGTAACGATACAGCACGAAGCCCAGCACCAGCACCGCGATCATCGCCACCACCCGCAGCGGCCCGGCGATGCGCCGCCAGGCCAGTGCGGCCAGCGCCAGCGTGCCCAGCCCCACGGCCAGCGCCAGGATCACCCGCGGCCCGCCCGCGGCCCAGGCCCCGGCCACCGGCGCGGTCGAAACCAGTACGGGCGCCAGCCCGCCAAGCGCCAGGAACCCCACGACGCCGGCATTGAACAGCCCAGCATAGCCCCATTGCATGTTGACGCCCAGGACCATGATGGCCGAGATCAGCCCCATGTTCAGGATCCCCAGCGCCGTGTTCCAGCTGCCCGAGAACAGGACGCTGCGGAAACTGCCCTCGAGGACGAACAGCACGGCCAGGACCAGGAACAGCAGCGGCGCCCGCCATGGATTCGAGGCTTCCGCCTGACGTGTATGCGACATGGGTAAGCCCTCCTCAGACGGATTTGCCGCGGAACAGGCCGGTCGGCCGGAACAGCAGCACCACGATCAGGATCACGAAGCTGACCGCGAACTTGTATTCGGTGGACAGCAGTTGCAGCATGCCGTCCGATTGGAAGCCCAGGTAGGCGGCGATCTTCTTCCAGGGATAGGTGACCGCCACCTCGGAAAAGGCGACGATGAAGCCGCCGGCGACCGCGCCCAGCGGGTTGCCGAGACCGCCGACGATGGCCGCGGCAAAGATCGGCAGCAGGATCTGGAAATAGTTGAAAGCCTTGAAGCTCTTGTCGAGCCCGTAGAGCGTGCCCGCCGTCACCGCCAGCGCCGTGGCGATGATCCAGGTCAGCCGCACCACCCGCTCGGGGTCGATGCCCGACAGAAGCGCCAGATCCTCGTTGTCGGAATAGGCCCGCATCGCCTTGCCGGCGCGCGAGCGGTTCAGGAATCGGAACAGCGCCCAGCAGGCCAGCGCGGTGACGACCAGCGTCAGCGCCTGGCTGACGCGCAGCGCCAGGCCCTCGTTGAGCCCGGTCCAGGCCTTGAACTCCTGCACCGAGATCAGGAAGCGCGCGCCGTCGTCGAAGCGGACCTCGTTCACGCCGATCTTCGGCGTCATCCGGGTCAGCCCGTTCATGATGAACATGACCCCGACCGAGGCCATGACCAGGATGATCGGATCCGACCGCTTCCGCCTATAGAACCGATAGACCACCCGGTCGGTGGCCAATACGAAGACCGAGCACAGCGCGATGCCGATGGGCAGCGCCAGGAGCGCGGTCGGCAGCGGCGCCAGGCTGATGCCGATGGCCTGCAGCCCCCAGGTCACCAGGATCACCAGCGCCGTGCCGAAGGCCATGGTGTCGCCATGGGCGAAGTTGGAAAAGCGCAGGATGCCATAGATCAGCGTCACCCCCAGCGCGCCAAGCGCCAGCTGCGCGCCGTATGAGGCGGCGGGGATCACCACGAAGTTCAGGATGGCCACCAGGGCGTTCAGGATGTCCATGCGTCAGCCCCCCAGGAAGGTGCGGCGAACCTCGGGATCGGCCAGCAGTGCGGACCCCGAGTCGGTATAGCGGTTCGCGCCCTGCACCAGGACATAGCCGACGTCGGCGATCTCGAGGGCCTGGCGGGCATTCTGTTCCACCATCAGGATGGAAATCCCGGTGCGGGCGACCTCGATGATGCGGTCGAAAAGCTCGTCCATGACGATGGGCGAAACGCCGGCCGTGGGCTCGTCCAGCATCAAGAGGCTGGGCCGCGTCATCAGCGCCCGGCCGACGGCGACCTGCTGGCGCTGGCCGCCGGAAAGCTCGCCCGCGTTCTGCCTGCGCTTGTCGGCGACGGCGGGGAACAACTCATAGACCTGGGCCATGGTGTCGCGATAGTCGTCCTCGCGGATATAGGCGCCCATCTCTAGGTTCTCCTCGACCGTCATGGTCGGGAAGATGTTGTGGGTCTGCGGCACGAAGCCCATGCCCTTGCGCACCCGCTCCTGTGGGGTCAGCGCGGTGATATCCTCGCCGCCCAGCGTCACGCGGCCCTCGCGCAGGGTCAGCATGCCGAAGACCGCCTTCATCGCGGTGGACTTGCCGGCACCGTTCGGGCCGACGATCACCGCGATCTGGCCCTTGTCCACGGTCAGGGTGCAGCCGTTCAGGATGTCGGCCTTGCCATAGCCGCCGCGCATGTCCGTCGCGGAAAGATAGGGAGCCGCCATCAGGGTTTCTCCTGGTCGAAGACGCCGGCCTCGTCGCCAAGGCCGGGCTGGGCGCCATGGCTTTCGCCGGTCACGCGCTCGACCGCTTCCTCGGCCGCGACCTTGTTCTTGAGCCCGGTGCCCAGATAGGCCTCGATCACCGCCTCGTTCTGCATGATGCTGGAGGCGCTGCCCTGCGCCAGCACCTTGCCCGCCGCCATGACGATCACCGGGTCGCAAAGCCGGCCGATGAAATCCATGTCATGCTCGATGACGCAAAAGGTATAGCCGCGCTCCTTGTTCAGCCGCACGATGGCGTCGCCGATGGTGTCCAGCAGCGTGCGGTTCACCCCGGCGCCGACCTCGTCCAGGAAGACGATCCTGGCGTCCACCATCATGGTGCGGCCCAGTTCCAGCAGCTTCTTCTGCCCGCCGGACAGGTTGCCGGCCTTTTCATCGGCGACATGGGAAATCGTCAGGAATTCAAGCACCTCGTCGGCCTTCTTGCGAAGCGCGCGTTCCTCGTCGCGGATGCGGCCGCGGCGGAACCAGGTGTTGACCAGCGTCTCGCCCGACTGGCCGGCGGGGACCATCATCAGGTTCTCGCGCACCGTCATCGAGGAAAACTCATGCGCCAGCTGGAAGGTGCGCAGCAGGCCCTTGTGGAACAGCTCATGCGGGGCAAGGCCGGTGATGTCCTCGCCCGCCATGGTCACGCGGCCGGACGTGGGTTTAAGAACCCCGGCGATCACGTTGAATAATGTGGATTTCCCCGCACCGTTCGGGCCGATCAGCCCGGTGATCGAGCCCTGCTCGATGGTCAGGCTGGCGCCATCGACGGCGCGGAAGCCTCCGAAATGCCGGTGCAGGTCATGGACCTGGATCATGTCGCTCCCCAGCTTCATGCGTTGCATGAAGATATTCCCTTACGGGATTGTTATCGTTATCGAAGGGGCCCGGCGCAAGCCGGGCCCAACCTGCATGCGTCAGTGGAACTTGACGACGTTCAGCGTGCCGCCCTTGAAATCGACCTCGCGATAAACCCCGGCGCTTTCGCCCGGCTCGACCAGCTCGACCGAGGTGGCGCCGACATAGTCGATGTCGGTGCCGGCGGCGAGCAGTTCCAGCGCCTTGGCCAGTTCGCCCGGATAGATCTTTTCGCCGGGCGCGTTGGCGACCTCCATGACCTTGTCCTTGTAGACCTTGGGATCCGAGGATTTCGCCGCCTGCATCGCCAGCAGCATCAGCGCCGCCGCGTCATAGGATTCGCCGGCATAGGCCGAGGTGCCGTCGAAGCCTGCCGCCTTGGCCAGTTCGGCGAACTTGTCATGGCCTTCGCCCTCGGCCGAGGGGTTCTGGCCGAAGGAAGTCTCCAGCTGGGTGCCGAACTTGTCGACCAGGGCCTGGTTGACCATACCGTCGGGCAGCACGAAGGTCGAAAAGGCGCCGCTGTCCAGCGCGCCCTGGATCACGCCCGAGCCGCCCTGGTCGGAATAGCCGGCCACGACCAGCGCATCGCCGCCGGCGGCGGCCAGCGCCGCGACCTCGGCGGAATAGTCGGCCTTGCCGTCGTCATGGGCCGAGACCACGGTGACATTGCCGCCCTTGGCCTTGTAGGCCTCGGCAAAGCTGTCGGCCAGGCCCTTGCCATAGTCGTTGTTGGTATAGGTCACGGCGACCGACTTGATGCCGTGCTCCAGCACGATGTCGGCCATGACCTCGCCCTGGCGCGCGTCCGAGGGCGAGGTGCGGAAGAAGAAGCCCTTGTCGTCCAGCGTAGACAGCGCCGGCGAGGTGGCCGAGGGCGAGATCATCACCACGCCCTGCGGCACGCCGACCTGCTCGACCGAGGCGATGGTCTCGCCCGAGCACATGCCGCCCATGACGCCCTTGACGCCCTCGGCGGTGACGAGGCGGGTGACGGCGGCGACCGAGGCGGCGGCGTCGGTGCAGGTGTTGTCGGCCACCACCGGGGTCACGGTCGAGCCGTCCAGCAGCTTGCCGCTGTCGCTGACTTCCTTCATCGCCAGCTCGGCGCCCTTCTGCATGGCGGGCGAGATCGATTCCAGCGGCCCGGTCAGGCCCAGCGAGATGCCCATCTTGATCTCTTCGGCGCCCGCGGCACCGGCAAGCAAGGCACCCGCGGCGCTGGCCAGAAGAAGCTTTTTCATTCCTAGTCTCCCTGAGTGGATCGTTGTCCTGTCTGACAGGTTATAAGGGTGCCGGCGAAAAGAAAAGCCGCTTGCGGGCCGTGGGCCGGGGCAAATCTGCCGTTTGCCTTGGCGAAATGTCGCGCCACGGGCGCCTTACCCATCCCTTTTGCGATAGGGCGTCTTGCCATATTGTGCGCGGTAGCATTTCGAGAAATGCGCGGTGCTGGCGAAGCCGCAGGCGAGCGCGATCTCGATCACGCTCATCTCGGTCTGCAGGAGCAGGTTCTGCGCCCGCTCCAGCCGCAGCGCCATGTAATGCCGCTTGGGCGAGCGGCCGAGATAGCGCGCGAACAGCCGCTCGAGCTGGCGCGGCGACAGGCCCGCGTCCTGCGCCAGCCGCGCCGGGCTCAGCGGCTCCTCGATATTGGCCTCCATCCGCGCCACCACCTGCGCCAGCCGCGGATGCCGCGCGCCCAGCCGCACCGGCACCGACTGGCGCTGGTGGTCCTCCTCGGAGCGGATCGCGGTGTGGATCATCTGGTCGGCCACGCGCCCGGCCAGCGCCTCGCCGTGGTCGCGGGCGATCTGGCGCAGCATCAGGTCGATGGCCGCGGTGCCGCCGGCGGCGGTCAGGCGGTTGCCGTCCTCGACGAAGACGGTGCGGATCAGGGTGGCGTCGGGGAATTCCTCGGCGAAGGCGTCCTGGTTCTCCCAATGGATGGTGCAGCGCCGGCCGGCAAGCAGCCCGGCCTCGGCCAGCACCCAGGCGCCGGTGCAGAGCGCGCCGATGCGGGCGCCGCGCCGGGCCTCGCGCCGCAGCCAGGCCAGCACCGGGCGCGAGGTGGCGCGGGCGATGTCGAGCCCGCCGCAGACCAGCACGGTATCACCGCGATTGCCGTCCTCGAGGCCCCCGTCCAGCATGATGCGGGCGCCGTTCGAGCAGCGCGCGAAGGCCCCGCCCTCGCCCACCAGCCGCCAGTCGTAGAGCGGGCGCCCGGCGATGCGGTTCGCCAGCCGCAACGGCTCGATCGCCGCCGAAAAGGACACCAGCGTGAACCGGTCCAGCAGCAGGAAGACATAGCGGGCGGGGCGGGGGACGGCGGCCGGAACCGGCCCCGGATCCGGGGGGATTGCTGGATCGTGCTCTGGCATGTCGGTCGCGCGGCTGTTCTGGGCGCAGATCATCAGGCGGATGCGGCGCGCGCAAGGCTTTTCCTTCGCCGCGCCAGCCTCTATATGGCGCAAAGGGCTACATGAAGGACAGGATCATGGCACAGACGAATTCCAGTTCCGCGACCCCGGCAAAGGCATGGGACAAGCGTGGCTGGCGCGCCTATCCGCGCGTCCAGATGCCCGACTATCCCGACCAGCCGGCGCTGAACGCGGTCGAGGCGCAGCTGGCGAAATACCCGCCGCTGGTCTTTGCCGGCGAGGCGCGCCGGCTCAAGCAGTCGCTGGCGGCGGTGGCGCAGGGCCGCGCCTTCCTGTTGCAGGGCGGCGACTGTGCCGAGAGCTTCGGCGAGTTCTCTGCCGACAATATCCGCGACACCTTCAAGGTCATGCTGCAGATGGCCGTGGTGCTGACTTGGGGCGCGCAGCTGCCGGTGGTCAAGGTCGGCCGCATGGCGGGCCAGTTTGCCAAGCCGCGCAGCGCGCCGACCGAGGTGATCGGCGGCCAGGAGCTGCCCAGCTATCGCGGCGACATCATCAACGGCTTCGACTTCACCCCCGAGGCGCGCATCCCCGACCCGCAGCGCATGCTGGCGGCCTATACCCAGGCGGCGGCCTCGCTGAACCTGCTGCGCGCCTTCTCGACCGGCGGCTATGCCGACATGCACCGGGTGCAAAGCTGGATCAGCGACTTCACCGGCGGCGAGGAAGCCGCGCGCTACCGCGACATCGCCGACCGCATCAGCGACGCCATGGCCTTCATGGCCGCCGCCGGCGTGACCTCGGAAACCGCGCATGACCTGGGGCAGGTGGATTTCTACACCAGCCACGAGGCCTTGCTGCTGGAATATGAAGAGGCGCTGGCCCGGATCGATTCGACGACCGGCCTGCCGGTGGCGGGCTCGGGCCATATGCTGTGGATCGGCGACCGCACCCGGCAGCCGGATGGCGCGCATGTCGAGTTCTGCCGCGGCGTGCAGAACCCGATCGGGCTGAAATGCGGCCCCTCCACCACGGCCGAGGACCTGAAGGTGCTGATGGAGCGGCTGAACCCGGAAAACGAGGCCGGCCGGCTGACGCTGATCGCCCGCTTCGGCGCCGGCAAGGTCGGCGACCACCTGCCGCGGCTGATCCGGACCGTCCAGGCCGAGGGCGCCAATGTCGTCTGGTCCTGCGACCCGATGCACGGCAACATCATGAAATCCTCGACCGGCTACAAGACCCGGGCCTTCGATTCGATCCTGCGCGAGGTGCGCGAATTCTTCGCCATCCACCGCGCCGAGGGCACCATCCCCGGCGGCGTGCATTTCGAGATGACCGGCCAGGACGTGACCGAATGCACCGGCGGCGTGCGGGCGGTGACGGACGAGAACCTGTCCGACCGCTATCACACCGCCTGCGACCCGCGGCTGAATGCCAGCCAGTCGCTGGAACTGGCCTTCCTGGTGGCCGAGGAACTGCGCAGCCGGCGCCTGAACGGCGGCCAGCAGGCCAAGGCCAGCTGAGCGCGGCGGTCAATGACCGAAACGGGCGGCGGGATCATCCCGGCCGCCCTTTTTCATGGCTTCGTCAGTAGCGGGTGCCGCGCGGCGTGGGCTCGACGCCGGTAATCAGGCGAAAGCGGGCGCGGCGTTCCTCGGGCGTGTCGGGCGCGGGTGCCGGCTCGGCCTGGGGCATGGATTTCCAGGGGGCCGGCGACTCCTCGAACCCGGCGCGCGAGGGCGACGGCTCCAGCACCCTGGCGCCGGGGATGACCGGGAATTCCTCGTCCGAGACCAGGTCGAAGCGGCGCGGGCTTTCGCCGACCTCGCCCTCGCAGATCATGCAGCCAAGCGCGCGCGTGACGTCGCCCAGGTCCGAGCGCAGCGGCAGCAGCAGCATGTGCCCCGACATCGCCGGCCGGCCATAGGTGGCCGGCGAATCCAGCACAAGCTCGGCGATCTGCGGACCGCGGAACACGCTTTCCAGCACGTCCGACAGCCGCCCGCGCGAACTGGTGTTCAGGAAGGCGCAGATCGGCATGCCGCGCACCTCCATGCCCATCAGGTCGATCAGGTGCCGCCCGGCCAGACGAAAGCGCGCCGCCCCCGGCGCGATGCGCTCCAGGATAAAGGCATAGTCCAGCGCCCGGCGGATGCCGCGCGGTTCCACGTCGCCGCGCGAGGGGATGGCGCGCCCCTGGCGCAGCCCTTCCCAATAGCCGCGCAATTCGCCAAGGATCCGCTCGGCCTGCACCGGCTCGTAATCGGCAAGGCGCAACAGCTTGCCCTTGCCGCGCGCGCGCCGCGACACCTCGTCCTCGGTCCCCGGAATGTCGTCCCCCTGGTCCTGCATCATCAGCCCCGACCCACCTGTTCACTCGTAAAACACTCGCACAGTCTGAATTTAAACCTTTCGTTCACCATTTCCGAGAGAATTTTCCGGCGATGGTTAAAATCGGCGACGCTTTTGCCGGGCGGCGGGGCCGGCTCTTGACCCCGCTGCCGGCCGGGGCCATTCAGGCGGCGCGGGCAGGATACGGGAACGGTCGGGGGCTGACGGATGGATCTGGGGCGCAATGGTTTGCTGGTGATCCTGTCCTCGCCCTCGGGGGCGGGGAAATCGACGCTGGCGCGCCGGCTGATGGACTGGGACCCGGACCTGCGCTTTTCCGTCTCGGCCACCACGCGCCAGCCGCGCCCGGGCGAGGTCGAGGGCAGCCATTACTATTTCCGCAGCCCCGAAGAATTCCAGGACATGGTCAAGGCCGGCGAGATGCTGGAACATGCCGAGGTCTTCGGCAATTTCTACGGCACGCCGCGCGCCCCGGTCGAGGCGGCGATGCTGGCCGGGCGCGACACGCTCTTCGACGTGGACTGGCAGGGCGGCCAGCAGATCCGGGCCTCGAGCCTGGGCAAGCATGTCGTCTCGATCTTCGTGCTGCCGCCGAGCCTCATCGAGTTGGAGCGGCGGCTGGTGTCGCGCGGCCAGGACGCGGCCGAGGTGATCGCGGCGCGGATGCAGAAAAGCCGCGCCGAGATCAGCCATTGGGCGGAATATGACTATGTCATCGTCAACGACGACCTTGACCGCAGCACCGATAGCCTGATCACCATCCTGAAGGCGGAACGGCAGCGCCGGGACCGGCAGGTGGGGCTTGGCCCCTTCGTTCGCGCCCTGATGGAGGAGGAGAGCCGATGATCTGGGAACTGGACGGGATCACCCCGCAACTCGACGCCGAGGCCTGGGTGGCGCCCGGCGCGCAACTGATGGGCCGCGTGGTGCTGGAGCCGGGCGCCAGCGTCTGGTTCGGCGCCGTGCTGCGCGGCGACAACGAGGAGATCCGCGTCGGGCGCGGCTCGAACGTGCAGGACCTGACCGTCTGCCACACCGACATGGGCTATCCGCTGACCATCGGCGCCAATTGCACCATCGGCCACCGCGCCATCCTGCATGGCTGCACCATCGAGGACGGCGTGCTGATCGGCATGGGCGCCACGATCATGAACGGCGCCCGCATCGGCGCGGGCTCGCTGATCGGCGCCGGTGCGCTGGTGGCCGAGGGCAAGGAGATTCCGCCCGGCTCGCTGGTCATGGGGGCGCCGGGCAAGATCCTGCGCCAATTGGACGACATCGCCCGGGCGCAGCTCTTGAAATCGGCCGAGGCCTATCGCCGCAACGCCGCCCGTTTCCGCAAGGGACTGACCCGGGCCTTCGAGGGATGATCGAGGCGCGGCTGCATGCGCTCTTGCGGGGCGTGCCCGTGGCGATGCTGGTCGTCGACCGCCAGGCCCGGATCATGGGCGCCAACGAGCCGGCCGAGGCCCTGCTGGGCCCGGTTCCCGGCGGGCGGCCCTTCGTCACCGTGCTGCGCCAGCCCGAGGTCAACGCCGCGCTGGACGCGGTGCTGGCCGGGCAGCAGGACCGGGCGCAGCTGAGCCTGGCGCTTGGCGCCGCCGAGCGGCGGATGTTCTGCGCGGTGACGGTGACGCGGCTCGACGCGCCGGGGCTGGCCGGCGCCACGGTCGCGATCGAGGACCGTTCGCGCGACGAGGAAACCGAGCAGATGCGCCGCGATTTCGTCGCCAATGTCAGCCATGAATTGCGCACCCCGCTGACCGCGCTGATGGGCTTCATCGAGACGCTGCGCGGCCCGGCCCGCAACGACGAGGCCGCGCGCACCCGCTTTCTCGACATCATGGAACGCGAGGCCGGACGGATGAACCGGCTGGTCGCCGACCTGCTGTCGCTGAGCCGGGTCGAGCAGGACGAGCGCCGCCGCCCGGCGCAGAGCCTGGACCTGGTCGCCCTGCTGCGCGGGGTGGTGGCGACGCTGACCCCCGCGGCAGGCGCGGCCGGGGTGCGACTGGAACTGACCGGCGCCGCCCAGAAGGCGATGATTCCGGGCGATGCCGACCAGCTGGTGCAGGTGTTTCACAACCTGGTCGAGAACGCGCTGAAATACGGCGCCGGCGGCGGCGTTGTCACGGTCACGCTGGAGCATCTGGGACACGAGCCGGTGCTGCGCGGCCCGGCCTGGTCGGTCTCGGTCGCCGACCGCGGCGAGGGGATCGACCAGCAGCACCTGCCGCGCCTGACCGAGCGCTTCTATCGCGTCGACACCCATCGCTCGCGCGAGCAGGGCGGCACCGGGCTGGGCCTCGCCATCGTCAAGCATATCGTCAACCGCCATCGCGGCCGGCTGCGCATCGAAAGCGAGCGCGGCCAGGGCAGCCGCTTCACCGTGATCCTGCCGGAAAAGATCGGGCGGATCTGAGGCTTGCGCGCATCTGCCGGAATCATGGGCAGGTTTACCGGATGTAAGGGATTTCCGTGTTCATTGAAAGTTCTCGACATGATGTGAGGACTGAACATGATCCGATTCCTGGCCGTGGCCCTGGCCATCTTCTCGCTCGCCGGCTGTGCGACGATCACTCGCGGCACCAAGGACGTGCTGGTGGTGAATTCCAATCCGCAGGGTGCGCAGGTGAAGCTGAGCAATGGCGAGACCTGCGCCGGCACGCCCTGCACCTTCAAGCTGCCCCGCAAATCCGAACTGAATGTGGTGGTCAGCAAGGACCGCTGCCAGCCGCAGCAGGTGCGGGTGACGAACCGCGTCGCCGGTGGCGGCGGTGCGGCCATGGCGGGGAACGTGGTCTTCGGCGGCATCATCGGCGCCGGCGTCGATGCCGGCAGCGGCGCGATGCTGGAACTGGTGCCCAATCCGGTCGAGGTCTCGCTGGATTGCCGGAAGTGACCGGACCCCAGCCGATCGCGCGGGTTCTGCGCATTTGATCCTAGCTTTGATCTCCCCTCGGGCGGATCAAAAAAGCCGGGGGCATCGAACCCCCGGCTTTTTTCGCGGCCCCAGCGCGTCGCAACGCTTGTCCAGGCGCTATTCGGCCGCGTGGCCGGTCACGACGGTTGCGCCTTCCGAATTCGGCTTCATGCGGAAGCCGCGCTCGAGCTGGTCGAAGGGTGCGACCGGATAGTCGCCCGAGAAGCAGGCATCGCAATACTGCGGGCAGGATTTGTCGCGGCCCTTGGCCTCGCCCGCGGCGCGGTAAAGCCCGTCCAGCGAGACGAAGGCCAGGCTGTCGACGCCGATCCAGTCGCGCATCTCGTCCTCGGACATCTGCGCGGCCAGCAGCTTGTCGCGGTCGGGGGTGTCGACGCCATAGAAGCAGGGCCAGGCGGTCGGCGGGCTGGCGATGCGGAAATGCACCTCGGCCGCGCCGGCGTCCAGGATCATGTCCTTGATCTTGCGCGAGGTCGTGCCGCGCACCACCGAATCGTCCACCAGCACCACGCGCTTGCCCTTGACCAGCGCCCGGTTCACGTTGAGCTTCAGCCGCACGCCCATGTTGCGGATCTGCTCGGTCGGCTCGATGAAGGTCCGGCCCATGTACTGGTTGCGGATGATGCCCATGCCGAAGGGGATGCCGCTTTCATGGGCATAGCCGATGGCGGCCGGGGTGCCCGAGTCGGGCACGGGACAGACCAGGTCGGCCTCGACCGGGGCCTCGCGCGCCAGTTCCACGCCGATCTGGCGCCGGGTCTCATAGACGGAACGGCCGCCGATGATCGAATCGGGGCGAGAGAAATACACATGCTCGAAGATGCAGAACCGGCCCTTGGACGGGCCGAAGGGGCGCGAGCTTTCGACCTCGCCCTTGGAGATCACCACCATCTCGCCCGGCTCGATCTCGCGGATGAACTCGGCGCCGATGATGTCCAAAGCGCAGGTTTCGGAGGACAGCACGAAGCCGTCGTCGCCGACCTTGCCCAGCACCAGCGGCCGCACGCCCAGGGGGTCGCGCACGCCGATCAGCTTGGTGCGGGTCATGGCGATGACGCTGAATGCCCCCTCGACCCGGCGCAGCGCGTCCTTCATCCGCTCGGGGATGTTGCGCTGGATCGAGCGCGCCATCAGGTGGATGATGCATTCCGAATCCGACGAGGACTGGAAGATCGAGCCGCGCTCGATCAGCTCGCGCCGCAGCGCCATGGCATTGGTGATGTTGCCGTTATGCGCCACCGCGCAGCCACCCATGGCGAATTCGCCGAAAAAGGGCTGCACGTCGCGAATCGCCGTCGCCGCCTTGGTGCCGGCAGTGGAATAGCGCACATGGCCGATGGCCAGCGCGCCGGGCAGCGTCTCCATCAGGCTTTGCTTGGTGAAATTGTCGCGCACATAGCCAAAGCGATGGGCGCTGTTGAAGCCCTGCTCGGCATCGTGGCTGATGATGCCGCCGGCCTCCTGGCCCCGGTGCTGCAGCGCGTGCAGGCCGAGGGCGACGAAATTGGCGGCATCCACGACTCCGATCACGCCGAACACGCCGCATTCTTCGTGCAGGCGGTCGGAATCGAAGGGATGGGCAAGGAATGGCTGCATCATCACCGACTCTTGGGGCTATTCCGGGGGCTGGGCATGGGTGGTCGAGGCCAATCTAGGGTGTCGGGCCGCCGAAGTCACGCCCCGCCGGCAGGACGGGGCGCTTTTTATGTCACGAAAGCGGCATATTTCCTCAGTTCGCCGGCGCGGCACCGGCCGGAGCGGGCGTCGGCGTCGCCGCATCGACCGGCTCGGCGGTCGGGCCGCAGCTGCGCACCAGCTGCTCGTAGCGGCTGACGACCCAGCCCGGCGCGTCCTGCGGGATCTGCTGGTCCATCTGGCCGCGCATGCGCTCGAACACCTGGGCCGAGCGCGAATTTTCCACCATGGCGACCGGCTGCGTGGCCATGACGCGGTCGTAGACGATGAAGGCGATGGCGACCAGCAGGATGCCGCGCGCCACGCCGAACAGGAAGCCCATGCCCTGGTCGACCCCGCCGAGCGCCGAGCGCTGCACCACCGAGGAGAACAGCGGCGTGATGATCGAGAACAGCACCAGCGCCAGGGCGAAGACCGCGGCAAAGCCCGCGATGGTGGCAAGCTCGCAACTGTCGGCCAGGAATTTGTTCAGCCCGGGGATCTGCGCCACCATGGGCCGGACCGTCGGCGCGAAGATGAAGGCCAGCACCGCCGCGCCGATCCAGCCGAGGATCGCCAGCGATTCGCGCACGAAGCCGCGCGCATAGGCCAGGATCGCCGACAGGATGATGACCGCCGCGACAATGCCGTCGATGAGGGTGAAACCGTCCATTTACACGCCCTTTCGCGGGATTGCCCGCGTTTGGGGGCGAAAGATGCGGTGCCGTCAGCCGGCGCCGAATGTCTCGCCCACGAAACTTGTCAGATCCGGGGTGCGATCGATCCGCATCCCGGCAACGCCCTCGACCTTGGTGGCCGACGGCAGGATCGCCCGTGAAAAACCAAGTTTCTGCGCCTCTTTCAACCTGTTTTCCGCCTGGGAGACCGGCCGCAGCGCGCCCGACAGGCTGATCTCGCCGAAAAGCACCGTGTCCGCGGGCAGGGCGACATCCTCGCGCGCGCTCAGCAGCGCGGCGGCGATGGCCAGGTCCGCGGCGGGCTCGTTGACCCGCATCCCCCCGGCAACGTTCAGGAAAACATCGAGCCCGGCAAAGGGGATGGCGCAGCGCGCCTCGAGCACCGCGAGGATGGTCGAGACCCGGCCGCTGTCGAGCCCGACCACGGTTCGGCGGGGACTTGCCAATGTCGAGGGCGCGACCAGGGCCTGGATCTCGGTCAGCACCGGCCGCGTGCCCTCGATGCCGGCAAAGACCGCCGAGCCGGGGTTGGGCTCGCCACGCTCCGACAGAAACAGCGCCGAGGGGTTCGCGACCTCGGACAGCCCGCCGCCGGTCATCTCGAAGACGCCGATCTCGTCGGCGGGGCCGAAGCGGTTCTTGTGGGCGCGCAGGATGCGGAACTGGTGGCCGCGCTCGCCCTCGAAATACAACACGGTGTCGACCATGTGCTCGACCACGCGCGGGCCGGCGATCTGGCCTTCCTTGGTGACATGGCCGACCAGGATCACGGCGGTGCCGCGCCGCTTGGCGAAGGTGACCAGCTCATGCGCGCTGGCGCGGACCTGGCCGACCGAGCCCGGCGCGGCCTCGATCTGGTCCGACCACAGCGTCTGGATCGAATCGATCACCGCGACATCGGGGCGCTCGGCGTCGAGCGTGGTCAGGATGTCGCGCAAGGCGGTCTCGGCGCCCAGCCGCACCGGCGCATCGCCGAGCCCCAGGCGCTGCGCCCGCATGCGGACCTGGGCGCTGGCCTCCTCGCCCGAGATATAGATCGCGCTCTGCCCCGAGCGGGCAAAGGCGCTGGCGGCCTGCAGCAGCAGGGTGGATTTGCCGATGCCGGGATCGCCCCCCACCAGCACGGCCGAGCCCGGCACCAGCCCGCCGCCCAGCACGCGGTCGAGTTCAGCCATGCCCGAAACGGCCCGGGCAGGCGGCGCCTCCTGCGTGTCGAGGCCCGAAAGCGGGATGCTCTTACCCTTCAGCGTGCCAAGGCCGCGACCCGGCCCCTGGCTCAGCGGTGCCTCCTCGACGATGGTGTTCCAGGCGCCGCAGGCGTCGCATTTGCCGGACCATTTCCGGTGGCTGGCGCCGCAGGCGGTGCAGGTGAAGGCGGTGATCGGTTTGGCCATGGCGCTATGTCGCAGATCGGGCAGCGCAGCGCCATGGGGCTGCGGCCGATGTTTCACCGTTTTTCAAATACCCCTGCTGCCCGCGCCATCCACTGGAACGTCGGGCTGGTTGCGAGACGGGTATTTGGAAAACGGTGAAGCGGATCAGCTGACGCCCAGACCGGCCCGCATCATGATGCGGCGCACCGGGGCGACGGCGTAAAGCCCGCCGAGGGCCGCGGCGCGCAGGTCGCGCAGGGGGCGGGCCGAGATCATGCTGGCGCGGTTCAGCGCGTCGATGCCGATCAGCCGGGCCAGCGCCTCGGGGCGGCGGCGGCGCTCATAGGCGTCGAGCGAGGCGGCGCTGCCCGGATCGCCCGCGGACAGCGCGACCAGCGCGGAAAGATCGGCGAGGCTCATGTTCAGCCCCTGGGCGCCGATGGGGGGGACGACATGCGCGGCCTCGGCGATCAGCGCCGTGCGCGGGCCGGTGAAGCGGTCGGCGATCTGGCTGATGATCGGCCATTCCGTCAGCCGTGTCGCCTGGGTCAGATGGCCCAGAACGCCGGCCGAACGCCGGTTCAGCTCGGCCTCGAAGGCCGCGCGGGGCAGGGCGCGCAGCCGGGCGGTTTCGGCGCCGCGCTCCATCCAGACCACGGCCGAGCTGGGCCTGCCGTCGCGGTCGGGCAGCGGCACCAGCGTGAAGGGGCCGCCCGAGCGGTGGATCTCGGTCGAGACATTCTCATGCGGGCGCTCGTGGGTGACGGCGAAGGCCAGCGCCTTCTGGCCATAGCGCAGCGTGCGCGTGCCGATGCCGAGCGCCTGGCGCACCGCCGAGTTGCGGCCGTCGGCGCCGATGACCAGCCGGGCGCGCAGCTGGCTGCCGTCGCTCAGCGTGGCCAAGGCCTCGGTATCGCGGGCCAGCAGGCCCGCCGTGCCGGTGCCGGACAGGATGCGGACATTCTGCAACCCGGCCAGCCGGGCCGAGATTTCCCGCTTCAAGAGCCAGTTCGGCAGGTTCCAGCCGAAGGGCTGGTCCGAGATCTCGGCCGCGTCGAAATCGCGCGTCAGCCGGGCCTGCGCGCGCTTGCCGCCGGCGTCGATGATGCGCATGACTTGCAGGGGCGTGGCATGCGGGGCCAGCCGCTCCCACAGCCCGGCCGCCGACAGGACGGCGATCGAGGGATGCAGGAAGGCGGTGGTGCGCAGGTCGGCGCCCTCGGCCGATTCCTCGGTCACCGGCGGGGCGGGGTCGACGCAGGTGACGGCATGGCCGGCGCTGCCGAAGGCCGCCGCCGCGATCAGCCCGGCGATGCCGCCGCCGGAGACCAGGATCTCGGTATCCTCGATGCGCATCGCCCTGCCTTCGGTGTCAGAATCCGGCCGCGTAGGCCGCGAGCATGCCATAGACCAGAACGGTCGCGGCCAAGCCGATCATCGCCAGCGCCGGCAGGCCCCAGAGCGCGAATCCCACCACGCCCGCCACCACCACCAGAAGGGCGAAGGTGAACAGAAATCGGGCGGTCCGCCGTTCGGCGAGTTCGTCGGCGTGGCTGTCGGTCATGGCGCGCTTCCTGGAGTCATGTCGGGGTTGCCACGATCATACCGCGACGCGGTCACGCGACAAGTCCCGCAGGAAGCCGGTCAGATCCAGCGTCCGGTGCCGGACATGCGGCTCGGCCGGGCGGTCCGCGGCCAGCGCATCCGGGCCGTGCCGCCCGCAACCGACCAGAATCGTTTGCATTCCCAGCCGGTGCGGCACCAGAAGGTTGCGGGCGTCGTCCTCGAACATGGCGGCCTCGGCCGGGTCGAAACCCTCGACCGCCAGGACTGCGGCATAAGCGCGCGCATCGGGCTTGGGGTGGAAGTCCACGGTATCGACGCCGTGGATCGCGTCGAAGACCGTCAGCCCGCGATGCTCCAGCACGCGGGCGGCATAGGCGGTGTCGCCGTTCGTATGCACGATCTTGCGGCCGGGCAGGGCGCGGATCAGCGCCGCCAGCTCGGGATCGGGGCTGAGCGCGCTGAAGTCGATGTCGTGGACGTCGCGCAGATAGGCCATCGGCTCGACGCCATGCTCGGCCATCAGCCCGGCCAGCGTGGTGCCGTGCTGGCGCCAGTAATGCTCGCGCAGCCGGCTGGCCTCGGCCTCGGCCACGCCCAGCGTGCGCATGACATAGGCGGTCATGCGCCGCTCGATCTGGGCGAAAAGCCGCACTTCGGGCGCGTAAAGCGTATGGTCCAGATCGAAGATCCAGGTGGTGACATGCCGAAAATCCATGGCCCATGCCTAAACCCGCGGCATGGCGCTTGCAATCGCCGCGCCAAGGGGGAATCGTGCGCGGATGAAAGACGCCTATTCCCTGATCCTCTCGGCCATCGACAACGGCAGCTATCGCCCCGGCGACCGGCTGGTTGAATCCGAACTGGCCGAGCGTTTCGGCGTGTCCCGCACCCCGGTGCGCGAGGCGCTGCAGCGGCTGGAAACCCAGTCGATGCTGAAGCGCGACGGCCGCAGCCTGATCGTCGCCACCCTGGACCACAACCAGCTGGCCGAGCTTTACACCGTGCGCGCCGAACTCGAGGCGCTGGCCGCGCGGCTGGCCGCCCGCCACGCCACGCCCGAAGAGATCCGCGTGCTGGCCGGCATGGTCGAGGACGACCGCAAGATCCTGGGCGATCCGCAGCAGCTGGCGCGCACCAACCGCCGCTTTCACCACCAGCTGCATCTGGCCTCGCACAACCGCTACCTGGTGCAGCAACTGGACCTGGTGCATCGCAGCATGGCCTTGATGGCGCGCACCACGCTGGCCGCCAAGGGCCGCGACGCGATCTCTCTGGACGAGCACCAGGCCATTGTCGACGCCATCGGTCGACGCGACGAAAGTGCTGCGGAACAGGCGCTTAGGCACCATATCTCCATGGCTTTCGAGACCCGGCTCAAGGAGGAGGCGCATCTGGGCGGCGAGGACCAGATCTGATGCGCGAGATCCGCGGCCCCGCCGACCTGGATGAGGGCGCGGCGCATCTGATGCGGGTCTGCCCGGTCTGGGCGCGGGAATTGCCGGCGCTGCTGCCGCTGCCGCTGCGGCGCTGGCCCGAGGGTTTCGGGGCGCTGCGCGATGCGGTGCTGGGCCAGCAGATCTCGACCGCCGCCGCCGCGGCCATCGCGGCCCGCATGGCGGCCGCCGGTCTCGACAGCGAGGCGGCGATCGCGGGTGCGGGTGACGAGGCGCTGCGTGCCGCCGGCCTGTCGCGACCCAAGATCCGCACTCTACGCGGCATCGCCACGGCCGGGGTGGATTGGCCCGGCCTGCGCGCCCTGCCGGACGACGAGGCCGTGGCCCGCCTGACCGCGCTGCCGGGCATCGGCCGCTGGACCGCCGAGATCTACCTGAAATTCGCCCTGGGACGGCCGGACGTCTTTGCCGCCGGCGATCTTGCCCTGGCCGAGGCGGCGCGGCTGCTCTACGCCCTGCCGGAACGTCCCGGCCCTGCGGCGCTGGTCGCGCTGGCCGAGCCCTGGCGGCCGTGGCGCGCGGTTGCGGCCCGGGCGCTCTGGGCCTATTACCGGGTCGCAAAGGGGCGCGAGGGCGTCCGCTAAGGGGGAAACATGCCGCGCGAGTTGAAATCCGAACGCAGGGGGCCGCAAAAGGCCGATTCCGTGGTGGTGTTCCTGCACGGCTATGGCGCCGATGGCGCCGACCTGCTGGGCCTCGCCGATCCGCTGGCGCCGCATCTGCCCGGGACCGCCTTCTACGCCCCGAACGCGCCCGAGCCCTGCGCCAACAATCCCATGGGCTATCAATGGTTTCCGATCCCCTGGATGGACGGCTCCAGCGAGGATCAGGCCCGCGCCTCGGCCGCGCAATCCTTCGACGACATCAATGCCTTCCTGGACAAGGTGCTGGCGGATGAGGGCGTGAGCCCCGACCGGCTGGCGCTGGTCGGCTTTTCGCAGGGCACGATGATGGCGCTGGCCGTGGCGCCGCAGCGCGAGCCGGAGCTGGCCGGTGTCGTCGGCTTCTCGGGCCGGCTCATGGAGCCCGAGAAGGCGGGCGAGGCCAGGACCAGGCCGCCGATCCTGCTGTTGCACGGCGACCAGGATCCGGTGGTGCCCTTCGAGAGCATGGGCATCGCCGGCGAGGCGCTGCAGGCCGCGGGTTTCACCGTCTATGGCCATGTGATGAAGGGCACGCCGCATGGCATCTCGCCCGACGGGCTGTCGGTGGCGCTGGCCTTCCTGAAAGAGCGGTTTGCCGCCAGGTCGTGAAGGTTTGAGCGATTTCGCACTTGCGAAACCGGGCGCAGACCCTACCTTCGAGTCGAGGAAGACGAGGAGAATCCGATGACCCTGTTCTGGATGACCGCTATTGCCCTGATCCCGGCTGGCCTGGCGGCCTCGCACCTCCTGGCACCGCAGGCGCAGCGCGTGGCCGTGCGCGCCCGGCGCTGAGACCGTCGCATCAGTCCCAGATCGCCGGGTCGGCGATCTCGATGGAATTCCCGGCCGGGTCGCGGAAATACAGCGACCGGCCACCCTGGGGCCAGATGAAATCGGCCTCGATCCCGATCCCCGCCGCTTCCAGATGCGCGCGCCAGGCGTCCAGGTCGCCGGGGCGCGCCGCCATGCAGAAATGTCCCGCGCCGTCGCTGCCATGCGGCGGCACCGGCAGGCGGGCGTCGGCTTTCGGCGGCTGGCGGGTGGCCTCGGCCCGGAACACCAGAAGCACCTGCGCGCCGCAGCGAAAGAACACATGCCGATCCGGCACGCGGGCGATTTCCGGCAGACCGATCACCCCGGTCCAGAAGCGGGCGGCCGCGTCCAGATCCTTGGCGTAAAGCGCGGATTCCAGGGTGCCGAGCAGGGAAGGCGGTTGCGTCATGCCCGCCATCTTGCCAGTAATTTCCCATGGCGGCCAGAGCGGCGCGGAAAAGAGGGGACGGCATGGCGTGGGTCTATCTGATCGTTGCGGGGTTGCTGGAGGTGGTCTGGGCCTATGCCATGAAGCAGTCCGAGGGCTTCAGCCGGCCGATCTATACCGCCGTGACCCTGGGCACCATGCTGGTCAGCTTCTGGTTCCTGTCGCTGTCGATGAAGGTGCTGCCGCTGGGCACGGCCTATGTGATCTGGACCGGCATCGGCGCGGTCGGCTCGTTTCTGGTCGGCATCGCGCTGCTGGGCGAATCCGGCGACCCGCTGCGGCTGGTCGCGGCGGCGCTGATCCTGTCGGGGCTGGTGCTGTTGAAGATCGCCTCGCCGCACTGACCTGTTGTCACACCCGCGTCACGGCCCGCGTTTAATTGATCCCCGGGCACATATCGGGGACTTGTCAGCCCGCCGCCGCGATATATAGTCGGGGCAACAGAAGACGACGAGTTCCGGGCAGGGCGAAACGAGGTGCCGATGCTGGATGACCACGGCGATTTTCGAACCCAATTCGTGCGGGAACCCTCAAGCCTGCGCCGACATCCCGCATTGGTGCTGAACGCCGATTTCCGACCGCTGAGCTATTACCCCCTGTCGCTCTGGCCCTGGCAGGAGGCGATCAAGGCGGTATTCCTCGACAGGGTGCAGATCATCGCCGAATATGACGAGGTGGTGCGAAGCCAGAGGCAAAGCATACGCATCCCCTCGGTCGTGGTGCTGAAAGATTTCGTCAAACCCCAGAAGCGCGTGGCATTCACGCGCTTCAATCTTTTTCTGCGGGACGAATTCTGCTGCCAGTATTGCGGCGCCAAGGGCGATCTGACCTTCGACCACGTCATCCCGCGCTCGCGCGGGGGGGTGACCAGCTGGGAGAACGTCGTCGCGGCCTGTTCGCCCTGCAACCTGAAAAAGGCCAACAAGTCGCTGCGCCACTCCGGGCTGAAGCTGCGCCAGCCGCCGCGCCGGCCCAGCCCCGAGGAAATGCATGCCGTCGGCCGGCGCTTTCCGCCGAACCACCTGCATGAAAGCTGGATGGACTATCTTTACTGGGACACGGAGCTGCTGGCCGAGTGACGCGTGGACGGCCATTCCGCGCCGGGGATTTTTCGGCTAAGGGCCGGGCGGCGCGCCATCCGGGGCCGCGTCTGACCTTCAAGGGCCGCATTCCATGACCATTTCCTTTCTCGTGACCCATTCCGGCGGCTTTCACGCCGATGAGCTGCTGTCGACGGTGATCCTGGCGCGGCTGTTCCCGGACGCCCGGCTGGTGCGCAGCCGCGACGCGGCCTGGATCACGCCCGCGCCCGACCGGCTCATCTATGACGTCGGCCGGGCCTATGACGCGCAGGCCGGGGTTTTCGACCATCACCAGCGCCCGGCGCCGCTGCGCGAGGATGGCCGGCCGCTCAGCTCCTTCGGGCTGGTCTGGCGGCATTTCGGCCGCGGCTACCTGCGCGCCCTGGCGGTGCCCGAGCCGGATGTCGAGGCGATCCACGCCGATTTCGACGCGGGCTTCGTGCTGCCGATCGACCTGATGGACAATGGCGCGCTGGACCCCTCGACCGCCGGGCCGCTGCTGGCCGACCTGACCCTGCCGATGCTCCTGGAAAGCCTGAAGCCGGTCTTCGACGATCCCGACCCGCAGGCCGAGGCCCAAGCCTTTGCCGACGCGCAAGCCATCGCCCAGGCCTTCGTCGAGGCCAGCATCCGCCGCAAGGCCGCCAAGGCCCGGGCCGAGGCCGTCGTGCTGCGCGCCATCGCCGATGCCGGCACCGCGCGGGTGCTGGAGCTGCCGCAGGGCATGCCGTTCCGCGCCGCCATCGAGAAGGCGGGCGCCGATCACCTGCTGTTCGTCATCCACCCGCGCGAGCGCGACTGGGCGCTGACCGGCATCCGCAAGGCCGAGGACGGTTTCGCGCAGCGCGCCGACCTGCCCAAGGCCTGGGCCGGGCTGACCGATGCGGCGCTGGAAGCCGCCTCGGGCGTGCCGGGCGCGCGCTTCTGCCACAATGGCCGCTTCATCGCCGTGGCCGAGACACGCGAGGCCATCCTCGCGATGGCCCGCATCGCCGTGCGCGAGGCCGAGGCGCCCTAGGCAGCGGCGTGGGGCAGCACCCAGATGCCGCTCTCTGGCACGGCGTTCACCCGCAGCCGGCAGCCATAGGCCCGCGACAGGAAGTCATCGGTCAGAACCTCGGCCGCGGGGCCCTGATGCAGCACGCGCCCGCCGCTCATCAGCAGCAGGTTCTGCGCGAAAAGCGCGGTCAGGTTCAGGTCGTGCAGCACCGCCACCACGCCGCCGCCGCGCCTGGCGTAATCGGCGGCAAGGCGCATCACCACCAGCTGATGCGCGATATCGAGGCTGCTGACCGGCTCGTCCAGCAGCAGCCAGCGCGGCCCCGACTCGTCGACCGGCTGCCAGACCTGCGCCAGCACCCGGGCCAGTTGCACCCGCTGCTGCTCGCCGCCCGACAGTTCCTGATAGAGCCGGCCCGAGAAGCCGGGCAGGTCCACCGCAGCCAGCGCGGCCGGGACCAGCGCCTCGGCCCGTTCGCCGCGCGCCTCCAACCCGATGCGGACCACCTCGGCCACGGTAAAGGGAAAGGACAGCGCCGCCGCCTGCGGCAGCACCGCCCGGCGCCGGGCCTGCTCCTCGGGCGGCATGGCGGCCAGGTCGCGATCGCCCAAGCTGATCCGGCCCTTGCAGGCCAGCTCGCCGGTCAGGCAGCGCATCAGGGTGGTCTTGCCCGAGCCGTTCGGGCCGACGATGGCCGTGACCTCGCCGGCACGGGCGGTCAGGTCGACGCCGTGCAGCACCGGCTTTCGGCCCAGGCTGACATGGATGTCGCGGGCGATCAGGCTCACAGGTCCAGCACTCCGCGATTGCGCAACAGGATCCACAGGAAGAACGGCCCGCCCATGATGGCGGTGACGATGCCGATGGGCAGCTCGGCCGGCGCGACCACGGTGCGGCTGACCATGTCGGCGCCCAGCAGCATGACCGCCCCCAGGAGCGCCGAGTTGACCAGCAGCCAGCGGTGATCCGGTCCGCTGATCAGCCGCAACAGATGCGGCACCACGATGCCGACGAAGCCGATCCCGCCCGAGACCGCGACCGCGGCGCCGGTGGCGCCGGCCACGGTCAGGATGGCCAGGTTCTTGACCCGCTGCACGCGGATGCCGACATGGCCGGCGGCGGCCTCGCCCAGGGCCAGCGCGTTCAGGCCGCGCGCCAGCATGGGCGCAAAGACCAGCGCCAGCATCATGATCGGCGCCCCGGCGATCAGCTTGGGCCAGTTCGCCCCGGCCAGCGAGCCCAGGCCCCAGAAGGTCAGGTCGCGCAGCTCGGCATCGGTGGCGCGGAACACCAGGAGCCCCGAAAACGCCCCCATGATCGCCCCGAGCGCGATCCCGGCCAGCAGCATGGTCGCGACCGAGGTGCGGCCGCGCCGCGTGGCGATGCGGTAAAGCAGCAGCGTCGTGACCCAGCCGCCGAAAAAGGCCGCGACCGGCACCAGATACCAGCCGAACAGCGCCGCGATCCCGGCCGGCAGCGCCGAGCCCAGCACGATGGCGCAGATCGCCGCCAGCGAGGCGCCGGCACTGACGCCGACGATGCCCGGATCGGCCAGCGGGTTGCGGAACAGCCCCTGCATCACCGCGCCCGAGACCGCGAGCGAGGCACCGACGACCATGCCCATCAGCACCCGCGGCAGGCGGATGTCCATCAGCACCACCCGGTCCTGCACCGCCAGCTCGCGCCCGGCCAGCCAGTCCGACACCGCCCGCATGAGCGAGGTGCCCGAGGCGCCCCAGCCCAGCGAGACCAGCGCCACCGCCACCAGCAGTAGCGCCAGCGCCAGGCACAGCCGGCGGGCGCGCGGGCCGCGGTCACCCTCGATGCGCGCGCCTTCGGGGTGCAGGGCCACCATCACGACCCGGCGTAGATCAGGTCGTGCAGTTCGACCGCGGCCTCGCCGGTGCGCGGCCCGAAGCCGAGCAGCTTCAGCCCGTCCATCATCACCAGCGCGCCGTCGCGGCCGGCCGGGGTCTGGGCCAGCGCCGGCATGGCCAGCGCCGCCTGTTTCGCCGCCGTGTGGCTGTTGCCGCCATTGGCCTCGGCATCGGCCTTGTCGTCGCCGCGCCGCATCATCAGGATCACGTCCGGCGCCGCCTGGATCACCGCCTCGTCGGTCAAGGGCTTGTAGCCCTGGATCTGCGCCATGGCGTTTTCCGCGCCGGCCAGCCGGATGATGCCGTCGGCGGCCGTGCCGGTGCCGCCCGCCATCACGCGGCCGCCTTGCAGGGACAGCACGAACAGCACCTTCTTCGGCGTGCCGACGGTGGCTGAGCGTTCCGCCGCCGCCTTCAGGTCGGCCGCCAGCTTCTCATGCAGCGCGCGGCCCTTTTCGGCGACACCCAGGGCGCCGGCGACCGCGTCGACCTTTTTCAGCACACCCTCGGCGTCATAGCTCTCGTCCACCGTGACATAGGGCACGCCCGCCGCCTTCAGCACCGAAACCGCCTCGGGCGGGCCGGCGCCATCCTCGGCGATGATCAGGTCGGGCGAGACCGACAGCACCCCCTCCGGCGCCAGCGCCCGCACATAGCCGACATCGGGCAGGGCATTCGCCTCGGGCGGCCAGTTCGAGGTGGTGTCGCGCCCGACCAGCCGGTCCTGCTCGCCGAGCGCATAGACTATCTCGGTGACCGAACCGCCCAGCGGCAGCACGCGCCTGGCCTCGGGCCAGGATTGCGCATGGGCGGTCCCGGCCAGCAGCAGCGCGAGAAGCGCCAGCCGCGTCATTCCGCGGCCTCGGCCAGCGCGGGCAGGGCCCCGACCAGCGCCGCCCATTGCGCCGCGTCGCCGCCCTTTTCGGGCCGCAACCCGAAGCATTGGAAGATCAGCGCCCCCTCGGCGTCGAAGGCCTCGACCGAGAGCGCCGGGCCGCGCTTGGTCGGCTTTTCCACCGCCCAGACCTCGGCCACGTGATCGCCGCGCAGGTGCAGGTTGAAGCGCGGGTCCATGACGTTCAGCCACGGGCCCATCGGCCGCAGGGTCTCGAACCGGCCCGAATGGATCTCGATGCAGCCCTGGTTGCCGACGAACATCATCACGCCGCAGCCCTCGGCCTGCACGCGCGCGATCAGCGCCGGCACCGCCTCGACCGAAAGCGGCCGCACGAAGGGCGCGCCGATGCTGCGATAGGCGCCCAGCCGGTTCATCTTCAGCCGGCGGATCAGGATGTTGAACTGATGCGTGTCGGTCATCTCGGACCACTCGCGGCGCAGCGCCTCGACCCGCTCGGGCGCGGCCTTGGCCGGCTCGACCGGCGCGCGCGGGGCAAATTCGCTGCTGTCTCGCTGCTCCGGCAGCGCCAGCGCCTGCTTCAGCGCGGCCCAGGCGCCCAGGTCCGAGCCCTCGCGCAGATGGATCTTGTGGATGGCATCGCCGGCCGCGTCGAAAACCTGGATCGAGCGGCGGATGCCGGCATCGCCCGCCTTCTCGACGGCAAAGCCATGCACCCAGTGGCGCGGGAACATGCGCAGGTCGATCTCCTGATCCACCGTCATCGCGGCATGTTCGCCGTCGTGGAAGTCGTTGTAGGTGCCGAGTTTCTCGATCACGCAGGACCGGTTGCGGGTCAGGGCCATGACCTCGCCCAGGGCCTGCACCATCGGGATCAGCCGGCCGGGCGTGGCGTCGATGCGGGTGACGCCGCGCCCGGTCTCGGCCGCGACCAGCGCCGCTTCGGGCACGCCCAGACGCTCGGCCAGGTCGAAGGGTCGGCCCGCGTCCTCGGCCGCCAGGCGGCGCAGGTCTTCGGGGGAATATTGGCTCATGCTCGGGCCTTTCGCTGGATTGCTCCCGGGACAGCCGGGATGATCGGCAGGGAATCATTGACAGATTTACTAGGATTAATTTACCCAGCGCAAGATGCCAGCCCCGTGGCCAGCCGTAACTTTCCTGACAAGACCACGGGGACATGATGCCACGCCACCTGCTTCTGGGCGCGCTGCTTGCCGGCTCGACCTGCCTGACCACCATGACGCTCGCCGGCCCGACCTGGGCGCAGGACGCCGCGCCGCAAACCTTCGTGCTGGACCAACTGGTGCTGCGCGCCGGCAAGCCCAAGGTCGCCTCCGAGGTGCCGCAATCCGTCTCGGTCGTGGACGGCCAGCAGCTTGACGACATCGAGGCGACGCATATCGGCGAGGTGCTCTCGACCGTGCCCGGCGTCGCCGGCGTCGGCTCGGGCAGCTTCTTCGGCCAGGGCTTCAACATCCGCGGCTTCGGCTCGTCCAGCGCCGCCGCCTCCGAGGCCGGCATCGTCCAACTGATCGACGGCGAGAAAAAATACTACGAATCCTATCGCCAGGGCGCGCTGTTCGTCGAGCCGGACTTCCTGCGCCAGGTCGAGGTGCTGCGCGGACCCGGCTCCTCCACGCTCTACGGCTCGGGCGCGCTCGGCGGCGTGATCGCCATGGAGACCATCGAGGCCGGCGATCTGATCGCCCCCGGCAAGAATTTCGGCGGCAAGGCCAAGTTGGGCTATGCCAGCAACCCGGACACCGTGCTGGGCAGCGTCGCGCTCGGCTGGCGCCCGGCCGAGGATTTCGAGGCCCTGGCCGCCTTCGCCTGGCGCAAGCTCGGCGACACCAAGGATGCCGACGGCAACACCACGGTGCGCGCGAATTCCAGGACGCCCAACCTGCTGCTGAAGGCGAAGAAAACCTTCGGCGACCACTATGTCGCCTTCTCCTACCAGCATCTCGAGGCCAAGGGCGACGACCAGGACTTCAACCAGCTCGAAGGCGCGCAGGCCGGGCTGTTCCCGGGCTTCCCCGGCTGGGGCGTCGGCGACATCACCACCCGCGACCAGACCGCGCGGCTGATCTGGGGCTGGAACCCGCAGGACAACCGCTATGTCGACCTGACGGCGACGCTGTCCTATACCAATACGCTCAAGGACGTGCGACAGGGCAACGACCCGGACGAGCCGATCATGGATTCGCTTCTGGGCGAACGCGATTACCGGCTGTGGAAGTTCAAGCTGCGCAATATCGCGGACCTGTCGGGCGCCGGCTACGAGCATCACCTGACCACCGGCGCCGAGGTGCTGAAACAGGACCGCTCCTCCAGCGTGCCCTCCAGCTCGCACCCCGAGGCCTATACCCGCAGCTGGGGCGCCTATGCGCTGTCCGAACTGACCTGGGGCAATCTGACGGTCAATTCCGGCCTGCGTTATGAAAAGCAGCGCACCGAGCCGAAATCCTCGGTCACGGTGACGGATGACGACTACAGTTCGGAATCGATCGAGCCGCAGGTCGCCGCCATCTACCGGCTGAACGACAGCCTGTCGGTCTTCGGCTCGGTGGCCTTCGTGAACCGCATGCCGACGGTGGACGAACTTTACGACAGCTTCATGGGCGGCGCGCCCTCGGGCGACCTGAAGGACGAGAAGGGCAAGAACATCGAGCTGGGCCTGTCCTATCGCGGCAGCGGCGTGCTCGCCGCGGGCGACGAGGCGGTGGTGAAGCTCACGCTGTTCCGCAACCATATCGACGACATGATCGTGCGCACCAATGCGCCCGCGCCGGTGCCCGCCTATGTCAACATCGACCGCGCCTATCTGCGCGGCGGCGAACTCGAGGCCAGCTATTCTATCGCGGCTTGGGAACTGGGCGCCGCGGTCTCGGTGGTGAATGGCGAGGACCAGGACGGCGCCGACCTCGACACGCTGCCGAACAACCGGCTCACGCTTTCGGCGATCTGGCAGGCGAATGACACCTGGCGCATCGGTCTGCGCAGCACGCTCGCCGCGGGCCGCGACAAGCCGGAAGGGGATCGCCGCGCGGGCTATGGCGTGCACGACGTCTTCGCGACCTGGCAGCCGCAGGGCGGTCAACTCGAAGGCATCGAGGTCCATATGGGCGTCGACAATGTCACCGACCGCGACTACACGCCCGCAACCTGGCTCACCGGCCCGGCGCCCGGCCGCAACCTCAAGCTCTCGGTCTCGCGCAGCTTCTGAAGCGCCCGCCAGCACCGAACGACCGACGGCCAGCCCCACCCGGCTGGCCGTTCCCTTTTCTCCGCACGAAAGCCCGCCGCTTCTTTGCTCCCCAAATACCCAATTCAGCCAGCCCGCCACGCGCGATGCGCCCGCCGTTTCACCGTTTCCCAAATACCCGAAACGGCAAGCGTGCCGTCAACGCGCCAGCCCCGCATAGACCCCGCCCCGGGCAATCAGCCCCTCATGCGGTCCGGTCTCGACGATGCGGCCGCCGGCCATCACGACGATGCGGTCGGCGTGGCGGATGGTGCCCAGCCGATGCGCGATGACCAGCGTGGTGCGCCCGACCGCCAGCGCATCCAGCGCCGCCTGGATCTCGCGCTCGGTCTGGCTGTCCAGCGCCGAGGTCGCCTCGTCCAGGATCAGGATCGGCGGGTTCTTCAGGAACGCCCGCGCGATCGCCACGCGCTGCTTCTGCCCCCCCGACAGCATCACGCCGCGCTCGCCGACGACGGTGTCCAGCCGCTCGGGCAGGGTCTCGATCATCGGGCCCAGCTGGGCCTGGCGCGCCGCCTCCAGAATCTCGGCATCCGTGGCGCCCAGCCGGCCATAGGCGATGTTCTCGCGCAAGGTGCCGCCGAACAGGAACACGTCCTGGCTGACCAGCCCGATCTGGCGGCGCAGGCTGTTCAGCTGCATCCGGTCCAGCGCGATCCCGTCCACGGTGATCCGCCCCGCGGTCGGCTCGTAGAAGCGCGGCAGCAGCGCCAGCAGCGTGGTCTTGCCCGCGCCCGAGGGGCCGACGAAGGCCACCGTCTCGCCGGCGCGGATGTCGAGGTCGATCCCTGTCAGGATCGGCCGCGTCGCGTCATAGGCGAAGCTCACGCCCTCGAAGCGGATGTCGCCCTTCAGCGCCGGCGCCGGGATGGCGCCCGGGGCATCGGCGATCTCGGGCTCGGTCGCGAGCAGCTCCTGATAGCGGCGGAAGCCGGCGATGCCGCGCGGATAGGTCTCGATCACCGCGGCGATCTTTTCCAGCGGACGATAGAACACGCCGACCAGCACCAGGAAGCCGACGAAGCCGCCGGTCGTCAGCGAGCCCTGCAGCACGAACCAGGCGCCGACCACCATGACCACGACCTGCACCAGCCGCAGCCCCATGTATTGCAGGGCCGAGACCGTGGCCATGACCTTGTAGGCCTCCAGCTTCGTCGCGCGGTAATTCTGGTTGTCGCTGGCGAAAAGCTCGCTCTCGTGGCGTTCGTTGCCGAAGGCCTGGACGACGCGGACGCCGCCCAGGGCCTCTTCCAGCCGGACGTTGAAATCGCCGACGCGGGAATAGATCGCGCGCCAGGTCTGGGTCATCTTGCCGCCATAGATCACGATCAGCGCCAGCATCGCCGGCACCACCAGCGCCACGATGAAGGCCAGTTGCGGATGGATCCAGAACATCAGCACGAAGGCGCCGACGAAGGTCATGATGGCGATGATCGCATCCTCGGGTCCGTGATGGGCGACCTCGCCGATCTCCTCGAGGTCGCGGGTGACGCGGGCGACCAGCTTGCCGGTGCGGGCGCGGTCATACCAGCGCCACGACAGCCGCGTCAGGTGGTCGAAGGCGCGGGCGCGCATCTCGGTCTCGATATTGATGCCCAGCTTGTGGCCCCAATAGACCACCACCGCCATCAGCCCCGAGTTCACCAGGTAGAGCACCAGAAGACCCACGGCGGCGGCCACGGTCAGCGTCCAGTTGCCCTGCGGCAGCAGTCGGTCGATGAAGCCGGTGATCGCCAGCGGAAAGGCCAGCTCCAGCAGGCCCGAGACGACGGCGCAGCCGAAATCCAGCCAGAAAAGCCCCATCCAGGGCCGGTAATAGGCGAAGAACGCGCGCAGCATGGCCATGACTTCCACTTCCCTTTTCAGGCGGGAACGGCGACGGCCTCGCCATTCTCGCGCCGCAGCACCTGCATCGGCAGGCCATAGATCTCGGCCAGCACCTCGGGACGCATCAGCGCGGCGGTGGTGCCCTGCATGACCAGCCGCCCGCCCTTCAGCGCCACCACATGATCGCAGAACCGCGCGGTCATGTTGACCTCGTGCAGCACGATCACCGCGCTGCGGCCCTGTGCGTGGCACATTCTGCGCACGAGGGAAAGCACCTCGACCTGATGCGCGATGTCGAGGGCCGAGATCGGCTCGTCCAGCAGCAGCGTCTGCGCCTGCTGCGCCACCATCATCGCCAGCCACACCCGCTGCCTTTCGCCCCCGGACAGGGTATCGACCAGCCGGTCGGCGAAAGCGGCGACGCCGCATTCGGCCATCGCGGCCTCGACCGCGGCGCGATCCTCGGGGCCGAAGCGCCCCAGAGCGCCATGCCAGGGATAGCGTCCCAGCGCCACCAGCTCGCGCACCAGCATGCCTTCGGCCGGGGGCGTGGTCTGGGGCAGGAAGGCCAGCGACCGGGCATAGTCGCGGGCCGGCCAGTCGGCCAGCGCGCGGCCGTTGAAGGCGACGCGGCCCGCCGTCGCCGCCACCTGCCGCGCCAGCACCTTGAGCAGCGTCGACTTGCCCGAGCCGTTATGCCCGATCAGCGCCACCATCTGCCCGGCCGGCAGCGCCAGCGTCAGCCCGTCGAGCAGCCGCCGGCCCGGCACGTCCAGGGACAGCCCCTCGATCGAAAACAGCGCAGCCGTCATCGTCCCCCCCTCATCATCAGCCAGATCAGCCAGGGCGCCCCCAGAAGCGAGGCGAACAGCCCCAGCGGCAGTTCATAGGGAAAGCCCGCCATGCGCGCACCAAAATCGGCGGCGATCATCAGCAGCGCCCCGATCAGCGCCGCGCCCAGCACATGGTCCCATGCCCGCGCCAGCCCCAGCCGCCGCGCCAGATGCGGCGCCATCAGCCCGGTAAAGCTGAGCGGGCCGACCAGCACGCTGGCCGCGCCCGTGGCCAGTCCCGCGACCAGGATCAGCGCCAGCCGCGCCCGCACCAGGGGCAGGCCCAGCCCGGCCGCGACCTCGGGGCCGAGCGGCAGGGTGGCGAGCCAGCGCCGGCTAAGCCAGGCCGCCGCCGCGACGGCCCCGGCGATGGCGCTCAGCGCCGCCGCCTGCACCGGGCCGACCTTGCTCGACGAGCCGCTGAGCCAGGCCAGCACCTGCCAGCTTTGCGGACTGCCGGTCGCCATGATCGCCGAGAGCACCGCTGCCGCCATGGCCGACACCGCGATGCCGGCCAGCAGCACGCGCTCGGCCGGCATGTCGCGCCGGCGGGCATAGGTCGCGACCAGGGCCAGTGCCAGCGCCGCGCCGGCCATGGTGCCCAGCGTCAGCGGCCCCTGTCCCGGCGCCGTCACCGCGAAAAGCGTCGCCGCATAGCCGATGGCCGCGCCGCCCGAGACGCCCAGCACCTCGGGCGAGGCCAGCGGATTGGCGGTCAGCCGCTGCAGGATCGCGCCCGCCATGGCCAAGGCCGCCCCGGCCGCGCCGGCGGCAATGAGCCGCGGCAGGCGCAGCGGCAGGAAGGCGCGGAAGCTCTGCCAGTCGAGCACGGCCCAGCCGCCCGGCAGCCGGCCGATCCAGACCAGCAGCAGCGCCATGGCCGCGGCCGCCAGCGCCAGCGCGACCAGCACCCGGCCGGGGCGGTCGAGGCGCGGCGCCGGGCCCTCGGCCGCCTCGGTCCCGGGCGGGGTCGAGCCGCGCAGGCGCGGCAGCAGCCAGATCAGCAGCGGCCCGCCGATCAGCCCGGTCAGGGCGCCGGTCGGGAACATCTCGCCGCCGGCGCCGGCCAGCGCCAGCACCACCCCGTCGCAGACCGACAGGATCAACGCCCCGATCAGCGGCGCCAGCCACAGCACCTGCGCCATGTTGCGCGCGCCCAGCGTCCGGGCCAGCGCCGGACCGGCCAGGCCCACGAAGCCGATCAGCCCCAGCTCGGCCGAGACCGCGCCCGCCAGCGCCACCGCCAGCGCCACGGCCGTGCCGCGCACCAGCGCGATGTTCAGCCCCAGGCCGCGCGCGCCCTCGGCGCCCAGCGACAGCACCCGCAGCGGGCGCGCCAGCGCTGCCGCCCCCAGCGCACCCAGGGCCAGCACCAGCGCCAGCGCCCGGGTGCCGGCCCAGTCCTGCTGCACCAGCGCGCCGCCGTTCCAGATCACCAGCGACAGCAGGTATTCGCCGCGCGCCAGCGTGATCGCCGTGGCGATGGCCGAGGCGGTCATGCCGACCAGCATCCCGGCGATGACCATGGTCACCGGCGCGAAGGCGCGCCGCGCGCCGATGGCCATGACCAGCGCGGCGGCCGAGCCCGCGCCCGCCATGGCGACCGGCCAGCGGCCCTGGTCCAGCATCGCCGGGGCAAAGATCGTCGCCATGACCAGCGCAAGCTGCGCCCCGGCCGAGATGCCCAGCGTCGTCGGATCGGCCACCGGGTTGCGCAGCACCGCCTGCAGGATCGCGCCCGACAGTCCCAGCGCCGCGCCCGCGACCAGCGCGATCGCCCCGCGCGGCATCAGGCCGAAGCCCAGCAGGATCTGGTGCAGATCCATCGCCTGCGGGTCGAGCGGCCAGGCCGGCCAGTCGGCCCAAGGCAGCAGCTGCCGCGCGGCGGCAAGCCAAAGCGCCAGCGCCAGCGCGGCGGCAAGGGGCAGGACGATCCGGGCGGTCCGGCTCATGTCGCGGCGGGTCCGGTCTGGAAGGCCTGCGCCAGCAGTTCGGCGAAATGCAGCGCCGAGGGCGTGCCGCCGAAGGCATTGACCGCGGGGATCCGGTAGAGCCGGCCCTGCGCCACCGGCGGCAGCGCCTGCCACAGGATGCTGCGCCTCAGCCCGGTGCGGGCTTCGACCGGGATCTCGCCGACGATGACCAGCCGCGCCTCGGGCATGGCGGCCAGCCGCTCCAGCGGCAGGGGCGCGCGGAAGCTGAAGGCGGTGCGCTCGGTCCAGGCGTTGCCCAGCCCCAGCCGTTCCAGCACATTGCCGAACATGCTGTCATAGCCGAAGGCGCGCAGGTGGCGGGCGTCGCCGATGTCGATCAGTGCCACCGGCCGGTCGCGGAAGCCGGCCAGCCGGGCGGCCAGCACATCCAGCCGCGCCTCGGCTTCCATCTGCGCGGTGCGGCCCGCCGGCGCGTCGCCGATGCGCGCGGCCAGGTCCGCGAGCGCCGCCAGCGCCTTGGGCAGCGGCGGCTCGCCCGGGATGTAGAAGGGCAGCGACAGCACCGGCGCTATGCGGCTGAGCTGCGCCTCATGCGCCGGATAGAAGGTCGAGCTGAGGATCAGGTCCGGCCGCATCAGCTGGAGCAATTCGTAATTCGGCGCGCCGCGCAGACCCAGGTCGGTGACCGAGGCGGGGATCCGCGGCTCGGTGGTGTCCTGGCGATAGCGCACCAACTCGCAGGCCGCGACGGGCATGTGTCCCAGCGCGACGGCGGTCTCCATCATCGCCCAGTCGATGGCGGCGAGGCGCAAGGACTGCTGCGCAAACGCAGGCCCCGCCGCCGCGAGCGCGGCGACGGAGCAAAGAAAGGCGCGCCGGCCGAGGCCCGGGGCGCGCGCCGCTACCACTTGTAGGTCAGCCGCGCCTGGATCGTCCGGCCCTCGCCATAGGAGCAATAGGAGAAGCCGCAGGCGCCGACATAGACCTCGTCGGTCAGGTTGGTGATGTTGAGCGAACCCTCGACATTGCGATAGGTATAGCTGCCGCCCAGGTCGACCAGGGTCACGCTGTCCAGCTTGGCGCTGTTCGTCGCGTCGATGAAGCGCGAGCCGATGTAGCGCACGCCGCCGCCCAGGCGCAGACCGTTGCCGAAGTCGCGGTCAAGCCACAGGCTGGCCAGGTGGCGCGGCGCATCGGCCAGTTCCTTGCCGTTCAGCGGGTCGGTGGCCGGGGCCTTCTGCTCGGTCTTGTTGTAGGCATAGCCGCCGCGCAGCTTCCAGCCCTCGGCCAGTTCGGCCGTCGCCTCGAGTTCGATCCCGCGCGAGTGGACCTCGCCGATCTGGCGGATGCCGCTGCCCGGCCCGTCGGGCAGATCGACTGTGCGGTTCACGTTGGTCTGGCGCAGGTCATAGACCGCCAGACTGATCAGCCCGTCGAAGGATTGCGGCTGATACTTGACGCCGGCTTCCCATTGCTTGCCCTCGGTCGGGCGCAGCACGTTGTCGTCGATATCCAGCCCGGCCTGCGGGTCGAACGAGGTCGAATAGCTGACATAGGGCATCACCCCGTTCGCCATCAGATAGCCCAGGCCGGCGCGGCCGGTGACCTTGTTCTCCTTGTATTCCGAAACCGAGCCGTAGCGCTCGCCCGTCTGCTTGACCCAGTCGTAGCGCAGGCCCAGCGAGCCGCGCCAGTTGCCGTATTCGATCTCGTCCTGGGCATAGATGCCGGCCTGGCGCAGCAGCGACGGCCCGGCATTCGGCGGGGCATAGGGCGTGCGCGCATCGACATAATAGTCGGGATCCGCCCAGTCGATATCGGCGGCGGTGAAGAACTGGCTGCTTTCATGGGCGTCGTATTTGCGCATGTCGGCGCCGAAGAGCAGCCTGTGCGTCATCTGCCCGGTCGTCACCTCGCCAGAGAGGCGGGTATCGAGAGCGATGGTGTCGCTGTCCTCCAGCTGCTCGCTCGACCCCCGGCCGAAGGTCGTCGGGCCGGTCACTCCGGTCGCATAGGTGGTGCGATAGTTCCAGTCGAGGCTTTCGTAGCGGAAGCCCTGGCTCAGCGTCCAGCCGCTGTCGAATTCATGGCTGAACTCGACACCGAAGCTATAGGACTTGCGGTCGCTGTCGTCCCAGTCCTTCTGCCCGGTATAGATCTCGCGCAGGTCTTCGTCATGGCCGGTTCCGGTCAGCGCGAAGGGCACGCCCGTCGGCGGCATCGGCGCGTCGTTGGTATAGGTGGCCAGGAAGTCGATGGTGGTCGCGTCATCCGGGGTCCAGCGCAGGGCGCCGGCCAGATAGCCGCCCTTGTTGGTCAGATCCTCGATCTGCGTGCTGTCGTCGCGGCCGATGCCGGTGATGCGCCAGGCCAGCGTGTCGCTTGCCGCGCGGTTCACGTCGAAGAACAACTGCGTGCTGTGGTTGCTGTCATAGCCGATGCCCGCCTCGGCCATGTCATAGGCCTGGGCGCGTTTCTGCACCATGTTGATGACGCCCAAGGGCGAGCCCGCGCCATAGAGCGACGAGGACGGGCCGCGCAGCACCTCGATCTGCTGCATGCCATAGAGTTCCTGCTTGATGGCGCCGAAATAGCGCCCTTGGCGCAGGCCGTTCACATATTGCGCGTGTTCCGCCTTGAAGCCCCGGACATAGGGCGTGTCGAAGCGCGGATCCTTGCCGAAGGGTTCCGCGTGGACCCCGGCGGTATAGCCCAGCGCCTGGCCCAGGTTCTGCGCGCCCTGGTCCTTGATCTGCTGGGTGGTGACGACCGAGACGGATTGCTGCATCTCGGCCACCGGCGTATCGGATTTGGTCGCGGCCTGGCTGTAGGGGCTGACATAGCCCTCGGCCTGGACCGAGGTATCGGTGGTCGCGGTCAGCGTGATGGTGTCGAGCGTGATGGCCTCGGGGGCGGCCGCCTCCTGCGCCAAGGCGGGCAGCGACAGGCACAGGGCGCTGGTTCCGGCAAGCAGCGCCGCGCGGGTCGGACGGGTCATGAGCGATCCTCTCGGTTGATGGCGCGTCGGGCGCGAATGATTCCTGACAGATTTGCTATAGTTCAGCCCGCGCCGCAAACCGAAAGCTGGTTGCGGTAACATGATCCGGCCGGCCCTGTGGCAGATTTACGTCGCGCGCGGCGGCGGCGCGGCGCCCAGCGCCATGCGGTAGCGGCCGGGGGTCATGCCCATGGCGGCCTTGAAGACGCGGGTGAAATGGCTCTGGCTGTCAAAGCCGCAATCCAGCGCGATACGCGCCAGCGGCTCGCCCGAGCCAAGCAGCCGCCGCGCCCGTTCGATGCGCCGGGCCGCGATCCAGCGATGGGGCGACACGCCGCAACTGGCGCGGAAGCTGCGCTGGAAATGGAACGGGCTCAGCCCGGCCAGCGCCGCCAGGTCGTGCAGGTGCAGCGGCCCGGCCAGGTTCGCCTCGATATGGTCCAGCACCAGCCGGCGTCGCCGCGGCGCCAGGCCGCCGGTCAGCGGCAGGCGCAGCCCGGCGCCATAGCGGCGGTCGGCGAAGACCAGGCCCAGGATGTCGTGCATGGCGCCCTCGGCCGCCAGCCGGGCCCCGGCGCGGGTCGCGTCGTGCAGCGCGCGAAACGGCGCGGCCAGCGCCGGGGCCTCGACATAGGTCAGGTCGGCCGGTTGCAGCAGCCGGGCGTCGCGGTCGCAGGTGCTGGCGAAGCTGCGCCGCAGCGCCTCGTCGGGCAGGTGCATGCACGAATTCGAAACTGGCGCCGATCTGCCATTCCGAGGCCTGGCCCTGCGGCATCAGGCAGACCGCCCCCGGCCAGCCCGGTCCCGCCGCGGCACCGGCGCCATCCAGCCGGCGCGTCCCGCCGCCGCCCCGGGTATAGAAGCTCAGCGTATGGCCCTGCGGATCGTCATAGCGGATGCGGGCATCGCGGTTCTGCCAGACGGTGGCCGAGCAGCCGAAACCCAGCTCGACATGGCCCAGCCGGCGCGCATGCGGCGCGCGCGCGAGATAGGCCGAGATGGGCAGCGACTGGTCGGTCATGGCGCGAAACTAGGCCCGGGCGCGCGGCGCGGAAAGCGGGAAATGCGCAGGCCCGCGAAGCCGGCCGGCGGATCGCCGCAAGATCGTGCAATCCCGCCCGGCCGCGGCGCGCTAGTGTCGCGCCGAACTGCCGCCGAACTGCCGCCAAACTGCCCATGAGAACGCCCATGAACCTGCTGCTTTTCGCCACCACCGTCCTGATCTGGGGTGCAACCTGGATCGCCATCGCCTTTCAGGTCGGGCCGGTGCCGGTGCTGGTCTCGGTCTTCTATCGCTTCGCGCTGGCGGGGGCGGTCTATCTGCTGCTGCTGGCGGCGCTTGGCCGGCTGCGGCTGCCGAGCCGGCGCGACCAGCCCTGGGTCGTGGCGCAGGCGCTGTGCCTGTTCTGCCTGAACTTCCTGTGCTTCTATGCCTCGGCCCGATACATCCCGTCGGGGCTGTTGTCGGTGGTGTTCTCGCTGGCCTCGATCTTCAACGCGGTGAATGCGCGGATCTTCTTCGGCGACGCGATCTCGGCGCGGACGGTGCTGGCGGCGGCGCTTGGCGCGGGCGGGGTGGCGCTGCTCTTCGGCGGCGACCTGGCGCAGACCGAGGCGGCGGGCACGCTGCGCGGGCTGGCGCTGGCCGGGCTGGGCACGATGTTCTTTTCGCTGGGCAACATGGTCTCGCGCAGGAACAGCGCGGCCGGGCTGCCGCCCAGCATCGCCACCGCCTGGGGCATGGCCTATGGCGCGCTGGCGCTGGCCGGGCTGATCGCCCTGACCGGCACGCCCGTGGTGGCGCCGCCCGACGCCCGCTATCTGGGCGCGCTGCTTTACCTGGCGCTGCCCGGCTCGGTGCTGGCCTTCACCACCTATCTCTTGATGGTGGCACGCATCGGCTCGTCCCGCGCCGCCTATGCGACGGTGCTGTTCCCGATCGTGGCGCTGATCCTCTCGACGCTGTTCGAGGGCTATGTCTGGCATTGGACCGGCTTTGTCGGCCTGGGGCTTGCCATGCTGGGCAATGTGGTGATGTTTGCACGGGTGCCGCGCAGGCCGGTCCCGGCGCAGCCCTGATCCGCGGCAATCCGCCGCCCGCCCTGCGCGGGCCGCCCGCGCCGCAATGGACCCGCGCCGATGCCTGCGCTATGACGAAAGCGCGTGACTGTCTGGCATGGGTATCGGATGCGGCTCGACGATCTCTTGCGGCTTCTGGACTCCCTGCGCCTGCGCAAGGCCCGGGCGCTGCTGTATTTCCTGCTGGCCGACCGCGCGCCGGTGCATCGCACCGAAAAGGTCACCGACCTGTTCTGGCAGCAATCCGAGGAGCACAAGGCCTCGGCTTCCTATCGCCAGGCGGTCAAGCACATCCGCCGCGCCATGGAGGAAATCCCGGGCCTGGCGCTGGAGACCAGCGCCGGCGAGATCGCGCTGCGCCTGCCGCCGGGCTTCGTGCTGGCCGAGGCGCTGGCCGCGCCGCTGTCCGGGCCGGGCTGGGACGCCGAGGAGGTCGCCCGCGTCCGGCTGCTGATCGACCAGACCGTGCAGCTGGAAGGCACCAGCGCCTCGTTCGACAGCTGGCTTGCCATCACCCGCGCGGGCCTGCTGGCCGCCGTGCGCCAGGTGCTGGACCGCCGGCTGGCGGAGCTGGGCGACAGCCAGCCCGAGGCGCAGCGCGCGCTGGCGGAATTCGCCACCGCGCTGGAACCCTCGAACGAGGCGGCGACGCGGCTTCTGATGCGGCTCGACTGGCAGGCCGGCCACGCGACCCGGGCCATCGAGCGCTACAATACGCTTTACGCCCATCTCGACGAGGCCTTCGACCAGGAGCCCGAGGCCGAGACGGTCGAGCTTTTGGCCGCGATCAAGCTGGGCCCCGCCGGCGGCACCCGCCATGCCCAGGCACGCGCGCGGGCGCCGCAGGTTGGGCTGTCCGTCACGCTGGCGCCGGTCGAGGGCGAGGCGCAGGCGCAGGACAGCCTGATCAACGTGCTGTTTTCCGACCTGCGCATGCGGATGGCGCGGTTCCGCGAATGGTCGATCATCGAGGACGGGCCCGAGCCCGCGCAGATCCGCGTCACCCTGCAGGCCTTCTGCCTGGCGCGCAGCCTGCGGCTTTTCGTCGAGGTCAAGCGCGGCGCCGGCGGCCAGCTGGTCTGGTCGGAATGGGTCGATCAGCCGCAGACCGACTGGGAACGCAAGGTGCGTATCCTGCTGTCGAACATCGCCAACGCGCTGTCGGTGGTGGTCTCGGACCGGGCGCTGGCCGATTCAGGCTCGGGCATCTATGACAGCTGGCTCAAGGCCCAGGCGCTTCTCGACCGCTGGTCACCCGAGACCGAGGCCGAGGCGCTGGCGATCCTGCGCCAGATCACCGAGGAGGCGCCGCGTTTCGGCGCCGCCCATGCGGAACTCGCCGGCGCGCTGAACGTGCGCCACGTGCTGCTGCCCGGCACCTTCCAGACCGAGGAGCTGAAGCGCGACGCCATGCATCACGCCATCGTCGCGGTCTCGGCCGATCCCCTGGACACGCGGGCGCATCGCGTGCTGGCCTGGTGCTTCTGCCACCTGGGCTATTTCGACCTGGCCGAATTCCATTTCGACCAGGCGTTGAACCTGAACCGCAACAGCCCGCTGACGCTGGCCTCCTGCGCGCTTGGCTTCGCCTTCGCGGGCGATCTGGCCAAGGCGGGCACGCTGGCGGCCGAGGCGCGCAGCCATGCCGAGGTCATGGAGCCCTTCCACCAGATCTATCTGGCGGCGGTGGATTATCTGCGCGGCGACCATGCCTCGACGGCGACGCAATGCGAGGGGCGGGGCGCGCTGATGCCGACCGTCGGCGGCTGGCACAGCGCGGCGCTGTGGAAGCTGGGCCGGCCCGAGGCCGCCGCCCGCCGCTATCACGCCTATCTGGCCGAGCTGCGCCGGCAATGGCACGGCCCGCCGCAGGCCAGCGATGCCGAATTGCTGGACTGGTTCCTGTCGGTGTTTCCGCTGCGGCGCGAGGAATGGCGCCAGGATCTGCGCCAGACCCTGGAACAGGTCGCCGCCGCCCGCAGCCGCTTTCCGGCCTAGCGGCACATATTCGTGGCATAGATCCCGACCGAGCGGTGAAAGGCGCGCAGCGGGCTCGACATGATCTCGTTCTTGACGTCCTTGGCCGGCTGGCCGGCGCCGTCCTTGAACTGGCTGCGGCTGGCGATGGCCTTTTCCATGTGGTCCTCCAGCGCCGCTTGCAGGCCCGAGGTCCAGTCCGGGTGGTTCTCGGCCGCGAACTCGCGCACCATCTCCAGGATCTCGGACTTCATGCTGGCGAGCATCAGCGCCCGGTCCAGCTCATAGGACAGCGGCGGGCGGAACCCCTCGGCCTCGCCCTGCGCCTTCAGCATCGCGTCGGTAATCGCCAGCGTCTCGTCCGAGGGCACCACCAGGATGCGGGTGTTGCGGTCGGGCTTCTTGCTGCCGCGCCTGCGGCTTTCGAACTCGATGCGCACGGTGGTGCCGTCCAGGATCGCCTCGCGCTCGGCATCGCTCAGCGCCGCGCCGCCGCTCTGGGTCGAGAAATCCTGCACCACCAGCGCGCGTCGCACCCGGTCCTCCAGCGCCTCGAGCTCGGCCCTGGGCACGCCCGACTTGCCGCGCTGCGACAGCTCGACCATCAGCCGGCCGATGAATTCCACGTTCAAGGGCACGCCGTCGGCGCCCTTCCTGTCGGTGATGCTGCCGTCGTCGTGCAGGAAGGCCTCGGCCTGGTCGACCTCGGCCCCGATGATGATGTACTTGTTCCCTGTCATTCTTGTTCTCCGTCATTCCCGGACGAGGTTGATGAGTTCCAGCATGCTGGCCGGGCGGGGCAGGCCGGCTTCGCGCGGCCCCTCGGCGGCCATGACCACGCGCCGGATCGAGCCCGCGACCGAGGCGGCGAGCAGCGCGCTGCCCAGGGGCCCGAAACTGCCCTGCTGGCCGTGCACCTGCGCCTCGACCATCAGGAACTGGTAGAGCGGCCCCCATTCCAGCGCGTCCGCATCCAGCGCGACCGGCGCTTCGGGATGGGCGGCGGCGAAATCGGCGGCAAGGCGCACCGCGGTCAGCCGCGCCGGCCAGTCGCCGGGCAGCGCGGCCCGAGCCGCGCCGATGCGGGCATTGCCCAGGCGCAGCGGCCGGGCCTCGGCGGCGGATCGGGTGTCCAGCGCGATGATCGCCGCCGCCGTCACCGGGGCGCGCAATTCCGGCGCGACGCTTGCCGACATGCCGCTGCGCGGGCCGCCGGGCCTGGCGCCGAAGAATAGCGGCCAGTCGATGCGCCAGTCGGTCTCGGCCTCGCTGACCGCATAGCCGCGCTTCAGCAGCGTGCCGAGGTTGTGCAGCCCCGACCGCCCCAGCGCATAGGCGGCCAGCGGCAGGGCGTGGAAGGCCCGGCAGAGCCCGTGCAGCAGCGTGGTCTCGTCCAGTTCGCAGGCGCGGGGCGGGGCGGGCAGGGCGGCGATCTCGGGATGCAGGAAGCGGGGCAGCAGGTCCTCGGTCACGATGCGATGCCAGCAGCGCACCGCATGGGTGCGGGCCAGCACATAGGCGCGATAGGGCTCGACCCCCTGCGCCATCAGCGCCCGGGCATTGCGGTTGTGGAACTGCATCCAGGCCACGACCAGCTCGTGCAGCATCAGCGAGTCGCGGTTCCTTTCGTCATAGAGCGCCCGGATCGGCCGCGGATCGGGGTCCGAGACCGCGTTCAGCCCGCGCGCATAGATCCGCGCCAGCCGCGCCCCCGGCGTCAGGCGAAACAGCCAGGTCTCCGGGTCGTAGACATGCGCCAGCATCGCCGGACCGGGGCCATAGACCGTCTCCAGCGTCAGCGGATTGTCGATCAGGTTGTAGCGCACCGGCGGGGGGGCGGCGGTGTCGTCCTCGGCGCCGCGCGACCAGGGCACGCTGGCCGCCTCGACGCTGCTGCCCATGTCATGGCCCATCAGCTGCGCCAGATAGGTATAGCCCGAGGGGATATGCGCCACCCGCGCCAGGCAGGCAGCGCGCCATTGCGGGTCGCTGCGCAGCAGGATCCACGGCTTGCGCTGGTCGATGTCGCGCCGGTCGTCGCTGGCGCCCAGCGGCGAGGCCTCGGCCGCCATGTCCGGCGCCCTGTCCGGCGCCATGGCCAGCGCGGCCAGCGGCGCGCGGTTCCGCCCCGCGCGCAGGCGGCCGCGCCCGGGCACACAGCCGAAGGGACAGCCCGCCAGGTCTGGCCGGATCTCGTCCTCGCCGTCCATGGCCGCGCCTTCCCCCATCTCCCGGGCCCCCTGCGCTGGAATCATCACAAATATGGCAGGCCGGTGGCCTCGCTGAAAAGAGCCGATGCGGCCTTGCCCGGCGAAAGCCAGACGCTGATCTCGGCGCGCGGCTCGGAAATCTCGCGGCACTCGGGGGCCGGGCGAAAATCGCTGACCAGCGCGCAGGGCGCGGCGGGCAGGCTTTCGGCGGCGGCGGGGAACAGCCGCGGCGCGTGCAGCGCATAGCCGCGGATGCGGGCGCGCACCTCGCCCGGGCCGTGCTCGTCGCCGGTGGCGCGGGCGGCCAGCAGCTCCATCAGGTTCATCTCCATCAGCAGAAGCTCGCGCAGCGCCTTTTCGGCGGCGGCAACCGGCTCCTCGTCGCAGCCGAAGCCCAGCACCGGGTCCTGCCCTTCCAGGCTGACGCTACGGCAGATCATCACGCAGGGCTGGCCCTCGGTGCGGATCTGCCACCAGTCGCTGCGCCGGCGCAGGGCGGCGCCCTGGCGCATCGCCTCGACGCGCGCGGCGAGCCCGGCCTGCGCGATCCAGGACTCCGAGACCGGCGCGGCGGGGGCGCGGCCCAGCCACCAGTCGGCGACGGCGGCGCGTTCGCAGGCCTCGAGCCGGGCGGCGGCACAGGCCTGCACCGGGTCGGGATGCGCGGCCAGCCCGTCGCTCCAGGGGTCGAAGCGGCCGCCCTGGCGCAGGTGGCGGTTCAGGGCCAGGATCTCGGCGGTCTCGCCAAGGCAGCGGTCGAATGCCTCGTCACGGGTCAACCCGGCGCCGCTGGCAGTGCGGCCGTCATGGGTCAGGGCCTGCAGGATGACCAGCCCGGGGGCGAAGAAGCTTTCGCGCCAGTCGTGGCGCTGCCAGCTGTCGGTCAAGTCCTGGCTGCGGCGGCAGAGTTGTTCCATCGTCTTGCGGTTGTCCTTTCGGGCCTTTGGTTGCCCCAAGCCGTAACCGGCACCTGTGATCTTGGCGTGAATTGCGCGCAGGCCGCGCCGGCCTTGCCGCAAGCGGCGGAAAAGGCTAGGAAAGCCCGCGCATATCACGAAAGGGCACAGCCATGGCGGACGAGGACTATGTCTATGACGAGGCCAGCGGCGAGTGGCGCCCGGCCTCGGAACTGGCGGCCGAGGCGGCGGTCGTGGTGCGCGACTCGGCCGGCAACGCCCTGGCCGACGGCGATTCGGTGGTGCTGATCAAGGATCTGAAGCTGCGCGGCAGCAGCCAGGTGCTGAAGCAGGGCACGGTGATCCGCTCGATCCGGCTGACCGACAATCCCGAAGAGATCGACTGCCGCCACGATAGCATCAAGGGCCTGGTCCTGCGCTGCGAGTTCGTCCGCAAGCGCTGAACCCTCGGCCCGGACTTAAGGGCCATGGCATCGCTGTGGTTTCCATCACGCTTCCCCTCATTGCGAAGGGGAAGCATGGCCCGACGATCGAGGATGTCACCCGCGCCTCCGGCGTCAGCGTGGCGACGGTGGTCCGGGTGCCGAACGGCCGCAGCCAGGTGCGCGAGGAAACCGCGCAAGGTTTCGCAGGCGGCCGAGGCGGTGGGCTATCACACCGCCCCGGCGATCCGGGCCTTCCGCATGTGCCGAAGCTGCACCTGAGCGTGGTGCTGCAAAAGGAACGCCATGCCTTCCATCAGGATTTCGCCGCCCCTCTGGAAGAGGTGGCCCGGCTCGCTCCCTTGCGGCGCTGGCGCGTCGCGGGGCGCTTTTCGTCCGGCCAGTCGCCCGCCGATTTCGCCGAGACCATCGCCGGCTTTGCCGGCAAGGTGCGGGCGGTGGCCGCGACCGGCATCGACCATCACGAGGTCACCTCGGCCGTGGCGCTGTTGCGCTGGCGCGGCATCCCGGTGTTCTCGCTGCTGTCGGATTTCGTCCCGGGCGTGTCGCCATGAGCGCCGCCGCGCAGAATGTGCCGGGCGGTCCCGAGGGCGCCATCGACTTCACGCCGCTGCTGAAGATCCTGGCCGGCGCGGGCCATGACGGCTGGCTGGTCATCGACGCCGAGCAGGACCCCGAGGTCCGCGACCCGCTCGCGTACCAGTCCATGGGCCTGAAGGCGCTGAAGGACATGGCGCGGGCCGCCGGTCTGCACTAACCTGCCGCCATGCTGGTCGATCCCCAACACCCGTTCTTCCGCCGCCTCTGGGTCCGTGTCCTCTGCGGGCTGCTGCCGCTCATCTGGGCGGGGGTGGAACTGGCCTCGGGCAGCCTGTTCTGGGCCGTCCTGTTCGGGGCGGCGGGGGTCTATCTGGTCGTGGCGCTGTTCATCATCCGCAAGGAGGAGCCATGAATCTGCTGCGCAAGCCGGATGGCCAGACCGGCCTGGTCCATCACGTTGCTCCGGAAAACGCCGGCTGGTCCTGTGTCGGCTTCGACCTGTGGCGGCTCGGGCCGGGCGAGCCTCGGGCAACCTTGGCGGCGATAAGGCGATCCGGGTCATCTTCGAGGGCCGCGACTGGGGCGATTTGGGCCAGCGGCTCGACGTCTTCGAAAGACGCCGCCGCATAGCCTCTGTCTGCCCGACGGCAGCGGGCCGAGGCCGTGACGCCGCTGACGCTGGCGGTCTGGCGCGCGCCGCATAGGGCCCGAGGGTATCGTGCTGACTCAGCGCGGCCCGGGCGTGAACACCCGCCTCATCAACAATATCGCCATGGAGAACGAGGATTTCTGCGACAGCCTGCTGGTCACCGAGGTCTTTGCCCGCTCTAGAAAATGGGCGAGATATCCAATGCATCGCTATGATAGCAAATACTTTCTACGGATGATCTGTCTGGAAGATACCTATTGCCACCGGCTGAACCCGAACCAGGGCCATGGCATCCGGCGCGTCTTCACCGACGACGGCAGCCTGGAGACCATGGCGGTCGCCGCCCATCACCCCTGCGGCGTGCCCTATGGCTACGAGATGTATTATCTCAATGTCATGGCCGGGCCGATCCGCAAATGGCGCTATGAGAATCATCCCGACCACGACTGGATCTGGCAGCGCGACAACGCCTCAAGGGCGTCGGTCCGCCTGGGTTCCGACACCGCGGCCGACCTTTCGGTCGGGGCGGCAAGCAGGCAAAACGCCGGAGTTCTGGCGCGATTTTCGGCGTTTCGTCGCGTCATTCCAGCAGAACGACGATAAATCCCGGCAAAGCACTTGACCTGTCAGGCAGATTCGTTTGCATCAGGGACAGTGCAAAATAAGTCCAGACATGGGAGGCAATATGTCGTTCTTCTCCACCCGTTTCCTCGCGGCATCCGCGCTGGCGCTGGTCGCGGCGACGCCCTTGAGCGCCAAGACCTTCGTCTATTGCTCCGAGGGTTCGCCCGAAGGCTTCGACCCCGCCCCCTATACCGCGGGCACGACCTTCGATGCCTCGGGTCACGCGGTCTACAACCGCCTGGTGCAGTTCAAGCCCGGCACCACGGAAATCGAGCCGGCTCTGGCCGAAAGCTGGGATGTCAGCGAGGACGGGCTGACCTATACCTTCCACCTGCGCAAGGGCGTCAAGTTCCACTCGAACGACAAGTTCACCCCCTCGCGCGACTTCAACGCCGATGACGTGATCTTCACCTTCGAGCGCCAGGCCAGCGCCGACAATCCCTGGCACGAATACATCTCGGGCATCACCTACGAATATTATTCCTCGATGGAGATGGACAAGCTGATCAAGTCCATCGAGAAGGTCGACGACAACACCGTCAAGTTCACCCTGAACCACCCCGAGGCGCCGTTCCTGGCCAATGTCGCCATGCCCTTCGTCTCGATCGTCAGCAAGGAATATGCCGACACGCTGGAGAAAGCCGGCACCCGCGAGGACCTGAACAACGCCCCGATCGGCACCGGCCCGTTCAAGTTCGTGGCCTATCAGAAGGACGCGGTGATCCGTTACCAGAAGAATGCCGATTACTGGGGCGAGGCGCCCAAGATCGACGACCTGGTCTTTGCCATCACCCCCGACGCCTCGGTGCGGCTGCAGAAGCTGAAGGCCGGCGAATGCCACCTGATGCCCTATCCGGCGCCCGCCGACATCGCCGACATCAAGGCCGATCCGAACCTGAAGCTGGACGAGCAGGCCGGGCTGAACGTCGGCTACCTGGCCTATAACACCACCGTCGCGCCCTTCGACAAGCCCGAGGTGCGCAAGGCGCTGAACATGGCCATCGACAAGAAGGCGCTGGTCGATGCGGTCTATCAGGGCGATGCCGAGATCGCCAAGAACCCGATCCCTCCGACCATGTGGGGCTATAACGACGCCATCGAGGCCGACAAATACGACCCCGAGGCCGCCAAGGCCGCGCTGGAGGCCGCCGGCGTCAAGGATCTGTCGATGGAAGTCTGGGCCATGCCGGTGCAGCGCCCCTACATGCCCAACGCCCGCCGCGCCGCCGAACTGATCCAGAGCGATTTCGCCAAGGTCGGCGTCAAGGTCGACATCGTCAGCTACGAATGGGGCGAATACCTGAAGAAGTCGATGGAGCCCGGCCGCAAGGGCGCGGTGATCCTAGGCTGGACCGGCGACAACGGCGACCCGGACAACTTCCTGTCGGTGCTGCTGAGCTGCGCCGCGGCCCAGGACGGCGGCGCCAACCGCGCCTTCTGGTGCAACCAGGAATTCTCGGACGTGATCGCCAAGGCCAAGGCCACCAGCGACCACGACGAGCGGGTCAAGCTCTATGAAGAGGCGCAGGTCATCTTCAAGAAGGACGAGCCCTGGGCCACGCTGGCGCATTCGACGCAATATGTGCCGATGCGCAAGGAAGTCACCGGCTTCGTGCAATCGCCGCTGGGCGACTACACGTTCGAAAACGTCGATCTGACCGAGTAATTTTCGGCTATCATGACAGCGGCCGTGCGGGGCCATGCCCCGCACGGCCCTTTTGGATCAGGGTTCGATGCTGAGATTCATCCTCACCAAACTGCTTTACCTGATCCCGACCATGCTCGGGATCACGCTGGTGGCTTTCGGGTTCATCCGCCTGCTGCCCGGCGATCCCGTGCTGCTGATGGCCGGCGAACGCGGCGTCTCGGCCGAGCGCTACGCCCAGATCGCGGCGCAGCTCGGCTATGACAAGCCGATCTGGCAGCAATATCTGCATTACCTCGGCAATCTGCTGCAGGGCGACCTCGGCAATTCGCTGGTGACGAAAAAGCCGGTGCTGGCCGAATTCCTGACCCTGTTCCCGGCCACGGTCGAGCTGGGCCTGGTCGCCATCATCATCGCCACCGTGATCGGCGTGCCGGTCGGCGTCATCGCCGCGATCAAGCGCGGCAGCTGGTTCGACCAGATCTCGATGACCGGGGCGCTGGTCGGGTTTTCCATGCCGATCTTCTGGTGGGGGCTGCTGCTCATCATCTTCTTCTCGGGCATCCTGCAATGGACCCCGGTCTCGGGTCGCATCAGCCTGATGTATTTCTTCCCGCCGGTGACCGGCTTCATGCTGATCGACAGCCTGATCTCGGGGCAGGCGGGCGCGTTCACATCCGCGCTGAGCCACCTGATCCTGCCCTCGATCGTGCTGGCGACGATCCCGCTGGCGGTGATCGCGCGCCAGACCCGTTCGGCCATGCTGGAGGTGATGGGCGAGGATTACGTCCGTACCGCCCGCGCCAAGGGCCTGTCGCCCCGCCGCGTCATCGGCGTGCATGCCCTGCGCAATGCGATGATCCCGGTCATCACCACCATCGGCTTGCAGATCGGCGTGCTGCTGGCCGGCGCCATCCTGACCGAGACGATCTTTTCCTGGCCCGGCATCGGCAAGTGGATGATCGATTCGATCTCGCGCCGCGACTATCCGGTCGTGCAATCCGGCCTCTTGCTGATCGCCGCCATCGTGATGATCGTGAACCTGATCGTCGACCTGACCTATGGTCTCATCAACCCGAGGATCCGGCACAAATGACCGATACCACCGTGAAACTCTCGGATGCGGCCATCCGGCGCCGGCAGATCAAGGAGTTCTGGTTCTATTTCAGCCAGAACCGGGGCGCCGTGATCGGGCTCGTGGTCTTCGTGGCTCTGGTGCTGACCGCCTTCCTTGCGCCGCTGCTGGCGCCGCATGATCCGACGCAGCAATACCGCGATGCGCTGCTGGTGCCGCCGATCTGGCAGGAGGGCGGCCGGGCCGGCTTCCTGCTGGGCACCGACGCGGTGGGCCGGGACATGCTGTCGCGGCTGATCTACGGCGCGCAATATTCGCTGTTCATCGGCATCGTCGTCGTCGCCATCGCCCTGACCGGCGGCATCATCATCGGGCTGATCGCCGGCTTCTACGGCGGCTGGGTCGACAGCGTCATCATGCGGGTGATGGACGTGGTGCTGGCCTTCCCCTCGCTCTTGCTGGCGCTGGTGCTGGTCGCCATCCTGGGGCCGGGGCTGACCAATGCGATGATCGCCATCGCCATCGTCTACCAGCCGCATTTCGCCCGCCTGACCCGCGCCGCGGTGATGGGCGAGAAGGCGCGCGAATATGTCGCCGCCGCCAAGGTGGCCGGGGCCTCGAACCTGCGGCTGATGTTCAGGACCATCCTGCCGAACTGCCTGGCGCCCTTGATCGTGCAGGCAACGCTGAGCTTTTCCAGCGCCGTGCTGGACTCCGCGGCGCTCGGCTTCCTCGGCATGGGTGCGCAGCCGCCGGCCTCGGAATGGGGCACCATGCTGGCCGAGGCGCGCGAATTCATCCTGCGCGCCTGGTGGGTCGTGACCTTCCCCGGTCTCGCCATCCTCATTTCGGTGCTGGCGATCAACCTGATGGGCGACGGTCTGCGCGACGCGCTCGACCCGAAACTGAAGCGGAGCTGAGCCATGGCCTTGCTGACAATCCGCAACCTGACCGTGCGCTTCGCCACCTCGACCGGCAGCTTCACCGCCGTGGACGGCATCGACGTGACCGTGGACAAGGGCGAGGTGCTGGCCATCGTGGGCGAATCCGGCTCGGGCAAGTCGGTCTCGATGCTGGCGGCGATGGGGCTCTTGCCCGACACCGCCCAGGTGACCGCCGACGAGATGAGCTTCGACGGCCAGGATCTGCTGCGCATGACCCCGCGCCAGCGCCGCCGCGTCATCGGGCGCGAGATCACCATGATCTTCCAGGAACCCATCGCCTCGCTGAACCCCAGCTTCACCACCGGCTACCAGATCGAGGAGGTGCTGCGCTTCAACGCCGGCATGTCGAAACGCGCCGCCCGCGCCCGCGCGCTGGAGCTGTTCCGCCAGGTCGGCATTCCCGACCCCGAGGAAAAGCTGAAATCCTACCCGCACCAGATGTCCGGAGGCCAATGCCAGCGGGTGATGATCGCCATGGCCATTGCCACCAACCCGCGCCTGCTGATCGCGGACGAGCCGACGACGGCGCTGGACGTGACCATCCAGAAGCAGATCCTGGACCTGTTGATGAAGCTTCAGGAACAGACCGGCATGGCGCTGATCCTGATCACCCATGACATGGGCGTGGTCGCGGAAACCGCCGACCGGGTGCAGGTGCAATACAAGGGCAGGAAGATGGAAGAGGCCGACGTGCTGTCGCTGTTCGAGGCGCCGAAACACCCCTATACCCGGGCGCTGCTCTCGGCCCTGCCGGAAAACGCCACCGGCGACCGCCTGCCCACCGTGGGCTCGTTCCTCGAGGAGGCCGCGAAATGAGCGTGGTGCAGGGCAAGAACATCATCCGCGACTATCACGTCCCCGGCTCGCTGACCCGCCGGGCGCGCGAGGTGCGCGCGGTCAAGGGCATCAGCTTCTCGGTCGATCGCGGCAAGACCCTGGCCATCGTCGGCGAATCCGGCTCGGGCAAGTCCACGCTGGCGCGCATCATCGCGCTGATCGACCCCGCGACCGAGGGCGAGCTGCTGATCGAGGGCAAGCCGCTCGACATCACCAAGGGCCTGACGCGCGAGATGCGCTCCAAGGTGCAGATGGTGTTCCAGAACCCCTACGGCTCGCTGAACCCGCGCCAGAAGATCGGCGACGTGCTGATGGAGCCCTTGCTTCTCAACACCGACACCCCCGCCGCCGAACGCCGCCGCCGGGCCGAGGAGATGCTGGTCAAGGTCGGGCTGCCGGCCGAGCATTTCAACCGCTATCCGCATATGTTCTCGGGCGGCCAGCGCCAGCGCATCGCCATCGCCCGTGCGCTGATGCTGAACCCGACGCTCCTGGTGCTGGACGAGCCGGTCTCGGCGCTGGACCTTTCGGTGCAGGCGCAGGTGCTGAACCTGCTGGCCGATCTTCAGGACGAATTCGACCTGGCCTATGTCTTCATCAGCCATGACCTGTCGGTGGTGCGCTACATCGCCGACGACGTCCTGGTCATGCACAAGGGCGAGGCGGTCGAACAGGGCACGCGCGAGGCGGTCTTTGCCGCACCCTCACACCCCTATACCCGCGAGCTTTTCGCCGCGACCCCGGTCACCGACATCGAGGCCATCCGCCAGCGCGTCGCCCGCCGCCAGGCGCTGCGCGCCGCCACGGCCTGACCCGCCCAAGTCGGGGCCGAACGCTCCGCGCCAGGCTTTCTCTGTTTTCCAAATACCCTCGGGGGGTCCGGGGGGCGAAGCGCCCCCGGTCCTCAACCTTCGGGATCGCGATAATCGTGCCAGTGTCCGCGCCAGTCGCGGATGCGCCAGCGGCCGCCGCCTTCGGCCACCGCATCGCCCGATTCCAGCCCGACCTTGCCATGCCCGCCCGGCAGGTCCAGCACATAGCGCGGCAGCGCCGTGCCCGAGATCCGGCCGCGCAAGCCCGCCATGATCGCCAGCCCCTCGGCAATGGTGGTGCGGAAATGCCCGGTGCCGCGTGCCAGGTCGCAGTGATGCAGGTAATAGGGCTTGACCCGGTTGCGCAGCAGCGCCCGGAACAGAGCCTCCAGCACCGCGGGATCGGCATTCACCCCGCGCAACAGCACCGTCTGCGACAGCAGCGGCAGCCCGGCATCGGCCAGCCGCGCCAGGGCGGCCTGCGCCGCGTCGGTCAGTTCCGCCGCATGGTTGGTATGGACCACCACCCAGACCGCCAGCCGCCCGGGCCGCAGCGCCGCCAGCATGGCATCGTCGATGCGATGCGGCGCCACCACGGGCACCCGGGTATGAAAACGCACCAGGTCGAGATGCGGGATCGCTTCCAGCCGCGCCAGCAGCGCCGCAATTCGCCGCGCCGACAGCACCATCGGATCGCCGCCGGTCAGGATCACCTCGCGGATCGCCGGCACCGCCGCGATGTAGTCCAGCGCCGCGGCCAGGTCGGCCTCGGGCAGGCTGCCGTCCTCGCCCACCACCTCGCGGCGGAAGCAGAAGCGGCAATAGACCTCGCAGGTCCTGGTGACATGCAGGATCACGCGGTCGGGATAGCGATGCGTCAGGCCGGGGGCGGGGCTATGCGCCGCGTCGCCGATCGGATCGACCAGTTCCTCGGGGCGCACCAGCAGTTCGCGGGCATCGGGCACGAATTGCGCGGCCACCCCGGGGGCGGCCGCAGCCTGGCGCATGGCCGGCGTCACGCGGATGCGAAAGCCGGCCGCGACCTGCTCCAGCACCCCGGTCTCGGCCGCATCGACCAGCCCGGCATCGACCATGCCGGAGACCGAGGTGATGGGGCGGGTGGACAAGCGGCGACTCCGGCAGCTGGAAAACCCGGCTTATCGACCCGGCAAGGCCGCTTGACAAGCCCCGCCCGCCCCATGGGGGGCAGGGGATCAGAAGGTGAAATCGCCCATGTCGAGCTGCGCCCGGTCCATATCGCGGATCGTCACGGTGGTATCGGCCGACAGCCGCAGCACCAGATCGTCGCCGACCTGCCGGGCACCGTTGATGACCTGCTGCACCTGGGCACGGCTGAAATCGTCGAAGTCGAGCCGGTCGACACCGTTCTGGAAGTCGCCGATCACGTCGCCGCCCTGGCCGCGTTCGAATTCAAAGACATCGTTGCCGGCGCCGCCCCACAGCACGTCATTGCCGCGCCCGCCGTCCAGCGTGTCCCGACCGGCGCCGCCAAACAGCAAATCGTTGCCGGCATCGCCGTCCAGCTCGTCATTGCCGTCCTGGCCGTGCAGCGTGTCATTGCCGCTGCCGCCTTCCAGCTCGTCATTGCCAAGGCCACCGAACAGCCGGTCGAAACCGTCGCCGCCCTCGAGATCGTCGTTGCCCATTCCGCCCCAAAGCGAATCGTTGCCCGCGCCGCCCTCGAGGTCGTCATTGCCGACCCCGCCCCACAGCGAATCATTGCCATTGCCGCCATAGAGGTCGTCATTGCCGCCATAACCATAAACCCGGTCATTGCCGTTCAGCCCCGACAGCCAGTCGGCCAGGTTGGTCCCCTGCAGCACATCGGCGAAATTCGTTCCGGTCTTGCGTACCATGATCATGGTCCTTTCAGGTTGCGGGCGGGCGCGCTGCGCGCGTCGATGGCCCCGGGTTGGCTCGCGACGGTCAAGGCGCCGCGATCGGAATGTCCCGCTGATGCCACAGGCTGGCTGACAGCCCTCTGACCCGGCCTGTCAGCGTTCTGTCAGCCCCGCGCCCAAAAGGATCCAGGTCGCAAATGTCAGGCCGCTGTCAGTCGCGGCGCGCTATCGGACAGGCATGAAACCGCTCATCGCCCTTCTCCTGGTCCTCTCGCTGCCGCCGCTCGCCGCTTGGGCGCAATCCGCCCCGACGCCCGATTACGAATTCGCCCGCGACGCGGTCGAGCGCGGCGAGATCCTGTCTCTTGCCGAGGTGCTCGCCAGGTTGCAGGATTCGCATCCCGGCCGGGTGGTCGAGGTGGAACTGGAACAGGACGACGACATGCTGATCTACGAGGTCGAACTGGTGACGCGCGACGGCCGGCTGATCGAGGTCGAGATCGACGCGGCCACCGGCCGCATCGTCAGCCTCGACGAGGACGCCGGCTGATGCGCGCCCTGGTGGTCGAGGACGACACCCGCATCGCTGCCGATCTGGAGCGCGCGCTGACCGCGGCGGGCTTCCGGGTCGAAGGCGCGGCCGATGGCGACACCGCCTGGTTCCGCGGCGGGACCGAGAATTACGACCTGATCGTGCTGGACCTGAATCTGCCGCGTCTCGACGGGCTGACCGTGCTGAAGCGCTGGCGGGCCGAGGGCTGCGAAAGCCCGGTGCTGATCCTGACCGCGCGCGGCGGCTGGACCGAACGGGTCGAAGGCATCGACGCCGGCGCCGACGACTACCTGCCCAAGCCCTTCCGCATGGAAGAGCTGATCGCCCGCGCCCGCGCCCTGGTGCGCCGCGCCGGCGGACGCGGCACCGCCACCCAGCAAGTCGGCCGGCTGACCGTGGACCTGAACCGGATGACGGCGGCCATCGACGGCATTCCGGTGGCGCTGACGCCGCTGGAGTTCCGGCTGATCGCCTATCTGGCGCTGAACCGCGACCGCACCGTGCCGCCGACCGAGCTCCTGGAACATCTCTACGGCGACGACGACGCGCGCGAGGCCAATGCCGTCGAGGCGGTGATCACCCGGCTGCGCCGCAAGCTCGGCGCCGGCGTCATCGCGACGCGGCGCGGCTTCGGCTATCACCTGGAGGGCGGCGCGGCCCCGGGGGCGGCATGATGCGTTCGATCCGCTGGCGGCTGGTGCTGGCGGGCGGGCTTGCCATCGCGCTGGCGCTGGCGCTGTCGGGCATGGGCCTCGCGGTGCTCTTCGAGCGCCATGTCGCCCGCGTCGCCGCCGCCGACCTGCGCAACCGCGCCTTGGCGCTGGCCGCCATGGTCGAGCCGCGCGGCGCCAGCCTGCGCGCCCCACCGGAAGACCCGCTCTACGACCAGCCCTTCTCGGGACATTACTGGCAGGTCAGCCTGGGCGAGGAAACGCGCCGCTCGCGCTCGCTCTGGGACTATGCGCTGCCGCTCGAAGGCCGGGCGCTGCCGCCGGGCCAGAGCCGGGTGTTGAACCTGCCCGGCCCGCGCGGCGAGCCGCTCCTGGCGGTCGAGCAAAGCCTCGCGGTCGGGCAGGGCGCCGCGGCGCTGCCCTTGCGCATCGTGGTGGCCGAGGACCGCAGCCGGCTCGCCCTGGCGAAACAGGGCTTCCTGGGCGACCTGCTGCCCTATCTCTCGCTGCTGGGCCTGGCGCTTCTGCTGGCCAGCTGGGTGCAGATCACCATCGGCCTGCGCCCGCTGGCCCAGGTCGGCGCCCGGGTGGCGGGTCTGGTGTCCGGCACCCGGCCGCGCATGGGCCGGGGCCTGCCGACCGAGGTGACGCCGCTCGCCAACCAGATCGACAGCCTGCTCGACGCCCGCGACCAGGAACTGGAACGCGCCCGCCACCGCGCGGCCAACTTGGCGCATGGCTTCAAGACCCCGCTCCAGGCCCTTCTGGGCGATGCCGCGCAATTGCGCGGCCGGGGCGAAACGGAACTCGCGCGCAGCATCGAGACCATCGCCACCGAGATGCGCCGCCACGTCGACCGCGAGCTGGCGCGGGCCCGGATCCAGACCGCGGGTCCGACCAGCGGCGCCGTCCCGGCCGAAATCGCCGGCAAGCTGATCGGCGTGCTGCGCCGCACGCCGGCGGGCGCCGGGCTCGACTGGCAGCTCGACGCCGCGCCCGGGCTGCGCGCCCGCATCGACCCGGGCGATCTGACCGAAGCCATGGGCGCGCTGATGGAGAACGCCATGCGCCATGCCCGCAGCCGGGTGCAGATCACCGTCCGCGCCGAAGCCCCGCGCATCGTCATCGCCATCCGCGACGACGGCCCCGGCGTCGCCGAGGCCGAGCTTGCCGGCCTGACCCGGCGCGGCCTCAGCCTCGACCCCAGCGGCCAGGGCCAGGGCATCGGCCTCGCCATGGTCGCCGACATCACCGACGCCGCCCAGGGCGAGCTCAGCCTGCAAAACGCCGATCCCGGCTTCCTGGCCGAGTTGCGCCTCGACGCCATGCCCTGAGCGGGCTTTCACCGTTTTCCAAATACCCCGGCGACGCTTCAGCCGGTCGCCACCGCGACATTGTCGATCAGCCGCACGCCGTCCAGCCAGGCCGCGACCAGCAGCCGCGCCGGCCGCCCGGGCTGGGCCGGACCCAGGCTTTCGCTGTCGCGCAGCTCCAGGTAATCGACCGGGCCGATGCCCGCCGCGTCCAGCCCGGCGCGCGCCTCGGCCAGAGCCGCCTCTGCCTCGGCGCCCGCCTCGATCGCCCGCGCGGCCGCGAACAGCGCCTGCGGCAGGGCGGCGGCACGGGCGCGCGCCCCGGGGTCCAGCCGCTGGTTGCGCGAGGACAAGGCCAGCCCGTCCTCGGCCCGCACGCAGGGGCAGGGCACGATCTCGCAGGACAGCTTCAGGTCGGCGACCAGCCGGCGCACCAGCTGCAATTGCTGCCAGTCCTTTTCGCCGAAATAGGCCCGGTCGGCGCCGGTCATGTTCAAAAGCAGCGTCACCACCGTCGCCACGCCGTCGAAATGCCCGGGCCGATAGGCGCCTTCCAGCGGCGCGGTCACGCCCGAGACCGAGATCACCGTGGCGTGGTCCGGCGGATAGACCTCGGCCGCGTCCGGCACGAACAGCGCATCGACCGACAGCGGCGCCAGCAGCGCGGCATCGGCATGTTCGGTGCGCGGATATTTGGCGAAATCCTCGGCATTGTTGAACTGGCGCGGGTTGACGAACAGCGTCACGATCACCCGGTCGCAGCCGGATTTCGCGGCCCGGACCAGGCTCAGATGCCCCTCGTGCAGGGCCCCCATGGTCGGCACCACGCCGATGGTCTCGCCCGCGGCCTTCCAGCCCCGGACCAGGGTGCGCAATTCGGCCAGCGGCCGGATGATGGGCGTGGTCATTCCGGCTTGCCCTCGCCGAAGCCGTGCTCGGGGCCGGGGAAGGCGCGGGCGCGCACCTCCTCGGCATAGGCGGCGATGGCGGCCTCGGCCGCTTCGCCCAGCTCGGCATAGCGCTTGACGAATTTCGGCCGGAAGTCCGAGAACAGCCCCAGCATGTCGTCGACCACCAGCACCTGGCCGTCGCAATCCACCCCGGCGCCGATGCCGATGGTCGGCACCGCGATCTCGGCGCTGATGCGGGCGCCCAATGCGCTCGGCAGCTTTTCCAGCACCACGGCGAAGGCGCCGGCATCGGCCAGCGCCGCGGCATCGACGGCGATGCGGTCGGCTTCGTGATGGCTGCGGCCCTGCACCTTGTAGCCGCCAAGCGTGTTGACCGATTGCGGCGTCAGCCCGACATGACCCATGACCGGGATGCCGCGCGCGACCAGGAAGGCCACCGTCTCGGCCATGTGCCGCCCGCCCTCGAGCTTCACCGCCTGGCAGCCGGTCTCGGCCAGCAGCCGCGCGGCATTGCGGAACGCCTGCTCGGGGCTTTCCTCGTAGCTGCCGAAGGGCATGTCCACGACCACGCAAGAGCGCGCGGCGCCGCGCATCACCGCCCTGCCGTGCAGGATCATCATCTCCATGGTCACGCCCAGGGTCGAGGGCAGCCCGTGCAGCACCATGCCCAGGCTGTCGCCGACTAGGGTCACGTCGCAATGCGCGTCCACCAGTTGCGCCATGGGCGTGGTATAGGCGGTCAGGCAGACCACGGGCTGGATGCCCTTGCGGGCGCGGATGTCGCCGGGGCTCAGCCGGGCCTTGCGCTCGGGTGTCGCGCTCATCAGTTCCTCCGTTATCCAAGGCCTCGGCGGCCGCTGCCCGAATATTTGATTCCTTCCGCCATGTCTCGCAATAAAATGATGCAGATGCAGCATTCCTGCGCACGAAAAGAAGCCTTGTCCTTCGCGTGCCCTGCGGTGTTTCCAACTTTCATGAAAGAATTCAAAAAGATACTGTCGTCGGACGGACCGGAGCAAGCATGAAAGTCCGATAGGATTGCCATTAGCGCCGCTGTCAGTACCATCGGCTAAAGGTCCAGAACGAATAAAGCAAAAATATCATAGTAATTTACGATATTTGAGATGAATTATTGATGTGGTTTCTGAAGAAAATAGCGGTGAGCGGCACGGTGCGGGCGTGCGAACGGGCGTGCCTTGCAACCTGACCGGCGGCTTGACATGCCGGAAGCCCGGGCCTAGTGCCGGTTTCCGGCCCCCGCGGGCCTGACAACCAGCGCCGCGCCTGCGCGGCCAGTTCCTCGGGATCACGACATGACGCTGAAAGCTGCCATCCTGGGCGCCTCGGGCTACACGGGCGCCGAACTCGTCCGGATCCTTGCCACGCATCCTTCGATCGAGGTCGCGGCGCTGTCGGCTGACCGCAAGGCGGGGCAGGGCTATGACGAGGTCTTTCCGCATCTGCGCCACCTGAAACTGCCGGCGCTGGTCAAGATGGAGGAGATCGACTTCTCGGCCATCGACCTGGTGTTCTGCGCCCTGCCGCATGGGCTCAGCCAGCCGCTGGTCGGGCAGATCCCCGGCCATGTGAAGATCGTCGACCTGGGCGCCGATTTCCGGCTGCGCGACCCGGCGGAATACAGGAAATGGTACGGGCTCGACCATGCCGCGCCCGAGGTCCAGCCGCAGGCGGTCTATGGCCTGACCGAATTCTATCGCGACCAGATCAAGGGCGCGCGGCTGGTCGCCGGCACCGGCTGCAACGCCGCGACGGTGCAATTCGCGCTGCGGCCGCTGATCGGATCGGGGCTGATCGATCTCGACGACATCATCTGCGACCTGAAGAACGGCGTCTCGGGGGCAGGGCGCGCGCTCAAGGAAAACATGCTCTTCGCCGAACGCTCCGAGGATGTGGCCGGCTATTCCCAAGGCGGCAAGCACCGCCACCTGGGCGAGTTCGACCAGGAGTTTTCCCTGCTGGCCGGCCGGCCGGTGCAGATCCAGTTCACCCCGCACCTGGTGCCGGTGAACCGCGGCATCCTGGCCTCGTGCTATCTGAAGGGCGAGCCGCAGGCCGTCCATGCCGCGCTGGCCCAGGCCTATGCCGACGAGCCCTTCATCGCGGTGCTGCCCTTTGGCCAGCTGCCGGCGATGGCGCATGTGCAGGGCTCGAACTTCTGCCATATCGGCGTGACCGGGGACCGGATTTCGGGGCGCACGCTGGTGGTCTCGACGCTGGACAACCTCTGCAAGGGCTCCTCGGGGCAGGCGGTGCAGAACGCGAACCTGATGCTGGGCCTGCCCGAGACCGAAGGGCTGATGCTGGCGCCGATCTTCCCCTGAACCCAGCGGCCTGCGGCGCTTTCTTCCGCGTTTTCCCGGGAACCGCGGGCCCGCTCCGCGCGTCTTGTTGCCAGAGCGGCGGCGGCATGTCGCCGCAGCAGAGGAGGATTGGGAATGCGTAGCCTGTTTGCGACTGCCGCTTCCGTCATGGTGCTGGCGCTGGCCGCCTGCGGCGACAATGCCACCGAACGCGCCGCCACCGGCGGCATCGGCGGCGCGGTGGTGGCCGGACCCGTCGGCGCCGTGGCCGGGGCCACCGTCGGCGCTGCCACGGCCGATTGACACGACAAGGGGCAGGGCCGTCGGCCCCGCCCCGTCATGCGACCCTCAAGCCCTCAGCCCTTGGCGCGTTCCACATAGGTCAGGTCGGCGGTGTTGATGATGACTTTGGTGCCCACGCCGATATGCGGCGGCACCATGATGCGCACGCCGTTATGCGCCATGGCCGGCTTGTAGCTGGACGAGGCGGTCTGGCCCTTGACCACCGGCTCGGTTTCGACCACCTCGACGGTGACCTTCTGCGGCAGTTCGATGGCGATGGCGACGCCGTTGTGGACCTGCAAGAAGACGCTGATGCCGTCTTCCAGGAACACCTTGTCGTCGCCGACTACGTCGGGCGAGACCACGACCTGCTCATAGCTTTCCGGCTCCATGAAGTGGAAGCCCTCGCCGTCCTCGTAGAGGAAATTATAGGCGCGCTCGTCGACATGGGCGCGCTCGACCTGTTCGGTGGTCTTCCAGCGTTCCGAGACCTTGTTGCCGTCCGAGATGCGGCGCAGGTCGACCTGGGTGGTCGGCGTACCCTTGCCGGGGTGGAAGTTGGTCGCCGTCAGGACGACATGAAGCTTGCCGTCGATCTCGACGACATTGCCTTTGCGAAGGCTGGAGGCGATGACTTTCAAGGCGGTTTCCCTTGCCTGCTTTTCAAATTCCGACGCGCCGGCTATGCCGGCGATGATGGTTTCCCTTAGCGCCTCGCGCGGCTTTGCGCCAGTCGCAAGCGGCGAAAAACGAGGTCTGCGATGAAAACCGCCCCTGACACGCCCTGGTGGGACCGCGACCGCCATGCCGGCCGCCGGCCGCTGCTTCTGGCCCGCAACCGCATCCAGCGCGCCATCCGCGACTGGCTCGAGGTCCGGGAGTTCATCGAGGTCGATCCGCTGGCCCTGGCCGTGAGCCCCGGAAACGAGGCGCATCTGCACGCTTTCGAGACCCGGCAGATCGGCAACGACGGCCAGCCCCGGCCGATGTATCTGCACACCAGCCCGGAATTCGCCATGAAGAAGCTGCTGGCGGCGGGCGAGGCGCGCATCTTTGCCTTCAGCCATGTCTGGCGCAACCGCGAGCGCGGCCGGCTGCACAGCCCCGAGTTCTGCATGCTGGAATGGTATCGCGCCGGAGAGGATTATCGCGTGCTTTTCGAGGATTGCGCGCATTATCTGCGGCTGGCCGCCGAGGCCGCCGGGGCCGAGATGCTGCGGTTCCACGATATGGAATGCGACCCTTTCGCCACGCCGCAGGTGATGAGCGTGGCCGAAGCCTTTCGCGAATATGCCGGCATCGACCTGCTTGCGACCTGCGACGGTGCTAAGACGGATGCGGCGGCGCTGCGCGCGCAGGCCGAGGGGCAGGGCATCCGCCTTGGCGCCGACGATACCTGGTCCGACATGCTGTCGCGCATCCTGGTCGAGAAGGTCGAGCCGCGCTTGGGCCAGGGCCGGCCGCTGATCCTGGACCGCTATCCGGCTGCCGAGGCCGCGCTGGCCCGGCCCGCCGGCGACGAGCCGCGCGAGGCCGAGCGCTTTGAGCTTTACGCCTGCGGCGTCGAACTGGCGAACGGTTTCGGCGAATTGACCGATCCCGCCGAACAGCGCCGCCGGTTTGAGCTGGAGATGCAGGAAAAGGCCCGAATCTATGGCGAGCGTTATCCGCTGGACGAGGATTTCCTGGCGGCCTTGGCGCAGATGCCGCCGGCCTCGGGCTGCGCGCTGGGGTTCGACCGGCTGGTGATGCTGGCGACCGGCGCGCCGCGCATCGACGAGGTGATCTGGACACCTATCACGCAATAACAGTCTGTTGCATCCGACAATTCATGCATTTTCGAACTATGCCGCTCGCGGATGCGCGGCGCCTTGCCGCCACCATGATTTCGCCTTTCGGCCCGATCACGGGAACGCTAGGTTGAGAAAAACACATGCGAGGGGCAGGGAATGCGGTTTTCATTGCGACTGACGGCCACGTTGACGGCTTTGGCCTTGGTTCTGGGCGGATGCAGCGGCGGGATGTATGCCCCGCGCGGCGGCGTGCCGCAGCAGAGCCAGGAGATCAAATGGGGCCGCAACCAGAACCCGCCGCCGGCCAAGGTCGCCGGGCTGAACCAGTGGATCGCCGGCTTCAAGGCCAATGCGCGCGCCCAGGGTATCAGCGACAGCACGCTGGATTTCGCCTTCCGCGACGTGGTCTACAACCCCGAGGTGGTCAAGCGCAGCCAGAACCAGGCTGAGTTCAAGAAATCGCTTTGGGAATACCTGGAAAACGCGGTTTCGGAAAAACGCCAGACCAACGGCCGCGCCGCGCTGGGGCAATATGGCGGCGTGCTGAGCCGCGTCGAGGCGACCTATGGCGTCGACAAGGAGATCGTCACCGCCGTCTGGGGCATGGAATCGACCTATGGCGAGCGGCGCGGCGACCTGCCGCTGATCGAGGCGCTGTCGACGCTGTCCTATGAGGGCTATCGCGGCGATTTCTTCCGCAGCCAGCTGTTGGCCTCGCTGAAGATCCTGCAGGCGGGCGACATCGGCCCCGCCCATATGACCGGCAGCTGGGCCGGCGCCATGGGCCACACCCAGTTCATCCCGACGACATACCTGGCCTATGCCGTTGATTTCACGGGAGACGGCCGCCGCGACATCTGGTCGAACGATCCCTCGGATTCGCTGGCCTCGACGGCGAATTACCTGGCGAAATCCGGCTGGCAGCCCGGCCTGCCGGCGGCGGTCGAGGTGACACTGCCCGCCGGCTTCAACACCGGCCTGGCCGGCAAGGGCAAGCGGCGCTCGGTCTCGGAATGGCAGTCGCTGGGCATTCGCCAGGCCACCTCGCGGCCCTTGCCGCCGGCCGGCGCCTCGACCGAGCTGCTGATCCCCGGCGGCGCCGATGGCGCGGCCTTCCTGATCACCCGCAACTTCCACGCCATCCTGCGCTACAACAACGCCGACAGCTATGCGCTGGCGGTGGCGCATCTGGCCGATCGGCTGAAAGGCTATCCGGGGCTGGCGAATCCATGGCCGGCCAGCCATCCCGGCCTGCGCATCGAGCAGCGCAAGGAGATGCAGCGGCTGCTGACCGCGCGCGGCTTCGACACGCAGGGCGTCGACGGCAATGTCGGTTCGAACACCATCACCGCGATCCGGGCTTATCAGACCTCGCGCGGGCTGCCGCCGACCGGCGAGCCTTCGGCCACGCTGCTGGAGCAGCTGCGCCGCGGTTGACGGCAGGAATGACGAACGGGCGAAGGCCACCACAACCTTCGCCCGTTTCGCGTCGGAACGACTCGTGACCGCTTACCACCACAACAAGCGCACCGCTGACCGACATGACCCTTTGTGGCGCGCCGGGCTCCGGATGTGAAGCTGGCATTTTGGGCAGGTCCTGACCAGCAGGATGCGCGGCGCGGCATATTTTACATAACTCTGGTTATCGGCAAATCCTTGCGGAAGGGCGAGTTTTTGTCGAGCAACCGAACAATGACGGCCACTGAATCAGTGGGCAAAAAGAAGCCATTTTAGCCGTTTCGGCGACCATTGGTCGGCCAAATGTTTGCCATTAGCGCTCCGATTCAAATAATTTTATTATATTACAATGACCTATGGTCGTGATTGGCCGCTCCGCTCTCTTCGTCGAACGAGTGGCCGATAGCTCTGCGTTATGCAATCCGCCCAATTGACGCAGCCGGAACATTTCAGCAACGATCCAGCCGCTGATCAGCGAATGCCTCAGAGCACCTGCTGGCCATCTGCCAAATTATCGCTGCTGCTCCGGAGGATCTTTGTCTTCCGAACAACGTGTTCTGCTGAAAGGTCCGTTGAAGATGCTGTCCTGTTTTGTGAACCCATTCGCAGCCCAGCGCGCCGGACAGGACGTCTCCCGGCCCGCGCCCCGCCGTGTCTGGTGCAGTCGGGGATTGCAGCCCATGCAACCGTTATGAGCAGCCCTGCCGCCCCCGACAGCGATTCCCCCGTGGCTTTCTGCCGCTTTCCCTGGTCCTCGACGTCCAAGGACGATGGGGCCGCGCTGGAACACGGCATCGCGGCATTGGGCCGGGCGATCCGGCAAGCACGCGGCTAGCGGCCCAGCCGATCCAGCGCCCGCAGCAGCGGCGCCGCATCCTCGCCCAGCTCGGCCAGCAGCTCGGCCTGGAACGTATCGGCGATGCGGCCAAGCCGGGCCATCAGCGCCCGCCCGTCCTCGGTCAGCTCCAGCGCCACCAGCCGCTGGTCGCTGTCATGGCCGGATTTGCGCAGATGGCCCGCCTGTTCCAGCCGCGTCGCCGCTCGGCTGACCACCGACTTGTCGAGGTTCACCCGCTGCGTGATGTCCCGCACGCTGACCGGGCCGGACTTGCCCAGATGCGCCAGCACCCGCCATTCGGGGATGCTGAGCCCGGCCTCGGCCTCGTACAGCGCGGCAAAGCGGCGGCTGACCTGCGCCGCCGCCACGGCCAGCCGATAGGGCAGGAATCCGTCCAGATCAAAGCTCATCGTTCCTCCTGTCGGCGGCAGCTCAGCAGAAAATCGTTGCTGCCGCAACAAGGCCGTTGACATCGTTGCCAAAGCAACGGTATTTTCGTTGCATCGGCAATGAATCCCGGGGAGGAGGCCGCATGTCCCATCACGCCCTGCCCACCGGCATGATCCGCGCCGCCGCCACCACCGGCACGGTCGCGGGCTACATGCCCGGTTTCGGCAACGATTTCGAGACCGAGGCCTTGCCCGGCGCCCTGCCGCAAGGCCAGAACAGCCCGCAGAAATGCAACTACGGGCTTTATGCCGAGCAGCTGTCCGGCACCGCCTTCACCGCGCCGCGCGGCCAGAACGAGCGCACCTGGTGCTATCGCATCCGGCCCTCGGTGCATCACACCGGCCGCTTCGCGCCGATCGCCCTGCCCTATTGGAAAACCGCGCCGAACGTCCGCGACGACATCGTCAGCCTGGGGCAATATCGCTGGGATCCGATCCCGCTGCCGGAACAGGCGCTGACCTGGATCACCGGGATGCGCACCATGACCACCGCCGGCGATGTGAACATCCAGGTCGGCATTGCCAGCCATGTCTACCTGGTCACGCAATCCATGCAGGACGAATATTTCTTCTCGGCCGACAGCGAACTGCTGGTCGTGCCGCAGGAGGGCCGGCTGCGCTTCTGCACCGAACTCGGCGTGATCGACCTCGAGCCGCGGGAAATCGCCATCCTGCCCCGCGGCCTCGTCTATCGCGTCGAGGTGCTGGACGGCCCCTGCCGCGGCTTCGTCTGCGAGAATTACGGCCAGACGTTCGACCTGCCCGGCCGCGGCCCGATCGGCGCCAATTGCCTGGCCAATCCGCGCGACTTCAAATGCCCGGTGGCGGCCTATGAGGATCGCGAGACCCGCTCGCGCGTGGTCATCAAGTGGTGCGGGCAGTTCCACGAGACCTGGATCGGGCACTCGCCGCTGGACGTGGTGGCCTGGCACGGCAATTACTGCGCCTATAAATACGACCTGCGCAGCTATTCCCCGGTCGGCGCGATCCTGTTCGACCATCCCGACCCGTCGATCTTTACCGTGCTGACCGCGCCCTCGGGACAGGAGGGCACGGCGAATATCGACTTCGTGCTGTTCCGCGAGCGCTGGCTGGTGGCCGAACATTCCTTCCGCCCGCCCTGGTATCACAAGAACATCATGTCCGAGCTGATGGGCAATATCTACGGCGTCTATGATGCCAAGCCGCAGGGCTTCGCGCCGGGCGGCATCAGCCTGCACAATTGCATGCTGCCGCACGGCCCGGACCGCGACGCTTTCGAACATGCCTCGGACAGCGAATTGAAGCCCGAGAAGCTGGACCACACCATGTCCTTCATGTTCGAGACCCGCTTCCCCCAGCACCTGACCGAATTCGCCGCCCGCGAGGCACCGATGCAGCAGGACTATATCGAGGTCTGGGACCGGCTCGAGAAGAAGTTCGACGGCACGCCGGGCGTGAAGTGACGCGGCGCGGGGGGCTGTCTGCCCCCCGGCGCCTGTCCGCCCCCTCGACGGGGGCGGACAGGCGCTCCCCCCGAGGGTATTTCTGAAACGGAGAAGAACACCGGCATGCCCCTGCTGCGGTCCCGGGTCGAAAGCGCCAATCGCGCCGATGGTCCCTTTCCCCTCAACAATCTGCCCTATGGGGTGTTTTCCGTGGCAGACGAGGCGCCGCGCTGCGGGGTGGCCATCGGCGACATGATTCTGGATCTGGCGGCTTGCGAGGCGCAGGGGCTGATCGATGCCGGCGGCACCTTCGCGCAACCGCAACTGAACGGGTTCATGGCCCTGGGACGGACGCGCTGGGACGCGGTGCGGGCGCGGCTGTCCGCATTGCTGGCCGAAGGCGCCGCGGGCGAGCTGCCGCTGGTCGCCATGGCGGATGCAACCCTGCACCTGCCGATCTGGGTTGCGGAATACACCGATTTCTATGCCTCGCGGCACCATGCCTTCAACGTCGGCATGCTGTTTCGCGGCCCCGCGCATGCGCTGCCGCCGCAATGGACGCATATGCCGATCGGCTATAACGGACGGGCCTCCTCCGTGGTGGTCTCGGGCACGCCGATCCGTCGGCCCATGGGACAGGTAAAGGGCGAGGCCGGCCCGGAATGGGGGCCCTGCCGGCGGCTGGACCTGGAACTGGAGTTGGGCGCCGTGGTCGGCGCCGACAGCCGCATGGGCGAGCGGATCGGAGTGGAGCAGGCCGAGGCGATGATCTTCGGCTATGTGCTGCTGAACGACTGGTCGGCGCGCGACGTGCAGGCTTGGGAATATCAGCCGCTGGGCCCGTTCCAGTCCAAGGCGCTGGGAACCACCATCGGCGCCTGGGTGGTGACCCAGGCCGCGCTGGAGCCCTTCCGTTCGCCCGGCGCCGAGCGGCTGAATCCGCTGCTGCCCTATCTGCAGGAAAGCCGGCCCGGATTCTACGATCTGGCGGTCGGCTGGACCATGAACGGGCAGGTCATGGCGCGCACCAATTACAACGTCATGTATTACTCCAGCGCCCAGCAGCTGGCGCATCATACCAGTTCCGGCTGCCCGATGCGGGTCGGCGACCTTTTGGGCTCGGGCACCATCTCGGGGCCCTCGCGCGACCAGGCCGGGGCGCTTCTGGAAATGACCGAAGGCGGCAAGCTGCCGGTCACGGTCAAGGGCGAGCCGCGCCTTTTCATCGAGGACGGCGACGAGATCGGGCTTTTCGCCGAGGCGCAGGGCGACGGCTATCGCATCGGCTTCGGTCCCTGCCTGGGCCGGGTGCTGCCGGCGCAGCCGTGAGCGTGGTGCTGCATGGCTGTTGGCGCGCGGCCATGTCCTGCCGGGGTGCGGATGGCGCTGGGGCCGAAGGGCACCGGCTGATGAGCGGGTGCCGGTCGACCTGCTGGCCGGCGCGCAGCGTGGCGCATCTGGTTCCAGCGCTGGAGATCGACGGGCTGATGCTGAGCAATCGCTGGCGATCATCGGATACAGGGGCGAGACCGGGCCGTTCCGGCGCTGCGGCCGTCCGACCCGGCGGGGCGCGCGGGGGCCGGTGAGCATCGGCCTTCACCGGCGGGATACGCTCGGACTGCCACGGTCCGCAGCTTCTCGGGCCACAGCCTTGCAGAAACCGGGATTGAAAGCCCGATACCAGGTCAGCATGGCAAATTCCGGTCCGTTTCGACCTGGCGCCGGCGGCGGTTGCCCGCGGAACCACCATGCAGGACTGCAAGCCGGAGAGGCGCAAGAGCCTTGATTGACTGCATTATTGAATGCAATCAATCATCTTTAAATTTGCCGATCAATTGCCTATGTATGGCTTGGGCGCGGCGAACGCGCCCGCGATTGTTGCAAGGGAAAACGCGCATGACCTCATCGACCCTGCTCGCCCAGGATCCCGGCAATCTCAAGCCGGCGCTGCGGCGGGGTGCCTGCCTGAAGTGCCCGCGCTGCGGCGAGGGCAAGCTGTTTCGCAGCTATCTGAAAGTGGCCGCGCAATGCGACGCCTGCGGGCTGGATCTGACGCCGCAGCGGGCCGACGACGGGCCGGCCTATGTCGTCATCCTGCTGGTCGCGCATCTGATCGGCTTTGCGCTGGTGCCGATGTTCAGCCTGCTGGGGGACCATCCGGCGCGGATCGCGCTGCTGCTGGGCCTTGCCGCGGTGGGGCTGTCGCTGGCGCTGCTGCCGCCGGTCAAGGGCATGTTCGTCGCGCTGCAATGGGTCAAGGGCATGCACGGGTTCGAGCCGGCGCGCGCCGTCGTCCCGGTCCGCGCCGCCTAGCCCATCCAGCCGCCGCCGGACAGGCTGTCGGCCAGGAACAGAAGCCCGCTCTGCAGCTCGTCGCGGCTGACCGAGCCGCCCAGGCAGATGCGCAGATGCTCGTCGGGTGCGGCGCCCACGGTGAAGGCATCGGCCGGCATCAGCCCGATGTGGCGGCCGGCCATGCGGCCCATCAGCTCGGCGCGGCCGGCGCCTTCGGGCAGCTTCAGCCAGATGTTGAAGGCATGCGGATCGGCGCGGAACCGGAAGCCCGACAGCACCGCGGCGGCGATGCGCTGGCGCGCCGCGCTTTCCGCGCTGACGAAATCGCGGATGCGGTCGGCGGTGCCGTCCTCGATCCAGCGTGTCGCCAGCGCCATGCCCAGGGGCGAGGCCATGCCGGCAAAGGCGCGCAGCGCCTGGGCCAGCGCGAAGGCCGCGCGGCCGTCCGGCGCCACCACATAGGCCAGCCGCAGCCCGGCGCCGATGCATTTCGACAACCCGCCGACATGCCAGGTCTGCGCCGGCGCCAGCACGGCGAAGGGCGGCGGCGGCGCCTGCGGCACGAAACCATAGGCGTCGTCCTCGATCAGCGGCAGGGCGTGGCGGGCGATGATGTGGGCCAGCTCGCGGCGGCGCCATTCCGGCATGGTCAGCGTGGTCGGATTGTGCAGCACCGGGTTCAGGTAAAGCGCCTTGGGCGCGTGGTCGCGGATCGCCACCTCGAGCAGCTCCGGAATCATCCCGGCATCGTCGAGTTCGATCCCGGCCAGCCGCAATCCCAGCCGGGCGGCCAGGGCGCGCAGGCCGGGATAGGTGATGCGCTCGCACAGCACCGTGTCGCCGGCGCGCGCCAGGGTCGACAGGATCGCGGCCATGGCGGCATGGGCGCCCGGGGCGATGGCGATGCGCTCGGGCGCGGGGGCGATGCCGCGCCGCGCCAGCCAGGTCGCCGCCGCCAGCTTGTCGGGCTCGCCGCCGGTGGTGGCCTGGTAGCGCAGGAGCGGCATCAGGTTGGCCGAGATCTCGGCCACCCCCTCGGCCATGCGGGCGATCAGCGCGGGGTCGGTGACCTCGGGCGGACGGTTCATCGACAGGTCCTCGCCGCCCAGCCGCCGGGGGTCGGGGGCCGTGGCGGCGGGTGCCGGCGTGCCGCGGATGAAGGTGCCGCGCCCGACATGGCTTTGCACCAGCTGGCGGGCCTGCGCCTCGGCATAGGCGCGGCTGACGGTGGTGAAGTCGATGCCCAAAGCCTCGGCCAGCCGGCGCTGCGGCGGCAGCCGGTCGCCGGGGCGCAATCCGCCGCTGCGGACATCGGCCTCGATGGCATCGGCGATCTGCAGGTAACGCGGCTTGCCATCCGCAGCCAGCACGGGAATCCAGGAGGTCATGACGGTCCAATCGGGAAATTGTAGCGGATTGTATGCAGGCAAAGCGGCGCAGGCAAGGCCGGGCCGACCGACGGGGTTCGGCAGCGCCTCCGCGGGACGGACCGCGGAATATTTCGCGTCCATACAAGTCATGGAATTTCTTCTTCTTTGTATGCATGGCGTCGGCTGGCTGGCCCGAGCGTCGGCGATGCTGGAACGCTGCGCGATCCCTATCCGCTGTCGAATATCGGCGACGGCAGCGGCGAGGAGGTGCATCCTGCCCTGCCGTCATATCCGCCACAGGCGCATCACCGACCCGGTGATCGGGATCCGACTGGCCGGGCCGCGCCTATAACGGCACTACGAGTTCTGGCGTGCTGGTCGCCCGTCGGCCGGGCTGGAGCGATTGATCCAAGCGCGTCCGGTCCAGATCCTGCCCCCGATCAGGCGGCCGGCAGTTGATGGCATGGAATCTGCCGTTTCGCTGCTTCGTCGGGCTTGGCATCGACGATCCGGAGCCGACCGTTTTCGCGCCGCGACGGGTTGCTGACGACCGGCATGTCGCGCGAAGCGATGGCCAATCCTGGCGCATCGCGAGGCGCACCGGAAGTCGTCGGACGGCCACTTCCTGGTCGTGGCAGCGGGCGGGTGACCCGCCTGCCCACCAGGCGCGGGCCATCAGGCGCCCCAGACCTCGGCCAGCAGGGCGACCCAGTTCCCGCCCATGATGCGCTCGATCCGCGCCTCGGGCCAGTTCCGGCGCTGCATGGCGGCGGTCAGCGCGCCGGTATGGCCGATCGATTCCAGACCGGCCGGATTCCTGATCGTGCCCAGATCGGTCAGGCGGCGGGCATAACCCTTGTCATGGCTGATCCAGTCGAAGAACGCCTGCCCATGGCCTTGGGTGAAGTCGGTGCCGTAGCCGACCCGCTCTTCGCCGCAGAGATTGATGACATATTCCATCGCATCGACATAGTCGTCGACCGTCGCATCGGTCCCACGCGCCAGGAAGGGCGTGAACATGGTCACGCCCACGAAGCCGCCATGGTCGACGATGAAGCGCAACTCCTCGTCCGTCTTGTTGCGCGGATGCGCCTTCAGCCCGGCGGGCAGGCAATGGGAATAGGCGACCGGCTGGCGCGAGGCCAGGATCACATCGCGGCTGCTTTGCGCGCCGACATGGGACAGGTCGCACAGGATGCCTAGGCGGTTCATCTCGGCCACCACCTCATGCCCGAAATCCGACAGCCCACCGTCCCTGGATTCATAGCAGCCCGTCGCGACCAGGTTCTGGGTGTTGTAGGCCATCTGGATGATGCCGACGCCCAGATCCTTGAACAGCGACAGATAGCCGATCTGATCCTCGATGCCGGTGATGTTCTGCCAGCCCAGGATGATGCCAGTCTTGTCCTCGGCCTTGGCGCGGCGGATGTCGGCGGTGCTGCGCACTTGCAGGATCAGGTCGTCATTGTCGCGAAACCACTGCTTCCACTGCATGATGTTGCGCATCGTGGCGGTGAAACCCTCCCAGATGCAGCAGGTGCAGTTGGCGGCCGTGATGCCGCCCTGCCGCATGTCCTGAAAGATCGCACGGTCGAAATCCGACACGATCAGCCCGTCCACGACGGTCAGCCGGGCGTGCAGGGCATCGGCCCCGGAAACGGGGGTCAGGTCGTTCATCGTCTTCTCCTGTTCGCTTCAGTGTTCGCTGACGATCACGCCGGCCGCAGGGGGCCAGCACAGCCAGACGCGGCTGCCCTGCGGCACCGGCGCGGCGCCGCCCAGCCCGGGCGCGGTGGCACGCGCGGTCATGCGCGGGCCGGCCTCGGTCGCGATCTGGTATTCCACCGCTGCGCCGTGAAAGCTCATCACCTCGACCCGGCCCGCCAGCGCGTTGACGCCTTCGGCGGGCGGGGTGGCCTGGATCGCCACCACCTCGGGGCGCAGCGCCAGGCAGGCGGGACCGGCGACGGGCACCTGCCCTGCCAGGCGCAGGACCGGCCCCGCATCGGTCACGAAGCTGGCGTGATCGGCCGCCATGCGCCCGCGCAGCAGGTTCGGAATGCCGAGGAAGCCGGCGGCAAAGGCAGAGCGGGGCTGGGTATACATCTGGTCGGGCGCGCCGACCTGTTCGACCCGGCCATCATACATCAGCACCATGCGGTCGGAGGTGCTCATCGCCTCGTCCTGGTCATGGGTGACGAAGACCGTGGTCAGGCCCAGGGATTGCTGCAACTGGCGGATCTCCAGCTTCATCTCCTGGCGCAGCGAGGCATCCAGGTTCGACAGCGGTTCGTCCAGCAGCAGCACGTCGGGTTCGATCACCAGCGCCCGGGCCAGGGCCACGCGCTGCTGCTGGCCGCCCGACATCTGCTTGGGCAGGCGGTCGGCATATTGCGACAGGCGCACCCGCGCCAGCGCCTCGCGCACGCGGCGGGCGGCGTCGGATCTGTTCACCTTGCGCATCTCCAGCCCGAAGGCCACGTTCTGCGCCACCGTCATATGCGGGAACAGGGCATAGTTCTGGAACACGAAGCCCATATTGCGCCGGTTGGGCGGCAGGCCGGTCACGTCGCGCCCGCCCACCGTGATCCGCCCCTTGGTCGCATCGACGAAGCCGCCGATCATGCGCAGGGTGGTGGTCTTGCCGCAGCCCGAAGGCCCCAGCAGCGCCACCAGCTCGCCATCGGCGATGCGCAGGGTCATGTTCTCCACCGCGACGGCGGTGCCGTAATGCTTGGCGACATCCTGAAGAACGACGTCAGACATGGTTTATCCTTTCAGAAGGCGCGGCTGAGCTTAACGTAGCGGTCGGTGACGATCAGCAGGGCCGTCACGAGGGCGATCTGCACGGTGGCAACGGCGCCGATGGTCGGATCGAAATTCCATTCCAGATAGTTGATCAGCGCGATCTGCAAGGTCGTGCTGTCCGGCCCGACCAGGAACAGCGACTTTTCCAGGTCGATGAAGGAGTTGATGAAGGCAAACAGCGACCCGGCGATCACGCCCGGCTTGATGGCCGGCAGGGTGATGCGCCAGAACACCGTCAGCGGTCCCGCCCCCAGGCTGCGCGCCGCCTCCTCGACCGAGGGGTTGACCGAAATCAGCGCGGTGGTGACCAGCCGGATCATCCAGGGCAGCGCGATCAACCCGTGGGCGACCAGCAGGCCCGCGCTGGTCCCGGCGATGCGCCAGCCGGTCAGGAACTCGACCTCCAGGAAGAACACGAACAGCGCGCTGCCGCCGACGATGCCGGGCACGATCATCGGCGACATCAGCACCGTGTTGATCGCCTCGCGCCCCTTGAAGCGGGTCCGCGCCAGGGCAAAGCTGGCCGGCAGGCCCAGGACCAGGGCGATGCCGGTGGCGATCAGGCTGGTCCGGATGCTGAGGAAGAAGCCATTGCGGAAATCCGACAGCTCCCATGCGCGCAGATACCAGTCCAGCGTATAGCCCTGCGGCGGAAAGGACAGGATCTTGTTGGAAAAGAAGCTCATCCAGACGATGAAGACCAAAGGTAGGGTGATGAAGCCGATGGCCAGCACGGCAAAGGCGGCGTAACCCCGGCGGATGGCGCGTGACTGTGCGGGCATCATTCGCTCCATTTCCGATAGCGGCGCTGGACCAGGACCGACACGCCCACCGTCAGGATCAGCGTCACGGCCATCAGGATGAAGGCCAGGGCGGCGCCGAAGGGCCAGTTCATCACCTTGGCGATCTGCTGATAGACGGTCGGCGCCATCATGTGGAATGTCGGCCCGCCGATCAGCACCGGCGTGGCATAGGCGTTCATCGACAGGATGAAGCACAAGACGCTGCCCGCGAGGATGCCGGGCATCGCCAGCGGCAGCACGATCCGGCGCATCACCGTCAGGTGGCCCGCGCCCAGGCTCTGGCCCGCGTCCTCGAGGTTCTGGTCGATGGATTCGAAGACGCTGTTCAGGGTGATGACCATGAAGGGCAGCAGGACCGAGACCAGGCCGATGGTGACCCCGGCCGAGGAATACATCAGCCCCAGCTGCCCGTCCCAGCCGAACAGGCCGAGGAAGGCGGCCAGCACGCCGCTATCGTTCAGGATCAGCATCCAGGCCGATGTCCTGACCGCGTTCCCGATCAGCAGCGGCACCAGGATCGCCAGCAGCAGCACGCGCTTGGTGCCGGGCGCGACATGGCGGGCCAGGAAATAGGCCAGTGGAATCCCGGCGGCCAGGCAGATCGCCGTGGACAGGGCCGAGATGCCGACCGTGCGCCACAGGACTTCTTGATAGAAGGCATCGCCGAAGAACTTGGTGTAATTCTCGGCCGTGACCGCGCTGATCATCAGTTCGGCCGGGTCATAGCGGTTCAGGCTGTTGCGCAGCATCAGGGCCAGCGGCGCCAGCAGGCCAAGCGCGACGAAGATCATCGCCGGCGCGCTGAGCCAGGCGGCCCCCAGCCGCCGGGGCGTGCCGGCGGGGGTGGGCGGCGGGGCCGGATCGACCGCCATCTCGGTCATGCTCATGCAGGTTCTCCGATGCAAGGGCGGGTGGGAACGGGCGTGCGAGTCAGACGGCGAAGGACTTGTTCCACCATTCCAGCCAGGCGGCGGTGTTCTGCGCCACATAGTCGAAATCGAGGAAGCGCATCTTCGCCCGCTCCTCGGCCGAGAAATCGACGAGGCGGCGCAGGTCGTCCGACAGCGCGGCCTTGGTGTTGGCCGGGGCATAGAAGCTGGCCTCGGCCAGGCCCGCCATGGCTTGGCGGTCCAGCATGGCGTCCAGATAGGCATAGCCCGCATCGGGGTTGGCGGCGAACTGCGTCAGGCAGGCGCCGAAGGTCACGGCGATGGCGCCCTCCTCGGGATACTGGATCGCCAGCGGCAGCCCGTCATGCGCCCATTGCAGCCCGCGCGCCTTGTAGTTCACGGCGATCTCGACCTCGCCATTGGCCAGCCCGGCCTGCAATTGCTGGTGGGCGGCGTAAAGGCGCGGCTTGCTGTCCGCGACCAGGCGTTGCAGGCGGGCCTTGCCGTCCTCGACGCTGGTCATGTCGCCCTTTTCGACCAGCCCGGCCATCATCATGTAGTTGAAGTAAAGCTGGTTGGTCAGCCCGACCTTGCCCGCCCATTTCGGATCCCAAAGCTCGGCATAGGATTTCGGCGGCTCGGAGACCTTGGTGGTGTCATAGATGATGACCACGCCGCTATAGAGCCAGGGGACGAAAGAGGGGCTTTGCAGCTCCGGGGCGGTATCGGCGTAATTCGGGATGCGCGCGGTATCCAGTTCGGCGACCACCCCCTGCTTCTGCAATTCGAAGGCGTCCGAGCTGTTGACATGGATCACGTCGGCCGAGGCGCGGCGGATGCGCTTTTCGCTGATCAGCTTGGCCTTGCGCTCGGGTTCGGTTCCCAGGTCGCGGACGATGCTGAAGCCCTTGTCCTCGAGCAGCGGCTTTTCGACGTAACGGACCGTGCGGTCGTTCCAGTCGCCGCCCCAGTTCGACACCACGACCGTGCCGCCGGCGGCCCAGCCCCTGCGCGGCGCGATGGCGGCTGCGGCCACGCCGCCGAGCAAAAGGCCCAGCGTGCCACGGCGCGAAAATGTTGCGGAATCGATGATACGGCTTGCCATGACGGGCAATCTCCCTGTTGTGGGGCGGGCTTCGTTGGCCCTGCGTCTTTTGGAGGTTTCACAAACGATGCAGGACGATTCGCCATTTGTAAAATATCAATTTGCATTTTATTATTTCCTGTCAGTTATCAATGATGAGCCATGCCATGGGCTTGGACCTTCGCCATCTGCGCGCTTTTTCGGCAGTCGGAAACGAGCTGCATTTCGGCCGCGCGGCCGATGCGCTGCATATCGCGCAACCCGCCCTGACCAAGACCATCCAGCAGCTTGAGGCGGAGGTGGGCGTGCCCCTGCTGCTGCGCACCACCCGCCGGGTGGAGCTGACGGCGGCGGGCAAGGCCTTCCTGTCCGAGATCGCGACCGTGGAGGGCCAGATCGACCGCGCCATCAACAGCGCCCGCCATGCGGCGCGCGGCATCCGGGGCGAATTGCGAATCGCCTATACCGATTTCGCCATCAACGGCCACCTGCCCCATGTGCTGCGCGATTTCGCCAGCGCGCATCCCGACATCCGGCTGGACCTGATCTTCATGCCGACGACCCTCCAGCATGTCGCGCTGCTGCAGCAAAGCATCGACATCGGCTTCATGATCGGGCCTTTCGAGCACAAGACGACCCGGCAGATGATCTTCGACCAGGATGATTATGTGGCGCTGCTGCCCAGTTCGCACCCGCTTTGCGCCCAACCGTCCCTGACCCTGGCGCAATTGGCGGACGAGCCATTCGTGCTGGGCACCGGCGACAACTGGGCCGCGTTCCGCAGCAGGCTGTTCGCGGAATGCCGCAGCCGGGGGTTCTTTCCGAATATCGTGCTGGAGGCGTCGAACAGCGAGGGCATCTTCGGGCTGGTGGTCGCGGGGGTGGGCGTCACGATCTATTCCAGCTGCGTCGGCAACCTGCCGCGCCTGGGCGTCGCCGTGCGCCCGCTGCGGGACGTGACCAACAAGCTGCCGGTCACCGCGGTCTGGGACCGCACGAACAGGTCCGAGGTGCTGGAAACCTTCTTGAAATTCCTGCGGAGCCAGGGCCGGAACAGCGTCCCGGCCCTGCCCTAGCGCTAGCGCATCCCGGCCAGCTTGGCGACCTCCACGAATTCGCGGACCTGGCGCGACCGGTTCGACCGTTTCCAAGCGAGGACGGTGCTGATGCGGAACTGCGGGTGGATGATCGGGCGCACCTCGACGCTGCGGCCCAGGAAACCGATCAGGCTTTCGGGATAGACGGTCACGCCCAGCCCGGCCGCGACCAGGCCCAGCAGGGCCAGGGTGTTCGATGCCTCGATGGCGATGTTCAGCGATATGCCCTCGGCGCTGAACAGGTTGGCCAGGCGCCAGCGGTATTCCTCCCATTCATGGGTATCGCCCAGGATGATGTCCTGGCCCGCCAGGTCGGCGGGCGTGACGACGGCCAGGCGCAGCAGCGCATGGTTGCGCGGCGTCACCACATAGAGCGGTTCGAGCGACAGCGTCAGGCTGTGGTAATCCGCGTGATCGAACGGCCCGATCATGTAGCCCAGGTCGATCTCGTCATTGGCTAGGGCGATCTTCTGACCCTGGGTGCGGATATAGCGGATCTTCAGGTCCACCTCGGGATGGGCCTGCCGGAACCGCGCCACCGCGGCGGGCATCAATTCGGTGGCCGCGAAGGCCATGTAGCCCACGTTCAGCGCGCCCAGCTTGCCCTCGGCGATGCGGCGCGCCAGCTGGATCGAGGACGCATAGCCGCGCAGCAGGTCGGCATTGTCGTCGTAGAAGCTGCGCCCGGCCTGGGTCAGCCGGACCTCGCGCGTGGTCCGCTCCAGCAGGCGGAAACCCAGCGTGGCTTCAAGCTTCTGGATGCGCCGGCTCAGCGCCGACTGGTCCAGGTGCAGGCGTTCGGCGGCGCGGCGAAAGCTCAATTCCTGGGCCAGGGTGACGAAGGAATGAACATTCTCGATGCCGGAATGATCGCTCATGAAAAGACGCCCCGCGATTGATGCATCTGGTGCATGAATAATTGCTGACACGCCATTTCCCCCGGGTCAAGGAAACACGGAATATGGTCCCAGAGCGGCGGACGATGGATGCCGGCGGCTCGGATACCCGGCGCATCGCTGCGCCTTTCTTACCCAGACAAGGATCTCGATCATGAGCGAAGTGGACACCAAGGAACTGGACCGCCTGCTGCAGGAAGCCTTCGACACCGCCACCAAACTTTACAAGGAGCGCGGCTTTCAGCGCCGCGTCGGCTTCGGCAAGCGTCCGGCCCTGGTCAGCGTCGATCTGGCGAATGCCTGGACCCGCCCCGGCAACCCCTTCACCTGCGACCAGGAGAAGATGGACAACGAGATCATCCCCGGCATGCAGAAGCTGCTGAAGGCGTTCCGCGCCGCGCGCCTGCCGGTCGTGCATGTCACCACGGCCTACGAGATCACCGACCGCAATGCCGATTTCACCGACATGGGCCTGTGGCACAACAAGATCCCGGTCGATGTGGTGGACATCAAGGACAAGGACCTGTGGGCCATCGACAGCCGCATCGCGCCCATCGAAGGCGAATACACGCTGTTGAAAAAGCGCGCCTCGTCCTTCCACGGCACCGAGCTGGCGGGCATCCTGCGCGCGAATGGCGTGGACACCATCCTGGTCACCGGCGTGACCGCCTGCGCCTGCGTGCGCCAGACCATCTGCGACGGCATTGCCGACGGCTTCCGCACCATCGCGGTCAAGGAAGCCATCGGCGACCGCGTGCCGGGCGCGGTGGCCTGGAACCTGTTCGACATCGACGCCAAGTTCGGCGACGTCCACACCGTCGATGAATGCGTGGCCTATATCGATGGCCTCGGCGCGCAGAGGATCGCGGCGGAATAACCCCCACCTGGCGCCGGTCCCTTGCGGCCGGCGCCTTTTTTCAGCGCCGCGAAGACAGGCGCGAGCCAAGCAACAGAGAGGTGTCACATGGCCAGGATTGGCGTCGATGTCGGCGGGACGAATACCGATCTCGTCCTCGAATGCGCAAAGGGGGTCTTTTACCACAAGGTTCCGACCACGCTGAAGAACCAGTCGATCGGCGTGGTCCAGGGCGTCAGGGGCATCTGCGACCGGGCGGGGATCGACCCGTCCGAGGTCGAGACCATCGTCCATGGCACCACCACCGCGACGAACATCACCATCGAGCACAATGGCGCGGAATGCGGGATGATCACCACGCACGGCTTTCGCGACATCCTGCATATCGGGCGCCACAAGCGGCCCTATAACTTCAGCCTGCATTTCGACGTGCCTTGGCAAAGCCAGCCGCTGGTCAAGCGCCGCAACCGCATCGCCGTGCGCGAGCGCATCCTGCCGCCCAGCGGCGAAATCGCCGAGCCGCTGGACGAACAGGCCGTGCGCGACGCCTGCGCGCTGTTTCGCAAGCGCGGCATCGGCTCGGTCGTGATCGGCTTCATGTTCAGCTTCCTGAACGACGCCCACGAGGCCCGCGCCAAGGAGATCGTGCTGGAGGAAATCCCCGGCGCCTATGTCACCATGTCCTCGGAGCTGGCGCGGGTGATGCGGGAATACGAACGCTTCTCGACCGCCGCGATGAATTGCTATGTCGGACCCAAGACCGCCTATTACCTGCGCGACCTCGATGCCCGGCTGCGCGAGGCGGGCGTGACCTCGAAGCTGCGCATCATGCAGTCGAACGGCGGCGTCTCGACGGTCGAATCCTGCGCGCGCCGCCCGATCCGCATCCTGATGTCGGGCCCCGCCGGCGGCGTCATCGGCGGCGCGTCCGAAGGCGAGATGGCCGGCACGCCCAACATCATCACCGTCGACATCGGCGGCACCTCGGCCGACATCTCGACCATTCCCGGCGGCCAGTTGAAGATCATGAACCAGCGCGACACCTATGTCGCGGGCTATCCGGTGCTGACACCGATGATCGACCTGGTGACCATCGGCGCGGGCGGCGGCTCGGTCGCCTTCATCGACGAAGCCGGCGGCTTCAACGTCGGCCCGCGTTCCGCCGGGTCCGAGCCGGGACCGGCCTGCTATGGCCGCGGCGGCGATGAGCCGACGGTGACCGATGCCCAGATCGTGCTGGGGCGCCTCGACCCCGACATGGCGCTGGGCGGCGACCTGCGGCTGGACGCCGACCTGGCCCGCAAGGCGGTCGAGGAAAAGATCGCCCGGCCCCTGGGCCTGTCGGTCAAGGACGCGGCGCTGGGGATCATCAGGATCATCAACAACAACATGGCGCTGGCGATCCGCTCGAACTCGGTGGCGCGCGGCATCGACCCGCGCGAATTTTCCATCATGCCCTTCGGCGGCGCCGGTCCGCTGCATGGCGTGGCCCTGGCCGAGGCGGTCAGCGCCCGCGACGTGATCGTGCCGGTGGCGCCCGGCATCACCGCCGCCGTGGGCCTGCTGAAGACCGACCTGCAATACGAACATACCGAGGCCGGGATCCTGATCCTGAACTCTGCCACCGATGCCGAGCTGGCCCGCATCAACGGCCATGTCGAAAAGCTGCGCCAGTCCGTGCACGAGGAACTGGATGCCGACGGCATCGCGCGCGAGGCGCAGGAGCTGAAGATCATCGCCGAATGCCGCTATCAGGGCCAGGGCTTCGAGCTGCGCGCCGATTTCCCCGAGGGGCCGCTGACGCAGGAGAACAAGCAGGTCATCATCGACAGCTTCCACGACGCGCATGAACAGGACTACGGCTATGCCTATCGCAAGGCCGAGGTGGAACTGATCACGCTGCGGGTCATCGGCTCGGCCAGCGTGCGCCGGATCGAGATCCCCAAGGTGCAGCCCACCGACGGATCGACCATCGACCGGGCGCTGATGTTCGTGCGCCCGACCACCTTCGACTGCGGCCGGACGCTGGAAACGCCGCGCTACGACCGCACCAGGCTGTTTGCGGGCGACCGCGTGCCGGGGCCGGCGATCCTGGTCCAGCACAATTCCACCACCCTGGTCCCGCCCGGCTATGTGGCCGAGACGCTGGATTACGGCAACACGCGCATCAGCAAGGGGGCGTGAGATGAACCAGATGAGCAAGATCACCGAGGTCGATCCGATCACGCTGCAAGTCGTCCGCGGCGCCTTCGAGACCATCGCCGAGGAAATGGGCCATGTGCTTTACCGGATGTCGTTCTCCTCGATCATCCGGGAAAGCCAGGATCTGGGCGCGGGCCTGTTCGACACCGATTTCAACACGCTCTGCGAGTCGGAATCGACGCCGATGCATATCGGCTCGATCCCCGGCTATCTGCGCGGCATCGCCGAAACGCTGGAGGACGGCGAATGGTATGAAGGCGACGCGGTCGTCCACAACCACCCCTATCACGGCTCGTCCCACACCCCCGACCTGGCCATCGTCGTGCCGGTCTTCTTCCAGGGCCGGCTGGTGGGCTTTGCCGGGAACACCGCGCACCATGTCGATATCGGCGCGGCGACGCCCGGCCTGATCATCGACGTGCCCGATGTCTATGCCGAAGGCATGCTCTTCGCCGGCACCAAGCTTTACCGCAAGGGCGAGCCGAACAACGCCATGTGGAACTATATCCGCCGCAATTCCCGCGCGGCCGGGCAGTTGGTGGCGGATATCGAGGCGCAGATCGCCTCGGCCCGGCTGGGCGCGCGCCGCTTCGTCGAACTGCTCGAGAAATACGGCGAGAAGACGGTCTTCGGCGCCGCCAACCAGCTGATGGATTACGCCGAACGCATGACCCGCCAGCGCATCAGCGAAATCCCCGATGGCGATTATACCGCCGAGGGCTGGCTGGACGACGACGGCCGCAACCGCGACCAGCGCCTGAAGGTCAAGGTGACGGTCCGCGTGCGCGGGGACGAGGTCGAGGTGGACCTGACCGGCTCGGCCGACCAGACCCCCACCGCCTACAACGTGCCCTTCGAAGGCTCGACCAAGGTGGCGGCCTATGCCGGCTTCCGCAAGCTGCTGCTGGACGCCGCGACCTCGGACGCGCGGGTGCCGTCGAACGAGGGCTCCTTTCGCCCGATCAAGGTCACGGCGCCGCTGGGGTCGATCTTCAACCCCCGCGCCCCCGCATCGGCCGAGGCCCGCTTTACCCAGTGCAACCGCATGATCGACCTGATCATCCGCGCGCTGGCCCCGGTGATGCCGGAACAGGTGATCGCCGGCTCTTCGGCCTCGATCAGCTTCGCGGCCTATTCCGGCGTGCGGCCCTCGGGCGATTACTGGGTGTTTCTCGAGGTGAACGAGGGCGCCTATGGCGGGCGGCCGCGCAGCGACGGGCCGGACAGCATCGACAACCTGATGGCCAACACCCGCAACAACCCGCTGGAAGATCTGGCGATGCATATCCCGATGATCTGCGACCGCTACGAGCTGCGCGACGACGCGCCTCCGGGTGCGGGCGAGTTCAGGGGCGGCATCGGGGTCGTCAAGGCGCAGCGGGTGCTGACGCCGGCCTTCATCACCCATGAATCCGAGCGCCACACGGATGCGCCCTGGGGCATCTTCGGCGGCCAGGACGGCGCCGTGGGACGCTGCACGATCAGCAACCCCGCCCGGCCCGGACAGGAGCAGGAGATGCATTCCAAATTCTCGGGCCTGTCGGTCGGCGCCGATGACGTGATGACCTATTACAGCCCGAACGGCGGCGGCTACGGCAACCCGCTGAACCGCGCCCCCCGCAAGGTGCTCGAGGACGTGCTGGATGGGTTCTGCACCCTGAAGGATGCCCGCGAGGTCTATGGCGTCGCCATCGACCTCGAGGCCGAGACGGTGGATCTGGCCGCCACCGAAAAGCTGCGCCGCGCGATGCAGCGCCAGGACTGACCAAGGGGGCCGCATCACGCGGCCCTTTCCATATCCGGAAAAGAACGGCCGCGCGACGGCTGCATATGTCCAACACACAGGGATAAGCATCATGTCACTGACACAAGACGGGCTCGCCCCGGGGCGCGACCGCACCGCCCTGATCGAGGAAAGCATCCTGCCCACACGGGCCAACCAGCGGCCCATCGGCATGCTGGGCTATGCCTGGATCTGGGTCGGCATCGCGGTCATCATCGCCACCTATTCGCTGGGCGCCACCGGCATCCAGGGCGGTTTCAGCCTGGGCGCGGTCGCGCTGACGATCCTGCTGGCGAACCTGGCCATCGGCGCGCTGATGCTGCTGACCGCCGACATCGGCACCGAGCACGGGCTGTCCTTCGCCGTCTACCTGCGCGCCCCCTTCGGGCTGCATGGCACGCACCTGCCCGCCGTCTCGCGCGGGGTCGTGGCGGCGATGTGGTTCGGCATCCAGACCTATCTGGGCGCGCTGGCGCTGAACGGGATCGGCGAATACTTCCTGGGCTTTTCCAACTGGTTCCTGTGGTATGCGCTCTTCGCCGCCGTGCAGGTCGCCAATACCATGCTGGGCATCAAGTCGGTCGAGCGGCTGGCCGCGCTGGCCGCCCCGGCGATCATCGCGATTTCCGCCTGGATGTATTTCACCCTGGACGGCATCGCCCAGACCAAGGGCCTGAACATCTGGACCTTCCGGGCCGAGGGCCAGGCCTCGCTGATCGTGCTCTTCATCGCCAACATGAGCTTCTGGTCCACCATGGCGATCGACATTCCGAACCTGACGCGCTTCGTCGAAACCCGGACCGGCACCCGCAGCTTTCTTCGCCGCAACCGCGCGATCTTCCTGGCGCAGCTGGTCGCGCTGCCGGTGACGCAGGCGATGATCGCCGGGATCGGCGCGGTGTCCTTCATCGCCACCGGCAACTGGAACCCGGTCGAGGTGATCCAGGCCGACGCGCAGGGCATCGCGCTGCTGGTCCTGCTGGTGCTGGTCGTGCTGGCGCAATGGTCGACCAACAACTCGGCCAACCTGATCCCCGCGGCGCTGACCTTCGTCAACCTGGCGCCGCGCGTCATCAACTATCGGCTGGCCGTGGTCATCGCGGGCGTGGTCGGCACGCTGTGCTTTCCCTGGCAGATCCTCGACAACCTTTTCGTGTTCCTGGGCTATTACGGCGCCTTCCTGTCGGCGATCGGCGGCATCATGGTCGCGGATTACTATGTCATCCGCCGGCGCCGCCTGAACGTCCCGGCGCTTTACGACCCCGAGGGGCAGTACCGCTATCACCGCGGCTTCAACCCGGCCGGGCTGATCGCCTAGGTGCTGGCCGGAGCCATCGCGGCCTGGTGGTCGGTCTATGCCTTCGTGATCGGCTTTCCGCTGGGCTTCCTGCTGTATCTGGCACTGATGCGCGGGCTGGTGCTGCCGCGCTACCGCCAGGCGGAACTGGCGTCACGGGGATCGGACGACTACCTGGCCGCCTCGGTCGGGATGGACTGGGTGCATCTGGGCGGCGGGCGCTTTGCCCGGACGCCTTGCGGATCGGGCGGCACCGGCAGTCGAGAAGATCTGTAGGCGACGGTGAAAGCCGGAGAATGCAGATTCACCGGCTTCGCCACCCTTGAGGGCGGGCATTCTGTCCTTGCCTCTGTCGCGCGGACTGCCGGCGGGAAAGCAGCGGCTTGCCGGGTTGGCGCCTCGGATAACCAAGCCACCCCGCCAGCCTTGCGAGGCCTGACCGTTGGGCCGCGGTCGAACCCGTTTTTCGCGTCTGGATGCGATAATCTGGTTAAATTTATCGATTTAATCAAAAAGATAAATCAATAATATCAGCCAGTTTCGACCCTGCCTCAGACCGCCAGGAACCCACCATCCACCGGCAGCACCGCGCCCGAGATCATCCGGCTATCGTCCGACAAGAGCAGCGCGATGCTTTGCGCGACCTCGACCGCCTCGGCAAAGCGATTGAGCGGGTGGCGCACCATCATCGGCTGGCTTTTCGCCGGGTCCGACCAGGCCTCGGCGGCCAGTTCGGTCAGGGTGATGGTCGGGGCCACGGCATTGACGCGGATGCCATGCGGGCCCAGCTCCTTGGCCAGCACCCGGGTCGCGCCCTCCAGCCCGGCCTTCGAGGCGGCATAGCACAGGTGGTCCTGGAAGCCGCGGTGCCCGGCGATCGAGGTGATGTTGACGATGGCGCCGCCGCCGCCCGCCGCGACGCGGGCGCGGGCGAATTCCTGGCAGCAGATCAGCGCGGCGCGCAGGTTGATGCCCAGCACGGCATCATAGCCGGCCTCGGTCATGTCGAGCACGCTTTCCAGCACGTTGATGCCGGCGCTGTTGACCAGGTAGTCGGCAGCCCCCGCCTCGGCCATGGCGGCGCGGGTGGCGGCGGGGTCGGCCAGATCGACGCGGATGCCGCGCGCGCCGATCTCCTCGCCCAGGCTGTCGAGATCGGCCTGGGTGCGGCTCAGCGCCACGACCTTCGCGCCGCGCTCGGCCATGAGCCGGGCGCAGGCGCGGCCGATGCCCTTGCCGGCGCCGGTGATGATGACGGTCTTGCCCGTGAATTGCATGGGTCCTCGCATGTTCAGGTCGGCGGCAGGGCCGCCCGGGTTCAGTTTTGCGGCAAGGCCGCCATAGCGGCGCGGATCTGCCGCGCCGTGGATTGCAGCGCCAGGAAGGCGGCATGGCGCGCGTCCTGCCGCGCGCGGTAGGCGGGATCGGGGGCGCAGCGCGTGGCGACGCGCGACATGGCGGGCATGGCGCTGTGCAGGTCGGGGAACACCCCCGCCGCCACCGCGCCCAGCATGGCCGAGCCCAGCAGCACCGGCTCGGGACATGCCGTCACCTCGACCGGCAGCCCGGTCGCATCCGCCAGCAATTGCCGGGTCAGCGGATGCGCGCCGGCGCCGCCGCTGGTGCTGATCGTCCGAACCGGGGCGCCGTTCTGCGCCTGGGTCTCGATGATCTGCCGCAACCCGTAGCCCAGGCCGCAGATCCCGGCGACATAAAGCGCGACCAGCGAATCCGGCCCGGTCTCCATCCCCTGCCCCATGATGACGGCGCGGGCATGGGGGTCGGCGAAGGGCGCGCGGTTACCCAGGAACTCGGGCACGACATGCAGCTCGTCGGCCAGCCGCAGGGCGGCGCTGGCCTCGCCCGCCAGTTCGAGCGCCCGGTCGGCCAGCCATTGCGGCAGCGATTTGCCCGCCGCCTCGGCCAGCGCCGTCGCCTCGGCCGTGGCGGGATGCAGCTGCACCAACTGGTCGATGGCGGCGCCGGCGGCGGACTGGCCGCCCTCGTTCAGCCAATGCCCCGGCACCATGGCGGAATAATACGGCCCCCAGACGCCCGGCACGAAGGCCGGCTCGCGCGTCGTGGTCATGGTGCAGGAGGAGGTGCCGAAGACATAGCCCAGGCAGGCCGTGGCATCGCCGCCGGCCGCAACCGTGCCGACGCCGCCGGCATGGGCGTCGATCAGCCCGGCCGCGACCGCGATGCCGGGGCGTAGCCCCATGGCCGCCGCTGCATCAGCCGTCAGCCCCTGCCCCAGCGCGGTGCCGGGATCGACGACGCGGGCGCCGATGCGGGCGAAACCGTCATCGGCCAGGTCAGAGAGCCCGATCTGGCGGAAATAGCTTTCGTCCCAGCGCCGCTCATGCGCCAGATAGGTCCACTTGCAGGTCACCGTGCAGGCGGACCGCTCCAGCGCGCCGGTCGCCTTCCAGGTCAGGAAATCGGTCAGGTCGAAGAAATGCGCCGCCGCCGCATAGACCTCGGGCCGGTTCTCGGCCAGCCACAGCAGCTTCGGCGTCTCCATCTCGGGCGAGATGCGGGTGCCGACATATTTCAGCACCTCATGGCCCTGCGCGTTGATGCGCTCGGCCTGTTCGACGGCGCGATGGTCCATCCAGACGATGATGTCGCGTTCCGGATGCGCGGGGTCGCCAACCGGCAGCGTCGCCTCGCCCGGCCCGCGCACGACCAGCGAGCAGGTGGCATCGAAGCCGATGCCCGTGACGCCGGCCGGGTCGATCCCGGCCTGCGTCACGCATTCCCGGACCGAGGCGCAGACCGCGGCCCAGACCTGGGTGCTGGATTGCTCGGCGATGGTGCCGCCCTCGCGGTGCATGTCGATGCCGCGCCTGGCCGAGGCGAGCAGATTGCCCGCCCGGTCGAACACCCCGGCCCGGGCCGAGCCCGTGCCCACATCGACGCCGATCAGATATTGCTCCATGGCACCCCTCGCGCTTGGCGGACCGCTTACACGCGGTCGAAATTGGTCGGCAGGACCAGCATGTCGCGGATGGTCACGGTGCGCTTGCGCGTCAGCATGTAGACCACCGCGTCCGACACTTCCGAGGCGTCGATCAGGCTGCCCGATTCCTTGGCCTTGCGCAGGTTCTCCTCGGGCCAGTCGGCCAGCAGGGCCGAGACCACCGGGCCGGGCGAGACCTGCATCACCCGCACGCCATGCGGGATCATCTGCCGGCGCATGCCCTGCACGAAGCTGGTGATCGCCCATTTCGAGCCGGAATAGACCGGCTCCCAATAGGTCGGGAAATGGCCGGCGATCGAGCAGGTGACGACGATGTCGCCGGTCCCCCGCGCCGACATATGCGGCACCACGGCCCAGACGTTCTTCATCACCGCATTGACGTTCAGGTTCAACATGCGGTCGATGGCCTCGGGCGTGGTCTCGGTCAGGTCGCCGCCGATATAGATGCCGGCATTGCAGTAGAGGATGTCGATGTGATCGACCTTTTCCAGGATCTCGGGGATCATGGCATTGCAGCTGTCCACGTCCAGCAGGTCGGTCACCTGGGCGATGGCCTTGTCGCCGAGCTTGGCGGTCAGCGCGGCCAGCGCCTCGGCATTGCGGTCCACCATGACCACGGTGGCACCTTGCGCCAGCAGCGCCTCGGTCGTGGCAAGCCCGATCCCCGAGGCCGCGCCGGTGATGACCGCGACCTTGCCTTGCAGCGATTCAGACATGTTATTCTCCTGTGTTCGGAATGGGTTGGGCGGGGGTTAGCGCCACTCGCGCCCGATGTAGATGGCCAGCAGGATGATGCCGCCCTTGATGACGTCCTGCAGGTAGGGGTTGATGCCTATCAGGTTCAGGCCGTTGTTCAGGATGCCCAGCAGCACCGCGCCGATCAGCGTGCCAAGGATCAGCCCGCGCCCGCCGGCGATGGCGGTGCCGCCCAGGACCACGGCGGCGATGGCGTCAAGCTCGAAGCCCACGCCGGCGTTGGGCTGGCCGCTCATCAGCCGGCCGGTCAGGATCACCGCCGCCAGGGCCGCGGTCAGGCCCGAGATGGCATAGACCGCCAGCTTCACCCGCCGGGTCTTGACGCCCGAAAGCCGCGCCGCCAGTTCGTTGCCGCCGATGGCATAGACGTGGCGGCCGAAGGCGGTGCGCTGCAAGAGCACCCAGGCGAAGGCATAGATCACCACCATGGCGATCACCGGCACCGGCACGAAGCCGATGCGGCCGACGCCGAACCAGGAAATCCAGCTGGGGATGCCGCTGATCGGGTAGCCGCCGGAATAGATCAGGCCCAGGCCCCGCGCCATGCCCATGGTGGCGAGCGTGACGATGATCGCCGGCATCCGACCCCAGGCGACCAGGAAGCCGTTGGCCAGCCCGATGCCGAGGCCGATCAGCAACCCGACCAGCAGCGCCGGCACCGCCGGCAGGCCGGTGTTGACCATCAGCCCGGCGCTGAGCGTGCCGACCAGCGCCATGACCGCGCCGACCGACAGGTCGATGCCGCCGGTCAGGATGACGAAACTCATGCCCACGGCCAGGATGCCGACGACCGAGACCTGGCGCAGCACGTTCATGATATTGCCGAGGCTGAAGAAATTGTCGCTTGCCAGCCCCATCAGCACCGAGACGGTGATGAGCCCGATCAGCGGCAGCGCCAGCGGCGAATGCAGCAGCCTTGCCGGCGAGAAGCCCGTGGTTTTCCCGGCCGCGCCGGTATTGGTGTCATGCGACATTGTCGATCCTCCCGGTCGTGGCATGGGTCATGATGGTTTCCGAATTGATGTCCTCGCCCGAGAGCGTGGCGACTATCCCGCCCGAGCGGAACACGCAGACCCGGTCGGACATGCCGATCACCTCGGGCAGTTCCGAGGAGATCATGATGATCGCCCCGCCCCGCGCGGTGAATTCGCGCATGAGCGCATAGATCTCGGCCTTGGCGCCGACGTCGATGCCGCGCGTCGGCTCGTCGAAGATCAGCACCTGCATGTCGTGGTTCAGCCAGCGGGCGATGACGACCTTTTGCTGGTTGCCGCCCGACAGCGTATCGACGCGCGCGAGCGGACCCTGCGCCTTGACGCGGACCTGCGCCATGGCGGTTTCCGAACAGGCCAGTTCCTTCTTCAGGTCGATGAAGCCCGGACCCTTGCGATACTTGCCGTAATTGTTCAGCGAAATGTTCTGCAGAATCGAGAAACTGGTGATAAGTCCCTGTTCCTTGCGGCTTTCCGGCAGAAGCCCGATGCCATGGGCCAGCCCCTCGTCGGGACCGGACAGGCGCTTTTCGATGCCGTCGATCCTGATCTTGCAGCGCGTGGCCGGCCCGGCGCCCAGCATGGCCAGCACGGTTTCGGTGCGGCCCGAGCCGACCAGCCCGGCAAAGCCCAGGATCTCGCCCTTGCGCAACGCGAAGCGCGACAGGGGCCCGGATTTGCGCAGCTGCACCTCCTCGGCCTCGATCACCAGGGGCGCGGTCGAGGCGGCGGGCTTGGGCGGGAAGCTCTGCTCGATGCGGCGGCCGACCATCATCTCGACCAGCCGGTCATTGTCGACCTCGGAAACCGCGCAGGAGCCGATGAATTCGCCGTCACGCAGCACGGTGATGCGGTCGCAGATCTCGAAGATTTCCTCGAGGTGATGCGAGATGAAGATGATCGCCACGCCCTGCCGGCGCAGCTCGCGCATGACCTTGAACAGGTGCTCGACCTCGGAGGGCGTCAGCGTGGCGGTCGGCTCGTCCAGCACCAGGATGCGCGCGTTCAGCGACAGCGCCTTGGCGATCTCGACGAATTGTTGCTCGGCGACCGACAGGCGGCTGATCGGCACGTCCAAGGCCACCGCGACGCCCAGCTGGCGCATGATCTCGGTGGCGCGGGCGCGCATGGCCTTGCGGTCCAGCAGGCCCAGCCGGCCGCGGATCTCGCGCGCCAGGAACATATTCTCGACCGCGTTCAGATGCGGGATCAGGCTGAATTCCTGGAAGACGATGCCGATGCCGGCGGCGATGGCCTCGTCGTAATTGGCGAAACGCTGCTCGCGGCCCTCGATGCGGATCGTGCCCTCGCTGGGCGGGATGATGCCGCACAGGATCTTCATCAGCGTCGATTTCCCGGCGCCGTTCTCGCCCAGGAGCGCATGCACCTCGCCGGCGCGGACGTTGAGGTCGACGCCGTGCAGCACCTCGATCTTGCCGAAGCTCTTTCGGATTGCGTTCAGTTCCAGCATCGTCCCCTCCTCGGGCCTCTCGCCATTCCCGCCCCAGCGCGAAGGCCGGGGCGAGAGCGGGGAGGAGGCGTTACCAGCTGAAGTCAGCCGCGTTTTCCTTGTCCACGACCATGACGTCGATCGGGACTTCCTTCGGCACCACGCGGGCGCCCCATTTCTGCGCCAGCGCCATGGCCAGGCCGACGCGGACCTGGTCGCGCGGGAATTGCGCGGTGGTCTCGATGAAGGGACCGCCCTCGGTGATCGCCTTGACCGCTTCCGGCGCGCCGTCGACCGAGGTCAGCTTGATGTCCTTGCCCGAGCCCTGGATCGCCGCCAGCGCGCCCATGGCGCCGCCGTCATTGACCGAGAAGATGCCGGCGAGGTTCGGCTTGGACTGGATCATGTTCTCGACCACGCCCAGGGCGACCGAGCGGTCCTGGCGGCCGTTCTGGGTGTCGACCAGGGTGATTTCCGGGAATTCCTCCAGCGCGGCCTTGCAACCCTCGACGCGCTGCAGGATCGGCACGACCGGGATGCCGTCGAGGATCGCGACCTCGCCCTTGCCGCCGATGGCCTCGCCCAGGTATTTGCAGGACATATAGCCGGCATCGCGGTTCTTCGAGCCGACGAAGGTGTCGACCGGGCCGTTCGCATTCGCATCGACCGCGACCACGGTGACGCCGGCGGCCTTGGCGGCATGCACGGCGGCCTCGATCCCGGCGCTGTCGGTCGGGTTCAGCAGCAGGATGTCGATGTTCTGTTGCAGCATATCCTCGACGTCCGAGATCTGCTTGGCGACGTCATGGCCGGCATCGGTCACCACCACCTCGGCGCCCAAGGAGGCGGCGGCCTCGTTCAGCGCCTCCTGCATGGAGACGAAATAGGGGTTGTTCAGCTCTTGGAAGGTCATGCCGATCTTGAGCTTGTCCTGCGCGAGCGCCGGGGCGGCCAGCAGCGCCAGCGCGGCCGAGGCGGTGAGAAGTTTCGATGTCATCAGGTTCCTCCCAAACAGGGTTGATGCAGGCAAGGCCCGCGCGTCTCCGGCCGGCGGTGCGCCGCCGTCCGAATTGGTGGATTTCGGTCGTGGTCGTTTCGTCAGTCGGCGATGACCGCCGCTTTCTGGGCCGCGAAGGTGGCCCGGAACTGCGAAGGAGAGATCCCCTTCAGTTTCAGGAAATGCCGGTTGAAGTTCGACAGGTTCGAAAATCCGACCTCATAGCAGATCTCGGCCACCTTGCTGCCCGGATCGGCCAGCAGCATCTGGCAGGCCAGATCGACGCGCAGTTGGTTGCGATAGCGCACCAGGGTCGTGCCGGTATGGCGCTTGAAGGCGCGGGAAAAGGCGCTTTGGCTTTGCCCGACCATGGCGGCAAGCTCGGCCTCCTCGATCTGCTCAGTCAGGTGCTCGCGCAGATAGGTCAGGGCGCGGTTGATGCCGCTGTCGTTGATCTTGCTGAGGTCCAGTTCGAAGCTGAGGCTGGCCAGCACCTCATAGTCGCGGGCCTCGGCCAGGATGTCGAGGATTTCCCAGAACAGCGCCAGCCGGCGGATGCCCTGCGCCTCGATCAGCCGCTCGACCAGCGGCCGGATGCGGGCGCTGGTGGCGTCGTCGAACAGGATGCCGCGGCGCGAGCGGTCCAAGAGCGGGCGCAGCGCCTCCATCTCGGGCATGGCGGCGCAGGCGTCCTCGATGAAGGCCTCGGGGAACTGGATCACCAGCGAGCGCAGCGGCACGATCTCGCCTGGCTGGATGTCGCTGATCCAGTTCTGCGGCAGGTTCGGGCCGGTCATGATCAGCTGGCCCGGCGCGAAGGCGCCGACATGGTCGCCGATGTAGAAGGTGCCCGAGGTGGCGTTGACCAGGTGGATTTCATATTCGGGGTGGTAGTGCCAGCGCACCGTGCGGAACGGATAGCCATGCATCCACGCGGCGAAGGATTCGCCCTTGCGGATGTGGACCAGTTCCAGATCGGGTTGCATCGGTTTCCTCTCCCCATTGGTCGCACGCCTCCTTGCCCGGCGCGTTCCCAGCCTGCACAGAACTTAGGCCTTTGCCCGGGCAAGGCTCCACATCATCGCGCAGAAATTGCCGATACTTTTTTGACAGGGAATGCGCCGGAATTGAACCGTTCATCCGGCTCGGGCAAGGGGCTGGCGCCGCAAAGGCGAAACGCCCATGCCGCGATGCAGCGACATAGGCGCAAAGATGCTGCGAAAACCCGGGAAATGCCGGGAAATCCGCGGTCAGGCCGGCCAGCCGGGCAGGTCGCGCAGGGGGCGGTAAGCAGCGCGATAGGCCTCATACTTTTTCGCATAGGCCTCGGCCAGATTTGCATTGGGCACAACCTCCGCGCGAAGCGCCGGCCGCGAGAAGACCCGCTCGGACACATCGCCGGTGGCGCAGGCCGCGGCCAGCTTCGCCGCACCGAAGGCGGCGCCGAAATCGCCGTCCTCGGGCTCCAGCAGCGTGAGCCCGGTGGCCGAGGCGATGATGCGCAGCCAGGCCTGCGAACGCGCGCCGCCGCCGACCGCCCAGGCGGCCTCGATCGGCGTGCCGGCCTTGCGCAAGGCATGGACGCAATCGGCGAAGGCCATGGCAACGCCCTCCATCACCGCCTGCGCCAGGTCCGGCAGCCCGCTGGCACGGCGCAGGCCGATCAGCGAGCCGGCGGCGCCGGGGTCATTGAGCGGCGTGCGCTCGCCCGAGAGATAGGGCAGGAACAGCGCCGGCGAGGGCGCCGTCACATCGCCCACCTGCGCCGCGAGGTCCGGCACGGGTTTTCCGGTGATCTCGGAGAGCCAGGTCATGCTGTCGGTCGCCGACAGGATCACGCCCATCTGGTGCCAGGTCTCCGGCACGGCATGGCAGAAGGTATGCACCGCATCGCCGGTGTTCGGCGCATAGGATCCGGTCGCGGCGAACAGCACGCCCGAGGTGCCCAGCGACAGGAAGCCGGTGCCCGGCGTCATCACCCCCATGCCGCAGGCCGTGGCGGCATTGTCGCCGCCGCCGCCCGCCACCGGCACGCGCGGGATGCCCCAGCGCGCGGCCAGGTCGGCGCGCAGATGGCCGGAAACATCGCTGCCCTCGACCAGCCGCGGCATCTGGGCGCGGCTCAGGCCCGTCGCGGCCAGCAGTTCGTCCGACCAGTCGCGCTTGCCCACGTCCAGCCACAGGGTGCCCGCCGCGTCCGACATCTCGGCCACATGCTCGCCGGTCAGCCACAGCCGCAGGTAATCCTTGGGCAGCAGCACCTTGGCGACACGGTCGAAGATCCGGGGCTCGTTCTGCGCCACCCAGAGCAGTTTCGGCGCGGTGAAACCGGCCATGACCAGGTTGCCGGCAATGCCGTGGAAATCCGCCCGCGCCGTCAGTTCGGCGCATTGCGGCCCGGAACGGCCGTCATTCCACAGGATGCAGGGCCGCAGCACCTGGTCCGAAGCGTCGAGCAGCGTCGCGCCGTGCATGTGCCCGGACAGGCCGATGGCTTGCAGCCGGGCCATGGCGGCCGGATGCTCGCGCGCCAGCTGGCCGATGGCGGCTTCGCAGCCGGCGATCCAGTCGGCGGGCGCCTGCTCGGACCAGCCGGGATGCGGCCGGCTGACGGTCAGGGCCGCATGGGCGACGCCGATGGTGGCGAAATCCCCGTCCACCAGCATGGCCTTGATGCCCGAGGTGCCAAGGTCGATCCCCAGATACATGGCGCTTACTCCGGCATGACGATTTGCAGCTTCACGTCGGTCTCGCGGGCCTCGACGGCGCGGTCGAAGCCGGCGATGCTGTCGGCGAAGGGGATCGAGGCCGAGATCAGCGGCTTCAGGTCCACCTTGCCTGAGGCGATGAGCGCGATAGCCCGGTCATAGACATTGGCATAGCGGAACACGGTCTCGACCCGCAGTTCCTTGGCCTGCAACCCGACGATGTCGACCGGCACCGGATCGACCGGCATGCCGACCAGCACGATGGCGCCGCCGGGCCGGGCAAGCTGGTGCATGGACAGGATCGCCGGCGCGGCGCCCGAGCATTCGAAGACCACGTCCGCGCCCCAGCCGTCTGTCGCCTCGGCCACCGCCTCGGCCAGCGGGCGGTTGCGGATGTTGACGGTCTGGATGCCGTCATAGGCGCCGATGATGTCGAGCTTGGGCTGGGCCAGGTCCGCGACGATGACGCGGGCGCAGCCGCCCGCAAGTGCGGCCAGCGCCACCATCATGCCAATGGGGCCGGCACCGGTCACGACCGCGATGTCGCCGGGCTGGATGCGCGCCCGCAAGGCCGCCTGCATGCCGATGGCGAAGGGCTCGACCATCGCCCCCTCGGCGAAGCTGACATTGTCGGGCAGCTTGTAGGTGAAGGCGGCCGGGTGGATCACCTCGGGCGTCAGGCAGCCATGCACCGGCGGCGTCGCCCAGAAGGTCACGGCGGGATCGACATTGTAGATGCCGAGCTTGGCCGCGCGCGAGGTCGGATCGGGAATCCCCGGCTCCATGCAGACCCGGTCGCCGGGCTGCAGATGCGTGACCTCGGCCCCCGCCTCGATCACCGTGCCGGCGGCTTCATGGCCCAGCACCATCGGCTCGCGCACCACGAAATGGCCGATCTTGCCATGGGTGTAATAATGCACGTCCGAGCCGCAGATGCCGACCGTGTCGATCTTGATGCGGACGTCGCGAGGCCCCAGCGTGCCCGGAATCTCGAACTCCCGCAGCGTGAGCTTGCCCTTCTCCTCCAGAACCAGCGCCTTCATGTTTTCCTCGCTCTTCGCCATGCCGCGCCCAACCGGCGCCGTCCGGGCGGTGTTTGAGGCCGCCCTGACGGCGATGTAAACAAAAACCCGCCGCTTTGGCGAGCTTTTGCCCAATCAAAGAATAATTGTATCACGCATTGCGCCGAAATCGCTGGTCAGTTGCCCGGCGTGGGGTCTGGCAGGGGTTGTAAGCGCAGCCCGATTCGCGGGCCTTCACTTCATCAGCCGTTCCTTGACCATCGGCCCCACGGCGCCGAAATCCATCTGCCCGGCGTGGCGGGCGCGCAGCTCGGCCATCACCCGGCCCATGTCGCGGATCGACTCGGCGCCCAGCTCGGCGATCGCCTTGTCGATGGCGGCGCGGGTCTCGGCCTCGTCCAGCTGCCGGGGCAGGTAGGCCTGGATCACCTTGATCTCGGCCTGCTCGGCCTCGGCCAGTTCCAGCCGGCCGCCCTCTTCATAGGCCTTGGCGGATTCCTGGCGCTGCTTCACCATCTTCGACAGGATCGCCGTCAGGTCGGCCTCGCTGAGCCCGCTTTCGTCGCCGCCTTCGGTGCGGGCGGCGATCTCGCGATCCTTGATCGCGGCCGAGATCAGCCGCAGCGTCGACAGCCGCGCCGTCTCGCGGGCTTTCATCGCGTCCTTGGTATCGGCCAGAATGCGTTCGCGCAGTCCCATCATGTCCTCGCTGGCTTTCGGTTGCGCGGGGCGGATGCCCGGCTTGGTCACCGGCGTCAACCCTGGGCCTGCAGCCCCGGTTCCGCAAGCCCCCTTGGCCGCGGTTCCGCCTTGACGCCCGCAGCCCCTTTCCCTAGGTTCCCGGCGATTTAGCCGGAGAGTCGACGATGCCCCAGAAACCGACCGCATGTCTTGCGCTTGCCGACGGCACCGTTTTCTACGGCCAGGGCTTCGGCGCCACCGGGGAAGTGGTGGCCGAGCTGGTGTTCAACACCGCCATGACCGGCTATCAGGAGATCATGACCGATCCCTCCTATGCCAGCCAGATCGTCACCTTCACCTTCCCCCATATCGGCAATACCGGCGTCACGGCGCAGGATGACGAGGCGGCCGACCCCGTCGCCTCGGGCATCGTGGTGAAATGGGACCCGACCGAGCCCTCGAACTGGCGCGCCACGGCCGATCTGGTCGAGTGGATGGAAAAGCGTGGCCGCATCGGCATCGGCGGCATCGACACCCGCCGCTTGACCCGCGCCATCCGGCAGCAAGGCTCGCCCCATGTCGTGCTGGCGCATGACCCGCAGGGGAATTTCGACATCGCCGCCATGGTGGCGCGCGCCCGCGACTGGCAGGGGCTGGTCGGGCTCGACCTAGCGAAAGAGGTCACCACCCGGCAGAGCTATCGCTGGGACGAGGGGCTTTGGGAATGGCCAGGCCAGTTCGGTTCCGTCCCCGAGCAGAAGCCGTTCCGGGTCGTGGCGCTGGACTATGGCGCCAAGCGCAACATCCTGCGCTCGCTGGCGCAAAGCGGCGCCGAAGTGACGGTCCTGCCCGCCACCGCCACCGCCGAGGAGGTGCTGGCGCATGACCCCGAGGGCGTCTTCCTGTCGAACGGCCCGGGCGACCCGGCCGCGACCGGCGCCTATGCCGTGCCGATGATCCGCGACCTGCTGGAGAAGGACCTGCCGATCTTCGGCATCTGCCTCGGCCACCAGATGCTGGCGCTGGCGCTGGGCGCCAAGACCATCAAGATGAACCACGGCCACCACGGCGCCAACCATCCCGTCAAGGACATGGAGACCGGCAAGGTCGAGATCACCTCGATGAACCACGGTTTCGCCGTCGATGCCCAGACCCTGCCCGAAGGCGTGATCGAGACCCATGTCAGCCTGTTCGACGGCTCGAACTGCGGGCTGCGCATGGCGGAAAAGCCGGTGTTTTCCGTGCAGTATCACCCCGAGGCCAGCCCCGGCCCGCAGGACAGCGCCTATCTCTTCGACCGCTTCGCCGAGGCCATGCGCGCGCGCCGCGCCTGAGTTGCGACGGATTGCGGCCTGATCCGGCTGCGCGATTAACGGCTTCTTAACCCTCGGCGTGCAACAGAGGGTCAGGAAACGTCCAGACCCTGGAATCGCGCATGGCCGGCATCGCCCTTCTCAGACCCCTTCGCCCCGTGCCGCCGTCCGTCCCGGCGGCGGCGCCGGACACGGTCGTCGCGCCGCGCGACCTGCGCCCGCTGGGCCAGATCCTGATCGAGGATGGCGCCGTCGACCCGCGCAACCTGCTGAAGGCGGTGGTGATGCGCCGGCGCCAGCAGGCCCGGCTGGGCGAAATCCTGCTGGCGAACGGCTGGGTCCAGGAAGAGGCGCTGACCCGGGCGCTGTCGCGGCAATGGCGCAGCAGCGTGCTGGACCTGGCGGCGCTGCCGCCCGATCCGCGGCTGATCGACGCGATGGGCGCGCAATTCTGCCTGGCGCAGGGGCTGGTGCCCTGGCGCCGGGTCGGCGGCGTCACCTTCGTCGCCACCGCCCGCCCCGAGGCGTTCGACGCCCTGCGCGAGCGCATGCCGGCGGCTTTCGGCACCGTGCGCATGCTGCTCTGCTCCGAAACCGCCGCGCGCGAGGCCATCCTGGGCCTGCGCCGCACAGCGCTGATTCGCCAGGCCGAGACCCAGGTGCCCGCCGCCGAAAGCTGCCGCACCCGCAACGAGCGTCGCTTCGCCCGGCTGGCGGTGGCGGTGGTGATGCTGGTGCTGCTGGGGCTGGTCATGGCGCCGATCGCGGTCTTCTCGGCGCTGATGGCCTGGGCGGTGCTGACGCTGGTCGCCTCGATGGGGCTGAAGCTCTTGTCCTTCCAGGCGATCCTGCGCCGCACCCACAAGGAAAAAGTCGCGGCACGGGCCATGGCCGCGGGCCTGGCGGCCCGGCCGCAGATGACCGGCCCGCTGCCGGTGATCTCGGTCATGGTGCCGCTGTTCGCCGAGGCGAATATCGCCGACAAGCTGATCGGCCGGCTCTCGCGGCTGGACTATCCGCGCGAGCTGATGGACATCCTGCTGGTGGTCGAGGAAACCGACCGCGTGACCTGCGAGGCGCTGGCCACCGCGCGGCTGCCGCGCTGGCTGCGCGTGGTCAAGGTGCCGGACGGCCCGATCCGCACCAAGCCCCGGGCGCTGAACTATGCGCTGAACTTCTGCCGCGGCTCGATCATCGGGGTCTGGGACGCCGAGGACCGCCCCGAGCCCGACCAGCTGCACAAGGTCGCGCGCGGCTTCCATTTCGCCGCCCCCGATGTGGTCTGCCTGCAAGGCGTGCTGGATTATTACAACCCGCGCACCAACTGGCTCGCGCGCGCCTTCACCATCGAATACGCCTCATGGTTCCGCGGCACCTTGGCCGGGGCGGCGGCGCTGGACCTGGTGGTGCCCTTGGGCGGCACGACGCTGTTCTTCCGCCGCGACAAGCTGGAAGAGGTCGGCGCTTGGGACGCTTGGAACGTGACCGAGGACGCCGACCTGGGCGTGCGCCTGGCCCGGCGCGGCTATCGCACCGAGATGCTGGACACCGTCACGCATGAAGAGGCCAATTGCCGCCTGCTCCCCTGGGTCAAGCAGCGCTCGCGCTGGCTGAAGGGCTTCGCCATGACCTGGGGCGTGCATATGCGCGATCCGTTGGGGCTGTGGCGCGACCTCGGCACGCGGCGCTTCCTGGGGCTGCAGGTGCAGCTTTTCGCCTCGCTGTCGCAATATCTGCTGGCGCCGATGCTCTGGAGCTTCTGGCTCCTGAGCCTGGGGCTGCCGCATCCGATGCGCGGCGTGCTGTCGGGCATGCTGGGCGGCAATGCCATCGCCATCCTCTTCACGCTCTTCGTCTGCTCCGAACTGCTGAACATCGCCATCGGGCTCTGGGCGGTGCGCGGCCGCCAGCACCGCCACCTGATGCCCTGGGTCCCGACGCTGCATCTGTATTTCCCGCTGGGCTGCCTTGCCGCCTGGAAGGCGATCTATGAGGTGGTGGCGAAGCCGTTCTACTGGGACAAGACCCAGCACGGCATTTTCGAGGCCGGGCCCGAGGACAGCCCTGCTGCCAAGCCAGCCACCACGCTGGGCATGGTGCCGCTGCGCCAGGCCGCCCTGTCCGGGACGCATTCGCCCCGGCCCGTGAAGGCCCATGCCGCGCCCGCGCAAGAAGCCACCGGTCTTTCCGTGCTGGGTGAGATCGGAGGATCCTGAAAAGGATCTCTCGGCGGTCAGCGCAGAGGCGACAGCATGGAGGAGATGCTCCAACTTCGGCCAGGATCGTGGTCAGGCATGATCCAGTGCGGGTGATTCGGGCGTTGGCGCAAGCCGGAAGTCGGCCTGCGGCCGTCCCTGCGCTTCAACCTTAGGAAACCAGCCTTCGGCGAGGCCGATTTCGGTTCCCCCGACCGCTGGCTTCTCGCACCTCGCGCCGCGTTCCTCTGGATGTTTCTGCTGCCACCGCCCACCGCGAGCAGGCATCAGACGGCGGCAGCCGCGTCCTGGTTCAGCGCCTTGTCGATGATGCTGCCGGCGGTCTCGACGGTCTCAGCCAGCCGGGCGGCCAGTTGCTCCAGCGTCTCGCAGCCGGTTTCCCGCAGCAGGAAGGCCTGCCCGCCCTTGCCGATACTGTCCATGTCCAGGGCCTTTTCGGTCAGCAGCCGGCCGGCGCATTGCAGATTCCACAGGAAACGCCGGGCCGCGCTCAGCTGTCCGGCCAGATCGGCCGCGATCAGACCCGCGCGCGGGCCGGCCCGCAACTGCGCCAGCGCCGCGCGGGCCGGGGCGGCAGCGCGCAATGCGAAGCTCTGCGCCAGCAGTTCGATGTCCTGAAGCCCGCCGCGGCCGATCTTGGCCTCCCAGGCGCCGTCGGGGGCCTTGGCGGCAAAGATCCGCGCCCGCATCTCGGCCAGGTCGGGCAGGACGCGGGCGTCCGTGCCGCGCGCCGCCAGAACCTCGACCCGCAGCGCCTCGACCTCGGCGGCCAGCGTCTCGGAATCGGCGCCGCAGGTGCCGATCACCCGGGCGCGGGTCAGGGCCAGGTGCTCCCAGGTCCAGGCCTCGGTCAACTGATAGTCGCGGAAACTCTGCACCGAGGTCGCGACCGGACCCTGGCGACCCGAGGGGCGCAGCCGCATGTCCACCTCGTAGAGCCGCCCGGCCGAGGTCGGCGCCGAGATCGCGGTGATCATCGCCTGGGTCAGCCGCGCGTAATAGGCCCGCGTCGCCAAGGGCTTGGACCCGTCGGAACTGTCCTGCCCGGCCGCGTCATAGATCACGATCAGGTCCAGGTCCGAACTGGCGTTCAGCTGCCGCGCGCCCAGCGAGCCCATGCCCAGCACCACCGCGCCGCGCCCCGGCGGCGGGCCGTGCCGGCGGGCGAATTCGGCGGCGACCACCGGGAACAGCGCCGCGACCGCGGCATCGGCGATATCGGCATATTGGCCGCCGGCCTCCTCGGCACCGATCAGCGCGCGCAGGTGATGCACGCCGGTGCGGAACTGCCATTCATGCGCCCAACGCCGCGCCGCGTCCAGCGCCCGCTCATAGCCGCCGTCCGGCGCCGCAAGCACGCCCAGCAGCATGGCATCGAGCTGGCGGCGCAGCTCGATCGCCCCCGGCCATTCCGAGAAGAAGCTGCCGCCCAGCACCGCATCCAGCACCTCGGGGTGGCGGGCCAGATAGGCGGCCAGCGCCGGCGCGGTGCCGCAGATGTCGACGATCAGGTCGATCAGCTGCGGATTGGCCTCGAAAAGCGAAAACAGCTGCACGCCGGCGGGCAGCCCGGCCAGGAAGGCGTCGAAGCGCGCCAGGGCCTCGTCCGAATGGGTGGCGGCGACCAGCCGGTTCAGCAGCTCGGGCTCGATGCGGGCAAAGACCTCGCGGCCGCGCGCCGAACGCAGGGCCGGATAGCTGCGCCAGCGCTCGACCATGGCCTCGGCCTCGGGGGAAAGGTCGGGACGCGCGCGGCTTTCTCCGGGGGCGAAGAATTCGCCGGTCAGCGCCTCGACGCGATGCAGCCGGCCGACCAGGCGCCGGGACCAGGCGGCGGTATCGGCCTCGCCCATCAGGCGGGCGATGGTGTCGAGCCCCTCGGCCGAGTTCGGCAGCGAATGGGTCTGGGCGTCGTTGACCATCTGGATGCGGTGCTCGATCTCGCGGTGCTCGCGGTAATGCCCGGTCAGTTCGGCGGCGACATCGGCGGGAACCCAGCCCTTTTCGGCCAGCCGTGCCAAGCCTTCGACGGTGCCGCGCACGCGCAGGTCCGGGTCGCGGCCGCCGGCGATCAGCTGCCGGGTCTGGGTGAAGAACTCGATCTCGCGGATGCCGCCCTGGCCCAGCTTCATGTTGTGGCCGGCGGCCTCGATGCGGCCGGACAGGCCCTTGTGCTCGCGGATGCGCAGCCGCATGTCATGCGCGTCCTGGATGGTGGCGAAATCCAGGTGCCGGCGCCAGACGAAGGGCTCGAGCTCGCGCAGGAAACGAGCGCCGGCGGCCAGATCGCCCGCGCAGGGCCGCGCCTTGATATAGGCGCTGCGTTCCCAGGTCCGGCCCTCGGCCTCGTAATAGGCGAGCGCCGCCGAGATCGAGATGCAGACCGGCGTCACCGAGGCGTCGGGCCGCAGCCGCAGGTCGGTGCGGAAGACATAGCCCTGGTCGGTATTGTCCGAAATCGTCGCCGCCGCCTTGCGGGTGGCGCGGATCAGCGCCGCGCGGGCCTCGTGCTGGTCGTCGCGGGCATAGGCGCTGTCGTCGTAAAGCACGATCAGGTCGATGTCCGAGGAATAGTTCAGCTCGGCCGCCCCCATCTTGCCCATGGCAAGCGCGACGATGCCGCCGGCATCGGCCTGAGTCGGGGGCAGCTTGCCGCGCGCGCGTTCGGCCGCGACATGCACGCGCAAGGCCAGGTCCGCGGCCCGGTCGGCCAGTTCGGTCAGCGCGCCGGTGACCTGTTCCAGCGGCCAGACCCCGCCCAGGTCGGCCAATGCCGTCCACAGCGCGACCCGGCGCTTGGCGCGGCGCAGCGCCGGGCCGAGTTCGTCGGCAGTGAGGCTCTCGAACCCCGCCGTTTCGCGCGCGACGACATCCTCATGCGCCAGTGCCTCGGCGAGCCAGTCGGCCTCGCGGCCGATCAGCCCGGCGAGATAGGGGCTCGATCCGGCGGCGCCGCGGATCAGGTCGCCCAGGCGCGGGTCGAGGATGCCCGTTGCCTGCCAGGCGGACTGGCCGCGGGCGGGATCGACGGGAAGCGGCAGGCGGGTGATGCGGGCGGCGAAATCCATGGCCGCAGCCTAGCCGCAGGCCCCGCCGGGTCAATGCGGGAAAACCGCAGGCGGCGCGGCAAATCTTATGGTTTTCCATGCTTGGCGCGCGGGGGATCTGTTGCTAGGCTCTGGGCTCAGTGCAACCATCGATAGACGATCCGCCGCCCATGCGCGCCGAAACCACAGCGAACCGAAAGCGGGATTCCGGCCGCCCCGACCGCCGGGGGCGCGGCTGATGCGGCACAGCCTGCCCCATGCGCCGCAGTTCTACGTGACGGCACCGCAGCCCTGCCCCTATCTGCATGGCCGGGCCGAGCGCAAGCTGTTCACCGCGCTGGCGGGCGATTCGGCCAATGAGCTGAACAATGCGCTGTCGCGCCAGGGCTTCCGCCGCTCGCAGAACGTGCTTTACCGGCCCAGCTGCGAAAGCTGCGTCGCCTGCATGTCGGCCCGCATCCGGGTGTCCGAGTTCCAGCCCTCGCGCACGCAGCGCCGGGTGGCGCGGCGCAACGCGCATCTGCGCCGGCTGGCGACCAGCGCCTGGGCGACCGAGGAACAATACGAGCTGTTCCGCGCCTATCTGGACCAACGCCACGCCGACGGCGGCATGGCCGACATGGACATCTTCGAATTCGCCGCGATGATCGAGGAAACCCCGGTCCGCACCCGCGTCATCGAATATCGCGCGCATGAGGGCGGGCAGATGCCGCTGGCGCCGGGGTCGGACCGGCTGGTCGCGGTCTGCCTGACCGATGTGCTGGATGACGGGCTGAGCCTCGTCTACAGCTTCTACGACCCGGCGCTGGAGGAGCAGAGCCTGGGCACCCACATCATCCTGGACCATATCGAGCTGGCGCGCAGCGCCGGGCTGCCCTTCGTCTATCTGGGCTACTGGGTGCCGGGCAGCCGCAAGATGGACTACAAGGCCCGGTTTTCGGCGCTGGAGATCTACAAGGGCGGCGTCTGGCAGCCGATCGGCGATCCGGCGCAGCACAGTTCGGACATCCACCCGCTGTCGATCGACCCCATCGTCGAGCAGGTGGCGCGGATTACCCTGCCCCAGGCCGGCGGATGATTACCGAGAGGCGGCAGTTTCGGTAATTATATTTCAATATTTCGCCGGGTGGGGTCATTTTCTTGGACAATCGGCATTGACCCTGCCACGCGGCCCCCATAGTTTTCCGCGACGCGGCAAGACCCTTCCGGGCTGGCCGCGCCGTGTCTTACAGATGGAGAATGGGCATGTCCCGAGAAATGACCGGTGCAAGGATGGTTATCGAGGCTCTGCGCGATCAGGGCGTCGACACCGTATTCGGCTATCCGGGCGGGGCGGTGCTACCCATCTATGACGAGATCTTCCAGCAGAACGACATCAAGCACATCCTGGTTCGCCACGAACAGGGCGCGGTCCACATGGCCGAGGGCTATGCCCGTTCGACCGGCAAGCCGGGGGTGGTTCTGGTCACCTCGGGGCCGGGCGCGACCAATGCGGTCACCGGCCTGACCGATGCGCTGATGGATTCGATTCCCATCGTCGTACTGACCGGCCAGGTCCCGACCTTCCTGATCGGCACCGACGGCTTCCAAGAGGCCGATACCATCGGCATCACCCGGCCCTGCACCAAGCACAACTGGCTGGTGAAGGAGACCGACCAGCTGGCGGCGACCATCCACAAGGCGTTCCACATCGCCACCTCGGGCCGTCCGGGGCCGGTGCTGATCGACATCCCGAAGGACGTGCAATTCGCCACCGGCGACTATGTCGGCCCGAAGCAGATCGAGACGCCGAGCTATCAGCCGGCGAAGAAGGGCGACCTGGCCACCATCACCCGGCTGGTCGAGCTGATGGAGACGGCCGAGCGGCCGATCCTTTACACCGGCGGCGGCGTCATCAACTCGGGCACCGGCGCGAGCCAGCTCTTGCGCGAGCTGGCCGAGGCGACCGGATTCCCGGTGACCTCGACGCTGATGGGCCTGGGCGCCTATCCGGCCTCGGGCGGGAAATGGATCGGCATGCTGGGCATGCACGGACTTTACGAGGCCAACATGGCCATGCACGACTGCGACCTGATGATCGCGGTCGGGGCGCGCTTCGACGACCGCATCACCGGCCGGGTGGCGGATTTCAGCCCCGGTTCGGTCAAGGCGCAGATCGACATCGACCCGAGCTCGATCAACAAGGTGATCCGCGTCGACCTGCCCATCGTCGGCGACGTCGGCCATGTGCTCGAGGACATGCTGAAGATCTGGAAGGCGCGCGGCCGCAAGACCAATGCCGAGGGCCTGCGGAAATGGTGGGTGCAGATCGAGCAGTGGAAGGCCAAGAACTGCCTTGGCTATCGCGGCTCGGACAAGGTGATCAAGCCGCAATACGCCCTGCAACGGCTGCAGGCGCTGACCGCGGCCAGGAAGCCCTATATCACCACCGAGGTCGGCCAGCACCAGATGTGGGCGGCGCAGTTCCTGCATTTCGACGACCCGAACCACTGGATGACCTCGGGCGGGTTGGGGACGATGGGCTATGGCCTGCCGGCCTCGATCGGGGCGCAGGTCGCGCATCCCGAGGCGCTGGTGATCAACGTCGCCGGCGAGGCGTCTTGGCTGATGAACATGCAGGAGATGGGCACGGCGGTGCAATTCCGCGCCCCGGTCAAGCAATTCATCCTGAACAATGAACGGCTTGGCATGGTGCGGCAGTGGCAGCAATTGCTTCACGGCGAACGCTACAGCCAGAGCTGGTCGGAAAGCCTGCCCGATTTCGTGAAGCTGGCCGAGGCCTTTGGCTGCAAGGGTCGCACCGTCTCGGATCCGGCCGATCTGGACGCCGCCATCCAGGAGATGATCGACTATGACGGGCCCTTCATCCTGGACGTGCTGGTCGAGAAGCACGAGAACTGCTTCCCGATGATCCCCTCGGGCAAACCGCATAACGAGATGCTCCTGGGCGAGGCCGCGACCGAGGGTGCCATCACCGGCGCCGGCGCGGCCCTGGTCTGAGTTTTAGGAAAGCGAGAAGAACATGGCGGCACTGAATATCCAGAAGGGCGCATCCAGCCATTCGGCCTATGACCTGCGCGACCCGAATGCCGAGATCATCGAATCGCACACGCTGGCGGTCCTGGTGGAAAACGAGCCGGGCGTGCTGGCCCGGGTCATCGGCCTGTTCTCGGGCCGAGGCTACAACATCGACAGCCTGACCGTGGCCGAGGTCGACCACTTGGGCCACCGTTCGCGCATCACCATCGTGACGCGCGGCACCCCGGCGGTGATCGAGCAGATCAAGGCGCAGCTTGGCCGCATCGTGCCGGTGCATGATGTCCACGACCTGACCGTCGAGGGCCGCAGCGTCGAGCGGGAACTGGGTCTGTTCAAGGTGGCGGGCAAGGGCGAGAAGCGCGTCGAAGCGCTGCGAATCGCCGAGATCTTTCGCGCCAGTGTGGTCGATTCGACGCTGGAAAGCTTTGTCTTCGAGATTACCGGCACGTCCGAGAAGCTGGATGCCTTCGCCGATCTGATGCGGCCGCTGGGCCTGTCGGACCAGGCCCGCACCGGGGTCGCCGCGCTGGCGCGCGGCGCCTGATTCGCCCTAGCGGGCGGCCGCGATTTTCAGCGGCCGCTCGTGCAATCCCGAATCGGGGTTCGAGATCACCCGCAGCACCGGGCGCGGCATTTCGGGCTTTTCGCCGATCCCCCGCAGCAGGCTTGGCAATTCCGAACGCTTGTTGCCCGAGACGAGGCTCACGCTGCGCGCGTGGCGCAGATCCTTGATCGTCTCGATCTCAAGTTCGACCAGATCGCCCGCTTCGGGCCAATCGCCTGGAAAAACAAGGCTTTCTTTTCCCTGAAGATAAGCCAAGGCGCCATGATCCTCGCACCAGATCACCGCTTTTTCCTTGGCGGGACTGCTCCACAGAATAACCCCGATCATAAAAGCTCCTAAAAACCCGAACCGCTCGTGACCATGAACGGCGCACAACCCAGAACGGAAACTATCGGCAGTTTCTCGCCTATGAAAGCGAATTTTTGCTCGGAACACCACGTTCCTAGGCAAAATTGCGGATGAGCCTCCGGGAGCAGCGACACAACCGCAGGAATGTTGCAGGTTTCGTTAACCTGTCGTTTTCGGCAATCACGGTCCGGTGATGCGGGAATGTCACAAGCGGCGGAATTATCGCACCCGCCCGGCGCGATAGTCGCCCACGGCCCGCGCCACCTGCGCCATGCGCGAGACATTCGAGGGGTGCGTGCCCATGATCTTGTCGCCCGGGTCGGGAATGCGGGCAAAGAACTGCGCCCCGTGCTGCGGATCGAAGCCGGCATTCAGCGTGATGATGGCGCCCAGATAGTCGGCCTCGAGTTCCCAGTCCTTGGAATAGTAGCGGGCGCCGAACTGGGCGCCGAAATCCTGCGCCGACTTCACCGCATCGGCATTGCCGCCATAGGCGCTGGCCAGCCCGCCCAGGATCACCGCGCCCATGGTGGCGGCGCTGCTCTTGCGGTTGATGTGGCCCAGGATGTGGTGGCTGGCCTCGTGCCCGACGACGAAGGCCAGTTCGTCGGCATTGCGCGCCTCGCCGATCAGGGCCAGGGTAAAGCCGATCACCGGGCGTCCGGTCGCGTCCACGGTCTGGAATGCGTTCGGCTCCAACCCGGGGCGGTCGTCGACGACGAACTGGAAATCGCAGCTGATCGGCTGCTTGCGGCGCGCCACGCATTCGCGTTCGACCGCCGGCTCCATCCGGTTGATGACCGCGATGAAGGCCCGGGCTGAGGCGCGGGCCCCCGCCGGCGTGTCCGGCGCCGGCGCGGCCAGTTCGGGCAGCGGCCGTGTCGCGCCCGCCCCCGGCTGCGGCACGGGTGCCGCGACGCAGCCCGCCAAGGCCAGCAGAATCGCCGCCGCCGCTTGCCAGGTTCTGCCCATCTGCCGCCTCATGCCGTGCTTGTCCTTTTTCGCCACTCTAGCCGCCCGCCCGCGACGGCGCCAAGCCCCGCTCTTGCCCCTGCAGCGTTATCACGCAATTGTTGAGGAAAGCTGAACCGGAAAGGCCCGCATGTTCACCATCGAGCACGATTTCGACGCCACCGTCATCACCCTGATCGACGAATTGCCCGAGGGCGAGGCCGGCGCACGGCCGCTGAACGAGGATGTGGTGATCCAGAGCTTCGACGACCGCGTGGTGGTCGAGCAATTCGACCCCGACACCGGCGAGCTGGCCCAGATCGTCCTGACCATCGAGCAGCTCGAGGAATTGCGCGCCGCGCTGAACCTGCCCGAGGGCAACTATCGGCTGGAGCGGCGCTAGTCCAGCCGGAAGACCTTGTCGCGCGACGTGGCGCCGCGCAGCAGCGCCAGCCGCGTCTTGGCGACGCCCATCGCCTTGGCCAGCAGCTTGACCACGGCGGCATTGGCCTTGCCGTCCTCGGGCACGACGGTCACCAGGACGCGGATCGTCTCGCCGTCCAGCACCACCGCATTGCGCGAGGCGCGCGGCGTCACCCGCACGGCGATTTCGGCCCCGGGCCGGGCAAGATGGCGAAGGTCGGTCATGCGCCTTATCAAGCGCCGCGCGGCGAAAAAGGCAATCCCGACTGGCGCCGGCCGGCCTGCGTGGCTATCTGAAGGGCAAAAGCGCGCACCGGAGATCCGCCATGCAGCACACCGACCCCGCCACCCTGGCCTTTCTGCGCCAGCGCCGCTCGCACCCGCCGAAGCTGCTGACCGGCCCCGCACCGGACCGGCACGAGCTGATGAACCTGCTGGAGCTTGCCGCGCGCGTCCCCGACCACGGCAAGCTGGAGCCCTGGCGCTTCGTGGTGCTGGAGCGCGCCACGCTGGACCGGCTGGCCCCGCTGCTGGCCGAGGAGGTCACGGCCCGGGGCGGCGACGCGGCGGCGGCCGAGAAGGCGCGCTCGGCCTTTGCGTCGCCGGTGATCGTCGCGGTGGTCTCGGCGCCGGTCGACAGCCCCAAGGTGCCGGAATGGGAGCAGTTCCTCTCGGCCGGGGCGGTCTGCCTGGAACTGCTGAACGCGGCGCTGGCCGCGGGCTATGGCGCGGCCTGGCTGACCGGACCGGCGGCCGAGCCCGACTTCGCCCGCGCGCATCTGGGCCTTGGCGCGCATGAGCGCATCGTCGGCCTGATCCATATCGGCCAGCGCGGCGCCACGCCCCCCGACCGGCCGCGCCCCGACGTGGCGGCCAAGACGACGTTCCTGTGATGGTGCTCAAGGCGCTGTTCCTGGCTTGGGGCGATCTCGCGCGCCCGCGCATCTTCGGCGTGGTGGCGCTTGGCGTCGGGCTGACGCTGCTCTTGTTCGTGGGTTTGCAGGCGCTGATCTTCTGGGCCGCCGGCCATTTCGCGCCCGAGAGCCTGACCCTGCCCTGGATCGGCACCGTGCCGCTGGCCCCTGCCCTGTCCTGGAGCTCGCTGCTGCTGTTCCCGCTGATGAGCATCTTCCTGATGGCGCCGGTCGCGGCCGGCTTCTCGGGGCTTTTCGCCGAGCGGGTCTCGGAGGCGGTCGAAGAGACCCATTATCCCGCCAGCAAGGGCCTGCCGGTGGATTTCTGGGACGGGCTCTGGGAATCGCTGGCGGTGATGGGCGCGGTGATCCTGGTCACGCTGGTCACGCTGCTGCTGACGCCGCTGCTGGGGCCGCTCGCCTCGCTGCTGTTCTATGGCGGCAACGGCTGGCTTCTGGGCCGCGAGTTCTTCCAGATGGCCGCGCGGCGCCACCTGCACGAACCGCAGGCGACCGAACTGCGCCGCAGCCTGTCGGTGCAGGCCACGGCGCTGGGGGTGCTGATCGCGCTTCTGCTGACGGTGCCGGTGCTGAACGTGGTGGTGCCGGTGCTGGCGGCGGCGGGCTTCACCCACCTTTACCACATCAGCGCGTCCAGGCCTCGAGATCGGCGCGGGTGACGATGCCGGCGATGATGACATAGGCGATCGCGGCCCAGATCAGCGCCGCGATCAGCGTCGCCCAGATCAGCTTTTTCTTCAGCTTGGGCTCATGCGGCGCGCCGGCCGGCGTGCCCGGCGTCACCTGCCCCACGTCGGCCTGGCTTTTCTGGCCGATCGGCAGCAGCACGAACAGCACCAGAAACCACAGCACCGAATAAAGGACGATGCCGCCGGTCAGGCTCATCAGACCTGCTCCAGTTCGATCAGGCAGCCGTTGAAATCCTTGGGATGCAGGAACAGCACCGGCTTGCCATGGGCGCCGATCTTGGGCTCGCCATTGCCCAGCACGCGGGCGCCTTCGGCTTTCAGCTTGTCGCGGGCGGCCAGGATGTCCTCGACCTCGAAGCACATATGATGGATGCCGCCCGAGGGGTTCTTGTCCAGGAAGCCCTTGATCGGACTGTCCTCGCCCAGGGGATACAGCAGCTCGATCTTGGTGTTCGGCAGTTCGATGAAGACCACGGTCACGCCGTGGTCGGGCTCGTCCTGCGGCGCGCCGACCTTGGCACCCAGGCTGTTTTCATATTGCGCGGCCGCGGCCTGCAGGTCCGGCACGGCAATGGCGACATGGTTCAGGCGTCCGATCATCTGGTCCTCCGTCATTTCCCGCCCTTCTAGGCCGGACCGGCGACAGGGGAAAGGAAAAGACGCGGGCGTTAACGCCTTCTTAGGAGAATCGCGCAATCCTGAAGCTGGAAGATGATTCTCGGTAAGGATTTTAGCGATGACGGAACAGGACAGAATCGGTGAGGAAGAATTCCCCACCTGGCGGGTCACCCTGCCCAACCGCCCGCTGACCGGCCTGACGGTGCTGGTGGTCGAGGATTCGCGTATCGCCTCCGAGGCGGTGCGCCTGCTGTGCCTGCGCTCCGGCGCACGCATCCGTCGGGCCGACAGCATCCGCGCGGCCCTGCGGCATCTCCAGACCTACCGGCCCGGCGCAGTCATCATCGACATGGGCCTGCCCGACGGCAACGGCGCCGACATGATCCGCGCCATCGCCGGCGCGCTGCCGCGCGTCCCGGTGATCCTGGGCATCTCGGGCGACCCCGACAATCGCGAGGCCGCGATGCAGGCCGGGGCCGACGGCTTCCTGGTCAAGCCGATCGAAAGCCTGGCGGTGTTCCAGCACGCGATCCTGTCGGCCCTGCCGGTCGAGGCGCGGCCGCAGGGGCTGCGACTGCTGCCCGACGACGTGATCGCCGCCGACCCGGTGGCGTTGCGCGCCGATCTCAGCCATGCCGCGGACGCCCTGTCGCAGGCCGACGATACCGAAGCGATCGAGTATATCGCCCGCTTCCTGGCCGGCGTGGCACGCTCGGCCCATGACCGCATGCTCGAGGACGCGGCGACGGCACTGGCGCGCGACCACGCCGAGGGCCGGGCGCTGGCGATGGATCTGGCGCGCATCAGCGGGCTGGTGCAGGATCGGCTGGCGGCGGTCCGCATCTGAAGGGCCGGGCCACCCGTCGTACCGATGCGGCTTTCGCTGCCCAGGTCAGGTTCCCCGGCAGCTGTCAGCCAAGGCGCGGAGGGATGCGTGTCCTCGGCGATCAGGCTGATGCTGGCATGACCGGCCGCGGGGCTATGATTTCGGCATGCGCCAGCAAGGCGCTGCCCAATCCCCTGCCGCGAAAACTTTCGCAGGTGGCCAGGACGTTCAGATACCACGACCCCGGCGCCAAGGCCTCGAGTTGCAGCAGCGGCACGAAGAGCGGCAGCGTATCCGGGTCGATCGGGCCGGGCGCCGCCTCGGCGGCATAGCCGAGCAGGCAGGCGGCGACGGCACCGTCGACCTCGGCCAGCCAGGCGTTGCGATAGGAAAAATTCCCCGTCTCGCGCGCCGCGCGCTCTTGTCCCAAGGCCCAGGGATCGCCCTCGGGGCCGACCGTCTTGCGCCAGAAATGCAGCGGCAGGTCGTCCGCCGCCATGTTGATGAAGCGCCCGCGACGAGCGGCTGTCCCTGATGCAGGTGCTCCGCGCCTATACGGCGGGCGGTGCCTGGGCCGCGCACCGCGACCATGTCACGGGAACGCTGCGGCCTGGCCTGGCAGCCGATCTGGTGATGCTGGGCGGCGACATCGAGGCCTCGGACCCGGCCGCGATCCCCGATCTGGGCGTGGTCCTGACGATCTGCGGCGGCCGTATCATCCACGATGCCGGCCTGTCGGGCTGACAGCGCGGACCGGCAGTGATCGTCGAGGCGATGTGCACCCGCAACTGCCGCCTTCCTCAGTCCAGCGTCTGCCGGAACCTCAGCAGCGCGACCAGCATCAGCGTGATCGCGAAGAGTGCAAGCGCGGCGAGAGGCTGCGCCACGGCCTCGTAGCCCGCGCCCTTCAGCATGACCGCCCGGATGAAGCGCAGGAAATGCGTGAGCGGAAAGATCTCGCCCAACGCCCGCGCCCAGCCGGGCATGCCGCGGAAGGGGAACATGAAGCCCGACAGCATGATCGAGGGCAGGAAAAAGAAGAACGTCAGCTGCATGGCCTGCATCTGCGTGCGCGCCACGGTCGAGATGAGATAGCCCAGGACCAGAAGCGCCATCACGAAGATCAGGATGCCGCCCAGAAGCAGGGCCAGCGAGCCGATGAAAGGCACATGGAACAGCGCCCGCGCGGCGACCAGGACCACCAGCACCTGCACCGCGCTGACCCCGAGATAGGGCAGCATCTTGCCCAGCATGATCTCGAGCGGCGTCGCGGGCATCGACAGCAGGTTCTCCATCGTGCCGCGCTCGATCTCGCGGGTCAGGGCCATGGCCGTCATCATCACCATGGTCAGTTGCAGGATGACGCCCAGCAGGCCCGGCACGATGTTATAGGCGGTGATGCCTTCGGGGTTGTAGCGGCGATGCACCAGGACCTGCAACTGCGTGTCGCGGGCAGCGCCCGCCTGCGCCTCGGTGCCAAGCTCGCGTTGCAGGGCCTCGGCTGCCACCGTGCCAAGCGTCGAGACAGCGCCCGAGGCGACGGCGGGGTCCGTCGCATCGGCTTCGATCAGCATGACGGGATGGTCGCCGCGCAGCACGCGCCGCCCGAAATCCGACGGCAGCGTCACGACGAAGGAGACCGCGCCTCGTGCCAGCAGACGCTCGGCCTCGGCCGCCGAGACGCCGGGCGAGGTGAAGCGGTAATAGTCGGTCAGTTCCAGCGCGGAGACGATGGCGCGGCTGAAGCGGTCCTGCACCGGCGCGACCAGCGCCGCGGGAAGCTGCTTCGGGTCCGAATTGATCGCAAAGCCGAAAAGCAGAAGCTGCATCAGCGGCACGCCCAGCATCATTGCAAAGGTGATCCGGTCGCGCCGCAGCTGGATCACCTCCTTCCTGAGAAGCGCGAAGAGCCGCGTCAGCGAAAAGAACCGGCTCATCGCACAGCGTCCTCGGAAGCCGCCATGAGCTGGATGAACACGTCCTCCAGCATGGTCTCGGCGGGGTGCATGGTGGTGCCGGTCTCGCGCGCCACCGCCTCGGCCGATTGCCGCAGCGCGGCCGCGTCCCGGCCGACGACATGCAGCGTGGTGCCGAAGGAGGCGACCTGCTCGACCCCCGGCCTGCCCTTCAGGCGGCGCGCGGCCTCGGCGGTGTTCGGACCTGCCAGCACCACGGTGGTCAGGCCCGCCCCCGCCACGACATCGGCGACCTTGCCCGCCGCGATCAGCCGGCCGTTGGCGATGTAGTTGATGCGGTGGCAGCGCTCGGCCTCGTCCATGTAATGGGTCGAGACCAGCACCGTCAGCCCCTCGGCAGAACGGGCGTGGATTTCGTCCCAGAACATCCGCCGGGCCAGGGGATCGACGCCCGCCGTGGGCTCGTCCAGCATCAGAAGCCGCGGCCGGTGCATGATGCAGGCGGCCAGCGCCAGCCGCTGCTTCCAGCCGCCCGACAGCGATCCGGCCAGTTGATCGCGGCGGCCGGACAGCCCCAGATCCTCGAGCGTGTCGCGCACGATCCGCCGCGCAGGGGTCAGGCCGTAAAGGCCGGCGACGAAGGAGAGGTTCTCCGCGATGGTCAGATCCTCGTAGAAGGAAAAGCGCTGCGTCATGTAGCCGACCTCGCGCTTGATCCGCCGTCCCTGGCGCCGGATGTCGAAGCCCAGCACCCGGCCCTCGCCCGCGTCGGGGGTCAGAAGGCCGCACATCATGCGGATGGTCGTCGTCTTGCCCGAGCCGTTCGGCCCCAGGAAACCCGCGATCTCGCCGCGTTCGACCCGCAGCGATACGCCGTCGACGACGCGGCGGTTGCCGAAGATCTTCACCAGGCCGGTGACGGCGATGGCGGGCTCTTCGGTCATTCCGCCGCCCCGGGCAACAGGACATCGACGATCTGCCCCGGCTTGAGGCTGGGGCTCGCGCCCGTCGGGCGGGCCTCGACGAGGTAGACGAGCTTCTGCCGGTTCTCGAGCGAATAGATCACCGGCGGCGTGAACTCCGGGGCATCGGCGACATAGGTGACCGTCGCCGCCAGCCCCTCCGGGCAGCCGTCGCAGCGGACGGCGACGGACGAGCCGACCGCGATCGCCGCCGCATGCGCCGCGGGCATGTAGAGCCGCAGCTTCACCGCGCCATCCGGCAGGAAGGACAGCACCGGCTGCGCCGGTCCCGCGATCTCGCCCGCCGTGCGGATGATGTCGTAGACGGTCCCCGTGGCGGGAGCCGCCAGGCTGCGCTTCGACAAGGCCCAGACGGCCCGGTCGCGTTCCGCCCGGGCGGCGGCGCGGCCGGCTTCGGCGGCGGCTATGGCATGCGGGCGGGCCGGCAGCCTTGCCACCGCCAGATCGGCCTCGATCTCGGCCACCCGCGCCGCGGCGATCTCGGCGGCGGTCGCGGCATCCTCGCGCTGCGTCTGGGTGGCGCTGCCTTTGTCCGCCAGGCTGGCGAGCCGGACGGCCGTGCGCCTGGCTTCCGCGGCTTGCGCGCGCGCCGAGACCAGCGCGGCCTCGATCACCGCGATCTCCTCGGGGCGCTTGCCAAGGCGCAGGTCGGCAAGCTCCGCCTCGGCGCGGGCCAGATTCGCCTCGGCCTCGGCAAGGGCGATCTCCGCGGCCGCCCGGTCGAGTTCCACCAGCGGGGCGCCCGTCTCGAGATGATCCCCCCGGGCGACGAGCAGCGTGGCGATCTCGACCGTCTCGACCGGGGCGACCAGGACATATTCCCCCTCGACATAGCCGGTGGCAAAGGGCAGCGGCGGCGCGCAGGAGGCGAACAGCGCCGACAGCAGCGGGACCGAGCAGATCGTCAGGCTCATCGCGGGCCCCCCTGTGTCAGAAGCCGCAGGTTTTCGGCGATCACATCGCCGATCCGGCCTGCCTCGGCCGGGCCGATGGTCGGCCAATCCATCCTGCGCATGACGATCTCGCGGCCGAGCCGGAAATACAGCACCTGGCCGATCATGGCAAAGATCGAGAGCTTCACCTGCTCGCTGTCGGGATCCGTGCCGCTGGCGATCGCCCAAAGCTCGGAAAGCTCCGTGTGCTTCGGGCCGATGAAGCATTCATAGATCAGCTCGGTGGTCGGACCGCCGCGGCTGAGTTCCGTCAGCGCGAAATTCACCATCGGCCCGGCCTCGGGGGCGCTGCCGATGAAGGTCGCGACCCCGCGCAGCATGATCTGCAGGCGCCGGAGCGCCGCCGCCGGGGTCAGCCCCTCGGCGGATCGCGGCGCCCCCGCGATCGCCATCAGCCGCCGCGCCACTTCGCCGACGACGGCGCGGCGCAGGCCGTCCTTGCCGCCGAAGTGATAGGCGATCAGCGCCAGGTTCACCCCGGCCTTGGCGGCCAGTTCGCGCGTGGAGGTCGCATCGAACCCCTTCTGACCGAAGAGCAGCAAGCCTGCCTCGATCAGCGCCTTCTGCGCCCCTTCGGGCGGCTTGTCCGGAATCTCGATCATGGGTAATTGTAATCAATCGATTGATTAAATTCAAGCGCGACGCTCGTGCCGGGCGCAGTTCTGCACCGCCCTGCCCAACCCCCGGGCGCGGGACCCGCCGTGCCGCAAGATACTGGCCGCCGGATCACCAGCGGATGCACATCGGCAAGTGCTGCCGGGCCGGTGCCGCCGTCAGTCCAGCCCCTCGCGGAACTCCGCGATCAGCGCCTTCACAACCGTGACAAGGGCTTCCTCTCGCGTCGCGCCGGCGTTCATGGCCGCGGCATGCACCGCGCGTTGGCGTTCCGCGGAATTGCCCTCTGCCACCAGGGCGCGCAGCCGCGCCGCAGCGGGCTGGCTGTCGAGCGCATCCGCATCCTCGCCGATCAGTTCCAGCCAGTCCTCGGCCATCTCGGCAGCAGGCTTCAGGCGGTTCTCGCCAAAGTCGATCAGCCCTTCGGTCAACCCATAGCGGGCGGCCCGCCAGCGGTTCTCGGCCAAGAGGAAATTGTCGTATTGCCGCCAGCGCATGTTCCGCCGCGACAGCCGCCACAGCATGCGCAAGCTCGCCTGGATCAGCGCGGTCAGCGTCAGGGTGTCGTCAAGGCGCGGGCAGGCATCGCAGACCCGGGTTTCCAGCGTCGGGAAGCGCGACGAGGGCCGCAGATCCCACCAGATCTTGCTGCTGTCCTCGATCAGGCCCAGCGAAGTCAGCGCCTCGACCGAGCGTTCGTATTCCCCCCAGCTCGCCAGCCGCGGCGGCAGCCCGGTGCGGGGATAGCCGCCGAACACCGTGGTGCGATAGGAGGCGAGCCGCGTATCCTCGCCCTGCCAGAACGGGCTGGAGGCGGACAGCGCCAGAAGCTGCGGCAGGAAATACGAGAACTGGTTCATCAGGTCGATGCGCAGGCTGTCCTGGGGGATTCCGACATGCACATGCATGCCGCCGATCAGCATCCGCCGGGCCACGCCGCCCATCTCTTGCGACAGCTGGTTGTAGCGGCTCTTGTCCGTGTGGTCCTGGTCGCGCCAGTCCGCGAAGGGATGGCAGGCGACCGAGATCGGCGCCAGCCCGAAACCGGAGGCCTGATCCGCCACGGTCCGGCGCAGCCGCGTCAGCTGCCGCCGCGCATCCGTGATGTCCGTGGCGACCGGCGTCGCGACCTCGATCTGGCAGCGCAGGAATTCCGGGCTGACATGATCGCCGAGTTCGCGCCGGCAGGCCTGCATCAGGGCATCGGGCGCCTCGGCCAGATCGCCGGTCTCGGCATCGACCAGCAGGTATTCCTCCTCGATGCCGAGAGTGAAGTCCATGTCGCAGCCCATGCGGCCCTCCCGGCGGGTCGATTGCAGTTCGCCGGGTCAACGCTGCCGGCCGGGCGATGTTCCACGGAACGACCGTCCGGCCGGCGCCGAGCTTTGCGAACACCCCGTCACCGGAGCGGTGGGCGATCAGCCATGCAGCACCGCGCGACGCGCCGCCGACCAGCGCATCAGCAGGTGATCGACCATCAGCCCCATGAAGGCGACGGCCAGCCCCAGCACCAGCCCCTTGCCGACATCGGTGGCCGAGAGCGCCCGCTGCATCTCCTGCCCCAGGTCCTGCGTGCCGATGAAGGCGGCGATGATGACCATGAACAGCGCGAACATCACCGACTGGTTCAGCCCGACCATCAGCGTCGGCAGGGCCAGGGGCAGGCGCACCGACCAGAGCAGCTGGCGCCGGGTGGCGCCGCTCATCTCGGCGGCCTCGACGGTCTCGGGCGGGACGTTGCGCAGGCCCTCGACGGTATAGCGCACCAGCGGCACGGCGGCAAAGACCACCACCGCCGCGACCACTGCCACGTCGTTGACGCCGAACAGCATCACCACCGGGATCAGGTAGATGAAGCTGGGAAAGGTCTGGAACGTGTCGCAGGCCAGCAGCACCGCCTTGGCCCGGGTCTCGCGCCCGGCGGCCCAGATGCCCAGCGGCAGGCCGATCAGCAGCGCCAGCGCCACCGCCGTGCCGACGGTATAGACGGTGATCATCGCCCGGTCCCACCAGCCCGACAGCGCGATGGGCAGGATGAAGCCCAGGCAGACCAGCGCCGAGCGGGCGCCGCCGATGCGCCAGCCCAGGGCCGCCAGCGCCAGCAGCACGCCGACGAAGGGCAACCACAGGATCGCGTCGCGCAAGGGGATCAGCACCCAGGTGATCAGGAACCACCGCAGCCAGTCGGTCAGCGGCCGCACCACGCCCAGCAGCATGTCCATCACCGCGTCGATGGGGCCGGCGATGCTGAGCGCCTGGCTGCGCTCGACGACGTGGAAATAGGGCACGGCGCGGGCCAGCAGGAACCCCGCCAGCACCAGGCCGAACCAGACCAGCAGCAGCCGGTGCCGCGCGACCCAGCCGGCGCTGGCCTCGGCATGGGCAGGCTGGTGCAGCGCCCAGGCCTTGGACAGCCGATCCAGCGCCACGGCCAGCAGCACGATGGTGATGCCGATCTCGAAGGACAGGCCGATCTTCAGCGCCTGCAACAGTTGCAGCAGCTTCTGCCCCAGCCCCGGCATGCCGATGAACGAGGCCAGCACGACCATGGCCAGCGACTGCATGATGACCTGGTTGACGCCGATCAGGATCTCGGTCCGCGCGGCGGGCAGGCGCACCCGCGTCATCACCTGCCAGCGGTTGGCGCCGGCCATCTGCCCGGCCTCGATGATCTCGGGCGCGACGCGGCGCAGGCCCAGCATGGTCATGCGGATCATCGGCGGCACCGAGAAGATGATGGTGACGATGGCGCCGGACTTGGGGCCGACGCCGACAAAGACCACGACCGGGATCATATAGGCGAAATGCGGCAGCGACTGCGCCAGGTTCAGGACCGGGTTCAGCACCCGCTCGAACCGGGGCCAGCGCCAGCCCATGATGCCAAGGCCCAGCCCCAGCGCCACCGCGACCGGGGTGGCGACGGCGATTACCGACAGCGTCTCCATCGCCCATTTCCACTGGCCCATGACGGCGATCCAGACGAAGGTGCCGCCGGTCAGGGCCGCCAGCCGCCAGCCGCGCAGGGCATAGCCTGCCATGGCCATGGTGACGGCGACGACCACCCAGGGGATCGGGCCCAGATGCGGCCAGCGCGAGCGGCCGTAAAGCAGGTTCGCCGTGGTATCCAGCGCCGCCTCGACCGCGCCGGCGAAGGCGCGGGTGACGTGGATCAGCCCCAGGTCGTCGCGCAGGAAATCGAAGACCGCATTGATCCAGCCGGCAAAGGGCAGCACCAGCCAGTCCGGCGGCCTGACCAGCCCGGCCGGCAGCAGCGGCTTGGCCAGCACCAGCGCCAGCGCCAGGCCGGCCAGGATCCAGGCCGCCTGCGCCGGGCGCGCCGCCCTTGCCCCGCTCATGGCCGGTCCCCCAGGATCAGGTCGGTCGCCGCCTGCCGGTCGAGCAGCCCGAGCAGGCTGCCGTCCGCCGCCGCGACCGGGATCTGCGGCCGCGGGTCGGCCAGGATGGCGCGGGCCATGTCATGCAGCACCGCATCCCCCGGCAGCGCCGCGCCGTGCACGTCGCCCGCCGCCGGGGACGCCAGCGCCGCCAGCCGCACCACGCGGGCGCGGTCGATCTGGGCGGTGAACTTGGCGACATAGGGCGTCGCCGGCGCCATGACGATGCGGTCCGGCGTGTCGCATTGCTCGACCGCGCCGTCCTTCATGATGGCGATGCGGTCGGCAAGCCGCAGCGCCTCGTCGAAATCATGGGTGATGAAGACGATGGTCTTGTCCAGCGTGCCCTTCAGCCGCAGGAATTCGTCCTGCATCTCGCGACGGATCAGCGGGTCCAGCGCCGAGAAGGGCTCGTCCAGGAACCAGATCGCCGGCTCGATCGCCAGGCTGCGGGCGATGCCGACGCGCTGCTGCTGGCCGCCCGACAGTTCGCGCGGGAAATGCTCCTCGCGGCCGGTCAGGCCGACCAGCTCCAGCATCTCGCGGGCGCGGGCGATGCGGGCGGCGCGGGGCTGGCCGCGCATCTCCAGCGGAAAGGCCACGTTCTCCAGCACGTTGCGATGCGGCAGCAGGCCGAAGCTCTGGAACACCATGCCCATGCGGCGGCGGCGCAGCTCGATCAGCTGGGTCTCGGTCAGCGAGCCGATGTCCTGCCCCTCGACCGCCACCTGCCCGGCCGAGATGTCCAGCAGCCGCGACATGCAGCGCACCAGCGTGGACTTGCCCGAGCCGGACAGGCCCATCACCACCAGCATCTCGCCGCGCGGAATGGTCAGGCTGACGTCGCGCACGGCGGCGACGCAGCCCGCCGCGCGCAATGCCTCGGCCGAGGGATTGCGGGCCAGCAGCGCCTGCACCTGGTCGGGACGCGGGCCGAACACCTTCCAGACGTTTCGGCAGTCGATCACGGCATCGCGCTGGTTCATCGGGCCTCCGGCGGTGACGGTTCCATCCGGGGCCGTGCCGTGCTGGCCGGGCCGGGGTGACGGCGGGGCAAAGGCCGGGCCCTTGCGGGCCAGCCGATCGGGCGAAAGCAGCTGGTTCATTGCAGCCACGGCTTCCAGACCGTCTCGTTGCTCTCCATCCAGGCCTCGGCGGCGTCCTCGGGTTCCATGCCGTCGACATCGACCAGCTTGGCCATCTCGGCGATCTGGGCATTGGTGAAGGTGACCTTGGCCAGCGCGGCATAGGCGGCGGGCCATTTCTCCTTCATCCCGTCCCAGGCGGCGATCTTGAGATAGCCGTTCGCCGGGTTGCCGCAGTCATAGACCTTGTCCGGGATCGGGCCGACGGCGGGATCCTTGTCGCAGCCCTCTTCCCATTTCGGGAACTCGACGAATTCGCCGGGCCAGACCGCCTCGGCGAAATTCGGCGTCCAGTTGAACAGCACGATGGGGGTCTTGCTTTTCTCGGCCGCGGCCAGTTCGGCCCAGAGCGCGGCGGCCGAGCCGGCATTGACCACGGTGAAGTTCATGCCAAGCGCGTCGACCTTTTCCGCGTCATGCTTGAGCCAGTCGACCGGCCCGCCCAGGAAGCGGCCCTTGTCGCCGGTCTCGGCGGTGGCGAATTTCGCCGCGCAATCGTTCAGGGCGTTCCAGTCGGGCAGGCCCGGACAGGCCTCCTTGGTCCACAGCGGATACCACCAGTCCTCGCGCGTCACCGCCTCGTGGGTGGCGGCGTCATGCAGCCCGCCCTTGGCCAGCGCGGCGTTGAAGGCGGCGCCGAACGCGCCCTCCCAGACCTCGACCTCCAGCGCCACGTCGCCCAGCCGGATGGATTCATAGACCGTCTGGCTGTCGGACGAGACATATTCGACCGAATCGCCCAGTTCCTCGAACATGCGCCCGACGATATGGCTCATCACGATCTGGCTGGACCAGTTATGCGTCGGGATCACGATCGGGTCCGAGGAATCGGCGGCCTGCGCCAGCGAGGCCGTGACGGAAAGGGCCGCTGCCGAAGCAAGCAGCAGAGCTGTGTGTTTCATGGTCTTTCCCTGTTGAAGCGCCCTGTTTCGCGGGCAGGCGGGCGGTTGCATGGCCACCCTTCGTCCTTCGACGCTAGGATCCGGATGTGAACGTGTCAGGCCCTTGTGATGAATGGGCTATGGAATGATGTGAGAAAATGTTAACAGAATGCAGGGAGCAGCCAGGGAAACCGCCGATGACCGGCCGAGCCAGCCATATCGTGATCATCGAGGACGAGCCCGTCACCCGCGGGGCGCTGACCGCCTATCTGCAATCCTTCGGCCACCGAATCACGGAATGCGCCAGCGCCGAGGCGGCGGACCGCGTGCTGGGCAGCGATCCGGCCGACCTGCTGATCGTGGACATCAACCTGACCGGCAAGGACGGGCTGGAGATCACCCGCGAGCAGCGCGCGCGGTCGGAAATCGGCATCATCCTGCTGTCGGGCCGCACCGACGAGGTCGACCGCATCGTCGGGCTGGAACTGGGCGCCGACGATTACGTCTGCAAGCCCTTCAACCGGCGCGAGCTGGCGGCGCGGGTCAAGAACCTCTTGCGGCGCACGGCGGCCATGCGGCAGATGGCGCGGCGCACGGTGGAATTCGCCGGCTTCCGCTTCGACATCGCCGGGCGCCAGCTTTACGACACCTCCGGCGCGCTGGTGTCGCTGACCCGCGCCGAATTCGAGCTGCTGCGCGCCTTCGTCGGCAATCCCGGCGTGGTGATGGACCGCGACCGGCTGCTGGCCAATATCACCCACCGGGTCGATGACAGCAGCCAGCGCACGGTGGACGTGCTGATCCGCCGGCTGCGGCGCAAGCTCTGCGACGACCCCAAGGCACCGCGCATCCTGGGCACCGCGCATGGCGAGGGCTATGTCTTTACCGCCGCGCTGAGCTAGGCCGGCAACAGGGCAAGCTCGCGCCGCATCGCCTCGGCGCCCGCCCGGGCCAGGGCGGCCAGATCGTCCCACAGAGCGCCCGCCGCGCCGGTGCCGTCGGCCAGGGCGCATTCAAAACGCTCCAGCGCCGCCGTCAGGTCGGAAAGGCCGAAATTGCCGCTGGCCCCGCGCCAACGATGCGCCGCGCGGGCCGCCGCCGTGGCATCGCCCTGCCCCAGTGCCGCCTGGATCGCCGCCATGTCGCCGGCCATCCCGTCCAGATAGAGCCGCGCCAGCATGGCCACCTGCGCCGGCGGCAGGTCGGCCAGCGCCGGGGCCAGGACGGCCGCCGGCACCGGCTCCGCATTCGGCCGGACCGTCGCCAGCGCGCGCTGCAGATCGGCCGGAGCCAGGGGTTTCGACAGCACCTCGACCATGCCGGCGGCATGGCAGGCGGCGATTTCCTCGGGCTGGACATGGGCCGAGATGCCGATCACCGGCAGGCCTTCGGCGCGGCGGCGGATCGCGCGCGCCGCCTCGATCCCCGACATGCCGGGCAGGTTCACATCCATCAGCACCGCGTCGAAACGGTCCTGGTCCAGCCGGGCCAGCGCCTCCTCGGCGCAATCCGCCATCGCGAAAGCATGGCCCGCCTCGGCCAGGTAGCCGTCCAGCACCATGCGGTTGACCGGGTGGTCCTCGACCACCAGCAGGCGCAGCGGGCGGGCGGGGGCGGCCGGCGCGGCGGCGGCCGGGGCCTCGGCCGGCGGGAAACCGGCGCGGAACCGGAACAACGCGCCCTGCCCCGGCGCGCTTTCCACCGACAGCGTGCCGCCCATCGCCTCGGCCAGCCGGCGGCTGATCGCCAGCCCCAGGCCGGTGCCGCCATAGCGCCGGGCGGTCTCGGGATCCTCCTGCTCGAACAGGCCGAAGATCCGCTTCTGCGCTTCGGGCGCGATGCCCTTGCCGGTATCGGCGACCTCCAGCACCAGCACGATCCCGGCCGGACCCGGCTCGGTCCGCAACCGCAGATCGACCCCGCCCGCGGCGGTGAAGCGGATCGCGTTGGAGAGCAGGTTGAACAGCACCTGCCGCAGCCGCGCCGCGTCCCCCATCAGCCAGCCGCAATCCGGCGCGTCGATGCGCAGCCACAGCCCCTTGTCCTGCGCCGAGGCCGCCATCAGCATGGCCGTTTCCCGCACCAGCGCCGCCGGGTCGAAGGGCGCCGGCCGCAGCGCGATGTCGCCGTCCAGCGACTTGGCGTCGTCCAGAAGCGTGTTCAGCAGCGACATCAGCCCCTCGCCCGAGGCCAGCGCCGCCACCACCCGGTCGCGGGTCCGCCCCGCCAGGTCGTCCTGCATCAGCCCGTGCAGCAGGCCCAGGACGCCGTTCATCGGCGTGCGGATCTCGTGGCTCATCATGGCCAGGAACTGCGACTTGGCGCGGTCGGCGGCCTCGGCATGGGCGCGGGCCTCGGCATGGGCGGCAACCTCGCCGCGCAGCCGCTCGGTCTGCTCGTCGACCAGCTGGCGCAGCTCCTCGCGGTGGCGGCGCAGCTCCTCGAGATTGCGGTCGCGTTCGGCCGCCAGGGCGCGGTTCTCGAGCGCCTGCAGGCGAAAGACCTCGACCGCCTGCTCCATGCGCGAAATCTCGTCCTCGCCGCGCGGCACCACCTCCTCGTGCAGGTCGCCCGCCCGCAGCCCGCCCATGCGCGCGGCCAGCGCGTCCAGCCGCCGGGTGATCTTGCCGCGGACATAGAACCAGACCACCCCGGCCGAGACCATCAGCGCCAGGAATGAGCCGATGGCCGAGACGATCAGCGTGCGGCGGATGGCGGCCTGCGCCGCCTCGCCGGCGCGCGTGGCCCGGCCGACGATGCTGTCGGCCAGCGCCGCGGCCTGGGTGTCGAGCCGCAGCGCCGCGTCGCGCAACTCGGCCTGCGCCGCCGCCGTCTGCGCGTCCAGCGCGATCAGCCGCGCGGTCAGGCCGGGGAAATCCTCGGTCCCGGGCGGCGAGGCCGCGGCCGGGGTGATCCCGCGCAACAGCGCCAGCGCCCGCTCGGCCCGGCTGCGGTCGGGCACCGTTTCCAGCCGGCGGGTCACCACGCCCAGGCGCGCCGCCAGTTCGGCGCGCAGCTGCTCCAGGTCGTGCTGGCTGCGGGTCTCGCCGATGCGGTTCAGGAGCAGGGCGATTCCGGCGACATGGCCGCGCAGCTCGAACATCTGGCCCAGCTGGAACAGGTCGACCTCGATCAGCTTGTCCAGCATCTCGGCCAGCGTCTCACGCCGGTTCCACAGGTCATAGAGGCTGGCCACCCCGGCCGAGACCGCCACCTCGACATTGGCGGCCAGCGTGTCGGTGATCTCCAGAAGCTCGGTGGTCGCCGTCAGCCCCTCCTCCAGCCGGCGGCGCTGGTCGGCCTCGGCGGCCAGCCGGCGCTGCACCAGCTGGTCCAGCCGGGCGATGCCCTGCCGCACCTCGGATTCCGAACGCGACAGCGGCGCCGGGGGCGGCTGGCCGGTGCTTTCATAGCGCCGGATGCGGTCGCGCAGCGCATCGACCTGGTCGAACAGAAAGGCCGCACGTTCGCGCCGGACATGGTCGTCGGTCACCGCCGCCAGGTCCGGGGCAATGGCGACGACGCGGCTGCTTTCCTCAGCAAAGCCGCGCACCTCGGCGATGGCGGGGATGGTCTGGGCGATCAGCCGGCTTTGCCGGTCCGCCAGGTCGCGCAGCTCCAGCCAGCCCAGCACGCCCATCAGGCCCGGCGCGCCGGCGATGACCACAAAGGCCAGCAAAAGCTGCCAACCCAATCGCGACTTGCGCGTGAACAGCCCCAAGCACTACCCTCCGCCCTGCCGGATGCCCGCAGCGGGCCGGCCAAGGCTAATCGGAACCGGGGCCGAAGTCACCGCCATGTCGACCGCCATCTTCCCAGCCCGATGCCTGCGCGCCCTTGCGGCCGTCGCCACCCTGCTGCTCGCTGCTGGCCCGGCCCGGGCCGAGACTTGGCCCCTGCAGGTGTTTTCGCAGCCCTTCCGGGACGACAGCCCCTCGGTCCGACTGGATTATGCGCCCTTGGAGCACGCCGCGCGGCCCTGGAACCTCTGCGTGCTCTATCCGCATCTGAAGGATGCCTATTGGCTGGGCGTCAATTACGGCATGGTCGAGGAATCGCGCCGGCTGGGCGTCGGCTTCGACCTGTTCGAGGCCGGCGGCTATCCCAACCCGGCGCGGCAGATCGCGCAGCTGCACGCCTGCGCCGATCCGCGCTATGACGCGGTGGTGGTGGGCACGGTCTCCTATGACGGGTTGACGCCGGTGCTGAGCGAGCTGGCGCGGCAGAAGCCGATCATCGCCGTGGTGAACGACATCGAGCCGGGGCCGATCACCGCCAAGGCCAGCGTGCCCTGGCGCGAGATGGGCCGCGCCGCCGGGCTGGAACTGGCCCGCCGCCACCCCAAGGGCAGCCCGCCGGTCAGCGTGGCCTGGTTCCCCGGCCCGCGCGGCGCGGGTTGGGTGGGCTTCGTCGAGGACGGCTTCCGCGCCGCCATTGCCGACAGTTCCGCCCGCGTGACCAGCGTGCTTTACGGCGATACCGGCCGCGAGGCCCAGGCCCAGCTGGTCGAGCAGCTGCTGGCCGAGGGCCCGGCGCCCGACTATCTGGTCGGCAGCGGCCCGATGGCCGAGGTGGCGATCTCGATCCTGCGGGCGCGCGGCGAGCTGGACCGGGTCGGCATCATCTCGACCTATATCAGCCCCGGCGTGTTTCGCGGCATCATGCGCGGCCGCATCCTGGCAGCACCGACGGATTTCCCGGTGATGCAGGGCCGGCTGGGCATCGAGATGGCGGTGCGCGCGCTGGAGCACAGCCTGACCTTTCGCCACGCCGGCCCGGCCATCGTCACGGTCACGCCCGGCACGACGGCGGATTTCGACCATGACGCCAGCCTGGCCCCGGCCAGTTTCTCGGCGCGGTTTTCCTATCACGGCGAGGATTGAGAGCGGCCATGCGCCGGAAGCTGCATCGGCGCGCCGCTCGCCGAAGCGGCCTCAGGCTTGCCAGACGACCGAGCCCCACAGAAGCCCCGCGCCGAAGGCGGTCATCAGCATCGGGCCGGCAGGCAGCGGCCCCTCGGCGGCGCGACACGACAGGGCCAGGGGCATGGTGGCGGCCGAGGAATTGCCATGGCGGGCCAGCGTGCCCAGGCATTCGGCCCGGTCCAGCCCCAGCCGGGCGCCGACCTGCGCCAGGATGCGGCCATTGGCCTGGTGCGCCAGCCAGGTGGCGATCTCGGGTGCGGTCAGGCCCGCCTCGCGCAGCGCCGTCTGGCTGGATGTCGTCATCCCTTCGACCGCGCGGGCAAAGACGGCCCTGCCGTCGGGCATGTCCATCGCGAGCCCCGCATCGCCGGTCCGGAACGGCTGGCGAGAGCCGCCATTGGCGATGCGGATCAGGTCATAGCCCGCCCCGTCCGAGCGCAGGACCGAGGCCCGCAGCCCCTTGGCGGGATCGGACGACGCCGCCAGCACGACGGCGCCCGCGGCATCGGCGAACAGGGCGCGGGTCGCGATGTCGCCCGGCGCGATGCGGCGCGACAGGATGTTGGCGGCGATGACCAGCACCGCCTGCCCCGTCGCCCGGACATGGCCGGCCCCCAGCACCAGCGCCTGCAGGAAGCCCGCGCAGGCCCCGGCCAGGTCCATCGCCCCCGCGCCAAGGCCCAGGCGATGCGCCACCAGAGGCGCGGTCGGCGGCAGCAGGTGATCGGGGGTCGAGGTGGCAAGCAGCAGCAGGCCGATGCTGCCCGGCGCCAACCCCGCCTGCTCCAGCGCCATCCGCCCGGCCGGCACGGCAAGATCGCTGACCGCCTGATCCGGCGCGGCATAATGCCGGCTGTGAATGCCGGTGCGCGCGGCGATCCAGCCGGGCGGCAGGTTCAGATCGGCCTCGATCTCGGCGTTATCGACCCGCCGCTCGGGCAGGTAGTGGCCAAACCCCGCCATGACCACGCCGCGCGCTGCATCATCCAAGGACATCGGCGGCCTCCAGCATGGCGTCGTGACAGGCGCCGAGCTCGGCCTGGGTGCTGCAATAGGGCGGCAGCAGATAGACCGTATTGCCCAGGGGGCGGATCAGCAGGTTGCGCTCGGCAAAGAAGCGCAGCAGCGCCGGGCCGGTTTCGGCCATGTAGCGGCCGGGGCCGCCGATTTCCGCCGCAAGGATCGTGCCCAGCTGACGCGCGCCCGAGATCCCGGGATGCGCCGCCAGCCTTGCCAGCCCCTCGGCCTGCGCGGCGGCGACGGCGTCGATCCGGGCCTGGACCGGCTCCCTCTCCCACAATTCCAGATTGGCGAGGGCGGCGGCGCAGGCGATGGGGTTGGCGGTATAGCTCGAGGAATGGAAGAAGGTGCGCCGCCGGTCGGTCGAGAAATGCGACTGGTAGATCTCCTCGCGGCACAGCGTGGCGGCCAGCGGTAGGTGGCCGCCGGTGATGCCCTTGGACAGGCACAGGATATCGGGCACCACGCCGGCGTGATCGCAGGCCAGGAAGCGCCCGGTGCGGCCCCAGCCGGTCATCACCTCGTCGGCGATCAGCAGGACGCCATGGCGGGCGCAGATCGCCGCCATCCGGGCCAGGACGCCGGGGGGATAGAACAGCATGCCGCCCGCGCCAAGCGCCAGCGGCTCCAGCAGCAGGGCGGCGGTTTCGGGGTTGCGGGCAAAACGCTCCAGCGCGTCCAGGGTCGCCTGTTCCTGCCCCGGCGCGGGAAAGGGAAGGCGGTCCACGGCATAGAGCAGCGGGTCATAGGGTTGGGTGAAGGCGCCGCGCTCGCCCGCCGACATGGTGCCGACGGTATCGCCGTGATAGCCGTTCTGCATCACGACGATGCGGTGGCGCCCTTCGCCCCGGTGCCGGAAATGGCCGAGCGCCATCTTGATCGCCACCTCGACCGCCGTCGAGCCGCTGTCGGAAAAGAACAGCCGCGTCAGGGCGTCGGGCAGGCGCGCCAGCAGCTTTTCGGCAAAGCGCTCGGCCGGCTCATGGGTGTGGCCGGCAAAGATCACCTGGTCCAGCCGCCCGGCCTGCCGCTGGATCGCCTGCACGATATGCGGGTGGCAATGGCCATGCGTCACCACCCACCACGACGAGATGGCGTCGAACACGCGCTGGCCCGTGGCGTCGGTCAGCCAGGCGCCTTGCGCGCTGGCGATCGGGCGCATGGCGGGAAACAGCGCGTGCTGGGTGAAAGGGTGCCAGATCGGGCTCGTGGTCATGAAAAGCGGTCCAAGGGGAAGCAGGCGTCGAAGGCGGTGCGCAGGCTGCCGGGGGCCAGCTTTTGCAGCAGGGGCAGCCGGCCAAGCCGGCGGGTTTCGCCCATGCGGCAGATGGTCGATTCCACCGCGGGCGCCTCGGGGCCGATGAAGGCCACGCCATGCAGCGGCACCCCGGCGGCGCGCAGCGCGGCGATGGAAAGCAGGCTGTGGTTGATCGTTCCGAGCGCGGTGCGGGCGCAAAGGATCACCGGCAGCTGCCAGCGGGCGAAGACGTCAAGGAAGCTGGCGCGGTCGTTCAGAGGCACCATCAGCCCGCCCGCGCCCTCGATCACCAGCGGCCGGGCGGGCGGCAGGGTCAGGGCGGCCTCGTCGATGGTCACGCCCTCGGCCGCGGCGGAGAGATGCGGAGAGGCGGGCAGCGCCAGCCGCCAGGCTTCGGGCAGAACCGGGCAGCCGGACAGGCGGGCGACGGTTTCGCTGTCGGTCTCGCCCTCCAGCCCCGACTGCACCGGCTTCCAGTAGCTTGCCTGCAGGCGGGCGGTCAGGGCGGCGGCAAACACCGTCTTGCCGATGCCGGTATCGGTCCCGGTCACGACGAAGGCCGTCATCGGATCACCTCGTGCAGCGCGGCAAAGACGGCGGCCAGCGCCGGATCCTCGGGGTTCAGGGTCAGCGACAGGCGCAGCCGCTCGGCCCCCTTGGGGACGGTGGGCGCGCGGATGGCGCGGATGTCGAAACCCAGCGCCTGCAACCGCGCGGCGGCGGCAAGGCAGCGGGCGTCGCCGGGCAGGATGACCGGCTGGATCTGGCTGCCCGAGGGCACCAGGCCGATACCGCGCGCCAGGTCGCCCGCCCGCGCCACCCGGGCCAGCAGGGCATCGCGGCGGGTGGAATCGGCGGCCAGATGGGCAAGGGCACCGCGCAGGACCTCGGCCAGCAGCGGCGAGGGCGCGGTGGAATAGATGAAGCTGCGGGCGCGGTTGACCAGCGTGGCGATCAGCACCGGATCGGCGCAGACCAGCGCGCCCTGCACGCCCAGGGCCTTGCCGCAGGTGTGCAGCGTGATGACGTTTTCCCGCCCCGCCCAGGGTGCGGCAAGGCCCCTGCCCTGCGGTCCCCAGATCCCCGTCGCATGGGCCTCGTCCACGATCAGGAAGGCACCCTCCTCGGCGGCCAGATCGGCCAGCGCCCGGACCGGGGCAAAATCGCCGTCCATCGAGTAAAGGCTTTCGACCGCCAGCCAGACTTGCCCGCGCCGCCCTTCGGCCCGCCAGCGCCGCAGGGCGTCGCGCGCGGCGCCCGGGTCGTTATGGGGAAAGCTACGGGTTTCGGCCGCCCCCAGCCGCATCCCGTCCAGCGCACTGGCATGGATCAGGGCATCGTGCAGCACCAGGTCGCGCGCGGCGGGCAGGCTGGAAAAGATCGCTAGGTTGGCGCCATAGCCGGACCCGAAATAGAGCGCGCCGCCGCTGCCGAAATGCTGCGCCGCCGCCGTTTCCAGCGCCGCGAATGCCGCATGATTGCCGCGCAGCAGCCGCGCCGCGCCGGCGCCGGGGGCATGGCCGCGGTCCAGCGCATCGCGCGCCAGATCGCGCAGCAGGTCGGACCCCGCCAGCCCCAGATAGTCGTTCGAGGCGAAATCCACGCCCGAAACCGGCTGCAACGCCCGCGCCCGCCGGCGTTGCACCAAGGCTTCCAGCAGCCCGCGCTGGCCGTCGAGCGGGCTCATGCTTCGGCGCCGTCCCGGGCCGGGGCCTCGGGGCGCAGGCCCAGCCTGTCGAACAGCCGGCGGTCGCGGTCCTCGGCGGGGTTGGCGGCGGTCAGCAGCGTATCGCCCATGAACAGCGAATTCGCACCGGCCAGGAAGCACAGCGCCTGCATCTCGTCGCTCATGCCCGTGCGGCCGGCCGACAGGCGCATGTAACTGGCCGGCATCAGGATGCGGCCCAAGGCCACCACGCGCACGAAATCGAAGGGATCGACCGGAGCCGCCTCGGCCAGCGGCGTATCGGCCATCGGGATCAGCATGTTGATCGGCACGCTTTGCGGGTGTTCGGGCAGCGTGGCCAGCGCCAGCAGCATGTCGATGCGGTCGCCCGCGGTTTCCCCCATGCCCAAGATGCCGCCGGAGCAGACCTTGATCCCGGCCTCGCGCACGCGGGCCAGGGTGTCCAGGCGGTCGGCGAAGCTGCGGGTGGTGATGACCTGCGGATAGAACGCCTCGGATGTGTCGATGTTGTGGTTATAGTAATCCAGGCCCGCATCCTTCAGCCGCAAGACCTGGGTGTCGGACAGCATGCCCAGCGTCATGCAGGTTTCCATTCCCAGCGCGCGCACCCCGCGCACCATGGCCTCGATGGCCGCCATGTCGCGGTCCTTCGGCTCGCGCCAGGCGGCGCCCATGCAATAGCGGGTGGCGCCCGCTGCCTTGGCCTTGCGCGCCTCGGACAGGACCCGCTCGATCTCCATCAGCTTCGAGGCCGGCAAGGTCGAGCCATTGCGCGCCGACTGGCTGCAATAGCTGCAATCCTCGGCACAGCCGCCGGTCTTGACCGACAGAAGGCGGCTCATCTGCACCTGGTTGGGGTCGAAATTGGCGCGATGCACGCTCTGCGCCTGAAACAGCAGGTCCATGAAGGGCTGGTGATAGATCGCCTCGGCTTCGGCGCGGGTCCAGTCGGTCCGCAGGGCGGTGCGCGGCAGGTCTTTCGGCATGGCTCTCCCTTTCGACGCGGGAAATTATCTATAAAAATTCCGATTCCCGCGCCAATATGTGCCGAGAAATCTACCTCCTGTCCATTGCCGCGCGCGGATGGGATTAATTATCTATAATTCAGCCTAAGGCCTCGCCGGATGTGGCGGGACAGGATCTGCGCGGCCAGGTCGATGTCGCGCCCTTGCAGGGCCGAGAGCATGGCGCGGTGGTCGCGGTCCTCGCGCGGCAGGCCCGCCGGATGCCCGGCGCCCAGTTGCCGGGCCATGCGGCTGGCCGAAAGCTGCAGCCGCTCGATGGTCTGCATCAGGCGCGGCATCGGGCAGCCCTGCAACAGGAGGCTGTGAAAGCTCTGGTTCGCCGCCTCCCATTCGGCCGGGGTGGCGGCCCGCGAGCAGGCATGATCGGCCTCGGCAAGCACCGCCAGGTGGCCGGGCGGATAGGCCTCGGCGGCGTGACGCAGGGCCAGTGCCTCCAGCGCGGCGCGCATCTCGATGGCTTCGGCCAGGGCGGCGCGGTCGGCCAGGGCCACCCGCACGCCCCGGCGCGGCAGCGATTCCACCAGCCCCTCGGCCTCGAGCCGCCGGAACGCCTCGCGCACGGGGACGTGGCTGGCGCCGAATGCGGCGGCGATCTCGTCCTGGCGCAGCCGTTGGCCGGGGGCCAGTTCGCCCGCCTCGATCTGGCGGGACAGGGCGGCAAAGACGCGGTCGGCAAGGGTGGGGTCGGGCGAGCGGGTCATCCGGTCCTGCGCATGATGGCAATCCGGCCAGACCTAGCTTGAGACGCCAGGCCGCTCAAGCCTGGCGCGCGGCCTTCAAGCGAGCCGTGCCCGCAGCGCGGTCGAACGACCCGGACGGACGGTGCAGCGCGCGAGGTTCACCATTGCTCGGATCATCTCTCCGGACACCCGGATCGACCGGGCACCTGTGGGCGGCGCCGTCGAGCCAGTCGCGGATGATGTCACGGTGCCGCAAGATGCGCAGCAGCCGTTCGTCCACGGTGGCCATGTATGGCCGGCGCGGGCGACGCGATGTTCGCACAACCGCTCGGGCACAAGCGCGATCCTCTCGGCCTCGATCACCGCCATCCAGTGAAACGGGTTGTCCTCGAAGAAGAAGTCGCCGACCGGGAAGCGAAGCCCGGCCCGTTCGACCAGGTCGCGGCGGTAGAGCTTGCGCCAGGGCACCGAGATGAAACGCAGGATCTCGCGCCGGGTGGCCGGGGTCAGGTCGAGGGTCGTGGCCTGGGGATAGGGCGACCAGCGCCCGGTCTCGGCCGGCTCCTTCAGCAGGCCGTCGGATTCGTCGAGCAGCATGTAGCGGCTCATCGCCAGGTCGGCATCGGATTCGGTGCGGCGCGCCACAGCTTCTCGAACATCTCGGGGGCATAGCGGTCGTCGCCATCGGCAAAGCCGATGAAGTCGCCGGTCGCCACCTCCATGCCGGCATTGGCCGCCGTGGCGACGCCGCCGATGCTGTTGGTCGGCAGCAGGATCGGGCGGATGCGGGCATCGCGGGCGGCAAAGTCGCGGATGATCTGCGGGGTCGAGTCGCCGGACCGTCGTCGACGACGATGATCTCGATATCCTCGAGCGTCTGGCGGGTGATGCAGCCCAGGCATTCGGCGATGTAGCGCTCGATGTCATGGGCCGTGGCGATGATGGAAACTTTGGGCACGTCCGTTCCCTTGGCCGACGAGTTCCTTGACGAAGCGATCCGCGATCTGCGGCGCCTGGACCAGGCGCATGCGCGCGAAATCCTCGATCTCCATGCGGCTGATCAGGTCGCGATAGCGGCTTTCGAATTCCAGCCGATGCCCGACGCCGCGGCGGCCCCATTGTGCCAGCGTGGCGCAAAGGCCTCAGAAATGGTGGATGAAGCGCCGGGTGCGCCAGCAGCAGATCATAGGTCTCGTCCAGCGCGTCGAACATCTGCAGCCGGTCGGCGCTGAAGCGGTTGGTCAGGTTCTGGCCGCCCGGATAGACGATATGCGTGCAGATCACCTGGCTGCCCAGCAGCACCCGGCGCGCGAAGAGCCGCGAATACCAGTGACCGAAGATGTTGTTCACTTTGGTCGCGCCGAAGCGCAGCCCGGCCTCGCGGAAATGCGCGGTGCGCAGGATCTTGTTCCAGGGATAGTAAAGCCGCCGGCCGCATCGCGCTGGTAGCGACAGGCCAGCATGGCGGTGTCGATGTCGGGCTCGGCATCCATCCGCGCCAGCGTGGGCGCGATCGCCTCCCCATGCAGCCGGTCGTCGGCGTCGAAGAACAGCGTGTAGCGGCCGCGCGCATGTGGCCAGGCCAGGTTGCGCGCATGACCCGCGCCCAGGTTGGCGGGTTTGTGCAGGGCCGTCACTTGCGGAATGGCGGCGGTGAGCCGCTCGATCTCTTCGGCGCTGCCGTCCGACGAGCCGTCATCGGCCAGCAGCATCTCGCAATGAAGCCTGTCGAGGCCCAGGCAGGTTTCGACAAGCGGCCGAAGATGGTCCCGGGCGTTGTAGACCGGAACGATGATCGACAGATCGATGGGTCGGGAAGCTGCAAGCGGAACGGCAAAATGACATGACAGCCTCCTTGTCGGCCCGTCTGCGCGCTTCTTTCCGGCGAAACCTGGCGCCCGGCAGAGCATTGCGCGATCCGGCGTTAACGATTGCACCGGATGTAACCCCGCAGCCGGCCTGCCTCCATTCCAAAGCCGGGGCCGTTTCATGGAAATGCATTCCCGCATTTCCGGCTCGCGAGAGAAGAAAACCGCTGCGACCGAGCCGGCCGCAGGCCAAGGGCCCGATCGCGAGCGACCGAAGGGCGGCCTCACCCCTAGCCGCGTGCGTCGATCAGGTGCAGCCGCCGCTTTGCCCGGTGGAAACCCTTGTCTTCAGCCAGAGCGCGGCGATAACTCGTCTCGGCCATATAGGGCAGGTCGCGCCTCGAAGATCAGCCCGCGCTCGAAGAAGCCCTGGGCCGAGAACGGCCAGCCCTGCATGAAGGCGTCATGCGCGCGGAATGCCTGGTCAGGGCGCCGGCTGTGGCGCAGGAAGCGGGTATAGCGCAGCTGCGCCTCGCGCGGGCGCGGCCGTCGCATGGCGCGCGCTCAGGTCGGCCACGGCGTCGGGGCTGCCGCCGGTTTCGGCATATTGCGCCAGCGCCCGGATCCCCGGCACGCGGACGGCCGCGCCGGGGTTTCGGGCGACCGCCGCGCGGATCAGCTCGGCCGCTTCCGCGTGCTGGCCCTCATCGGCCAGCGCGCCGGCATAGTCCAGCCGGGCCGTCGCGTCCTCGGGAAACCGGCGCAGGGCATATTGCAGCAGGGCTTTTTCAGCAGCCGGTGCCGGGACAGCGTGCGGGCCAGTTCGCTGATGTAATAGCTGTTGTGCTTTCTCGAGGCGGTCACCCGGGCCTGCAATCAGGCGATGTCGACGACGGGATCGAACAGCGCCTGGGCGATGCTGCCCAGGATGCCGCCGTTGTTCAGGAACGCAGCACCATATGCCCGGAGCGGGGCGGTCAGGATCTCTTGCACCGGCCAGCGCCGTTCAGGTCCGCGACATGACCGCGGTCCGGTCCTCTGGTCGTAGACGCCGATCCAGCGCCGATCCCTGTCCGGGGGGATATCGGCGACGGGCGCCATCAGCACCAAGCGATCCGCACCAAGCACCCGGGCCGAAATCAACGCGCCATAGCTGCCCATGGAAAAGCCGTAGAGAACGACCCGCCGACAGGCGCGCAACGCGCCCGCCACCGCCATCAGGCAGGCGTCGAGCTCCGGCGCGACCTACCAGTCGTTCGCCAGCGCGCGGATGCAGCAATAGGCGTGCTCGGTGCCGGCCAGCATGGTCTCGCCCGCGAAATCGGCGGGGGCCGGCTCCGTGCGCTGGGCAAAGCTCGCCACCACGGTTCCGGCGGCACGGTGGACGACGAAAGCCTGGCAGGTCGGGCTGGAAAAGATCGTCCGTTTCATCGCGAAGGGTGCTGTGCGGCGCCGGTGTCAGATCGGCGGGCGGGAAAAGCGGGCCGGCTCCCGGCCGGCGGCGAGGCGCCCCAGGAAATCGGCGGCCGTGTCCAGCGCCTCGCGGATGGTGATGTCCATGTCGAGATAGCGATAGGTGCCCAGCCGGCCGACGAAGGTCACGCCCGGCGTTGCCTCGGCCAGCCGGACATAGTTTTCCAGCAGCGTCATCTCGTCCACCAGCCGGATCGGGTAATAGGGGATGTCGTCCGGGCCGGCCGCGCGGCTGAACTCGCGATAGCAGACGCTTTTGCGGTGCTCTTCCCAGGGCGCGAAATGCTTGTGCTCGGTGATGCGGGTATAGGGCACCTCGCGGTCGCCGTAGTTCATCACGGCGCAGCCCTGGTAATCGCCGTCATGCTCGAAACGCTGGAAATCCAGCGTGCGATAGCCGAGCCGGCCGAGGCTGTAGCCGAAGAACCCGTCCAGCGGGCCGGACCAGAAGACATGGTCGTAATCGGCGGCCATCTCCGGCCGATAGGGGGTGCGCAGCGAGACCGAGACGCCGGGCCGGTCCAGGATCGCCTCGACCAGCGCGGTATAGCCGTGGCGCGGCATGCCCTGGAAGCGGTGGAAGAAATAGTTGTCGTCATAGTTGAAGCGCACCGGCAGCCGCTTGAGGATGCTGGCCGGCAGGTCGCGGGGCGAACAGCCCCATTGCTTTTCGGTATAGCCCTTGAAGAACGCCTCGTAGAGTTCGGGTCCGACGAAGCGCAGCGCCTGTTCCTCGAAGTTGCGGGGGTTTTTGATGGTGGTATCGGCCTTTTCCAGCAGGAACTCTCGTGCCTCGTCCGGGCGGAAGGTCTTGCCGAAGAACTGGTTGATGGTCAGCAGGTTGATCGGCAGGGAATGGACCGCCCCCTGCGCCGTGGTCTTGACCCGGTTCTGGAAGGGCACGAATTCGGTGAAGCCGTTCACATAGTCCCAGACCTGCTGATCGTCGGTATGGAAGATGTGCGGGCCATAGACATGGATCATCACGCCGCTGTCGGCATCGCGTTCCGTGTAGCAATTGCCGCCGATATGGGCGCGGCTGTCGACGACATGGCACTGGTGGCCCGCCCGGGCCAGTTCCCGCCCGATGACCGCGCCAGAGAGCCCTGCCCCGACCAGAAGTATCTTCATCCCTGCTCCTTTCGCCGCCGTCCCGCGCTTGACCATGGCTATGGCCGGCAAGGCGGACAGCCGTCCGATCGCGGGCCAGGTGGCGGGACACCGCGGGGCGTAAACTAGCCTGATTGTCTACCATTGCAATCGCCCGGCAGGTCAGCGTCCCGAGGCCGGACCACGCACTCTCTGTCCGCGCCCCGGGGATGCTTTGACATGGATCGGCCGGGGCGATCATGAGCGCATCGAGCCCCGAAGCCGTCACCAGGTTACGATGATGGTCTCGTGCCGCTTGCCGGTCTTTCGGAGGCGATCTGCGAAGGATCACAAGTTCGCGCCGACCAAAGCCGCCCGGTATAGAACAGGCCATATGACGCGGCATGGAAATAGCGGTCAGGAGCGCCGGCCAGGGGACCGGACACGGCGCCCTCCGGCTTATTCCGGCACCAGATGCCCGTCATCGGGCGCCCAGGACAGGTGGAACGCGCGGCCCACGGCCAGCGGAAGATCTGCCAGTTCCTCATGCGATTTCTGTATCCTGATCTCCTGCCCGTCGCCGGTCTCGAAATAGATGGTCGCGGTGGCGCCGACGAATTCCTCGCCGATCATGCGCGCCTCTACCGTATTCGCCGCCGGCGGGGCCGCGTCGGGGTGGATCTGCATCCGGGTGTCCAGCACGGTCAGGCTGGCCGCCTGTCCCGGCGGGACAGCCGCGCCGCCGGGCAGCGCGAAATCGCCATTCCTGGTGGCGATGACAGGCCGTCCGTCCGCGTCCCGCTTGACCTGGCCGGTGAAGATGTTGGACGAGCCGAGGAAATCCGCCACGAAGCGCGTGCGCGGCCGGCGGTAGATTTCCTGCGGCGTGCCGATCTGCTCGATCTTGCCGCGGGACATGATGACGACGCGGTCGGCCATCGAGAAGGCCTCGGACTGGCTGTGGGTGACATAGACGAAGGTGATGCCGGTTTCGCGTTGCAGGGTCTTCAGCACCGATTGCATCCGCACCTTCAACGCCGCATCCAGCGCCGAAAGCGGCTCGTCCAGCAGCAGGATCTGGGGCTCGACCACCAGCGAACGGGCCAGCGCGACGCGCTGGCGCTGGCCGCCGGAGAGCTGGGCGATGTTGCGGCCGGCGAATTCGGCGATCTGCATGCGCTCCAGCCATTGCCCGGCCCGGCGGCGCCGTTCGGCGCGCCCGACGCCGCGCATCTTCAGCGCGAACTCGACATTCTCGATGACGCTCAGGAAGGGGAACAGCGCCAGGCTCTGCCAGACCATCGGCGTGTCGCGGCTCCAGCTCGGCAGGTCGTTGATGGCCTGGCCCGCCAGGCGGATCACGCCCTCGCTGGGCGCCTCCAGCCCGGCCAGCATGCGCAGCGTCGTGGTCTTGCCGCAGCCGGACGAGCCCATGATGGCCAGGAACTCGCCCTTGTGGATCTGCAGGTCCATCTTCTGCACGGCGGTATAGCTGCCGAAACGCTTGGCGACGCCCTCGAAGGAGACCAGGGGTTCTTGCATCGGGTTCATTCCTTGTCGGTTGCGGGGCCGCGCCCCGACAGCAGCAGTTGCGCGAGGATCACCAGGGTCATCGAGGTCACGAAGACGAAGGTGCCGATGGCGTTGATGCGCGGGCTGACCTGGCCTTGCAGGAAGCCCAGCACCTTGACCGGCAGCGTCTCGTTCAGGCCCGAGACGAACCAGGCGATGGCGAATTCGTCGAAGGAGACCGCCATGGTGATGAACAGCGCCCCCAGGATCGCCGGCCGGGTGAAGGGAATGATGACATGGCGCATCGTCGCCCATTCCGAGGCGCCGAGGTTCCAGGCCGCCGGCTCCAGCGAGGGGTCCATCTGCGACAGCCGCAGCCGGATCACCGCCATGGCAAAGGGGGCGCAGATCACCACATGGGCGATGATGACCGACAGCGCATTGCCCGACAGGTCGATGCGCGACAGGTAAGCCAGCATCGCCAGCCCCATGATCACCACCGGAATGGTCGGCGGCAGCAGCGCCAGCGCCAGATAAATCTGCTTGCCGAGGAACTTGTAGCGGTAATCGGTATAGGCGGCGCCGAAGCCCAGCACGGTCGAGATCACCCCCACCGCCAGGCCGATCCCCAGCGTGTTGCGCAGCCCCTCCCAGACCAGCGGGTCCGAGGCGACGGCGCGATACCACTCGGTCGAGAAATGCCCCAGCGGGATCGAGGGAAAGCGGTCCGAGTTGAAGGAGAAGACGAAGCTCGCCAGGATCGGCGCGAAGACGAAAAGATAGGCCAGGATCACATAGAGCTTCAGCCCGGCCTCGATCAGCGGATTGCGGTTCAGTTCGTTCAGTTCGTTCATTTCGTGCGGCCCTTGTAGGCGAAGCGGACGGCCAGGAAGGCCGCGACCATCAGCGTCGCGATCATCGTCAGGGCGATCACCGCCGCGCGGGGCCATTGCTGGCCGGATTTGGTGGTGTCGGTGATCAGGATCGACAGCGTGGTCGGGTCGCCCCCGCCCAGGTAGATCGGGCTGACGAAATCGCCGAAGCACAGGATGAAGCTGAACAGCGCCGCGATCACCAGCCCGACCCGGGCCGAGGGGATCACCACGGCAAAGACCGTGCGCAGCCGCCCGCAGCGCATGTTGTGCGCGGCCTCGATCAGCGTACGGTCGATGAACGCCAGGCTGAACAGTTGCAGCAGGACGACCAGCGGAAAGCTCAGCGTCAGATAACCCACCATCGTCGCGCCGATGGTGTTCAGAAGGCCGAACGGGCCAAGGCCCAGCCAGCCCAGCATGACGTTGATGATGCCGGCATCCGACAGGAAGACCTGCCAGGAATAGACCCGCACCAGATAGCTGGTGAAGAAGGGGATCACCATCAGGAACACCGCCCATCGCTGTGCCTTGGGCGACAGCTTGAAGGCGATGGCATAGGCGCAGGGAAAGGCCAGCGCGCTGGTCAGGGCGGCCGCGGCTGCCGCCATGGCCAGCGTGGTGCCGTAAGCCTGCCAGAACACCGGGCGGCCGAACATCGTCACCCAGTTCACCGTGTCGAACCCGGCCTCGAGCCGGAAGTTGCGCACGGTCCAGAAGCTGAGCGCGACCAGGAAGACCAGCGGGAAGACGAAGAACAGAAGCTGCCAGATCAGCAGCGGCAGCGAGAAGGTCAGTCCGTAAAGCGAGACGGGACGGCGCATCGGGCAGGCTCCGGCGGGGGACGGGCGGCACGGCCGGCGCGGGTGCCGGCCGCGTCGGGTTCAGGCGCTCTTGTAGTCCGACCAGAAGTCGTTCCACTCTTCCAGCGATTGCTGCACCGGCAGCTGGCGATACTTGATGCGGCCCGAGCGGATCAGGTCCATCGCATTGCTTTCCCCCAGCACCATGCCCTGACGCCTGGCCTCGGCGGGGTTTTCCTCGTTCAGCACCTTCCAGCCGGCTTCGCTGGGGATCAGGCAGGGATAGGCCGCCATCTGCGCCGATTTCGCCTGGCCCTTGGCCGAGGTGATATACTGGATCCACTTCTTCGCCAGATCGGCCTTGCTTGATCCCTTGCCGATCGAGAAGCTTTCGGTGAACTGCAAGCCGCCCTGTTCGGGGATCACCGAGCGCACCTTGGCGCCGTTCCGTTCCAGCGTGCCGGTGATCCAGTCGCCGATGCCGGCGAAGGCCAGCATCTGGCCGTTGTTCAGCGACGAGAAGGTGCCGCCGTAATCGAAGAAGCCGCCGACCTGCGGACGCAGGGTCATGGTCTTTTCCTTGACCGCCTCCCATGCCGTCCCGTCGATGTCATAGGGGCTGGCATTGCCGTTGAGCAGGCTCATCTGGCCAAGGTTCGGCAGGTGCCAGTCGAAATGCCCGACCTTGCCCTTCAGCGCCGGGTCCCAGAACACGTCATAGGTCGAGGCCTGCGCCTCGGTCAGCGCATCGGTGTTGTAGGCGACGCCCAGGAAGCCGAAGCGGGTGATGACGGAATAGAGCGTGTCGCCGTCCCAATGGCCGGGGAACTTCTGGAACTCGGGGAAGAACTCGTCGAAGGGATAGTCGGCCGGGTCCAGCGCCTCGATATAGCCCGCCGCGTTCAGCTGCTGGACATATTCGGCATCCGACAGGATCACGTCGAAGGTGCCGGGCGGGCTTTGCGAGATCAGCCCCAGCATGTTGTCGCCGCCGGTATAGTATTTCGGCACGAACTTGACGTTGTTCTCGGCCTCGAACTCGGCCACGATGTCGGGCTCGGCATGGCCGTACCAGGCCAGCATGGTCAGCTGCGTCGGCGCGGCAAAGGCGCGGCGCGACAGCATCGGCGTCGCCAGCGCCGCCGCGCCCAGCGACAGCATTGCACGGCGCGACAGCCCGAGGCGCCCGCCCCGTTCATCCTGTGTCATCTCATCACCCTGTCTGATTGTTCTGATTGCTTGATGCGGTCAGGCTAGGAGAAGGCGCCGCGCATGCAAAATCGGTTCTGCCAATCCTGACATTTGCATGCGTTATGGCGCGGGTTTCACGCCGGAACCGCATGGATGCCCGAGCCCACGCTGTCGAGATCGGCGACCAGGTCGCTGACCAGCTGCAACCCCGCCGCCGACAGGCGCGGATGCTTGTAGAACAGCCCGACCCGCAAGGGCTCCAGCGCCGGAAAACCCTCGGCCTCGGTCAACATGCGCATGCCGGGCAGCATGGTGGCGCGGGTCAGCGCGGTGACGCAAAGCCCGTTCCTGACCGCGTTCTGCAGCCCCGAGATGCCCGGCCCGGTATAGACGATGCGCCAGCGCCGCTCGACGGCATCCAGCGCCTGGATCATCCGGGCGCGATAGTCGCAGCCCTCGGGATGGGCGCCCAGCGGCACCGGCTTGTGGGCGGCCGGCCGGAAATCCTCGGCCGCGGCCCAGATCGGCTGCTCGCTCCACATCCGCGACAGATAGGGCATGCGCGCCGTCGGCATCACCGCGACGATGATGTCCAGATCGTCCGAGCGCAGGTGCTGGTGCAATTCGCGCGACAGATCGCAATGCACTTCCAGCTCGACCCCGGCATGGTCGCGGATATAGCGGGTCAGCGTGCCCTGAAGAAAGGCGACGGCGTAATCGGTGGGCAGGCCGATGCGCAGCACGCCGGTCTTGTCCGAGCGGTGGAAATAGCTGACCGCCTCGTCATTGATGCGCAGCATCTCGCGCGCATAGCTCAGCAGCGCCTCTCCGGCCGGGGTGGGCAGGATGCTGCGCCCCTCCTGCGTGAGCAGCGGCGCGCGCACCAGCTCCTCGAGCCGGCGGATCTGCAGCGAGATCGCCGGCTGGCTGCGCCCCAGCGCCGCCCCGGCCCGCGAATGGCCGCCCAGTTCGACCACGGCGATGAAGCTGCGCAACAGATCGGTTGGAAGGTTGGTGATCCCGGCCATGGATTTGCCCCCGCAATGCAAGGATTGCGACTATATATTTCATTTATATTCAATAGGAAATTCTAATTCCGGCATCCCCCTTTCCCAAGAAGGTGCATCATGCCGAAGAAGACAGCATTCGCGTCCGAGCTTGCCTGGCCCGATTATCACGCCGCGGTCAGGGATGGTGCCACGCCGATCCTCATCCCCATCGGCTCGATGGAGCAGCACGGCCATCACATGCCGCTGCATGTCGATGTGCTGCTGCCGACCGAGTTCGCCCGCCGCGCCGCCTTGCAGGTCGGCGGGCTGGTCGCGCCGCCCTTCACCTATGGCTACAAGTCGCACCAGAAATCCGGCGGCGGCAATCACCTGCCGGGCACCACCAGCCTGGACGGCGCCACGCTGGTCGCGGCGCTGCGCGACGTGATCAAGGAATTCGCCCGCCATGGCGTGCGCCGGGTCTGCCTGGTGAACGGGCATTACGAGAATTCCTGGTTCATCATCGAGGCCATCGACCTGGCCCTGCGCGAGCTGCGCTGGGACGATATCCGCGACATGAAGATCGTGGTGCTGTCCTATTGGGATTTCGTCGGCGAAGCGGATATCGCCCGGCTTTATCCCGACGGCTTTCCCGGCTGGGACCTGGAGCATGGCGGCGTGCTGGAGACCTCGCTGATGCTGGCGCTTTACCCGCAATTCGTGGACCTGTCGCGGGCGGTGGACGTCGCGCCGGCCAGCTTTCCGCCCTATGACGTCTATCCGGTCAAGCCGGAATGGACGCCCGCCTCGGGCACGCTGTCCTCGCCGAAACAGGCCTCGGCCGAGAAGGGCGAACTGCTGCTGGACGTGTGCACCCGCGGCATCGTGGCCGCATTGCGGGCCGAGTTCGGATGAACGAAACGGGCCCGCGACGACGGGCCCGTGCCTTTCCTTGCGGCGAAGGATCAATTGCGGATGACGTTGTGCTCGGGTCCGAAGGGGAAGCCGGTGATGTTCTCGGCCCCGTCCTCGGTCACGATCAGGATATCGTGCTCGCGATAGCCGCCGGCGCCGGGCGTGCCCTCGGGCAGCATCACCATCGGCTCCATGCTGACGACCATGCCCGGCTTCAGCTCGGTCTCGATATCCTCGCGCAGTTCGACCCCCGCCTCGCGGCCGTAATAATGGCAGAGCACGCCGAAGCTGTGGCCATAGCCGAAGCTGCGGTATTGCAGCAGGTCCCATTGCCGGTACATATCGTTGAGCTCCAGCGCGATCTCGTTGCATTTCGCGCCGGGCTTGATCAGCTCCAGCCCGCGCCGGTGCACGGCCACGTTCTTTTCCCAGATGTCGAGGCTGGCGTCGTCCACATGGTCGCAGAACATCGTGCGCTCCAGCGCGGTGTAATAGCCGAAGATCATCGGGAAGCAGTTCAGCGACAGGATCTCGCCCGGCTTGATCTTCTTGTTGGTGACCGGGTTATGCGCGCCGTCGGTGTTGATGCCGGATTGGAACCAGGTCCAGGTATCCATCAGCTCGACGAAGGGGAAGGAGGCGGCAATCTCGCGGATCATGGCATTGGTCGAGGCGATGGCGACCTCGTGCTCGGGCACGCCGGCCTTGACCGCCGCCGCCACCGCCGCGCCGCCCACGTCGCAGATGCGCGCGCCTTCGCGGATCAGCTTGTGCTCCTCGGCCGATTTGATGGCGCGCATCCACATCGAGGGCTGGCCGACATCGACGAACTCGACCCCCGGCAGCGCCGCTTCCAGCTGGCGGCGGAAGTCCAGGTTGACGTGGTCGAACTCGATCCCCAGCCGCTTGACGCCGGGGGTCAGCTGCCGCACCGCGCGATAGAAATTGTCGCGCCGCCAGTCGGTATAGGTGACGTTGCTGCCGAAGCTGCGCCGCCAGGGCTGGCCGCCGTCGATGCCGGCGCTGATCGTGGTCGCGGCGTCCTGGGTGACGACCATGCCGTATTTGCGGCCGAAATAGCAGTAGAGCCAGCCCGAGTAATAGTTGATGCAATGATACGAGGTGAACAGCGCCGCATCGACGCCGTTCTCGGCCATCCAGCGGCGCATGTCGTCCTGGCGCCGCCGCATCTCGGCATCCGAGAAGGGGGAAAACTCCTTCTCGCCATTGTGCCACTCCATGACATGCAGCATGTCGTCGGTCATGAGATCCGTCCTCCGTCGGGTTGATGCGGCAAGGCTAGCCACCGGGCGGCACGGACAGAAATTTGTTTTGGCAATCCCAAGATTTGCGGGGATGAAGGCGAGGGTTGCGGAGAGCTGCCGAGCGAAGAAGTCTCCGATCAATCCGGGGTTCACAGTCCCGAGGCCCCAGGATCGCGCGACCGGCCGCCCCCGGACGCTGGCCATGATGGCCGCCCGGATCACCGCCGGCAGCCTGGGCGCACGCGCGAATATGTCCAGATGGCCCATGGCGACAGAGCGACTTGCCGCCCCTGCACCGAGGGCTGCCCCGCCATCTCGCCGCCGCTCATGTATTTCGCATGGGTGTGAAGCCGTGAAGGGGACGCCGCCCTGCCTCAGACGGCGGCCTGCCCCTGGGCTCCTGTCTTCATGCTTCAGCCATGAGCCGTGCTGACGGCGTCCATGCCGGACAGCGCCAGGCGCGGCCCGGCCTTCATCACCTGGCCGGGCAGTTCCCTGCCCAGGATCCGCTCGGCCGTGCCGGCGGCCGCGATCAGCCGGCCCAAGTCGATCCCAGTCGGAAAACCGGATTCCTCGCACAGATAGACGAAATCCTCGGTGGCGATATTGCCGGTCGCGCGCGGCACGAAGGGACAGCCGCCGATCCCGCCGACGCTGGCCTCGAAATCGCGGATGCCGTGCAGCAGGCCGGCATAGGCGCAGGCCAGGCCGACGCCGCGCGTGTTGTGGAAATGCAGCGCGATGCCGACATCGGGCACCGCCTTGCGCAGCGCATCGAGCGCCGGCAGGACATTGCCCGGCGTCGCCATGCCGGTCGTGTCCCCCAGGGTGATGCGCGAAATGCCGAGGTCGCGATACCGCACGGCCTGCTCGACCAGCCGGGCCACCGGCACGTCGCCTTCGAAGGGACAGCCGAAGGCCGTGGCGATGGCGCCATGCAGCGCGACCCCGGACCCTTGGGCGAGGCGCGCGATCTCGTGGAACCCGGCCATGGAATCGGCGCGCGAGCGGTTCACGTTCTTCCGGTTGTGGCTTTCCGAGGCCGAGGCGAACATCACCGCCGCGTCGATCCCCGCCGCGATGGCCGCTTCGGCGCCGCGCAGGTTCGGCGCCAGCGCGCTGAAGCGGATACCGGCGCGGCCGCGGAAATGCCGCACCAGCTCGGCCGCGTCGCGCATCTGCGGCACGGCGCGCGGCGAGACGAAGGATGTCAGCTCGACCGAACGGATGCCCGCCGCGATCAGGCTTTCGACCAGCCGGATCTTGTCCTCGGTCGGGACGAAGGCCTTTTCGGATTGCAGGCCGTCGCGCGGCGAGACCTCGGTCACCGCGACCTGCCTGTCCGATGCGGATGCGGGGCCGGTCATGTCACGCCGCCTCGCCCGAGGGCGCCCTGGCAGCGGCCGCGATTTCCTCGGGCGTCAGGCCGAGAGCGCCGAGAATCTCGGCATTATGCCCGCCGACATGGTCCACGTCGCCCCCGCCGGCCAGCGAGGCGCCGTCGATCTCGACCGGCAGGGCCGGCGCCCGGAAGCTCCGGCCGTCCGGGGTCTGCGACAGCGCAAGCCCGCCCTGCCGCAGCACATGCTGGTCGCGGAACAGGTCCGAGGGCTTGGCCACCGGCGCAAAGGGGATCTCCATCTTCTCCAGCGCCGGCAGAAGCTCGGCCATGGGCCGCCTTGCGACCGCCGCCGCGACCAGCGGCACCACCCAGGAGCGGGCGTCGATGCGGGCCATCCTGTCTTGCAGCGCGGGATGCCCCAGCAGGTCGTCGAGGCCGAGATAGGTGCAAAGCCGGGTCCAGTGGCCGTCGCTGACCGCGCCGATGAAGACCTGCCCCCCCTCGGCCGCGGCAAAGACGTCATAGATCGGCCAGCTGAAGGCCCGCTCGGGCATCGGTTCGGGATCCCTGCCTTCCAGCTCGAACTGCACCATGTGCTGCGAGACCAGCAGCAGGCAGTTCTCGAACAGGCCGACGCGGATGGTCCGCCCCGCGCCGGTCCTGCCCCGCTCGAACAGCGCCGCGATGACGGCGAAGGCGCCGAACAGCCCGCCCATGATGTCATTGGCCGAGGTGCCGACGCGCAGCGGCCGGCCCTTGGGGCCGGTCATGTAGGCCAGGCCCGACATCATCTGCACCACCTCATCCAGCGCCGTCCGCCGCTCGTAGGGACCCGAAAGGAAACCCTTGTGGCTGGCGCAGATCAGATGCGGAAAGCGGTCGTGCAGGGTTTCGGCATCCAGCCCCATCCCCTGCAAGGTGCTGTCCTTGAAATTGTCGATGAACACGTCGGCCGAGGCCAGCAGCCGGCTCAGCGCCTCCTGGCCGGCCGGGGTGCGGCTGTCCAGGACGACGGATTTCTTGCGACGGTTGAACAGCGGAAAGAACGCGCTGCCCATGCCGGTCAGCTGCCGCGTCTTGTCGCCGCCGGGCGGCTCGACCTTGACCACCTCGGCGCCCAGGAAGGCCAGGAACATGCCGCAGCTTGGCCCCATGACCATATGGCTCATCTCGACGACGCGGACCCCCTCCAGGGGCTTGAACTCGGCTGTCATGCGGCCTCCCATTCCAACGGCGACAGGATAGGGTTGCCCGATTATTCTTACAATTATATAATACTTATAGATACGTTCTAATAATTAGCATCCATGCGAGGCGCTCTTGGACCTGAAGCAATTGCGGTATTTCTGCAGCATCTACGACAACAAGAGCCTGTCCGGGGCGGCGGATGCCGAGAGGATCGCGGTTTCCGCGCTCAGCTACCATCTCGCCAATCTCGAGGCCGAGATCGGCGCGCCGCTGTTCACCCGAAAGTCGCGCGGCCTCGAGGCCACGGCGGCGGGCGAACGGCTTTGCCTGCATGCCCGGACCATCCTGAAGACCGTCGAGGTGGCGAAAAGGGACCTGTCCACCTTCCGCGACGATGTCTCGGGCGAGGTGTCGCTGGCGCTCGCCTATTCCGCCATCCAGGCCATCGGCGTCCAGCTGGCCAAGGTCGTGGTCGAGGATTATCCGAACCTGCAACTCAACATGATCGAAAGCCTGTCCAGCACCACCTTGCTGCACCTGTCCTCGGCCGATGCCGATCTGGGGCTGGCCTACAACCCGCCGCTGACCAGCACCTTCAAGGCCACGCCGATCCTCGAGGAGGATCTGGTGCTGATCGGCAAGCGCGAGATCATCGGCAGCGGCTCCGAGCCGGTGACGGTTCAGGACCTGCTGGATTTCAAGATCATCATGCTGCGCCAGGGCATGGCAGCGCGGGCGCTGCTGGACCATCACAAGACGCTGGAACAGATCTATGCGACCAGCCAGCTGCAGATGAACTCGGTCCATGCGATCTCGGGCGCGGTCCGCGAGGGGCTGGGCTGCACCATCGGCACGACGCTGTTCATGGGCGACGAGATCAGGTCCGGCCGGCTGCACTGGCGGCCGATCGTCTCGCCGACGCTGACGAGGACGCTTTATCTGTGCGAGCAGACCGACCGGCCGCCGACCATCGCGCTGGAGACGATCCGCGACCTGATCCGCGAGCTGATCGTCCGCGCGGTCAGGGACGGCATCTGGCCGGCAAGGCTGGTCGAGGCGGAATGAAAAAAGCCCCGTCCGGGCGGACGGGGCTTTCGAATCGGTTTCACCGGCTTACTGCTGCGCCGAGACCTTTTCGACATAGGCGTTGGTATAGGTCTTGCCCAGATCGATCTTGGCGCCGGCGACCTCGGGCAGGTTGAAACTCAGCATCTTCTGCACCGCTTCGGCGCCCTTCGCATCCACCAGCCCGGTTTCCGACAGCATTTCCATGCTGTTGTTCAGCGATGCGACATAGACCTGCGGGTCGGCGCCGACCAGGTTGGGCGGCATCTTCGCCGCGATCTCCTCGGCCGGGGTGTTGTGGATATATTGCAGCGTCTCGACGATGGCCGCGGCCAGGGCCTGGGCCTGTTCGGGATGCTGGTCGAGCCATTCCGTGCGGGTGTAAAGCGCCGCGCCGGGATAGTCGGCCCCGAACAGGGCATGGGTATCCGCCGCCTTGCGGGTATCGACCAGCACGGGCAGATCGGCATGGCGGTTCTGCAGCTGGGTGATGGCCGGGTCGGGCGTGACCACCGCGTCGATCCGGCCCTGCTCCAGCGCCGCGACCGCGGTGGCGCCGACGCCGACGCCAACGACCGAGGCCGCATCCGGCTCCAGCCCGTTCTGCGACAGCATGTATTTGAGGAAGAAGTCGGTCGAGGAACCCGGCGCGCTGATCCCGACGGTCTTGCCGGCAAGGTCCTTGATCGACTTGACCTCGCCGGTCTTGCCCGGCGCCACGGCCACGGCGATGCCGGGCAACCGCCCCATCAGCACGAAGGAGGACAGCTCCTGCTGCTTGGCCGCCAGCGTGATCGTGTGTTCGTAATAGCCCGAAACCACGTCCGCGCTGCCGCCGACCACGGCCTTCAGCGCCGCCGAGCCGCCCTTGAAATCCACGAGTTCGACATCGACCCCGTGCTTTTCGTAAAGGCCGAGCTGTTCGGCCAGCACCACCGGCATGTAGCAGACGCAGCTGGCCCCGCCGATGGCGATCTTGACGGTTTCGGCCGCCGCGGGCGTCGCGCCCGCCACCAGCGCCGCCGCAAGGATAGTCCTGAGCATCGTCATCTTTGCTCCTCCCTTCAATGATTGTTATCGGGCTGCCAGACCAGCAGCTTCCTTTCCACCAGCGTCACCCCCCAGTCGATGAGAAGGACGAAGGCCGACAGGACGAACATGCCCGCGAACACGCCGGCGATGTCGAACATGCCCTCGGCCTGCGCGATCAGGTAGCCGAGCCCGGCGGATGACCCCAGGTATTCCCCCACCACCGCGCCGACCACGGCAAAGCCGATCGAGACATGCAGCGAGGAAAACACCCAGCTCAGCGCCGAGGGCAGATAGACATGGCGCAGCAGCTGCCGCTCGGACATGCCCAGCATCCGGGCGTTCTGCAGCACGGTCCGGTTCACCTCCTTCACGCCCTGATAGACGTTGAAGAACACGATGAAGAAGACCAGCGTGAACCCCAGCGCCACCTTGGACCAGATGCCCAGGCCGAACCACAGCGTGAAGATCGGCGCCAGCACCACGCGCGGCAGGGCGTTGGCAGCCTTGACATAGGGGTCGAAGACCGCGGCCAGCTTGGGCCGGCGCGCCAGCCAGAACCCGGCGATCATCGCGGCCACCGCGCCGATGACGAAGGCCAGCGCCGCCTCGACCAGCGTGATCCACAGATGCCGCCAGATCTCGCCGCTCCTGAACCAGGCGACGATCTGCCAGAACACGTCGGCGGGGGTCGAGAAGAAGAACTGGATCCGGGCCGGATCGCCCAGGATCGAGGTCTGGGTGATCACCCACCACAGCGCGACGGCGATGACCGCCACAAGGATCTGCAGGGTCGTCAGGACGGTTCTGCTCATGCCCGCTCCTCCCGGTTCTGGTTGCCATAGGCCCTGAGCACCTGCTCCTTCAGCAGGTGCCAGATGTCGCGGTGCAGCTCCTGGAACTCGGGCGAGAGCTTGATCTCGGACACGTCCCGCGGCCGCGCCAGCGGAATGGTGAAATCCCCGATCAGCTTGGCATCCGGCCCCGTCGACATGATGACCACCCGGTCCGCCAGCGCGATGGCTTCCTCGAGGTCGTGGGTCACGAACATCACCGCCTTGCGGTCCTGCTGCCACAGGTCCAGCAGCAGGTCCCCCATGATCAGCCGCGTCTGCGCGTCCAGCGGCCCGAAGGGCTCGTCCATCAGCAGGATCTCCGGGTCGCGGATCAGCACCTGCGCCATGGCGATGCGCTTGCGCTGGCCGCCGGAAAGCATGTGCGGATAGCGATGCCCGAAACCCTTCAGGCCGACCTTTTCCAGCCACTCCTCGGCCCGCTCCAGGGCCTCGCGCCGCGGCGTGCCCGAGATTTCCAGCGCGATGGCCACATTGTCGCGCGCCGTCTTCCACGGCATCAGCGCATCGGCCTGGAACAGGTAGCCCGCGCGCCGGTTGAGCCCGTCGAGCGGCTGGCCCTGGATCTCGACGGTGCCGGCCGAGGGCTTCAGCAGGCCGGCGGCGGCGTTCAGCAGCGTCGACTTGCCCGAGCCGGTCGGCCCGACGATGGCGACGAATTCGCCCTTGGCAACGCCGAGATTGGCGCCGGCAACCGCGCGGAACACGGTCTTTCCCGTCCCCCCGAAACTGATGTCGACATTATCCAGACGCACAGCGTGCTGCATTCATCCTCCCGACTGCCAATGCCCTCATCATCAGCCGGCAGGATGCCGGATCGATCCCGACATGCCCCGACTCCGTGCCGAGCGCTGACTGAAATATTGGCCTACCGCAGACCCTCCTCATGCGGTTCCTGTTACAATATCGATGCGAGAACGTGCTTACAATTATATAAATTCATATGTTTTGTTCTAATTATTTGAATGGCTGTCTGCCGTTATTTCACTGCTGGATCAATCGCGTGAAGCTCGGGCGCCCAAAGCGACGCGCCCTGATGCGGCGCCTTGGTCTGTCCGGCAAACCGCGTCCCGGCATGCTTGTGCCGAACACGCGGTCCCAGTCGCGACTGGCCTAGCGTCCCGCGAAGCGCGTCCGGCCGGGCTCGTCCGCCACCAGATGCTGCCAGGGGCCGAGCCGGGTCCGGTCCGGCAGGCGGCCGATCTTGGCAAGCTCGCGCCACAGGCCCTTGACGCAATGCCGCATGGCCAGGATCTCGCCTTCGCCGGCGGCCAGCAGATGCGCGGTATAGAGCGCATTGCGGATCTCGCCGCCGACCAGTTCGAAACCGTCCGACAGGATGGCGAGGTCGATGTCCTCGGACCGCATTCCGGGCGCGGGCAGCAGCCGCTGCCAGATCCGCAGGCGCTCGGCGGGGCCGGGCGGGCCGAACTCGGCCCTGACCCGGATGCGCCGCAGAAAGGCGTCGTCCATGTTGCCGACCAGATTGGTCGCCAGGATCGCCAGCCCCTCGAAGCTTTCGAGCCGCTGCAGCAGGAAGTCGATGGTGATATTGGCATAGCGGTCGTGGCTGTCGCGCAGCTCGGTGCGCTTGCCGAAGCAGGCGTCGGCCTCGTCGAAGAACAGCGCCACGCGCGACCGCTCGGCCTCGTCGAACAGCGCGGCCAGGCGTTTCTCGCTTTCGCCGATGAACTTGTCGATCACCCGGCTGAGATCGATGCGGTAAAGCGCGAAATCGACCTCGCGCGCGACGATCTGCGCCGCCATGGTCTTGCCGGTGCCGGGCGGGCCGCTGAACAGGCAGGCCAGCCCCTGGCCGGCCTTCAGCCCCGCCCCCGGCCCGTCCTGCGCGAAAAGCCGGCTTCCGTGCCGCGCCCAGGCGATGGCCAGGTCCAGCTCGGCCTCGGTCTCGCGGCGCAGCACGATGTCGTCGCGGCAGAACGGGCAGCTCAGCCGCTGCGCCGAGCCGTCGAACTCGGCGGTCCTGAGCTGGTCGCAGGCCGCCAGCAGGTCGCAGGTGTTCGGGACCTTCCGGCCCTCGATCCGCGCCGAGGTCAGCGCCAGCCGCAGCGCCCGGCCGATCCCGGCGCGGCCGAAGGCGAAGCGCTCGGCGATGCGGGTGTGGTCTTCGGGCACGACCGAGGGGATCGCCTGCCGCCACAGCTCGGCACGCTCGGCCACGCTGCTGCGCGGCACCTCAAGCGAGAGGACCGGCCGGTCGGCGCAGGCGGCAACGGTTGCGAAGGCGCCGGGTGGGGCGATGACGATCACCGGGCCGCCGAGGCCGCGCAGGACCGCGCCCAGCATCCCCGGCTGGGGATCGCCGAGGATGGCGACGGCGTCGTGCATCCGCGCCGTCCGGCGCAGGGCGGCCCGACGGTCGGGCTCGGCCAGTTCGGCCAGCTCGGCCTCGACGGCGGCCGGCCGCAGCGCGGCGGCGATGGCGCGGGCGATGTCGCGGCGCCCGCTGTCCTCGGCCCCGGTCACGACGATCAGCGGCGCGCCCGGGATCTCGCGCCGCGCCAGCATGCGGATCAGCGCGGCGGTGCGATCCGCGACGCCCGGCGGCAGCGGGCGGCTGCGGTCCTCGGCGCCCAGCGGGCGCAGGGGCAGCGCGAAGGCGCCGCGCAAGCCCAGAATGGCCGCCGTCACGTCCGGCGGCACGGCCAGTTCGCGCGTGACGAAGGGGCCGTCGCCGCTGAGGACCAGCAACCCGAAATCGACGATCGGCGCATCCGGCCGCAGCCGGGCGATGAAATCCGCAGGCTGAAGCCCCAGCGCGGCCAGCTGGCCCAGCACCAGCCGCCGCGTGCCGCCCGGCTCGATCAGCGCGATCAGCCGGGCCGCGCCGGCGCTTGCCTCGACCAGCGCGGCGGCCAGCAGCATGTCGCATTCGGGATCGTCCAGGCCGAAAGCCGCGGCAATCCGGTCGAGGCCCGGCAGATGCGGCCTGCCCTGGGCGCCGAACCGGGCCGCGCCAGCAGCACGCTCGAGCGTGGCGGCGCGCTCGGGCGGCACGGTGGCGTGGCCCGACGCGAGGACGCGCGCGGCAAGCCAGGCATCGAGCTCGGACAATGCCGCGGGCGCCGCCGCGCCCGGAGCGGGCGGCGGGACCGGGCGGCCTGCGCCGAACACGCGCCGCGCGCGCAGCATCTCAGGACACCTCGGACGGACCCTGGCGCAGGCAGGCCCGGATCGTCGCGGTTGACACGTCCTCCATCGTCCTTTGCACCTTTCCGGTGGTCAAGATCCACAGCCTGTCGCCCCGGCGCGGGACGACCACGAACCGGTCCGCCTGGACGGCCGGCAGGGCCTGGGGGTCGGGGGTCTCCATGCAGACCAGAACCGCGTCGAACGGCCCCTCCGAGGGCAGGCGCACCACCTCGGCGTCGGACATCTCGGCGACGGCGCTTTCGATGATCGACCGGAGCATGGTCGGCGCGGCGGCGAGGTCCATCCCGAGTCGCACTGGCAGCCCTTTCCGCAAGCCTACAGGGCCGATCCTGGCCGCTGGAGCCGCGACAGGGAACGTCCGCGGGGGTTCATTCGGCGGGAAAGAATGCCCGGACCGCCCGCGCCGCGCGGCGTCCGGGGCGGCGGCCGGCCGCATCTTTGCGCTGCCGCACCGCAGGCAGAGGATGCAGATCCGGCCGAGGCCCCGGTTTTGTTGGTCGCCGCGCTGCCAAGACCAAGGACCGAGGGCGCGAATCCGGCGCGGAGGTCCGGATTTCATGGCGCCGTCGGTCTGGATCGCCCCCGGATCCAGGATCCAGACCCGCCGGACCGTCCGTTCATCCGCCAACAGCAGCAGGCCCCGGCGGGCAAGGCCAAGACCGGGCTGAACCGTTTTTGAACCGCCACCGGCTTTGCCCGGACCCCGGCGCCTCGGGCAGCATGACCTTGAGCCGGCATCATTCGGGCTCGGAGGAATCGTCGTGTTGACAGACCGGGACATCCAGCATGGCTGACTGGCGGGTCATCGAGAATACCGGGCAGACGCTGGTCGGGCTGATCGAGCGCCATGTCGCCCAGCTGGGCATTCCGAATGTCGGCGTGGGCGTCGTCACGCCGATGGCCTTCCCCTCGCTGGCCGACACGACCGACCCCTTCGTCTCGCTGTTCCTCTACCAGATCGCCGGCAATGCCGAGATGCGCTGCAATCCGCGCCGGGTGCTGGCGAACGGCACGCTGGGCCGCCAGCCGCTGCCGCTGGAGCTGTGCTATCTGGTCACCGCCTGGGGCGTGCGCGCCACCGAGGACGTCATCGGCGACCTGCCCGCGACGCAGGACGAGGCGCGGCTCTTGGGCGCGGTGCTGCAAGCCTTCTACGACAATGCCGAACTGGATCGCAGCAGCCTGTTCGAGGTGCCCGGCCTGCCGGTCTGGTCGCCCGAGGACGGGTTGCAGATCGTCATGGAGACCCTGCCCGTCGACGGGCATTACCGCATCTGGGACGCGACCAAGCTCGGCTATCGGCTGTCGCTGGTCTATCGCGTCCGCGTCGCCGCGCTGGAGCCGACCGAGCTCCCGCAGGCCCCGCCCACCAGGGAAGCGATGCTGGAGACGGTGCCATGAGCGTGACGCATGTCCTTTCGCTCGCCGTGCGCTTTCTCGACCATTTCAGCGGCCGGCCGGTGCCGCAGGAGCTGCCGGTGCGGCTGTCGGGAAACCATGCCCGCCCGGTGCGGCGCCCCGACGGCGTTGGCGCGCGCCAAGCCGACGGCAGCTATCGCTTCCTGGGCGCGGAACCGGGCACAAGGCGTATCCTGTGGCGCGATCCCTTCCAGCGCAGCCAGTCCGGCTGGATCCGCTGGGAGGCCGCCGACCCCGAGGTGACGCTGCCGCTGGCCACCCCGGCGCAGATGATCGAGCACGAGCTGTGGCCGACCGCCGGCGCCGAGGTGGCGCCCGGCATCACCGGGGTGCGCGGCCAGCTGCGCGGCACCGATGCCGCCGGCCTCGAGATCCGCATCGCGCGCCAGGGCCGGCCCTTCGATCGCGTGACCCGCAGCGACGCGGCAGGCGAATTCCTGTTCCTGCCGCCCGGCGCGCTGCCGCTGGACGCAACGGGCCGGGTGCCCCTGACCATCGAGGCGCGCATCCCCGGCGGCGCCATCCGCCCGATCCTGTCGGGACGCTTCCTGCCCGCCACCGCGGGCGCGGATTTCGCCGGACCGAACTTCACCATCCTCCCGCAGACGGTGGCGCGGGTGGTTTTCGCGCTGGCCTAGCAAGGCCATAGCCAAGGAGACGAGACGATGCCCGAATATCTCCGCCCCGGCGTCTTCATCCAGGAGACCTCGTTCCGCGGCAAGCCGATCCAGGGGGTCAGCACCTCGACCGCCGGGTTCGTCGGCGCCACCCGCAGCGGCCCGGAAGGCAAGCCGACCTTCGTCGGCAGCTACGGCCAGTTCCGCCGGCTGTTCGGCGACCCGATCACCGCGCCCGCCGGGCTGGGCGATTACCTCGGCCATGCGGTGAAGGCGTTCTTCGAGAACGGCGGCAGCCGCTGCTATGTCGTCCGCGCCCTCGGCCCCGGCGCGGCGGCGGCAGAGCGGACCATGGACCAGGGCACGGTGCTTCGGCTGGCGCGCGGCGTCACCGTCCGCGGCCCGACCGACACGCTGCGCCTGAACACGCTGCGCCAGGTCGCGCCGGGCAGCGTGCTGCGCGTCTTTACCCGGCCCAACGCGACCGGCGCCTTCACCGAGCGGCTGGCCTCGGCCGTCGTCTCGATCGGCCCGCTCGACAATTCGGTGGTGCTGGCCAATCCCGTCGCCGCCGGCATCGTCTTCGAGCCCGAAAACACCCGGATCGAGATCCTGGGCGCCGCCCCGGTCGCGGATGCCGGCCCGGTGATCCGCGCCCGCCATCGCGGCAATGACGGCAACCGGCTGTCGGTCGAGTTCCGGCCCCGCGACAAGGCGCCGGTGGCGCTGGTCGCCTCGGGCGGGCGCCGCGTCGATGCGGCGATCCCGCTGGCGGCCGATGCCAATGCCGGCGACACCACGCTGAGCTTCACCCCGGCCGCGATGCAGAACCTGCGGACCGGCGACCAGATCACCGTCGGGGCCGAGGCGCTGACCGTGACGGCCATCGCCGACGGCAATGTCGAATTCGCCACCAGCGGCGGCGCGGCGGGCCTGGATCATTCCGCCGGCGGCGCGACGGTCGAGCTGATCGCGCGCGGCGGCAATCCGCTCGGGACGGCGCTGCCCCTGGGCGCGGCCCCTGCGGCCTTCGCCATCGACATGACGGGCGGCCCCGGCCCCTATGGCCCGGCGGCGATCCCGCACGACCTGGCCATGATGCTGCAGATCGGCGACGAGATCCGCATCACCTCGGGCGGCAATGCGACCGACGTGACGCTGGCGCAGGTCAGGACGGCACAGGACATCGCGCCGGGCGCCCATGTCACCCTGGGCACCGCGCTGGCCGCCGCGGCCCCGGCCGCCACGCCGACGCGCCTGGTCGCCACGGCGCCGGGCGCGGGCCTGTTCAGCCGCATCTATGTCAACGACGTCTCGGGCCTGGCCGCGCCGAACCGCGCGGGCGGCTTCGAGACCATCGCCGTGCAGAATGCCGGCGGCTTCGCCAATGCCGAGGTCGTGCTGGTCGATCCCACGCATAGCGCGCTCTGGCTCAGCGAAGCCGCGGGGAATTTCCCGGCGGGCGGCGTCGATGCGGCGAACTGGGCGACCTTCGAGGGGCTGCAGGCCGCCGCGGACGGCGGCGACACGCTGTCCGTCGCCTCGACCGCCAGCTTCTATACCGGCGCCAAGGTCGAGCTGGACACCGGCGGCGCCAAGATCGAGGCGACCGTCGCCGCGATCGACAGCGGCGCGCGCACCGTGACGCTGACAGCACCGCTGAGCCTGCCCGCGCCGCTGGACCTGAACCCGGATCCGGCGCAGCGCAACCTGTTCCTGCGCGTGCACGAGATCGACGTCATCGTCTGGCAGGCCGATGCCGAATCCGGTACGCCGGTGCTGGCCGAGACCTTCGAGGGGTTGACCTGGAACGACGACACCGCGACCGATGCCGGGCTGAAGTATTTCGCCGACCGGCTGAACGACCCCGAGGTCGGCTCGAAGCTGATCGAGGTCGCAACCCCGGTCGCCGGCGCCGGCACCGATTTCGCGGACGCGCCCGCCACCGCCGACGGCTTCCCGAAGCCGCTGCAAAACGGCGACAACGGCGCCGCGATCACCGACCTGTCGCTGATCGGCGAGGATCTGGGCCCCGGCCGCCGCACCGGCATCGAGGCGCTGGCGGAGCGCGACGACATCTCGATGGTCGCCGTGCCGGGCGTCACCGTCGAGACCGTGCAGGCGGCACTCATCAGCCATTGCGAGCGGCTGAAATACCGCGTCGCGGTGCTGGACGCGCCCGTGGACGCGGCGGACGTGGTCTCGATCCAGGCGCATCGCAACAATTACGACAGCAAATATGCGGCCTATTATGCGCCCTGGCTGCGCGCGCTGAACACCGCGAACGGCCGGATCGAGAGCTTCCCGCCCTCGGGCTATGCGATGGGCATCTATGCCCGCACCGACAACGCGGTGGGCGTGCACAAGGCCCCCGCGAACGAGGTGGTGCGCAACATCACTGATGTCGCGCTGCCGCTGACCGCCGCCGAGCAGGAGGTGCTGAACCCGGTCGGCGTCAACCTGGTCCGCGACCTGACGCCGCGCGGGATCCGCATGTGGGGCGCGCGCACCATCAGTTCGGACCAGGAATGGAAATACCTGAACATCCGCAGGCTGTTCATCTATGTCGAGCATTCCATCGACCTCGGCACGCAATGGGTGGTGTTCGAGCCGAATTCCGAGGCGCTGTGGGAACGGGTGACGCAATCCATCACCTCGTTCCTGATCGGCGTCTGGAAATCCGGCGCGCTGATGGGCACGACGCCCGAGGAAGGGTTCTTCGTGACCTGCGACCGCTCGACCATGTCGCAGGACGACATCGATAACGGCCGGCTGGTCTGCGAGATCGGCCTCGCCCCCGTCGCCCCGGCCGAGTTCGTCATCTTCAAGATCGGCCAGTTCACCGCATCGACCAGCTAGGCCCAGCAACCGGAGATTGAACCATGGCAACGCCCAGGCCGAATCCCTATTCGAACTTCAACTTCATCGTCGAGATCGACAACGAGGAAGTCGTCGGCTTCTCGGAAATCAGCGGCCTCGACAGCGAGACGGTGCCGATCGAATACCGCGAGGGCTCGGACCCGACCTCGGCGATGCGCCAGCTGGCGGGGACCGAGAAATATTCGCCCGTGATCTTCAAGCGCGGCATCACCGGCAGCCTCTATCTGTGGAACTGGCGCAAGGAGGCCCGCGACGGCGGCACCACCTTCCCGCCGACCAAGACGGTCGTGGTGAAGCTCTTGAACGAAAAGCACGACCGGAATGCGCCGGCGATGACTTGGACCCTGACAAACGCCTGGCCGACCAAGATCACCGGCCCGACGCTCAGCGCCAAGGGCAACGAGTTCGCCGTCGAGCAGATCGACATCGTGCACGACCGCCTGGACATCTCGTGAGGGCATGAGCGATGGCGCAGTCCTACCAGATCCCCGGTGTTTACAGCCGCCCCCGCGCGCGGGCCGAAGGCTTCCCGCGGGTGCGCACCGACATTGCCGGATTCGTCGGCATCGCCGGGCCGCGCCATGTCGGCGAGACGGTGGCGGTGGACGACTGGCAGGGCTATGTCGCGCAGTTCCGCACCGACGAACGCGGCGGCGCCCTGCCGCCCCCGGCCGGCGCGACGCTGGACAAGGCGGTGCGCGATTACTTCGCCAACGGCGGTCGGCGGCTGTGGATCGTGAACGTCGCGCCCGCGGTCGACGCGCTGGCGCCGCAGCAGCTTCTGAACCGCATGCTGGGGATCGACAGGCTGGCGGCCTGGCACGGGCTGGAACTGCTGCTGCGCCAGCCCGAGGTCGCCCTGGTCGCGCTGCCCGACCTCGATGCCGAGACCGTGGTCGAGGATGACCGCTACGAGCCGCCAGGCGGCCAGGGCGATCCCTGCTTTCGCCGCTGCGACGGCCGGACCGCGTCCGGCGTGCCCGCGGCGCATCGCGCCGTCACCGCCACCGGCTACGGCCGCGCCATCCCCGAAGAGGACATGCTCTGGGCGCAGCAATATGTGCTGGCGCGGCTCGAACGCGAGCGCTGGCGCTGGTTCGCGCTTTTCGCACCGCCCGCCGGCCTGACGCTGGCCCGCGCCATCGACTGGCGCCAACGGCTGACCCGCGCCAGCGGCGGCTCGGATCTTGGCGCGCTCTACTGGCCGTGGCTGCGCGTGCAGGACAGCCCGGGCGCACCCGAGGAATTGCGCTCGCCCATCGGCGCCGTCGCCGGGGTCTTTGCCGCGACCGACGTGGCCGAGGGCGCGCATGTCGCGCCGGCGAACCGGGTGCTGACCGGCGTCGTCGGGCTGGAAACCAGCATCGGCGACCGCGAGAATGCGCGCGCCTATGACGCGGGCGTCAACCTGCTGCGCGGCTTCGCGGGACAGGGCACGCTGGTCTGGGGCGCGCGGACGCTGCTGTGGCAGGGGCCGCAGGACGCCGCCGACCCGCTGTCCTTCGTCAATGCCCGCCGTTGCCTGTCGGCCATCGCGCGCAGTTGCGAGGTCATCGGCCAGCCCATGGTGTTCGAGCCGAACACCCCGCTCTTGCGGATCCGCATGCACCAGCTGATGGTCGATTACCTGCTGCGCGTCTTCGCCTCGGGCGCGCTCAAGGGCGCCCTGCCCGAGGAGGGCTTCTTCGTCCAGGTCAACGCGGTCGAGGAAAGCCCCGAGGGCCATGTCGAATGCACCATCGGCGTCGCCCTGGCCCAGCCGGCCGAGTTCATCGAATTCCGCATCGGCCGCGACGGCGGCGTCATCGAACGCGCGGAGGCCGCCTGATGGTCGATTTCCCGCTTTTCCAGCCGGTCCTGAAGATCAACTTCATGGTGACCATGTGGGACACGCCGGATTCCAATGGCGGCGGGGTCGGCGGCGTGCTCAGCAGCGTGGGTTCTGCGGTGCTGTCGGCGGCGACGCAATTCGTGGCCGGCGGCTTCAAGTCGATCGAGGGGCTGGAGGCCGTCAACACGGTCGCCTCCTATAACCAGGGCGGCCAGAACGACACCGAGCTGCGCTTCTTCGACCGCGCGACATACTCCAAGATCGTGATGAAGCGCGGCGTGACCTTCAACACCGACCTGTGGGACTGGCACCACCAGGTCATCACCGGCAAGCGCAAGACCCGCAAGAGCGGCACCATCATCCTGATGGACACCCGCAAGCTGTTCGAGATTCCGGGCGTCGGCGGCACCGTGCCCGGCATGTTCTTCCCGGTCGCGGGCTGGACCTTCCACAATGCGCTGCCGGCCAAGCTCAGCGGCCCGGCGCTGGACGCCACGGACGGGCGCGGGCCCGGCGCCGTCGCCATCGAGACGGCCGAGCTGCATGCCGAGAAGATCGAGCGCCTGTCGCTGTCGCTGATCCCCGGCGTCGCGGACCTGAATTCGGTGCTGTCCGGGCTGGTCGGCCTGGCCGGGGGCGCAGTGCTGGCGGGCGGGGCGGCAGGGGCCGCGGCCGCCGTCGGCGGTTTGTAGGGGGGCGGCGATGGGACTTGTCATGGCCACCATCGTCAACGCCTCGGTCGCCGGGGACAAGGGCGTGCCCGTCCTGTTCAACCCCAGCGAACTGACCGTCACGACGAACATCCTCTATCCCGAGATCTCGGTCCCCGGCCTGCAAACGCCGCTGCTGCAATTCGTGCGCGGCGAGTCGAAGACGCTTGAGGTCGAGCTGTTCCTCGACCGCACCAACTCGGGCGAGTCGCTGAAGGACGATCTCGACAAGCTGCGCAAATACGTCGCCATCGACAGCGACCTGCATGCGCCGCCGGTCTGCACCTTCGCCTGGGGCAAGGAAACCGCATTCACCGGGGTGATGGTCGAGTTCAAGGAAAAGTTCAGCATCTTCGACAGCGAGGGCCGGATCCTGCGCGCCCGGGTGACGATCAAGCTCAAGGCCTATGAGGATGCGAATGCGCAATACAAGCGGATCAACAAGCAGTCGCCGGACCGCAGCAAGACCCGGGTCACGCGGCAGGGCGACCGCTACGACCTGATCGCGGCCGAGGAATACGGCGACGCCTCGCTGTGGCAACTGATCGCCAGCGCCAACGGCGACGACCGGCCGCGGCTCTTGGCCCCCGGCACCACGCTGGCGATTCCGGCGCTTTAGGGAGGATGCGATGGCCCAGACGACCGTCGAGAACATGGTGACCGAGATCACCTTCGAGCCGATGGTGATCACCGCGACGCCGCCCGGCCAGCATGGCGGCGCCGACGACATCGCCCGGTTGCGCGAGATCCTGCGGCCGCTCATCACCGATCTGCTGGTCGAGGAATACGACACCCTGCGTCGGATCATGGGGGGCTGAGGCATGGACGGCGATTTCCCCCGCATCCTGGACGGCAAGCTGCCCGGAACCGCGCTGCACGCGCCGCAGGTGCGCATCGTCACCGACAAGGGCGAGCCCCTGACCGTGGACGGCAACCCGATCTCGCCCGACATCGTCAGTTCGGTGGTGACGCTGCCCGCATCGGGCACGGCGGTCGCCGACATCGTGCTGAACAACCAGCGCAACGACAAGGCCAACCCGAACCGCCCGGCCGCCCCGTCCTGGCGCTACAATGCGCTGAAGGAGGTCTCGTTCGGCAAGGTCTTCCGGGTCGACTATCGCTATGGGCAGGAGCCCTGGACGCCGATGATCCTGGCCCGCATCACCGGCGTGGACTTCAACTTCCCCTCGGCCGCCGGCGCCCAGGTCACGCTGAAGGGCGAGGATTTCTCGAGCCTTCTGAAGGTCAAGCCGCAGGAGCCGATGATCTACATGGAGGATCACGAGACCTTCATCGTGCAAAGCGAGGTCGGCGACGGCGCGCCCGACCTGAAGATGGCGCCCCTGCCCGATTCGCCCTTCTCGGAAACCATCTCGCTGACCCGGCCGACCGACAAGACCCGGCTGCAGTTCATCGCGGAACTGGCCGAGCGGATGGATTTCGAAGCCTTCGTCGCCTTCAACGACGACACGCCGATCAAGCAGACCGGCGCGGTCGAGCGCCCGGTCGCATTCCATTTCGCGCCCGCCCGCTCGGCCACGCTGGGCACCGTGGTGACGCTGCTCTGGGGCCGCGACCTGATCGACTTCAAGCCCGCCTTCAGCGTCTGGGACATCCCGACCCAGGCGACGGCCTCGGGCAATGTGCCGCGCGACCGCGGCGCCATCGACGAAACCGTCTCTTATGACGCCGACCGCGCGCTGGTCGTGAACGACCTGCACGGCGCGCCCGACGGCGCCGCCCCCATGGACGCGGTCAAGGCGCGCAAGGATTTCTTCAACGCCCGGCCCGCGGTCAATCCGATCAGCGTCAAGGTCGAGAACCTCGACAGCGAGCGCGCGCGGCTGGCGGCGGCGGCGGCCATGCGCAAGGGCATCCGCGGCTTCCTGACGGCGGAACTCTCGACCCTGGGCCTGACCACGATCCGGCCCGGCATCCACGTCGATCTGAAAGGGCTTTACGCGCCATTCGACGGCATCTGGTACGTCACCCAGACCGTCCACACGCTGAATGCCGCGGGCTACGTCACCAAGACATCGCTGCGCCGGCCCGGGATGCTGGACCCGGCCGGCTATCCGGGAGGTTCGCAATGACCATCGGCGGACGACACAGCATCTTTTCGGCGGTGCACGACCACGCCTCGATGCGGACCGGCCAGATCCGCGGCATCCGCCTGGCCGAGGTCGAGGACATTACCGACAAGGGCTATATCCTCAAATGGCTCAGCGGCAACGTTCGCTCGAAAAGCGCGCCGGCCCGGGCGGCCAGCTTCATGGCCGGCAAGGAGCGCGGCGCCTATTTCCCCTTCGAAAAGGGCGACGAGGTCGTTGTCGGCTTCGTCGACAATGACGAGGACTATCCGGTCATTCTCGGCGCGCTCTGGTCCTCGCAGGATCCGCCGCCGCCGGATGCCGACACCGCATCGTCGAACAACACCCGCACCATCGTCTCGCGCGGCGGGCACGAGCTGACCTTCGACGATACCGAGAACGCGGGCAAGGTGCTGCTGAAGACCAAGGGCGGCATCCAGATCCTGATGGATGACGCCGCGAAAAGCCTGACCATCAAGCTGGACGACGCCAACAGCATCGTCATCGACACCTCCGGCGTGACCGTCAAGGGCGCGGTCATTAACCTCAACTGAAGGACGCGACGCATGATCATAGAGGCCGCCGACTCTGCGCTTCCGCATCTGTTCCTGCGCGGCTTCCGCGCGCCGGTCGGACAGAAGGTCGCGCATGTCCCGGGCGATCCGGCCGATCCGGCGGATGATGCGACCACCTTTCAGGAGGTCGGCGCCTTCGTCGCGCGCGCAAGGCTGTCCTTCGCCGGCGCCGCGCTGGACCCGGGCGAGGTGGCGACCGAGGACCAGCCCTATGACGGCGCGCCGGCCGCCGGCCCGTTCCGCTATGAGGCCGACATTCCGGTCTGGAAGCCCGACCCCGACGTGGTGGTGGTCGATGCGATCACCGCGATTGCCGCGGTGGTGAACGATCCCGGCCTCGCGCCCCTGCCGCCGCCGCCCTGGAGCGATGCGCTGGAGGCCGAGATCGACGCCGTGCTGGTCGCCGCCCCCTTCGGCACGGTCGAGATCGACCGCGGCGCGGGGTTCGGCCCGGCCGCGGCGCTGAACTTCGGCTGGCTGTCGCGCGGTACGCCGCCGCGCCTGGCGCTGGCGGGCGATGCGGCCACGAATGACCCCTGGCAGTTGAACAAGTTCAAGGCGGACCAGTTCAAGCTGCCCGCCGGCTATGACAACGCCTTCCTGAACGGCCGCCCGCTGGCCGGCCAGCAGGGTTTTGCGCCCGGCGACCGGCTGCGCTTCACCGACACCACCCCGGCCGGACCCGACGTCGTGACCGTCGTCACGATCCCCGCCGCGCCGGTGCTGGCGGTCACGCAGGATGGCGCGGCCCTCGACCCGCCGCTGCTGCTGTCGCCGCGTGCCGATACCGTCGTCATGGACCGCGGCGCGCAGGAATTCCTGATCCTCTGGCGCGCGACCTTCCCCTGGGACGCGCGCTACGAGACCGCGACGCTGGAGGTAAGCTGACATGGGCCGGCCGATCACCACCACCAAGGGCGGCATCTGCTTCGCCTTTCCGAATGTCTGCCAGACGCAGGTCGGCCCGGCGACGGTGCCGATCCCCTATCCCTCCATCGGCCAGCTCAGCGATGCCGGTGGAACCGCAAAGGTCAAGGCCGGCGGCAGCAATGTCGTGCGCAAGGCCGACACGATCGCCTCGACCACCGGCGATGCCGCCGGCCAGGCCGGGGTGACCTCCGGGACGGTCGGGAAAAAGGTCGAGTTCGTCTCCTATTCGGCCACGGTCAAGGCCGAGGGGTCCGAGGTCGTGCGCATGTTCGACCAGACCAGGCAGAACGACGGCAATGCCGTGGGGGTCGTGCTGGGCGGCCTGCCCACGGTCCTGGTGGGGGGCTGAGCATGGCACTGGCTGACCCCCGGCTGATCGGACCCTGCCCGCATCTGGGCGTCGGCTGGGCCTTCCCCGTCCGCCCGGAGGGTGGCCGCCTTGGCTATGCCCGCTACGAGGAGGACGTCGAACAGGCCATCGAGATCATCCTGCGCACCAATCCGGGCGAGCGGGTCATGCTGCCCGGCTTCGGCGCCGGGTTGCGCCGGTTCCTGTTCGCCCCGAACAGCGCCGTCACTCACGGCCGGGTCGAAGAGGCGGTGCGCAGCGCGCTGATCGACCAGGAACCGCGCATCACCGTCGAGCGCGTGACGGCGCTCGCCGCCGAGGACGAGCCGAACCTGATGCGGATCGAGATCGACTATGTCGTGCGGCGCTCGAACGCCTTCTTCAACCTCGTCTATCCCTTCTACCTGACCGAGGCGGATTGAGCCATGCCGCTGACCCCTCCCATCGTCGCAGACCTGACCTTCGCCAGTGTCGAGCCGATGCTGCGCGAGCGCATCCCCATCGTCGCGCCGGAATGGACCGACCACAACGCCTCGGACCCCGGCATCGCCATGATCCAGCTGTTCGCGCATCTCGCCGAACAGCTGGGCTATCGCCTGAACCGGGTGCCGGAAAAGACCTATGTCGAGTTCCTGAAGCTGGTCGGCGTGACCCTGGCCCCGGCTCGGGCCGCGCGGACCCGCATCGCCTTCACGCTCGCCAAGCCCGGCGGGGCGCAGGGCGTGCTGGTCCCGGCCGGCAGCCGGATCAACGGCAAGGGCCCGGGCGGCGCGGCCCCGGTGTTCGAGACCGACCGCGACCTTGATGTCCTGCCGGCGCAGCTGGCCGCGCTGGTGACGGTGCGGGACGAGCTTCTGGACATCAACGGCCCCGGCGACGACGGCCCCAGCGCCCAGAACGCCGACCCGGTGGCCTATGTCGACGAGCGTTTCTCGCTGGCCTGGGACGGCAAGAAGCCCAAGCCGAAGGACATGCCGCTGCAACCCGTAGGCCTGTTCCTCAGGCCCGAGGAAGAGACGCATCGCGCGCTTTGCCTGGGCCTCGCCTTCAACCAGATCCGCTCGGCCGGTTTCCTGGGCGCGCGGGCCAGCCTGCATCTGCAACTGGACGGCGATGAAGAGCCCGACCCGGATTCGCAGGTCAAGGCGGGCGGCACCCCCCTGACCATCGCCAATGCATTTTCCGCTGGGCCGCCGCTGGCGCGCTATGACTATTACCGCCCGCCGGCGATCGGCGAGACGGCGGGAAGCTGGCAGCCGCTGACCATCCTCTCGGACGACACCGACGGCTGGACCCGCTCGGGCACGATCCGCTTCGACGTGCCGGAACGGATCGGCCCGGTCCCCGCCGATGCCTGGGTCGATGTCGAAGCCGACATGCCGCACCCGCTGGTCGACCAGATCAAGACCCCGGTCGCCGGCACGCCGGCCGAGGTGCCGGTCAGCGGCTGGATCCGCGTCACCTTCGCGCTGCCGCCCAAGGTCCGCGTCCGCGCGCTGGGCTTCAACACCATGACGGCGACGAACCTGCAAACCGTCATCGGTGAGCGGCTGGGCCGCGGCACCGGGCTTTCGGCGCAGGTGATGACGCTGGCGAACCAGAACCTCGACGCGGACAGCCTGCGGCTGGTCAGCCGCGACCCGAACCGCTCGCCGGAATACCTGCCCTGGCGGCGGGTGTCCGATTTCGACGCGGCCGGGCCGAACGACCCGGTCTATGTGCTGGATGCCGAGGCCGGTCTGGTGCTTTACGGCGACGGCCAGGCCGGGCGGCCGCCCTTCGCGACCGAGGTGATGGCGGCGGAGCGCTATCGCTACGGCGGCGGGCCGGACGGCAATGTCGACACCGGCGCGGTGGCGCGTCCCGACGCCCTGCCGCCCGCGCTGGACAGCGCCTTCAACGTCACGCCCGCGCGCGGCGGCCATGCCGCCGAGACCGTCGAGGAAGCCAAGCGCCGCGCCCCCGCCGCCTTTCGCCGCCGCGGCCGCGCCGTCACCGCCGCCGACTTCCGCGAGGCGGCGCTGGAATCGCCCGGCGTCGATGTCGCCCGGGCCGAGGTCGTCGCGCGCCACCTGCCCTATCCGCTTGGCCATCAGGTCGACGGGCTGGCCGCCTCGGGCATCGACTTCGAGACCGAGACGCCCGGCGCCCTGACCGTGATCGCCGTCCCCGACCGGCCTGGCCCCTATCCGATGCCGACCGAGGGCGAGCTTTCGGCCATCGCCGCCCATCTCGACGGGCTGCGCTTGATCACCACCGAGCTGCATGTCGGCGGGCCGCAATATGTCCGGCTTTTCGACATGGCGATCACCGTGCTGGCCCTGCCGGGCTATGCCGAAACCGTGCTGCGCGAGGCCGTCATGGACCGGCTGCGCAGGCGCTTTCACGTCCTGACCGGGGGACCGGACGGGACCGGCTTTCCCTTCGGGGCGCGGCTGCATCACGCCGACCTGGTGGCCGAGGTGATGGCGGTGCCCGGCATCGCCCGGGTCGAGGGGCTGGACGGCTATGCCGACGGCAACACGCCCGCGGGCGCCGCGCGGGCGCTGTCCTGGCGGGCCGAGCGGCGCCAGAAGGTGCGGATCACCAATTGCCCGCGCCCCGGGGTCGAGACCGACACCGACCGCATCATGCTGATGCCCGACGAATGCGTCTTCGTCGATCCCGACGGGCTGCTTGTCACCGTGGTGGGGGCGCCATGACCGCATCCCCTCTTGCCCGCCGCCTGCGCCCCGGCCTCGATCCGAACGGCAGTTTCTGGGCCATGCTGCGCTATCCGCAGGACTGGGCGGCGGCCCAGGGCCGGGGCGCGGCCTGGGATCCGGCGCGCGGCGGTCTGGCGCTGGCACCGCTGGCACGGCCGGAACTCGCCGCCGACTGGTTGCCGCTTGCGCCGGTCGCGGGGCCGGACGGGGCCCTCTACCGCTCGGACCCGGCGAGCGGGCGGGTTCTGCGCAAGGGGCCCTGCGACGATGACTTCGGCCTGCCCCCCGGCTTTGGCGGCGAGGGCACATCGTCCGGCCGCTTCCGCACCCCGGCCGGCCTCGCCTTCGACGCGCGCGGGTGGCTTTATGTCGCCGATCCCGGCAATGCGCGGGTGCAGGTGATCGACCCGGCCTCGGGCGCGGTCGTCGCGATCCTGGACGCCGGGCTGCGGCTTCCGACCATTGCCGCCATCGCGCCGGACAGCAGCATTTACGTCTCGGACGCCGGGACAAGGATGATCCACGTCTTTTCCCGGCGCTTCCAGCCCTGCGGCGTGCTGGAGCTCGCCACGCTGGACCCGACCACGAACACGCCCTGGCCCGCCGAGCCGCCGCCGCGGCCGCTGGCGGTGACGGTGCTGGCCGACGGCACGCTGGCCGTCTTCGATCCCTTGCGCCCGATGCTCTGGCACATGACCCGCGACGGCGCCGCGCTGCCGGCGCTCGGCTGGTTCGACGAGGCCGGTTTGCCCGCCGGCTGGTCCCCCACCCCGCGCCGGACCATGGCCGAGGCCGAGCTGATCCTCGGGCCGATCGACGGCGGCATCTACGACCTTGCCTGGCACCGGATCGAGATCGACGCCGACACCCCGCCCGGCTGCGCGATCGAGGTCCAGACCTTTGCCGCGAATGAATCCGAGACGCCCTTGCGCGCCTGGGCGCCCGAACGGCCGATCCCGATGCCGCGCGCGCTGGCCGATGCGCGCGGCAAGGCGCTGGACCGGCTGGTGCTTTCGGACCGGACACTCTGGTCCCTCTGGCGGCTGGGGCGCATGGTCCGCGACCTGCCGGTGATCGCCAGCCTCGCGGGCAGCGGGCCGGTGAATGCCGCCACGCTGAGCCTGCCGCGCGCCGCGGCGGCCCGGCTGCGCGCCGGCGACAGGCTGCGCCTGACCACTCCGGCCGGCGGCGAGGCCATCGCCGAGGTCGCCGCCGTCGCCGCCGCCACCTGGACCGCGGCCGCGACCGGCAACGCCGCCCTGCTCGCCGCGCCGCCGTCGCTGGCGCTGATCGAGCGGGACGGCCTCGCCCTGCCCTACGGCCCGCTCGACCTGTCGTTCCTGTCTCCCGCCGCGCCCGCCCTGCTGCCGTCGCGCACCGACGGCAAGCCCGGCACGCTGGCGCTTCCGCCCGCGCTTGCCGCCGTCCTCGGCGCCGGCGATGTCATCGAGGCAAGGGATGGCGAGGGCCGGGCCCGGATCGAGCTGGTCGAGCCGCTGGACGAGGATGTGCAGGTCACCCTGACCGCGCCCGTCGCCGGCGATTTTTCGACCGCGACCGTCAGCCTTGCGGCCACGCCCGGCCGGCTGGTGCTGCGCGAAGCCCTGCCCATCGGCGGGCCGCTGCCGCCGGGCGCGACGGTCTCGGTCATTTCGGAGGATGGCGCGGCGACCGCCGCCGCCGCCTGGGCCGATGCCGCGACCGGCACGCTGTTCCTGTCCGGGCCGCTGGAGGGCAATGTCACCGCGGCCAACTGGACCAACGCGCTTTTCCACGAACCGGCGGCGACGGATCGCGGCCGCTACCTGTGGCTGCGCCTGCGGATGACCGGCCGCGGGTTGCCGCCACCGGGCCGGGTCGGTCCGCCGACCGTGGCGACCGCGACGCCGGTGATCCGCGCGCTGCGCATCAGCGCGCCGCGCTACAGCCTGCTGGCCTGGCTGCCGCCGCTTTTCGCCCAACGCGACGCGCAGGCCGAACCGCCCGGCGGCAATTTCCTGGAGCGGTTCCTGTCGCTCTTCGAGGACCAGTTCACCGAGGCCGAGGCCGCCTTCGAAAGCCTCTCGCGCCTGCTGAACCCGCGCGCCGCCGATGCCGACTGGCTGGCCTTCGTCGCGGGCTGGCTCGACCTGGCCTTCGACCCCTCCTGGCCCATCGAGCGCCGCCGCCGGCTGGTCATCGAGGGCGCAAGCCTTCAGGCCGGCCGCGGCACGCCCGCCGCGCTGCGCCGCTACCTGGAGATCTATACCGGCAGCGCCGTTGGCATCGTCGAGGCGTTCCGCAACCGCCCGCCCGAGCCGATCCAACTGGGCGCGCGCGGCGCGCTGGGGGTGGCACCGCTGGGCGTGGTCGCAGCCGCGCCGCTGGCGCACCGCTTTTCGGTCAGCGTCACCCTGCCCGGGCGGGCGGACCGCCGGACCGAGCTGTCGGCGGTGCGCAAGATCATCGACGACATGAAGCCCGCGCATACCGAATACACGCTTGCGATTGGCGGCGACAGCGCCCCGCGCATCGGCATGGGCGCGACCGTCGGCTCCATCGTCATTCCCGGCCCCGGCCGGAGCAGACCCTGCACCTGCGACCCCGACGCGCCGCCCGGCGACCGTCCGCAGCCCGGCAATCTTGCCGGCGGCGGTTTCCGGCTGGGCGGCAGGCTGGGCGGCGGGCGCGTGACCGAATACCGACCGCAAGGAGGCGCAGATGTCCAAGTGGCGTGACCTGAACCGGACGCAGGACTGCGGCGAGGGGCATTGCGACCTTCCCGCCGGCTTCTTCCGGGTGAACTATTTCCACGGCAAGGAGATGCGGCTGGCCGATTATGTCGACGAGCAGCGATACCACGCCGGCAAGATGCGCTTCCACCACGCCAGGCTGCACGGGGCGGGCATCCTTTGCGGGCTAAAGCTGTCGGTGCTGGCGCCCGAGGGCACCATCCTGCGCATCGGCCGCGGCGCGGCCGTCGATGCCTGCGGGCGCGAGATCCTGGTCGGCTTCGACCAATGCGTCGATGTCGCCGCCTGGTTCCGCCAGCAAGCCTACAGGTTCCGCGACCAGGACGGCAATCCCTGCAAGCCGGACGAGACGAACCGGGTCGGGCTCTGCGTCGTCATGCGCCATGCCGAATGCGGCGGCGCCCCGGAGCCGGTGCCGCCCGATCCCTGCGGCGGCCATGATGACTGCGGCTGCGGCTGCGGCGGCTCGGGGTCTTGCGGCGGCGCCGATCCCTGCGGGCAGCAAGCCGAATTCGGCCGCGTCACCGAGGAATTCGAACTGCGCCTGATCTTCGCCGACGAGGCGAAGACGCTGGCCCGGCACCGGCTTTTCCCCGCCGCCGAGGTGATCGACGCGGCCGTCGGCACGACCGGCGGCGCCACCGGCCTGCTGGCCGCGCTGGCCCCGCCGATCCGCGAGCGCTGTCCCGGCGGCGACGCGGAATGGCTGAACCTCGGCTGCTTCCACGTCACCGTCAAGGCAGAGCAGCCCGAGGAGGTCGTCGCCATCGACGAGATCGACTATGGCTGCGCCTCGCAGGTGCTGCTGTCGACCGAGGTGATCCAGTATCTTCTGGCCGGCGTCATCGCCGAGGTCGATCCCGACCTGGGCGGGCCCGAGATCACCGCGATCAGCTTCCGCAGGCTCGACGAGCAGCGCCATCAATTCGCCCTGCATCTCAGCGGCAAGATCGACGCCAAGACCCTGGACGACGAAGCCAGCTTCGGCCTGCGCCAGCTGACCGGGGACGGCTGGCTGCATCCGGCGGGCGAGGCGGTCAAGGCGAGCTATTCCGAGAAGATCCTGGGCGAGGCGCATCTCGACGGCCCGGCGATCTATATCGCCGTCGCCAGCAGCTTCCTGGCCGCGGGCGGCCGCTACCAGCTCTTTGCCCGCGAAGACGCCGATCCGGTGGCCGATGCGCTGTTGCGGCGGCTGCGCCCGCGCCACCTGTCCTGGCGCTTCTGCCTTCGGCAGGAAAACCCGGACGACGCGCTGACCATGCATCCGTTGGGAGGGTGACGCCATGGCCGAGACAGGACATATCCGCAACCAGGACGGCGCACCCGATCCCGCCGCCGCGGCCGAGCGGCAGAAGGCCGAGGCCCGGATGGATTCCGGCCTGGACATGCTGAAGACCCTGGGCAAGGTCGCGCTGGCCGGCGCATCGCTGGGCGGCACGACCGCGCTGGTCGGGTTGCGCGGCACCATCCCGCTGCTGGAGCTTTATTCCGGCACCACGCGCCGGGCGGAACAGGACCGCGACAGCGACAGCCAGGGGCTGGAGAAGCTCGGGTTTTCCCGCGGCGAGGCCGGCGTCCTGCGCAAGGCCTTCACCAAGGGCGTTCTTGAATCGCTCGAGATCAGTTCGATCACCCATCCGGTCTATGACGGCGCGCCGGTCTATCGGGCCTATAACGCCGACGGCGTCATGCAGCCGCCGCATATGGTGCATTTCCTGGCGCTGGCCGCGGCGGCCGCGGCCGTCTGGCGGCGGTGGGAAGCCTCGCAGGAGCCGCCCGTGCCCGAGCCTCCCGTCGTCACCATCCCCGCCAGCCAGACCGTCGCCTTCGTCGCCAAGGCACCCGGCGAATACGAATATATCGCGGCCCCGCAGACCGCCTCGGACATCAGGAGATACGCCATGCGTCAGCGCAGTCTGAACCCGCCCCGGCTGGCGATGCTGGCCTCGTCCCGCGACCCGGGCTCGATCGTGCCGGCCGAAACGCGCATGCTTTCCGCGTCCAGCCCGCTGTCCGAAAACCGGGCCTTGTCCAGGACCGGCGCTGCCCCGCAGTCCCGCGCCGCGCCCGCGTCACAGCACCAGGGCTGCGGCTGCGGCTGCGGCGGCACGGCCCCCTGCGGCTGCGGTGGCCATGACGCCCGCAGCTTCCCGCCCGCGCGCTATGACGACGACGGGCGCTGCGTCAGCATCCTGACCATCTCATGCGAGACGCGCTGGCGCATCCGCGACTGCCTCAAGAGCTCGTTCTGCGACTTCCTGCGCTGCGTGGGCGACGAGCTTTGCGACCGCGAGGAAGGCCAGGACATCGACCTGCGCGAATGCCTCGAGGATTTCCTCTGTTCGTTCCTTGCCTGCCTGCCGGACGCGATCTGCCCGCCACCCGAGCCGTGCGCCCCCTGCTGCCCGCCCCGGCCCGTCGAATCCTGCCACTGCAACTTTGCCGTAGGGGAGTGAGACCATGACCGGAACCAAGCATATCTTTGCGCCCTGCGTTCCCGGTGCGCTTCCGGGCGGGCTCAGCCGGACCGAGTTCTATGACGGCATGGTGCTGTCCGAACGCGACATGAAGCGCGAGCAATCCTATTGGCAGATGAAGCGCCGGCTGACCAACCGCGCCTTGGGCAGCGGCGTGGTCTGGGGCCTGTCGGTGCATTGGGACGCCAAGGCGCGCGCCTTCACCCTCTGCCCGGGCTACGGGCTCAGCTGCTGCGGCGACGATCTGGTCGTCGAATGCCCGGCAACCGTCGGCGAGCGCGAGTTGGTCGACATTTGCAGCGAGGACTTCCGCGCGATCCTCAAGGCCGGCACCGGCCCTTGCGAGGATCCCTGCGAACGTCCCGACGGGCCGGTCGAGGCCTGCCTGATGCTGGAATATGTCGAATGCCCCGAGGATTCCCGCCGGGTGTTCGAAGACCCCTGCGCGACACTGCCCGGCGGCTGCCGCCATGGCGCCATGCGCGAGACGGTGCGGCTGCGCCTGGTGCCGCCGCCCTGCCCGTCCGAGCCCGGCGCCGTCGAGCGCTTCTGTGCCCGGATCGGCCAGCTGCGCGAGATGCTGGCCGCGGCCGGACAGGCGGCGCCCGCGCAAGCGGAACTGGCGGGGTCGGGGCCGCCATCGGTGATGATCGAGGTTCGGTTGCGCGACGCCGGCGGCAATGCGCTGGAAAACCGGCGCGACAGGATCGCGAGCATCGCCGGACGGCCGACCGACATCACCTTCCAGAATGCCGCCGCCCGCAGCATCGACATCACGCTGACGCCGCCCCTGGGCTATGGATTCTTCAAGGTCCGCGACGAGGCCGGCATGGAAACGCGGATCGAGACGCTGATGGAGGTCAGGCTGTCCGAAAGCGACCTGGCGCAGAACGGCCGCATGGACCGCCGCCTGACCGTCGATCTGGCGCCGCTTGCCGGTGGCGCATCCTACGCGCTCGACTACCATATCGCGGCGACCGGCGGGAACGCCATCGCCGTCTCGGCGCGGGTCGAGGCCGTCCGCGGGCCGGTGCGGGTCGCCGACTGCGGCACGCTGATGCGGCACTGGGCCTTCGGGCTTGATCCGGCCTGCGCGGCGCGCACGCTGCTTCTGGCCGCGATCTGGGGCTGGTTCCGCGGGCTGACCGGGACCGCGCCCTGCACCGACCCGCCGGACGAGCCGGACCGCACCCGCGCCGCCATCGCCGCGCTGGTGTCCTGGCTGGCTTGGCGCATCCTGTGGCGGATCGACCTCACCGACCCCAAGGCCGCGCAGGCCGAACGCTGCCTGCGCCAGCTCTTCGAGGAGTGGTGCCGCGAGTTCAACTATCGCGGCCCGCGCTGCTGCGACGACCATCACGGCATCCATCTTGGCCGCGTCACCCTTTCGCGCAAGGGCCGCATCCTGTGCTTCGACGAATGGAGCTGCCGCCGCCATGTCCTGACCGGGCCGCTGCTGACGCATTGGACCGGGCTTTTCGGCATCGCGCCGCTGGACGTCATGGCGACGCGGCTGGCGGGCTGGATCTGCTGCGTGGCGCGGACCCCGGACCGCGCGCTCGACCCGGCCGAGATGAAGGCGATCCAGGCGGCGCTCTGGACCGGCAACGAACTTCGCGTCGGCGGCGGAGAGGTGCTTTCCCTGAAGGCCCTGCTGGCGCCCGGCGGCGTCATGGACAGGTTCCAGCCCCTGGACGGCACGCCCCTGACCCCGGCGCCCCCCGCGCCCGCGCCGGCCTTCTCGGCGCAGATCAGCCGCCATCTCGAGGCGCGGCTCGATACGACGCGGATCATGGCCCGGGCGCCGGCCATCGACATGATGCGCGAGATCCGGGCCAGGTTGCCGCTGGCGGAGCTGAAGCCGCTGGGCGATGCCGCGCTGTTCGACGCCACGCTCGCCGCGCTTGGCCGCGCCCAGGTCGCCACGGTGGACGACCTTTTCGGCCGCGATCCCGAGGCGCTGGCCGAGCGGGTCCGGGCCGAATTCACCGAGGACGAAAGCCCCGAGGACGCGGCCGCCGCCGACAAGGCCGTGGGCCTGGTCTATACGGTCGCGCTGCGCACGCTCGAGGCGGTAGGCGATGCCGTGACGGCCGTTGCCGGCGAGCGTGCCGACGACGAACCCTTCACCCGCGCCGACCTCCGCGAAGCCGCGACCACCTCGGCCATCCGCAGGGCGCTGAACGAGCACCTGCGCGGGCGCGGCGTCAGCACCGCGGCGATCAGGGAGATCGCCGGCAGGGTCGCCGAACGGCGCTAGGCCATGGGCGCGCTGACCGTCGGCTCGCTTGCGCTTTCGCTGCGTCTTCCCGACGGCGCGCAGCCCCGCGCGGGTGCGGTCCGGGAGGTCGTCGAACGGCAGTTCCTGCCCGCCGTGCTGGCCGCCCTGACGGGCGAACTCGACGCCGCCTATGGCGAGGCGGCCGTCATCCGCATTCGCAACCTGAGGCTGCGCCTGCGCATCGGCCCCGAGGTCCGCGATGCCGCCGAGCTCGCGCGGCAGATCGGCCAGGATCTCGCCGCGCATATCCGCGACATTGCCGTCGTCGCACAGCCGCGCGCGGACCCGCCGCCCGCCGAGGCCGAGGTGCGGATCTGGCCGACGCCGGGCGCCCGGCACGGCGCGGCGCTGATCGCCGCGCTGCGACACGCGCCGGGCCCCGAGGGTCACATCGACACCCTGCCCGCCCTGGCCGGGAAACTGCTGGATGAACCCGCCGAGGTGGTGGCCGAAACGCTGGGCCACTGTGCCGAAGCGGGCGTCTTGGACGAGGTGATTTCGGCCTTGCCGCCGCCCGTTCTGCATACGCTCGCCGCCCGTTTCGCCACCGCCCTGCCGCCGGCCATCCGGGCCAAGATCCTGGCTGTCGTGGAACGGGCAGGCAGGCCGCAGCCGGAACATCGGGCCGAACCCAGGTCCGCGCAGGATCCGCCCGCGTATCAGCAGCCGTCCGAACAGGCCGATCCCACGCGGCCTTGGCGCGACGAGTTGCCGTCGCAGCGGCAATCCGACGACCATGCGCCGAGCCCGGCCGCCCCGCCCGCCAGCGCACCGCATCCCGACCCGAGCCTTGAGCCATCCACCGCCACCCATCCAGCCGCGCGGGCCGTGGAGGTTCCTGTCCCGCGCCGGCCTGCGACACCTGCGGCCCCGCACGCCGAGGAAACGGTCCTGGCCCGCCGGACCATCCCCAACGGGGACAGCGCGCCGCTGCCCGAGCGGGCCCGCACCGAAACGGAGGCGCCCTCCGCCGCCCTGCCGACCGGCTGGGGCGGCCTCGTCTATCTCGTGACCCTCGCGATGCGCCTTGGCATGCCCGAGGCGCTGTGGCGCATCGGCGTGGCCGAGGGCGCGGCCCTGTCGGCCATGCTCGCCACCATCAGCGGGGCGCCGGACGATCCGGCCTCGGCCGCGCTCACGCACGAATTTCCGCGCCGCCCCGCGCCGCTCGGCCCGGTCCCGGACTGGGCGCGGCGCGAATTCTGCGCGACCGTCACCGCCGCCGCCCGCGCATTGACCGGTGCCGAACTGGCCCCCTGGATCGAGACATGCCGCGCCGCCCTGGCCGAAGGCGGCGCCTGGCACCTGCCCGAATGGGGCGCGGCGGTGCTGATCGCCACGCTGGAGAGCCTGATCGGCCGGCCGCTCGATGCACCGGCCTTGACGGAGCTTCTGGGCATCGCGGGCGAAGTCGAAGTCGGATCCCGCCTGATCCGGGTCCGCCTGCCGCCCGAGGCGGTCGATTTCGACATCCGCCGCGCCGGGCTGGACGCCGATCCCGGCCTGCTGCCCTGGCTCGACAAGCGGCTGGTCGTCGAGTTCGGCTCGGCCGAGGAGGACTGGGCAGGATGACCCGCAGCTTCGCCCCGCCTGCAACCAGGACGCTGCCGCCCGCCCCGGCGCCGCGCCGCCAGACGCCTGCGCCGCGCGGCACCTCCACCCTCATGCCGGAGGAGGATCGCTGGACCGAACTGTCGATCATCCTGCTGGACATGCTCGAAGCCACCGGCCGCGGCTCGGCCGCGGGCCAGCGCGACCCGCCCGCAGCGCCGCCGCCGGCGGTGCCGCCGCCGACCGGGGACGTCACCGATACAGCCACCGACCTGACAGGCACGCCGCGCCCGCCCGCCGCGCTGCCCGGCGGCTCGGACGCGGCGCTGCTGAAGGGCGAGGACAGGCCACGGGCGACCGGGCCGGTGCCGATGCCCGCATTCCCCCAAGGCGGAACGCCCCTGCCCGAGGCCGCGCCGCCGACCGCTCCGCCCGAGGCCGCGCCGAAACCCGCGGGCGTGCCGCCCGCCCCCGCATCGGGCGAAGCCGGGGGGCCGTCGCCCGGCGCCATCGTCCGGCGCTGGCAGGGGCAGGTCCGCGCCACCGGCGCCGCGATCCCGCCGCCCGACGTCAAGGTGCCGCCGGAGGGCTCGGCCCGGCTGGCAAAACTCGGGGCCGGGGCGCAAAAGCGCCATGCGGCGGCGCGCGATGGCATGACCAGGGACGCCGTCGAGACCGTGCCGAAGCCGCCCGAGATCGACACCACCCCGCCCGCCCCGCCGCCGCCGAACCCGGTTCCCGAGCACACGCAAAAGGTGCTCGCCGCCTCGGGCAAGCACCTGCCGGACCAGCAGTCGATTGCGCTGAACGCCTCGCCCGAACGCGAGGTTGAGGGGCAGAAGATCGGCGGCACCGTGCCGCCGCTGGGCGTCCGCCCGGTCGATCCCGACCTGTTCCAGGTTCTCATCACCCCCGCGGCCAGGACGCTGGCCCAGCTTCCGCCGGGCGCCTCGGCCGAGGACGTCAGGAACCAGAAGGAGACGCCGGAACAGCGGCGCGTGCGGATCGCGCTGGAAACGCTGACCCGCACCGGCGACGCGCCCGACCGCAAGGGGCGCGGCCCGGCGGTCATCGCGCCCGATATCGGCCCGTTCAAGGCCGAGGGCACCACGCCCGAGAACCGCGCCCGGATCGGCGAACTGGTCGCGCGGCTGATGGCGAACACCCGTGCCTCCGCCACCGACATTCTTGTCCGCCTGCGCAAGAACGCCTTTGCCCGCGAGGCGCTGTTCAAGAACTTTCCCGATATCGGCGCCGAGATGCTGGACGGGCTCGAAACCGCCCTGACCGGCGACCTCAAGGATATCGCCGATGCCGCCGGGATCAGCGGCGCCGAGCTTGACGAGATGGTCGCCAAGCGCCGCAAGGAACTTGAAGACGCCAAGACCAAGGCCGCCGACACCGTCAACACGCAGGCCGGCGAGGCGAAGAAGACCGTCACCGAGGAGGGGCAGAAGACCTCGGACGCCATCGCCGGCGCGGCCGAGGCGGCCGAGGAGGAGACGCTGCGCCGCCAGACCGCCGTCGCGGGCGAGAACGACCCCGGCGTGGTCCATGCCCGCCGCGACCGGATCGTCGCCTGGTTCCGCGAGCATGTCACCACGCAGATCACCCATTACCAGCGCGCCGGCGACAAGCGGCAGGCCGAGCTGACCACGGCGCGGGGTGAGCAGCAGGACGCCTATCGCACGCTGGCGCAACGCGAAATCTACCAGGTGATGACGCCGGCACCGCCGCGCGCCGCGCGCAACCCGGCCGACAAGCCGCGCGAACAGGCCCTGGCCGACGTGTCGGTGCAGATCCGGCTGTGGTCGGACCAGCAGATCCAGGCCGCGACCGAGCATTTCCGCAAGGCCCTGGCGCTTGCCGCCGCCACCACCGACAGCAATCGCAAGGCGATCGAAGGCGCGGGCTCGGCCGGGATCGAGGCCGCGCGGCAATGGGCCGAGGACAAGATCCTGGCCGGCAAGAGCTGGTGGGAGCGTTTCGTCGCCCGCATCCGGCGCTGGCTGAGCCAGGCCAAGGACGTCAACGAGCAATGGCGCGTGCGGCGCGGCCGCGAGAACGCCAAGGCCATTGCCGACGACCTGCTGGGGGCCGAGCTGGCCGCCAAGGCGCTGGCCAAGGAGGTCGATCAGAACACCGCCCAGCAGATCAACCAGATGACCGACGCCCAGAAGGCGGCCTTCGGGACATTCTACAACAAGGCCAAGGGCAAGCATCCGCTGGACTTCGCCGCCGACCGGCTGAGCGACAACCTGACCCGCGACCACCAGGCCGGCGCGAACGAGACATTCGAGGCCGCGCTGATCGCGATGCCGGTCTCGGGCGGGGACCATGCCACGGCCAACAAGCTGAACGATGTCGCGCGCACGCAGGGCGCGGGCTTCGATGCGGCGCGGATCGCGCAGAACGTCCATGCGGCGATGGATCAATGGGGCACGGACGAGCAGCGCATCTATGACAGCCTGCGCTCGATGACCGCGCTGCAGGGCGCGGTGGTGCGCAAGATGTATCGCGCCATCTTCGACAGCGATCTCGACAGCGACCTGGAAAGCGAGATGGGCGGCGAAGAGCTGGACCAGGCCATGGCCGAGCTGGAAGGCAAGCAGGCCAAAGCCGACGCCATCGCGCTGCACGACGCCATGGCGGGCCTTGGCACTGACGAAGCGACGATCATGCGCACCCTGCGCAACAAATCCGAGGCCGAGCGCGAGGCGATCCGCGCCGAATACCTGCGCATGTATGGCGTCACGCTGGACGCGGACCTGAAGGACGACCTGTCGGACGGCAACGAGATCGCCCAGGCGAACGCGCTGCTGGCGGGCGACAACGAACTGGCCGATGCCATCGAATTCGACGAGGCGATGCGCGGCGGCATCATCAGCACCGGCACCGACGAGAAGCGCATCGAGGAGGTGCAGAACCGGGTGCGGACCGAGGTTCTGGCCATGGCGAAGGGGCAGAACTGGACCTCGGAGGAGATGGAGGCCGAGGTCCGCCGGCGCCTGGCGCTGATCGAGAAGAAATTCGGCGAGCGCTACGCCGATGTCGAGCAATACAACGCCCCCGGCCTGGAAGGCACCACCGTGCTGCGCCGCGCCTTCAGGTCCGAGCTGAGCGGGGCCGAGCTGGATCTTGCCAATGCGCTGCAGGACAACGACCTGATCAAGGCCGACGCCGCCCGGATCGAGATCGAGCGCACCGGCTTCTATGCCTCGGACGACCGGATCAACGGGGTCTTGCGGTCGCAATACGAACGCGCGCTGGAGGCGCGGCGGCTGGACGAGGGACCGGCGCGCAACATGCGGGTGCGGCGGCTGGTGGACGATCTGCGCCATAAGTCCGGCGTCAGCGAGGAAGAGATCTCGCGTCAGCGCATGGCGCTGGAACGCCAGATGGAGAAAGAGATCCAGGACGGCGCCCAGCAGGACAGCCGCCTGTCGATGGACAGCCTGAAGCAGGTCTATCAGGACAAGTATTTCTGGCCGCTGGAATATGTCGTCGAAGTCAATATGTCGGGCGAGGACCGCAACAAGGCCCGCAACATGCTGGAACAGGGCGGCCGGCTGGACCCCCTGCAAGAGATCGAATACGCCACCCGCACCGCCGGCACCGACGAGGAGGCGGTGCGCCGCGTGGTCGGCAGCATGACCAAGGCCGAGCTGGACGTGCTGGCCGCGCAATGGGAAAAGCGGCATCCCGGCCAGAAGTTCCGCGCCATGCTGATCGACGAACTGGACGGCCGCGACCTGTCGGACGTGCTCGATATGTACGACCATGGCAAGCCGACCAGCGCGCTGGAGGCCATCGCCCAGGAAGAGCGGCGGGTCGACCGCGAGGCGAACCAGCTGACCGGCGTCCTGGGCGGCGCCGCGGCGGGTCACGAGGCGGCATGGATGCAGTCCGAGCTCGGCCGCCTGCAAGAGCTCAAGGCAGGCCTGCTGCGCACCGACTGGCCCGACACCGACGAGGCCCGCGAAGAGCGCGCGCAGCTGGGCGAGGAACTCGACTTCCGCGTCGAGCGGGTGCAGGCGGCGGTCGAGGACCACCGGCGCCGCATCGACAGCGTCACCGACATGGCCTCCCAGATCGTCGGGATCGTCGTCGGGCTGGTGGTGGCGGCGCTGATCACCGTGGCGACGGCCGGCACCGCGGGCCCGATCATGGTGGCGGTGCTCGCCTCGCTCTATGCCACCGTCGCGACGATGGCGACGAAACTGCTGATCAAGGGCGGCGCCTATGGCACGCAGGACTTCGCCATCGACGCGGCGGTCGGCGTGGTCGATGCGGCGATGTCGGCCGCGACCGCCGGCATGGGCACCAAGATCCTTGGCCCGATCAAGAGCCTGGTGCGCGGCACCAGGCTGCCCGCGCTGGCCGGCCGGATCGGCAGGACGGGCCTGGCGCAGCGGCTGGCCGGTCTGGAAGGCAGCGGCCTGGTCGCCCGCGCCGGTCGCGCCATCGCGCCCACCCGCGAGGGGGTCGAGCGCGCGGTCGCCCGCTTCGCCGCCGAGGGGATCGAGGATGCGGCCTCCTCGCTGCCCTCGACGGTCATCCAGACCATGGCCGACGACAATATGTGGAAGGGCGATCCGCTCGCCAATTTCCTGACCGGCACCGGCATGGGGCTTTTGCAATCGGTGGCGATGAGCCGCACGCTGGATCTCTCGCTGACGGCGGGCGGCGGGCTGTTCCGCATGGGCCATTCCGCGCTGTTCGAGCCGGGAAACATCGGGCGCGTGCGCGAGCTGAACCGGATCATCGGCGACCATTTCGAGGCGTTCCGGCACGAGAACCCCGATGCCTCGATGGCCGATTTCCTGGCCTCGCCGCAGGGCCGCAAGGCCAGGGCCGAGATCGAGCAGAGCGGCCTGATGCAGGAAATCCGCGCCTCGGTCGAGGCGGCCGAGGCGGCCTCGCGCCGGCCCGCCGACGCCGGGCCGGAGATGGCGCGCACCGCGGGCAGCCCGGACGCGGATGCGCCGCGCGTCGAGGCGATGCGGGCGGTGCTGCCCGAGCTGATCCGCCAGGGCACCTTCGTCACCCCCGACCCCGACCTGCCGGGCCGTTCCGTCCATGTCGAGCCGCTGCGCATCGGCAACCGCATCGTCGGCGTGGATGTCCGGGTCGGGCCGGGGGCGACGGCGCTGGACGTGGCGCTGCACGCCGGGACGATCCATGCCATGCAGAAATACATGGGGGTCCTGGGCAATGTCCGCCGCGTCCTGCACGACCTGATCCACCGCGCCAATGCCACCGGCCTGACCGTCGGCTCGCGCGGATGGGAGGCGCAGCTCGAGCTGGCCAAGCTGCCGGCGATCATCCACGAGCGCATGGAGGCGCTGGCCAGGGCCGGCTCGTCCGCGGATGCGGCCCTGCGGGCACAGGCCGAGGTGCGCTGGCTGGACGCCCAGCTTCTGCGCCACCGGCTGATCCTCGCCGACCCGCGCCTGGCGGCGCAGCAGGGGCGAGGCTTCGTCGCGGCCGAAGATGCGGGCGATGCCGAGGCAGAGGAATCAGCCAAGAAATTGCTGAAAGGCGACCTGCCGGAACGAGTGAATCCCAAGGCGGTGGACACGCTTTTCGCCATGGCCCGACACGCCGATCAGGAGGCGGTGGTCAATTTCCTGGCCAGCCTGCGGCAACGCAACGCGGAATTCGCTCAGCGCGCGGCCAGCGCGGTCGACCAGGTGAGGGGCACGAAATTCGCCGAACTGTTGCAGGCCAGGGCGGCCGACCTCGACGCGCGCGCCAAAAGCCGGCAGGAGCATCTGGACCGTCTGCGGGCCGAGCGGCTGCCCGAGCGCGTCGCACGTTTCATCGAGACCATGGCGAAAGTCGCGGACACGGGCCCGCAGCAGACCACGCGCATGTTCGACGAGACGCTCGACTGGATAACCAACCCGCCAAGACCCGCGGCTGGCGACGATGCCGGCCGAAGCCTCGCGCTCTTCGAGTGGCGCAAGGCGGAAATCGATACGATGCACGAGATGACCGACCTTCTTGGCACGATCATGGCCGACACGGATCTGGCGCTCAGGTTCGTGGATGCGGATGCCTCTCGGGCGGGCATTCCCGAATTCGACCGTTACGACGCGCTGCAAGCCAGGCTGGCAAAGATCCAGGAATTCAACGCGGCCCTGGACGAGGCCATGGCCGATGTCCGGGCCGGAAGACTGTCGCTGGATCGGGTCAAGACCGGCGATGTGCCGTCGCGCCTGCGCGACGCGCTTGCAGGGCTGGACGCACAAGGCCCCGAGAAGGCCCGGACCCTGCTCCAGCACCTGCCGTTCAGCGAGGGATTGCATGGCCGGCGGCCCGCATCGCGCGAGACAAAATGGATCGCCAGGGGCGAAATCGAAGCCCCCGGAACCTCTGACAGGCTGGAAGGCATGTTCGAACGCAGCATTCTTCAGCAAAACATCGAGGCGATGGAAAAACTGCGCCAGTTCATCCGCGATTTCGAACCCGACCTGGTTCTGGGGGTCGAGCGTGGCGGCGCGTTCCTGATCGAATCGCTTGGACCCGGCTTCCCGACCAGGACGGTTCCCAAGGCTCCGGACCTGAAGGGACGCAAGAAGCCCCTGAGCGAATTCGAACAGCCCAAACCGGAAGGATTCGAGGACGTCCAGGGCCAGCGTGCTCCCCATCTGGTCAAGGCCATCATGGACGCCATCGGCGACGGGACGCAGGAGGCCTACCGCTTCGTCGTCGTCGACGTCATCATGGGCGGCGGCGGTATCACCGACATCAGGCGCAACGTCTTCGACGAGGTGATGCGGCGCCTGCCCGACCATCTCCGGTCAAAGGTCAGGTTCGAAAGCATCTGGCTGCGCGAGCAGCACGGCTTCGAGCGCAGCGATCTTGCGCCCGAGGTGAATGATCTGCTGGGTTTCCTGAATGTTGCCGACGATCCGGCGCCGATCATGGGCAGGCTCCGCGATGCCGCGCATCAGTCTCCCGAAGTGTTTCGCGATGCGGTCATGGACTTCGCGCTGAATTCGCTGCCCGACGATCTGACAGGCAGCCAGACTCCGATCAACCAGATCCGGTCGTGGCTGGCCAACTGGCAGAGGCTGACCGACCCCGAGGCACTGGCGATCCTGCGCGACATCTTCCGCGCCGACCCCAGGCAGCGGGCCTATCTGCTGGGCGACGGCCTCGAGGCGCTTGGACCATTCGAAGCCAGGTTCCTTCAGGAGGGGGTCAACCTCACCGAGCGCATCATTCCGGTCCGGCTGGCCGCGGGCGACGACATGAAGATGGTGATGGAACCGGGCACCAGTTCCGACCCCATCGTCATCGTCGACATCAAGACCGGCCGGTCGCATGTCCTGCCGCTGGGGATTGTGGACCCGGTGACGAAAGAAACGCTCACCTCGCAGCGCGCCATCGTCGCGGCCTTGCTGCAAGGCCATTTCAAGCTTGAATGGTAAAGACCGATGCCCAGCCCGCGCCCCGAACCGGAACCGACGACCCCGCAGGTGCTGACGCGCGCCCTGGATTGGGACGCGGCCGTCCGGCGCCTGCGGGCCGCGGGCTGGTCGCCCTTGGACCCGCCGGTCGATCCGGGCCCGGTTGCGTGGCGCAACGGCGGCGCCACGCTGTGGCTGCTGCGCGACCTCGCGACCCGCAACCTGGTCCTGCGCCATGGCCGGGGCACCTTCGTTCCGGCCGGCCTCGCCTTCATGCCGCCGGGCGAGATCATTGGTCTTGCCCGCTCGGCGGATGCCCTGGACCGGCTGGCGGCCTTGCAGGCGGCCGAGGGTGCCGACCCGCATATCGCCGCGGTCTGCGCCCTGGCGCTGGTCGCGGATCCGGAACCGGTGATCGCCGAGCGGGCCCTGGCCTTGCTCGACCGTCCTGGCGCGGGTTTGTCGCCCACGAATGCGGCAGCCGCGCTGTTCGCGCTTCCCGGCTGGCGCCGCGAAAAGCTCCAGGCCATGCGCTGGTGGATGCGCGACCGCCCGGCCGAGCCGGCCCGGGTCGAAGGCGCCCTGGCCCGTGCGCTGACCGACCCCGATTGGGAGATCGCCGTCACCGCGATGCTGGCCGCCGGCAGCTTGCGCCTGCCCCCTCTTGCCGGCGCCGTCGCCCGCACCCGCCTGCCCGAGACGAAATCCGAGGGCGTGACCCATGACGAGGCGCGCATGATCCTCGCCGTGCGCGATGCCGTGCTGGTGCGCCTCGGCGGACCGGCGGGCAAGGCGCTTCCGCCCGGCGTCGAGGCGATGCTGGATGGCGATCCCGACCGCCTGCCACCGGGCCTGCGCGACACGGCCGCGGCGCTGAGCCAGCCGCTGCCGGTCGGCACCCCGCCGCAACCGGCGCCGGGCGTGATCTTCGGCCCCGCCGGGCCGGCCCTTGCCGATGGCGCCCTGCTGACCTGGGTGCCGCCCGGCACCTACCGGCTCGGCACGGCGCTGGCGCCGCGCGGCACCGTGCCGAACCCGCCGCATCGGGTGACGCTCGAGCGCGGCTTCTATATCGACAGCCTGCCGCGCGCCGCCGTTCCCCTGGCCGCCGCGCAGGCCGAGGCGGCCCGGCTGGGTGGACGCCTGCCGACGCCCGACCAATGGGAAATGGCCGCGCGCGGCGCGGACGGCCGGCGCTATCCCTGGGGCATGAATGCCGCAAACCCCGTCGACCTTTCGCCCCTGGGCCTGTCCGGCCTGATCCGCGGCCCCGGCGAATGGCTGGACCCCGGCCCCGATGAGCCGCCCCTGATCGCCGGCGGAGCGGCATCGCCGGTGCCGGCCAACCGGCGGCCTGCCCTGGCGTCAGAATCTCGAAGCCACCGGTTGATCTTCGTGTTATGATATTTCCCTGTGATTGATTGCACTGCCCATGAGGTCCTCCTGAACAGGAGATTACTTGGTATGGATCGGTTCTCGTTACTGCTTTGCATTGAACATCGCATTTACCGGGAGGGGCTTCAGAAGGCGCTCTCCGACCGCCCGGAAATCCACGCCATCCTGGCATGCGACGGTCCCGGCTGCATGGATGGCCGCGCGCTGGAACGGGTCGATTCCGTGCTCGTCGATGTCCGTGCCAGCCAGTCCGGCGACCCGGCGGCAGGCGTCCGGGCCACCTTTGCCGCCGCCCGGGGCAAGCCGGTCGTGGCGCTGGGGCTGGACCGGGACGAATGTGCGCTGCTGGCCTCGGTCGAGGCCGGCGCGGCGGCCTGCGTCACGGTCGACCAGTCGATCGACGATCTGGTGACCATCATCCAGGCCACGCTGCGGGGCGACCTGGTCTGCCCGCCCCGGATCAGCCGGTTGCTGCAGGAACACCTTCTGCAGATCTCGCTGCGCGAACGCGAGGTGCAGCGGCTGACCAAGCTTTCAAGCCGCGAATATCAGATCCTGGCGCTTCTGACCGACAGCCTGTCGAACAAGCTGATCGCGCGCCAGCTTGGCCTCGAGGTCCCGACCATCAAGAACCATGTGCACAACATCATCGTGAAGCTGAACGTCCAGAACCGGGTCGAGGCGGCGGCGATGCTGCGCGGCGCCGGCGAGGCGATGGCGGCGAAATAGCGCCGGATCAGGCATCGGACTCGGCTCGAGCTGGGCCCCGCCGCATGGCAACGCGGCACAGGTCGGCGTCTTGCGCTGGGCTGGCCGGTGACCAGGCCTTGCCCGATGGCCCCTGCCGCGGGCGTGGCGCCTGTCCCGCGGCTGTGGGACGAGATCAATAGCCCTTGCTCAAGTCCATCAGGCGAATCCGAGGCCCGCGGCTCGGGCACCACCATCGGCGCTTCTCGTGATCCGATCCTGGGCAGATCGTCGATCGTGCAGGCCAGAAACGCAGCAGATCGGCCTGGCTGGCTTTGCATTGTCTTGCGCTCATGGGCAACCCGCCGGCGGGCGTGGGTCGGTCGGTGGCGGTAATGGCGCGATGCACATGCGGCCCCCGGCACTGTTCCGGTCGGCCGGCCATACCGTCAGCGCCGCGCAGCCCGGTCGCTGAATCGAGGCAATGCTGCCAGCGAACCGAAGGCGCGCCACTCATGGCCCCGGAGACCGGGTCACGGCCTTTTGGGGAACCGGCGCTCAGAACTTGCCGATCAGGTTCACGAACAGCCCGCGCTTGGCCGGCGCCACCCCGCGCAGATCGTCCGACACTCCGCCCCAGGCCGTGCCGAGGCCGATCCGCGCGTTCGGGCTGATCTCGCGATAGACGGCCAGCAGCGCGCCGTATTCCGTCATCGAGGCGCGCGGCGCGTGAAGCACGCGAAGCTCGGCCATCACGTCCCACCGATGCACGATGCGGTAATCCGCCCGCAGCACTGCCAGATGTGCGGTCGATGTCACCAGATCCGACCGGTCGCGGTCCGCCTGCCGGCGCGTGCGGAAGCCGTATTTGCCGCCCAGCGTCCAGCGCTGGTCGAGATCATAGCTGAAGGCGGCGTTCAGAATATGGCTGCGCTGGCGCGGCCCGTCGGTCTCGCCGTCGATATTGACCTGATCCGCGCCCGGCAGATCCTCGAGGTAGGTATAGCTCAGCAGCGCGTTCAGCCGGTCGCTGTCGATGGGGCGATAGGCATAGCCCAGCATCGCCTCGACATAGCGGCCGTCGCGCAGATCGTCCTCGCCCTGCGAGATCACGGCATCCAGCGCGCCCACGACGCGCCAGTCGTCATCGGTGCGCCAGGTGAACTCGCCCGTGACCATCCAGCTCTCGCGCCCGGCCAGCCGCAGCGGATCGTCCGAGCGCTCGCGCCGCCATTCGGCGCGCAGCTTCGCGGCCTGATCCTCTCCGTTCGAGAATTGCGTGCCCAGGGACAGCCCGCTGCGCCGCATCGTGGTGCCGTCCGGTTCCAGCACCCGCCCGGTGATCAGCCCGGCATCATGGCGCCACCGCCCGTCCGGCGTGTAGCTGATGCCATGGGTCGATGCCAGCGACCGGCGGCTGGCGATGCCGCTGCGGATCGTCTCGGTCGTATAGGTCCAGGCGCGGTTGATCTGCCGCTGCGCGCCGAAGGTCAGGCCGCGCCGCTCGCCGCTGGCAAGGCTGTCGACCTGCGTCGGATCCTCGCGCCAGCCCAGCGTATAGCTGCTGGCCGCGCTGGCGGTCCAAGTCAGCTGCGCCTGCCCGGCGGCGCCCTGGGTGCCCTGCGAAACCTCGGCCAGGGCGCGCAGGCGGTCGAAGACCGCCGCCTCGGCCCCGACGCCGATCCGGTCGTCCCGGCGCAGGTCGCCCGAGCGCGACAGGTTGGCCTGGCCAAAGATCCATGCCGAAAGGTCGTCGTCGCGGTGCCAGGTCAGGCGGGCGGCGGCATCGGTGCTTGTGCCGTTTTCGCCCGCGGCCCGCGATCCGGGATTGGCGCGGCCCCGATGCGCGAGTTCGGCCTCGATCTGCCAATGGCGGCTCAGCCTGTGGTCGATGCCGATGCGCTCGCGGTCGTCGCGCTTTCCGGCATCGTCGCGAAACCGCGTCGCGCCGAAGGTCAGGGCGGTCGCCGGGCCGATCCCGACCTGCCCGTCAAGCCCGGCGCTGCGCTGGCCCACGGTCACGTTCCAGTCGGGCGCGGTGAAGCCCTGGTCCCGCCGGTCCCAGAAGGCAGAGACATGGCCCGCACCGCCGATCTCGGCCAGGTCGAGCCGCCCCTCGACATGCGTCCCGCGCGCCCGCAGCCCCTTGGACCCGGCGGTGGGGCTGGCCGGGTCCAGATCCAGGCCGCCGGTCAGCGACAGCGTCTGGCCGAAGCCCGGCCCCTCGCTTTCGGCGATCTCGGCCGAAAGCCAGCTGTCCTCGTTGCGCTTCCACAGCAGGTCCGCGCCGCCCAGCCGGTTATCGGCCCCGCCGGCCCCTTCCTGCGCCAGCGTGGCGCCGAAGCGCAGATGCGGCGTGACCCAGGTTTCGGCACGCGCGCCATGGCTGTCGCCGGAGCCGGCGCCGCTGGCGGGAACATAGTCGTATTGCGCCACCAGGTTGACGACCCGGTCGCCAGACGTGCCGTCGCCGACCAGCCCCGGCCCGCTGGCCGAAGGCGGCAGCGGCGCGTTAAGGATCACCACGCCCTGCACATAGTCGATGCGGTAGTCCCGCCCCTCGACCAGGCGCCGGGACGAGACGATGGTATTCGAGACCCGGTCGCGCAGCTCGACCAGCAGCGTCTCGGTGCCCGATTCGATGTCGCGGTGCGACAGGAAATAGGTGCTGCCGCCGGTGCCGCGGAACACGTCGCGCTGGCTCAGCCGGTCGGTCGAGGCCGCATAGGCGCTGATCCGGCCGCGCGGGCTGCCATCGGCGGCGGTCTCGGGCGATTGCCAGCCGGCCGAGGCGCCGTAAAGCGTGCGGTCGCTGCGCACCATGCGGTCCAGGTCGCCCTCGGGGCGGAAATCGCCCCACAGCGCATGGCCCTGGTCGTTTTCCAGCCGCAGGAACAGCCGCCCCGAGGTCGGCGCGAGGTTCTCCGCCGTGCTGTCGTCGCCGGTCGCCACCCAGACGTCGCGATCCTCGATCTGGCGCAGCACCTGGTCGGGGAAGCGCCGGGCGCCATGGCGGAACAGGTCGCGCAGTTCCGTGTCGCGCGTATCGACCGAACCGGTCAGCTTGGTTCCGTCGGCCAGAACCCCCTGCACGAAACCCGCGACCCGGCCGTGGCGCCAGTTCTCATCGCTCGCGCCGTCCCGGCCAAGGGTGACCTCGGCGATGCCGGTCGCGAACAGCTCGCGCTGCGGCACGGTAACGCGGCGGATCTGCGACTGGCTGCCCATGGCGATGTCCAGGTTATGCTCGCCCGGCGGCAGGATGCGTTGCAGCACGAAACGCCGGTCGGCATCGGGCGTCACCGCCTCGCCCAGCACGGTCAGCCGCGCGCCGACCGGCAGATCCTGGCCCGAGACCGTGACCACCGCGCCGTGCACCGGGATGCCGCGCCGCGCCATGCGATCCTCGCCCTCGGCCGCCGCGACGACCGGGCCGGTCAGGTCCGGTCCTTCCGGCAGTGCCGAGGCGCGGGTCAGCGGCAGCGGCGCGGTTTCGTCGTAACGCCCGTTCCGGTCATGCACCCGCAGCACATAGAGCAGCTCCTCCGGCCCATCCGCGGGCATCGCCCATTCGATCAGCCCGTTCGGGCGCGCGGGCAGCACGGCGACCGGATGGCCGGGGCGGTCGGGATCGGTCACGATGACCTCGGCCCGCGCGATCCAGCCGGGATAGTTCGACGCGGTGCGAAAGCCTATCACCTGCCCCGCCCGATAGCGGCTGCGCATGTCGACGGTCGAGACGTTCAGGACGGGCCGCGCGCCCAGGCCATCGACGCTGACCTGCAGATCCAGCCGGTCCAGATCGTGATCCACCACCGCCTGCGGCCCGTCCGGCGCCGGCGGCGGGCCGGCAACGGCCCGGCGCGGCGCCGCGGGGGCTGCATCGATCGCGATCGAAAAGCCCAGATCGCCCAGATCCCCGGCCGGTTCGCGCTGCGCGCCGGGCGGCAACGCGGGTGAAGCCGCCAATCCGGCATGGTCATCTGCGCAATCGCCGGGCAGCTCGCCTTGAACGGGCGCGCAGCCCCGGTCGTCCCGCTGGGCCAGTCCCGGTTGCATCGAGAGGATCAGGGCAAGCGCGGTGCAGGCCACCAGCCTGCGCTTGCTGATCGGGTTCATGCTGGGAAAATCCGCCCTCATCATCAGCGCCCCACCGGCCGCGTTTCCACCACCGTCTCGATATGCGGGGCAAATCGTCCGTTCGCGGGCCACAGCCGGCGCAGCGCGGCCTCGACCCGGTGCAGCCGAGCCCTGGCGTCGTCGCGATTCTCGCCCGGGTCCAGCCGATAGCGCAGCCGCAAGACCGAGGGCCGGGCCGCGATTTCGGCGACGAGTCGGCGCAGCCCATCCTGCAACTCGGGGCGCGGATCGTCGCCGCTGAAGGCGCGCGCCGACAGATCCACGCGCGCGACCCGGGACAGGCTGGCTCCGAAGTTCATCTTCGTCAGCATCCCCGGCGTCAGCCGCACCACGCGCGGATTTTCGGAGGTCGGCCGATAACCCTGCGGCAGCGTGCGTTCGTCCAGCTTCAGCATGAAATTGGCGCCGATGTCGCGCGGCAGCGCCGCGCAGGGCAGGCTGAAGCGGCCGTGCCGGTCCGTCGTCACCGCCAGCCCGTTCGGCGCCACCAGCCGCACGCCCGGCAGGCCCTTTTCCGCCCCCTCTGCGGCGGGGCGCGCGTTCCGGTAACCGTCCTGGTCCAGATCGTCGAACACCCGGCCGATCACCGTGGCACAGGCAAGGACCGCGTCGACCTCGACCCGGATCGTGGCCGTCGCCTTGGGTGTGACCGGCCGGCCGGTCGCGGGGCTGAACGCCTGCGCCCGGCTCGCATGAGAACCCGGCCGGACGCCGCCGCCGACCAGAGCCTCGATTCGCACCCGCAGGCTTTCCCCCGCAGCAAGGTTCAGCCCGCGCCAGGTCAGGCGGTTGCCCCGGATCTCGGGCTCGACCCTGGTGCGGCCGACCGTTGCGCTGCCGGAACGATAGCTGAAGCCGGCGGGCAGGGTATCGACCAGGTCGATGGTCGTGCCGATACCGGCGGCGTCATTGGCAAGGTCGAGCACATAGCCGACCAGATCGCCGACGACGGCCGTGCCGCGATCCGCCGAGTTGGTCAGCGTCAGCCCGCCGGCCCGCATCGTCGGCGAGACCACGGTGGCGTCGGACACCGCCCGCACGCCCGCGACCGAACGGCCCGTCGCGGTGGCGGCCAGGTTGATCTGGCCCTGGCGGGCATCCGCGGCCGTGACCGTGTAGCGATTGCCGGCGCAGGTCAGCACCGCGGTCCCGCCCACCGGCAACCGGATCGGCCGGCAGGAGAATCCGGGCATGTCCAGGCTAGGGCTGTCGGGGTCGATGGTGACCTCCTCCAGCGGGACATTGCCGGTATTGGTCACGGTGAAGGCATAGACGATCTGGTCGCCCGCATCGAAGATGCCGTTGCCGTTGAGATCCGGCGTCTCGGCGATGGTGATCTTCAGCAGGACCTCGGGCCGGCCCAGCGTGACCACGGTGGGGTCGTTGGTCGGGTCGCCGTCGGTCCCGCCCTTGCCGTCCGGGGTTTCCACCGCCTGCGGATCGTCCAGCGCCGCGCCCTCGGGATCGGTGCCGGTGTCCGAGACGTCTGTGGCGCCGAGCAGGCCCTTGCCGTCGCGGATCGGCAGGCCCTCCGTCGTCACCGCATGACCGGTGACCCGGGCGGCGTTCTGGACATGGCCGCGCCGCATGTCCTGATCGCCCAGCAACCAGGTCGCGGCAAAGGTCGCGCTGTCGGTTTCGCCCGGCGCCAGGACCACCGGCCCGCCCGAGACCGCGGCCGCCGGGTCGTCGATGGTGGCGATCCGCAGCGCGACATTGCCGGTGTTGGCGACGGCGAAGGCGAAGTTCAGCGTATCGCCCGCATCCGCGACGCCGTTTCCATTGGCGTCGGCAAAGCCGGCATAGCGCTTGATCAAGGCGACCGCCGCCGTCCGGGTCAGCCGCACCACGGTCGGGTCGTTGCCCGGATCGCCGTCGGCGGCACCGGCGCCATCCCGCGTCTCCGTGGCTTCGGGGTCGGGAAGCGCGCGCCCCTCGGGATCGGTCCCGGCATCCGAGCCGGCGCTGATCCGCAGCGGCGCGCCGCCGGGGCCGGCAATGGGGCTGCCATCGCCGCGCACCGCCGTGCCGGTCACCACCGCCGTGTTCTGCACATGGCCGCGATCCAGATCGGCTTGGGTCAGCACATGGCTGGCGGTGAAGCTGCCGCCGTCGCTCATGCCCGGCGCGATGATCGACGGCCCGCCCGAGACGGTCGCGGTCGCATCCTCGATGCTCTCGACATGCAGCGCGACATTGCCGGTATTGCCGATCTTGAAGCCAAAGCGGACCACATCCCCGACATCCTGGATGCCGTTGCCATTGGCATCCTCGATTCCGGCCAGCGACTTGATCAGCCGCGCCCCGGCAGCGGGCGCGATGGGAACGACGGTGGGATCGTCATCCCCGGCCGTGGTGCCGGAAATGTCGCTTGCAAGTCCGCCGCCGTCGGCGGAGCCCGTCACCGTCGCGCTGTTGCGAACCTCGCCCGCGTCGATATCGGCCTGGGTCAGGCGATAGGTCGCGGTGAAACTGGTCGAATCGACCGCACCCGGCGCCAGCGCGGCGATCGGCCCGCCGGTCAGCTCGACCCCGGGCATCGTATCGGTCAGCGCAATGTCGTTCAGCGCCACGCTGCCGGTATTGACCACCGCGAAGCTGTAGGTGATCCGGTCGCCGACGGCGGCCGGTGTCGAGATGCGGCTGGCATCGGCCAGCTTGATCAGCGCGATGGCGGGCCGCCCGGTCAGCGCCACCACGGTCGGGTCGTCGTTCGTGGCGTCCGTGCCCGAGACATCCGTCACCCGGCCGCCGTCCGGGGCCTCGCCCTCGGCGGTCGCGGTATTGACGACCTCGCCCGCATCCAGATCCGCCCGAGTCAGCGCATGGCTGGCCGTCACGGTCCGCGACGCGCCAGGCGCCAGCGCGGCCACGGGGCTTCCCGCGATCGCACCCAGCATCGGGTCGGTCACGGCGACATTCGTCAGCGTCACGTTGCCGGTATTCGTCACCGTCAGGCTGTAGGCGATCTGTTCGCCGACCGCCGCCGGCGCGGAAAGCGCAGAGGCATCCGCCGTCTTGATCAGCGCGATTGCCGGCCGGGCAGCCAGGTTCGTCTCCGTCGGATCGTCATTCGTCGCATCGGTTCCCGAAACATCGTCCACCGTGCTGCCATCGGGCGCCTTGCCTTCGGCGAAGGCGGTGTTGAGGACCCTGCCCCGGTCCAGATCGGCCTGAGTCAGTTTGTGATCCGCGTTCAGGGTCCGCGACGCGCCCGGCGCCAGCGCGGCCACGGGGCTACCCGCGATCGCACCCAGCATCGGGTCGGTCACGGCGACATCCGTCAGCGTCACGTTGCCGGTGTTCGTCACCGTCAGATCATAGCTGATCCGGTCTCCCCGCATCGCCGGCACGGACAGGGCCGAGACACCGGCGCTTTTCACCAGCGCAATCGCGGGCGCGGCGCTCAACGACACCACGGTCGGATCGTCATTGCTCAGATCCGTCCCCGAAACGTCGGCCACCGTGCCGCCATCGGGGGCGTCTCCCTCGGCGGTCGCGGTGCTGACGACCTCGCCGGAATCCAGATCCGCTTGCGTCAACTCATGGACCGCCGTCAGCGCCTGCGACGCACCCGGCGCGAGCGCGGCAATCGGACTGCCCGAAACCGCAGCCACTCCGGAAGCCGCCACGGTGACATTCGTCAGCGTCACGTCGCCGGTATTCGTCACCGTCAGGCTGTAGCTGAGCCGGTCACCCTTTGCCGGCGGCGTGGAGAGGGCCGAGGCATCGACGGTCTGCACCAGCGCGATGGACGGTGCGAAGATCGGGGCCAGCGGCGTCGGCGAGGCAATACCCGGCTGAACCGTCGTGCCGTTGTTGGAACCGTCGGCGAGTGCGGGGTTGCTTGCCCTGGTCTGGCCCGACAGCGCGCCGGTGCCCTCGGCCTGCGCCCTGTTCTCGTAACGGCCGCCCGATGCCTGAACCGGGGGAAGCGGCCCCGGCGGACGCACGCGGATCCGGAAGCCGAGGCTGCACTGCGCCCCGGCAGCAAGGCTGAAGCCGCTGGCCACGCTGTCGTTCGACGCTCCGTCGAAGCCGCCGTTCGCACCGCCGCAACTGCCCGAGGGGGCCGCGACGATGGTATAACTGCCTGGCGCCAGCGGGTCGGTCGCCGGGCTGGCAAGCGCCGCGAAACTGCCGAAGGAAGGCGCGGCGCCGGCCAGCGGGTCGGTGACCTCGATCTGCTCCAGCGCCTCCAGCGAGGGGTTCTGGACGATCAGGGCGAAGCCCGCCGTGAAGCTGCCATCGGCATGGATCGCCAGCCCGCCGGAGAGGGATTTCGCGATTCCGATGCGCGCCCGCGGCACTTTCGGGAACAGGTAGCCGGTCGCGGGCGTCGCGGCGGGCAGCGCGATGCCGCTGATCGTGTCCGCGGTCGCCGTGCCGCCCGCACTGCCTGCGGTCGTCATCCCGTCTTGCAGGTCCGCCTCGCCGATGGTGGCGTGGCTGACGCTGTAATGCCCTGCGGGAAGCCCTGCGAAGACATAGCTTCCATCCGGCGCGGTCGTCGCCGTCCGGTGGACCGGCGTCGTGTCGAAGGCGGTGCCGCTCAGCGTGACGGCAAGGCCGCCGATCCCGGCATCGCCGCCATGCGCCGCGGCATCATTGTCAAAATCGCGGAACACGCGGCCGGCCAGGGAACTGGCGTTGACCGTGACGGTGCCGGATCCGGCATTGTTGGCGGTATTCGCCTCGAAGGACGAGGTCGCGATGCCGGCGGTATTGGTGAAGACCTGCCCGGTGGCCGCGACGGAAATCACCCGCGAGGAGGCGGTGATGCGGAGTTCGGCACCGGGACTCATCGTCCCGAGATTGCAGGTGAAGCCGGTCGCGCCGGCCATGCCGGTGCAGGAGGACAGGCTTGCCGTGCCGCTGACCATGGCGACGGTCGGGGTTCCGGTCAGTTCGACCCCGGGGGGCAGGGTGCCGGTGACGACCACGTCATCGGCTTCGGCCAGGCCGGTACCGGCGATGTTGCGTAGCTCGATCCGGAAATCGAACGGATCGCGCAGATTGACCGTGGCCGGATCCGAGGTGTTCGACACCAACTCGACATCCGCACGGGTGCGCAGCGTGGTCGGCTGGGTCGCGACATTGTCCAGAAGGTTCGCCTCGAATCCGGCCCGGGTTTCGGCCGATGCCACCTCGACCCGGCTCGACGCCACGCCCTTCGCCAACCCGCGCGCCGTCACCTCGATCACCCGGCTGTCGCCCGCCGCCAGCAGGGGAAAGCTGCAGGCCAGCTGCCCACCCGGCACGCCCGCCGTGGGGACCGTGCCGCATGCGCCGTCGCCGGGCAGGCTGTGGCCGAGATAGGCGAGCGCGCCCGGCAGGTCGTGCGTTACCGCGACGCCGGTCGCGGCCAAGGGCCCGGAATTGGTCACAGTGATGCGATAGACCGTGTCGTTGCCCACCGGCAGCGGATCGACGCTGTCGGTCATGTTGACCAGCAGGTTGATCTGCGGGTCGGCGATGGTCGTGTTCAGCGAGAAGCTGTTGTTGCCGGTCTCGGTTTCCGGGCTGGTGGTCGCGACGCTGACGGTGTTGGTCACCGATCCGCCCTGCACGCCCAGGTCGGGCCGCATGCGGATGGTGACGCTGCGCTGCGCGTTGACGGCGATGGCGCCCAGGTTGCAGCTGACCGTATCGTTGCCGGGGCCGATGGCCGTGTCCGCCATCGGCTTGACCGCGCAGCTTCCGCTGCCGGGCGTGGCCGAGATGAAGGTCAGCCCGGCAGGCAGCGTATCGGTGATGGTCACGTTCTCGGCCCGCGAGAGCCCGCTGTTGAGGTTGCGCGCGATGATCTCATAGTCGAAGGGCTGGCCCACCGCGGGCGTCGCCGGAGTCGCGGTCTTGCTGACGGAGACATCCGCCAGCGCGGTGACGACATAGCCGGTGCTGCCCAAATTGTTGCCGGGCACCGGATCGGGGGTGCCGGCCGAGACGGCGCTGGCCGTGTTCGTGCGCGCGCCGGCATTGCCTCCGGGCCTGACGGTAAAGATGATGCGCGGGCAATTGCTGCCCGCCGTGCAGACCGGCAGGGTCGCGATGGCGCAGCTGGCGGTGCGGCCCGAACCGTTGGAGGCGGTCGAGCAGGACGGGGCCGACGCGCTGCCCGGCACCGCCGCATAGCCGACAAAGCCGTTGTTCGGCCCCGCGCTGCTGTTGAGAAGCCCGGTCAGCGCATCCGAGACCGTGACCCCGGTGGCGGTGGCGGGACCGTCATTGACGATCTCGACGGTGAACTGGATCGGATCACCCGAAGGAACCGCGGCCAGGTTGGCGGTCTTGATCACCCGCAGATCGGCGCTGTTGGCCGCAAGCACCGCGGTGCCGGCATAGGTGGTGCTGTTGTTGCCGGTGTTCGACTCATCCGGCAGATCGGGTGAGCCGACCGTCAGGCCGTTCGGCTGCGCCCCGGCCTGCGTCACCTCTGCCGTCAGCGTGACGGCCGGCGTGGTCCCGTTCACGCCCAGGGGCGCGGCGGCGGCATAGTCCCGCTGACAGCTCAGGGCCGCCGGCCCCGTCACCGGCAGGGCGGTGCAGCTCCAGCCGTTCAGCGCCGCATGCGTCACCCGCAGCCCGGCGGGCAGCTGGTCGGTCATGCGCAGTGTGCCCGTGAAGGCCGCGTTGCCGATATTGGTGGTGCTGATGGCGAAGTTGTAGCTCTGGCCCACGACATAGAGCGCCGGCGAGGGCCCGCTCTTGTTCGCGCGCAGATCGACCTGCGGCGCCTGGATGGTCACGCCGCCGTCGCTGGCGCCGTTGTTGGCGGGGTTGGGGTCGTCCGGCGCGGCCGAGGCAATCTGCGCCGTGTTGCTGACATTGCCGGCCGCATCCGCCCGCGCGACGATGGTGATCGGGCCAAGGGCCAGATTGGCCCCTGCCCCGCTGCCGGCGGCCCGCGTTGCCGTCACCGTCTGGCCCGAGGTGGTCACGCTCCAGCCCGGCGCGTTGTAGGATACCAGGCTGTAGTTTGCAGGCAGCGTATCGGTCACGACGATGCCTTGCGGGCTGTCGCCGGAATAGCGTGGCGTCAGTGTAAAGGTGACCTGCTGGCCGACCAGGATGATGCCGCCCGGCGCGCGCGACTTGCTGATGGACAGATCGCTGCCCGGCTCGATCCTGGTGTTCTTCTGGGTGCTGTCGTTGGCCGGAACAGGATCGGGGACCGAGCCGCCGCCGATGCTGGCCGCCGGCGTGACGGTCAGGCCGGAGGCCCGCACAACCTGCGCCTGGAAGCTGCGCGTCACCGTCATGCCGGCCGCGACCGGCCCGGCAATCGGGCAGCTATAGGTGCCCGCAGACAGCGTGCAGCCCGCCGAGGGCGGCGGCACGACATTCGCCAGGCCGGCAGGGACGGCAAAGCCGAGCGTCAGGTTGCTGACCGGATCGGGGCCATTGTTCCTGGCGGCGAAACTATAGGTCACGACCGCACCCGACGGGGCATTGTCGGGCCCGCTCAGCGTCAGCGCCATGTCGGCGCCGGCGGTCAGGCTGGTGTTCTCGGTAACCGCGTTGTTGCCGGGCTGGCCGTCGACCGCCCCGCCCATGCCGGTCGGAATCGAGGCGGTGAAGCCGATCGTCCCCTGCGCCGAGGTCCGCAGCTGCGCGGTGACGCTCGCATGGGCATCCGCCGCCAGCGCCGGCACCGAACAGGACACCGTCTGCGGGCCTGTGGCCGGCAGCGGCGCGCAGCCGGCAATCGCGCCGGTCGTCGCCTCCAGCACCGTGCCGCTTGGGACATCAAGGCCAAGCGTGGTCGCCGGGGCCGGGCTCAGGCCATCGTTCGCGATGCGGATGGTGTAGTCGACAAGCCCGCCGGCCGGCGAAGGATCGGATCCCGAATCGTCGATATTGACGACCCAGTCGACGGACTGCGCAACCGCAGCCTGGGATGCGAATGCCAGCAGCCAGCAGCCCAGCAGGATCGACACCAGATGGCCGAAAAGCGCCCGATGAAAGGGGAACTCGCGATGAGTGAAGATTCTGAACATATGAATCGGGCCCGATCATCGCCCGCCCCAAGCCTCGGCAGCAGGGTCGTTCTGGCAGAGGACCGATGAATAAATCGCTAATGCTGATGATTTTTTCGGAACGCGGCGGGGTCCTGTGCGACGGACCCGCCGCAATGGGCCTGCCGGATCAACGAGCCGTCCGGTATGGCTCCCCCGGATGCTGCGGCATCGCCCAAGTCGTCCGGCACCGGAAGAAGCCCGTGGACCCGCGCAAGAGACCGGCCCATGCTGACAGGCCGCGCCTCAGGCGCGATCGCGGCGGCGGGTCGCGCGGTTCTCGCGCCGCCGGCGCGGGCTGTCCCCGGGCGCGGCGTCGCCGGGATGGCCGCGCGGTGGCAAGGCCATCTCGCGCGCCAGGTGCGGAAAGGCGTCGACCTTGTGCGGCAGGCCCATGGCGTCCACGAAAAACTGCTGGAAATGCGGCTCGAGCGCAGTCTCGATCTTCTCGATGCGCTGCACCGTCCGCTCGATCTCGCGCCGGTGGCCGCGGTTCAGCAGCGCCATCATCGCGCCGGTTCCGGCGGCATTGCCGACCGCCCGGACCTCGGCCAGGTCGCAATCCGGGATCAGGCCCAGCACCATGGCATATTTCGGGTCGATGAACGAGCCGAAGGCCCCGGCCAGCCGGATCGTGTCCACCGCCGCCACGCCCTGCTTTTCCATCAGCAGCCGGATGCCGGCGTAAAGCGCGGCCTTGGCCAGCTGGACCGCGCGCACGTCGTTCTGCGTGACGGCGATGCGCGGCTGGCCGTCGTGCAGCAGATAGGAGAAGGTGCGCCCGTTCGGAACGATCCGCGGGCTGCGCGCCGCCTGCGCACCGCCGATGACGCCCTCCGCCGACAGGATGCCCGAGAGATACATCTCGGCCACGACCTCGATGATGGCCGAGCCGCAGAGGCCGGTGACGCCCAGCCGGGCCGCATCCGCGGCAAAGCCCGGCGCATCCGACCACAGATCCGAGCCGATGATGCGAAAGCGCGGCTCCAGCGTGTCGGGGTCGATGCGCACCCGCTCGATCGCGCCGGGGGCGGCGCGCTGGCCGCAGGAGATCTCGGCGCCCTCGAAGGCCGGGCCGGTGGGCGAGGAGGCCGCGACGATGCGGGCGGCATTGCCCAGCACGATCTCGGCATTGGTGCCGATGTCGACCAGCAGCATCATGCGGTCCTGCCGGTGCGGGCCTTCGGCCAGCGTGGCCCCGGCAGCATCCGCCCCGACATGCCCGGCGATGCAGGGCAGCAGATAGGCGCGCGCCCCGGCATTGGCGGAAAGCCCCAGCTCGGCCATGGTGGTCTGCACCGCGCCCGACACGGCCAGGGCAAAGGGCGCCTGGCCCAGCTCGGTCGGGTCGATGCCCAGGAACAGGTGGTGCATGATCGGATTGGCGACGAAGACCGCATCCAGGATATTGTCCGAATCGACGCCGCCCTCGGCGCAGACCTTGGCGATCAACCCGTTCAGCGCCTCACGCACGGCTTGCGTCATCGCTTCGCGCCCGTCGGGGTTCATCATCACATAGGACACCCGGCTCATCAGGTCCTCGCCGAAGCGGATCTGCGGGTTCGGGGCACCGGCCGAGGCCAGCACCCGACCCGAGAGCAGCGACACCAGATGCAGCGCGATGGTGGTCGAGCCGATGTCGCAGGCGATGCCATAGGCCTGGTTGTGCAGGCCGGGCCAGAGCGCGAGGATTTCCGGGCGCGCGTCCTCGTCCCGATGCACGGCGACGGTGACGCCCCAGCCTTCCCGGCGCAGGGTCTTCTGCAAGCCGGGCAGCAGCCGCAGCGGCACCACCGGGTCGCGGATGCCCCAGTCCCGCGCCAGCACCGCCTTGAGCCGGTCGAGATCGCCCAGCGGCTGGTGCATGTCGGGCTGGTCCACCTCGACATGGCACAGCCGGATCGCCGGGTCGCGCGCGATGACGCGGTCGCCGGCGGGTTTGCGCACCAGCGGCGCGTTGACCACCGTATCCTGCGGCACGTCCACCACCAGGTCGCCCAGCACGGTGGCCGAGCAGGCCAGGCGCCGCCCCGTGGGCAGGCCGCGCAGGCGGTCATAGCGTTCCTCCTTGGCCCCTCGGGCCGAGACGTGGTCGCAGGACGAGATGATGCCGAACTTGGCGAATCTGCCCTCCTGCACCGCGACCTGGCAGCGGCCGCAGCTGGCGCGGCCGCCGCAGACGCTTTCGACATGCACGCCAAGCTGGCGCGCGGCGTCCAGCAGGCTGGTCCCGACCGGAAAGCGCCCGCGCTTGCCCGAGGGCATGAACAGGACCAGCGGGTCTTTCGGGCCGGTCGCCATGGCGTCAGGCGGGCGCGCCAAGCCGGGCCGCCCGGCCGCCGCGCCGGCGCGCGCCGGCTGCCGCGCCGTCCAGCGGCAGCGCGGCGGGCGCGGCATGTTCGCCGGGGCGGAAATCCTTGTAGGTGCGGATCCAGTTGCCGCAGTCCTTGTCGACGCCGGCCAGCACATTGGCGGCGCGCACGGCTTCCATCTCCTGCGGGCGGCAGGGGTTCATGATGGCGCTGGTCATGCCGGCGCCGATGACCATGGGAATGAAGCCTGCATTGATGCCGTGACGATGCGGCAGGCCGAAGGAGATGTTCGAGAGGCCGCAGGTCGTGTTCACCTTCAGCTCCTCGCGCAGCCGGCGCAGCAGGGCAAAGACCTGCAGCCCGGCGTCCCCCAGCGCGCCGATCGGCATCACCAGCGGATCGACCACCACGTCCTCGGGTCGGATGCCGTGGTCCATGGCGCGCTGGACGATCTTCCTCGCGACCTCGAAGCGCACGTCGGGGTCCATGGAAATCCCGGTCTCGTCGTTCGAGATCGCGACCACGGGCACGTCGTATTTGCGCGCCAGCGGCAGGATCGCCTCCAGCTTGTCCTCCTCGCCGGTGACCGAGTTGATGAGGGGGCGGCCGCGCGCGACCTTCAGCCCGGCCTCGATGGCGGCGGTGACTGAGGAATCGATGGCCAGCGGGATGTCCACCAGCTCCTGCACGATCTGCAGCGTCTGCACCATCAGCCCCGGCTCGGTGGCGTTGGGATCGACGGCGGTCACGCCCGCGTTGATGTCCAGCATGGTCGCGCCCGCGGCCACCTGCTCCAGCGCATCCCGGCGCACGGTGGCGAAATTGCCCTCGACCATCTCGGCCGCCAGCTTCTTGCGGCCGGTGGGGTTGATGCGCTCGCCGATGACGCAGAAGGGCTGGTCGAAGCCGATGGCGATTTCCCGGGTCGCCGAGGCGACGATGGTGCGGGTCATGGGTGTTTCCTTTCGGAATGGATGGTTGTGTCAGGGTATGGCGGGATGCGGTGCCGCCTGCGCATCCGTCAGGATCTGCTGCGGCGTCTCGGCGCGGTCGTCGTGCAGGATGTGGTCCAGTCGGCCGGCGACCAAGGCGTCGTCGGCCCTGGGCTCGGAGCGCCAGGGGCGCCGGCCCTTCAGCACGCCCGAATCGTGGACGATCTCGGCCACGTATTCCTCTTGCCGATAGGCCATGACATGGATGCCGGCGACGCCCGCGATCTCCTTCACCTCGTCGATGATGTCGATGCAGAGCCGCTTGCCCTCGCGCTTCCGGTCGGCGGCGCCTTCCAGCCGCGCGATCACCGCGTCGGGAATATGCACACCCGGCACATTGGCCCGCATCCAGCGCGCGGTCCGGGCCGAGGTCAGCGGCCCGACGCCGCACAGGATGAAGCATTGCTCGTGCAGGCCCAGGTCGCGGACCCGGGCCATGTAGTCGCGAAACATCGGCACGTCGAAGCAATACTGGCTTTGCACGAATTGCGCCCCGGCGGCGATCTTCTTGGCCAGCCGCAGCGGCCGGAAGTCGCAGGGCGGCGCGAAGGGGTTGATCGCCGCGCCCAGGAACATCGCGGGCGGCGTGGTCAGCTTGCGGCCGGACAGGAGCCGGCCCTGGTCGCGCATGGTGCGGATCGTTTCCATCAGCGACATGCAGTCCAGATCGAACACCGGCTTCGCGCCCGGCTGGTCGCCCGCCTGCACGCCGTCGCCGGTCAGGCACAGCACGTTCTGCACCCCCATGGCGGCGGCACCCAGCACGTCGCCCTGGATGGCGATGCGGTTCCGGTCGCGGCACGAGATCTGGTAGATCGGCGCATAGCCCATGCGGGTCAGTAGCGCGCAGATCCCGACCGAGGACATATGGCAATTCGCCCCCGAGGCATCGACGGCATTGATCCCGTCCACCCAGCCGTCGAAGACGGCGGCGCGGTCGTAGACATCCTGCGGATCGGCGCTGTCGGGCGGGTTCAGCTCGGTGGTGACGGCGAATTCGCCGCGCCGCAGCACCCGCTCCAGCCGCCCGCGCGAGGCATGGCCGGGCAGCGGCTCCAGCGGCAGATGCGCGCCGGCGGGGTTCTCGTCATGGTGCGGGCTCATGCGGCACCCTCCCGGCGGTCGCGCTCGGCGGCGGCCTGGGCGGTCACGCGCAGCCAGGACGAGGAGCCGGCCAGCGTCCGGTCCAGCGGCTTCTGCACCGTCATGATGGCGTCGCCCTGCACCATGCGACGCGAGCCCTCCCAGGCCTTGACCCAGACGCAGGGCATGTCGGGCCTGACCTCGCAATGCCCGTTGGCGCGCACGCCGCCGCAGGGACCGTTGCGCAGCTGCTTGGGGCAGTTCATCGGGCAGGACATGCCGGTCGAGGACAGCACGCATTGCCCGCACATCCGGCAGTCGAACATGAAGCCCTTGACCTGCCGCTCGACGAAACGCACCGGCCTTTCGACCCGGCCATAGCCCAGCGCCGCCCACAGCGGATGCAACAGCAGGACGGTTCGGGCGAAGCGGCGATAGAACCATTCGAGGCCGCGGGCATGGCGCACCGACCACAGCCTGACCGCATAGCCGCGCCCGGGCCGCGCGCCTTGCGCCGGCCGCCCGGGCCTCGGCGCCTGTGGCACGCGGCCCTGGCCGGCCGCCGGGATCATTGCACGATGGGTCTGGTCGGACATGCTCTTTCCTGCCTGGGTCAAGGAACACCTGCGGGTTCCGCGCGAAAGCCTGGGCGCCGCGGCCGCCTTGCCGGGCGGCCTTGGCATCGTCCTGGGAGTGGATCTCCCCTTCCTTGGGGGCGAGCATCGCCGAAATGGCATCTGCCCCGCTATCCGCGCCGCGACGGCGGCAGCTTCAAAAGCGACGCTTCATCCCCCGCGGCGCAGTGCCGCAGCTTGCAGCGCCGGGGCCAGATCGCCATAGCGCGTCAGCCGGCTTTCATAGGCCAAGCCCAGCATGGCGGCGGCATCGCGCGCCACCTGCTCCAGCGCCGGATCCTCGGTCTGCGCCAGATAGACGACCTTGCGGTAATTGCCGAAGAAGTCCCGCGCCAGCTCCGGGTGCCGGTCCAACCCCAGCGGCCGCACGAAGAAGGCGTCGAACTGGCGGCAGAGGAAGTCGGTCATGTAGAAGGCGGTCACATCGGCATCCGCCACCGCGGCGAAGGCTGCTGCGCCCTGGTAGACGGCAAAGCAATGCGGCCCCGCCAGCCGGGCCACGCCCTGCCGCGCCAGCACCTTGTCGAGCATGCCGCCGCTGCCGCAATCGGCATAGCCGACGAAGATATGGCAATAGCCCTCGGCCCGCGCGGCAACGATCGCCGCATCCACGGCGGCCGCAATGCGCTGGGGGTGGAAATGCAGCTCGGCCGGCAGGCACTTCAGCACCAGATGCTCCAGGCCCATCTGCTGCCGGATCGCGAGGATCTCGCACGCCAGCATGCCGCAGGCGATGACCAGCACCTTGTCCGGCGCCGGCGGCGGACCCTCCGCCCGGACCGCGGCCCGGGCCGGCAGGGGCGCCGTCGCGGCCCGACGGACCTTCGGCCTTGCCGCGCGGCCGCGCCCTGCCTGTTCCATGTCCCCTCCCTGCCCTCCTTGCGTCCCGCTTCAGGCCGCGCGGCTGTTGTGCTTGCGCGTCATGAAGTCCTTGGCCATCTCGACGGTGATGGCGGCGTCGCGGCAATAGGCGTCGGCGCCCACGGCCTTGCCGAAATCCTCGTTCAGCGGCGCGCCGCCGACCAGCACGGTCAGCCGGTCGCGGATGCCTTTTTCCTCCAGGGCGTCGATCACCACCTTCATATAGGGCATGGTCGTGGTCAGCAGCGCCGACATGCCCAGGATGTCGGGCTGGTGCTCTTCGATGGCGGCCAGATAGCTTTCCACCGGATTGTTGATGCCGATGTCCACGACGTCGAAGCCGGCACCCTCCATCATCATGCCGACCAGGTTCTTGCCGATGTCGTGGATGTCGCCCTTGACGGTGCCGATCAGCAGCTTGCCCTGCTTGGGCGCATCTGTCGCGGCCAAAAGCGGGCGCAGGATGGTCATGCCCGCCTTCATGGCATTGGCCGACAAGAGCACCTCCGGCACGAACAGGATGCCGTCGCGGAAATCCTCGCCGACGATGCGCATGCCCTCGACCAGGGCCTTGGTCAGCACGTCATAGGGCGTCCAGCCGCGCTCCAGCAGGATGGTGGTGCCTTCCTCGATCTCTTCCTTCAGGCCGTCATAGAGGTCGTCGTGCATCTGCTGCACCAGGTCGTCGTCGGGCAGGTCGGCAACGCTGATGTCGTCGTCGGACATGGCTGGACTCCAGAAGGTTGCAAGGGGCGCCTGTTTCCGCATCCGGCCAGCGCGCCGACTGGTGATGCGCCCGGTATAGCGCAGCGCCCCGCCGCCCCACTGTCCGGATTGCGACAGCCGCTGCCGCAGCCAGGCCGGTCCGCGCGCCGGGCCTGGCTACAATCCACAGCCAGCACGGCGCTGTGGCCGTGGGGGGAGACGGGAATCACTGCATGACGGATAGCGTGACGACGGCAGAGGACACCGGCAGCAGGCGCGGCCGGGGCGAGCGCGGGGCCTCGGCCCGGCGCGCGGCACGGGCCGGGGGCGGACCGGGCGCGCAACTGACCTATATCAGGCGCCAGGTGCCCTCTTACGAGGTGCTGAACGAGGAAGGCCTGGCCCTGATCGAGGCCAATGCCGACACGGTGCTGGAGGAGATCGGCATCGAATTCCGCGACGACGCCGAGGCGCTTGCGATGTGGAGGGCGGCGGGCGCCGATGTGCGCGGCCAGCGCGTCCACTTTCCGAAAGGGCTGCCGCGGGCGCTGCTGAAGACCGCGCCTTCGGTCTTTACCCAGCATGCGAGGAACCCCGCGCGCTCGGTGCAGATCGGCGGCGATGCGACGGTCTTCGCCCCGGTCTATGGCCCGCCCTTCGTGCGCGACCTGGACGGCAACCGGCGCTATGCCACGCTGGAGGATTTCCGGAATTTCGTGAAGCTGGCCTATCTGGCGCCCTCGATGCACCATTCCGGCGGCACGGTCTGCGAGCCGGTGGACGTGCCGGTGAACAAGCGCCACCTGGACATGCTGCTGGCGCATATGACGCTGTCGGACAAGCCCTTCATGGGCTCGGTCACCGCGCCCGAGCGGGCCGAGGACACCGTCGCCATGGCCAGGCTGCTGTTCGGCGAAGGTTTCGTCGACCAGAACACCGTGACCGTCAGCCTGATCAACGCGAACTCGCCCATGGTCTTCGACGACACCATGCTGGGCGCGGCCAAGGTCTATGCCCGGGCCAACCAGGCCTGCATCGTCACGCCCTTCATCCTGGCCGGCGCCATGAGCCCGGTGACGGTGGCGGGCACGCTGACGCAGGTGCTGGCCGAGGTGCTGGCGGGCGCCGCCTTCACCCAGCTGGTGCGGCCCGGCGCGCCGGTGCTGTTCGGCACCTTCGCCTCGTCGATCTCGATGCAGTCGGGGGCGCCCACCTTCGGCACGCCGGAACCCGCGCTGGTGTCCTATGGCGCGGCGCAGCTGGCGCGGCGGCTGGGCCTGCCGTTCCGCACCGGCGGCTCGCTTTGCGCGGCGAAGATCCCGGATGCGCAGGCGGCCTATGAAAGCGCCAATACGCTGAACTCGACCCTGCTCTGCGGCGCGAATTTCGTGCTGCACGCGGCCGGCTGGCTCGAAGGCGGGCTGTCCGCCTGCTACGAGAAGTTCATCATGGACGTGGACCAGCTGGGCGTCGCGCAGAAGCTGGCCCAGGGCGTCGACCTGTCGGAAAACGGCCAGGCGCTGGATGCGATCCGCGAGGTGGGCCCCGGCAGCCACTACCTGGGTTGCGCCCATACCCAGGCGAATTTCCAGACCGCCTTCTATCGCTCGATCGTGGCCGACAACAACTCGTTCGAGCAATGGCAGGCCGAGGGCGAGAAGACCGCCCCGCAGCGCGCGGGCGCGATCGCGCGGCGCTGGCTGGACAGCCACGAGGCCCCGCCGCTGGACCCCGGCATTCGCGACAGCCTGGACGATTACGTGGCGCGCAAGAAAGCCTCGATGCCGGATGCCTTCACATGAAAGCCGCCGGCCTCGATACGCGACAGGGTCGCGGAGCTGATGCATAACGAGGTCTGGCGCAACCAGGTCCGCCCGCGCGATGGCGGCTGACCGGCCCGCACGCGCGGCCGCCGCGCTGGCCCCCAGCGGCCTGGTGCTGCGCGGCGGCCTGAACTTCGAACCGGGGGAGCCGCGGCCCCCCGGCCCCGGCGGCGCCCCGGCGGCGGCGGTGCTGCTGGTCGGGAATGCGGGCGCGGGCTACTGGCCGGTGTTCAGGCAATGGCTGGACCGCCAGGCGGTGCCACCCGCAAACCCGCTGGACCGCTGGTCGCGCGCGGTGATCGCGCAGGCGGCGGCGCTGGTCGGCGCCCGGGTGGTGATGCCCGGCGACCGGCCCTTTGCCCCGTTCCAGCAATGGGCCATGCGGGCCGGCGGGCTGAGGCCCTCGCCGCTGGGGTTGCTGATGCACCCGCGCTTCGGCCTGTGGCACGCCTATCGCGGGGCGCTGCTGTTCGACGCCCCGCTGCCCGGCACGGCGCTGCGCGGGCTGGACGGGTCCGGCGGCCATCCCTGCGATTCCTGTGCCGCAAAGCCCTGCCTGCGCGCCTGCCCGGTTGCAGCCCATTCGGCCGCCGGCTTTGCCGCCGCGGCCTGCATCGCCCATGCCCGCGGCCCGCGCGGCGGCGCCTGCGCCCGGCAATGCCGCGCGCGCGACGCCTGCCCGCACGGCCGCGCATGGCGCTATCCGGCCGAGGTCCTGGCCTTTCACCAGCGCGCCTTCACCGGCGCATGAAGCCGGGCCGGGTCAGGGCAGGACCAGCGCCTTGCGTTCGCCCCGCTCCTCATGCGGGGAAAGCGCATAGAGCTCACGGTAGCATTTCGCGAAATGCGAGGCCGAGACGAAGCCGCAGGCCACCGCTACCTCGATCACCGGCAGCGAGGATTGCATCAGCAGGTGCCGGGCGCGGTCCAGCCGAATCTCGAGGTAATAGCGTGCCGGAGAGCGGCCCATCTCCTTGTCGAACAGCCGCTCGATCTGGCGGCGCGACAGGCCGACATGGGCGGCCAGCCCGGCCAGCGACAGCGGCTCGGCCAAGTTCGCCTCCATCAGCTCGATGACGCTCAGCACCTTGGGGTTCTGCACGCCCAGCCGCGCCCGCAGCGGCAGGCGCTGGCGGTCGCCCGGGCTGCGGATGCGGTCGGTCAGCAGTTGCTCGCAGACCCGGCTCAGCAGCGCCTCGTCGAAATCCTCGCCGATCAGGTGCAGCATCATGTCGAGCGCCGCCGTGCCGCCCGCGCAGGTGTAGATGGTGCCGTCCACCTCGAACAGGTCGGCATAGGCATCGGCCGCGGGGAAGGTCTCGGAAAAGCCCGCGAGGTTTTCCCAGTGCAGCGCGCAGCGCCGGCCGGCGAGCAGCCCGGCGCGGGCCAGCACATAGGCCCCGGTGCACAACCCGCCGATGGCGATCTTGCGGCTGTTCACCTCGCGCAGCAGGGTCAGGACCGGCTTCGGCTGATAGCTCTCGATCCCCAGGCCAGAGCAGACGATCACCATGGACGGACGGTCCGGCCCCGCCAGTTTGCGCCTTTCATCCTCGATCGAGGTATCCACATGGCATTCGACCCCGTTCGAGGCCTGCACCGGCCGACCATCGAGGCTGGCCAGCCGCCAGCGATAGGCATCGTAGCCCAGCATGCGATTGGCTGCACGCAATGGTTCAAGCGCGCTGGCGAAGGCCATCATGGTGAATTCCGGCACCATGAAGAAAACGATCGAACGCTTGACAGCGCCGACTTGTGACAACTGTGGTGTTCCCCCCGAACAGGCCGCCTGCATCGGATGCCGCGGCCGTTCCAGCTTGGCGGAAAGGCCGGTCCGGTCAATAGCGCGCCAAGCCGCGCCGCTGCGGCATGATGCCGCCGGGGGCGTCGGCTCGCAGACCGATGGCCGCCGCAAAAGCCTTTGTTCGACCCGCGGTCATCTCCGCAGCGGGAACAGAGGTTGCGGGATTTGACAGAGGCGAGGATGAGCAACCTTTCCGGTTGACCGAAAGGAGCGCCTGCGCCCCTTCTCTTCCAGGAACCATGGCAAACCGCCTGTCATGCGCCCCAAGCGTCAATCGCAAGGGATTGTGGCGCGGCTCGGGAGCATGGCCCGCCGAAGCGATGGATGGGCATGCCTGCCCGGATAATGGCGGGGCTGCACGCAAGCCTCTGATCACTCACTTTTCAAGCGCCAAATTGCCCAGCCCGCCGAGGCTCCTGAGACGCCACACGAGCCTTTCCTGTCCTGTCAGGTTCCTGCGGGGTTCCGGACAAGCCTATCTCCTGCAATACCCCCTGCACGACGGCACCGTTCGTGGGACTTGTCCGTCCTCAGAACATTTGGCGCAGATCGCGTCGTGAATCGGCGGAGTGCGGACTTCGCCTTGGGGGTTGACGTCATGCAGCGAGCGTTCGGTGTCGCAAGCGCCAATGCGCGATGGCTTTCCGTTGACCCTATCGCGCTGTTGATGAGGTTATCTGCCTCGTCGAAAAGGCTCCGATCCGGGCTTCGAGGTCACCGGGCGGGAAGCAGTTTTCCAGCAGGATGCGGTTCTGGCGGGCCTGGTGCCAGCGCTCCTGCCTTTCCGAGAATGTATCGGGGCAGCGCACATGGCTCATGCCCTTGGTGCCGATCCATTCGGCCGGTTCCTCGGCGATAGAGCTCGGGCCATTTGTTGCTGAGCGGCCTCGGCTTGCACGAGCTTGGCAGGCGAACGGCCCGAGGCTTCGAGAGCCAGTTCGAGCGTGTCGGGCGTCGCCGGCCCGCATTATGGTGCACGGCTTCCATGCCATGACATAACGGGAGAAGTCGTCGAGCACGGTCGACCGATACACCCAGCCCCAGCCGATGATCTTGACGGAGGCAATATGCCTTTCTTGAGCAGCCGTTTTCCAGCATCGAGTCGGTCACGCATTCTTTCAGGGCGCGGGTTTCGCCGTGCTGATCCTGCACCTCGCCGATAGTCGCGGCACGGGCGGTCGTCGGCCTGACCCCGCTTGCCGTTCGGCGTTGCCCTCGAACCGGCGGCGGCTTACGCCTCCCTCGATGAACTCTTTCGACCAAGGGTAGTCTGGGCGATGCCCTCCTCGCGGCGCAATCGGCGATGCTGTCGTCACGGATCCTGTCCTCGGCCGGGAAGCGGCGCCCGTCTGCCGTCGAATGTCCTTCCCCACCTCCTCCGCAAGCGCCTTCGCCGGTTTCTTCAAATCACAACCCAAGATCCGCGCCATGGGTGCTGAAGGCGGAGAGTCACCCCTCCTCTTCGCTCTCCTGCCCCGAGTTCGGCTCGGCCATGCGGCGATGCTGCTCGGCAAGCATGCCGGCGGGCGTCACATGCGCCGCCGCGACCTGCATCCTGTTCTTCCAGCCGGTGACGATCTGCTCCTCGCCGGCCATCATCGCCTTGAAGCCGGCCTCGGCCACCGCCGCGGCATCGGCTTTCCGGGCCTGGCCGATCCGGGTGTCGAGCAGGCCGGCACGCTGGAAGAAGCGCGTTTCGGTCGCGCCGGGCATCAGCAGCGTCACGCTGACACCGCTGTCCTGCAATTCGTGGCGAAGCGCGATGGCGAAGGAATCGATGAACGCCTTGCTGGCATTGTAGACCGCCTGGAAGGTGCCCGGCATGAAACCGGCAATCGAACCGGTCAGCAGGATGCGGCCGCTGCCGCGCCGGACCATGTCGCGCGCGATGCGCTGCACCAGGTAAAGCGTGCCGACGATATTGGTGTCGATCACATGGCGCGCCTGCTGCCAGTCCTGGTCGATGAAGGCATGGCCCAGCCCGCGGCCGGCATTGGCGAGCAGGAAATCGACGGGCCGTGCGCCCGCCAGTTCGATCAGCCGATCGACCGCCGCCGGGTCCGAGAGATCGCCCTGCAGGGCCTTCGCCTCGCGTCCCATGGCGCGGATTTCCGCGGCGGCATCCTCGATCTCGGGCTCGTCGGCGGCCAGGATCAGGTCCAGCCCGTCGCGGGCGCAGCAGCGCGCCAGCTCCAGTCCGATCCCGCTGGATGCGCCGGTCACCAGGGCAAGTCGTGTCATGAAACCGTCCTCCTTCGTGCCGCGCGGGTCGCGCGCGGCTTGCTCAGCGTGCCGGGCCGCCGGCCCCGCTCAATTCCGCATTCAGGCGCTGCGCCTGTTCCAGATGGCCCAGCACCACCGGCAGCAGCTCGGCCGCGAAGCGCTGCATCTCGCCGTCCTGGCCCTGCCCGACCTCCCAGGCCAGAAGCTGCGCGGTTTTCTGATGCTCGACGACCTGCGCGCGGACATAGGCCAGATCGAAGGCCGTCCCCTCGGCCGCCTCCAGCCGTTCGCGCAACGCCTGCTGATCGGGGGCCAGCTCCTGCGGCAGGGGAATGCGCACAGCCTCGGCCAGTTCGGCCAGCCGGGCATTCGCCGTGCCGTGGTCCTCGACCAGCATCGCGGCAAAATCCCGCACACCCCCGGCCTCGGCCTTGTCGCGCGCCATTTCGCCCAGCTGCACCTCGGCCAGGCCGCCCGCGGCGGCAAGCTGCGCGAACAGGCGATCCTGGGTATTCGTCTGGTGCGGCGCGGGCTTGCCCGGCTCGTTCAGCCGCGTATCGGGGGCCATGCCGGCGGGATTGCCGATCTGGGCCAGGGCCGGAGCGGCAGTCAGTGCAGCGCCCAGCAGAAAAGCGGCAATGCGTGTCATGATGTCCTCCGTCACAGGGTCAGCAGATAGGCAAGCAGGTCGTCCTTTTCGTCCTGGGTCAGCCGGGTGCCGAGGACGAGGTTGAAATATTCGACCGTGTCGGCCAGGGTCAGCAGCCGGCCGTCATGCAGATAGGGCGGCGAATCCTTGATGCCGCGCAGGGTGAAGGTCTTGATCGGCCCGTCCGGCAGCGTCACCATGTCGTTGACGACCTGACCCGGCTTGTAGAAACGCTCCAGCTTCAGGTCGTGCATCTGGTTGTCCATGAAGGCGGTCTCGGGGCGATGGCATTCGGCGCAGCGGCCCTTGCCCAGGAAGACCTGTTCGCCCGCCAGCTCGCTTTCGCTGGCCAGCGCCGGGTCGAGCCGGCCGAACGGGTCGAGCTTCGGCGCCGGCGGAAAGTCGATGATGTTCTGCATCTGCGCCATCATCGCCACCTGGTTCGGCCGGTCGGGCAGGTTCACGCCCTTGCGGGTGGCGCTGACATGGTCGCCGTTGAAATAGGCGGTGCGCTGCTCGAATTCGGTGAAATCCTCGATCGAGCGCAGCGAGCGTTTCGAGCCGTGGATCTGCTGGTTGAACATGCCCCGCAGGCTGGTGGTGTCCAGGCGGAAGCGGTTGGCCTGCGGCCGCACGTCCGGGGTCAGGTGAAACGCCGCATTGCTGTGGAAATTCGAATGGCAGTCCAGGCAGGCCACGCCCAGGCTGGGCTGGGCGACCTTGCGATCCTCGGTCTGGTTGAATTCCTCCTGCGGGAAAGGCGTCAGCAGCAGCCGCAACCCCTCCATCTGCACCGGGGTGATGAGACCATTCATGATCTCGTAATAATTGCGGATGGTCAGCAGCTCGCCGCGCGAGACATCGCCCAGCTGCGGCTGCGTGGTCAGGAAGATCGGCGGCGGGAATTCCGGCGTCAGGTGGACGGGCAGGTCGGCTTCGACGTCGAAACGGCGCAGATCGCGCTGTTCCTGTTGCGCGATCGCGTCGATCTGCAGCGCGGGGAAGACCTGGCCGCCGGTCGCCTGCTTGACATGCGGAAGCGGCAGGAAGCCCTGCGGCAACAGGCCCTGCTCGCGGATCTCGGCGGGCGCCATGGTGGCCAGCGCGTCCCAGCTGCCGCCCTCGGGCAGCCGGACCCGCACGCCGTCCTGGACCGGCTTGGTGCCGCCCGACATCATCATGCCCTGCCGGGGCCGATCCGAGAGGTCGTAGCGCTGCTCCAGCAGCGCGCGCTGGCGTTCCATCACCTGGGGCTTTTGCGCCTCGTCCACCGCCTTGGCCCTGGACAGGGGCATCGTGGGCAAGGGCCGGTAGGTTGCATCGGGCGGCAGCGGATCGGCCTTGACCGAAGAGATGCCGGCCAGGCTGGCGGCGCAAAGCAGGACGAATGCGTGACGGGCCGACATGACTTCCCCTCCCCGGTGTGCGTCAGATGGGCGCCCTAACCACGGCCCGGTCGAAATGTTCCCGGCAATCGCAGGCCGCGTCCAACCGGGACAATCCTTGGGGGATCCCGCCGCGCGGGCATGGCTACCAGATCTGCTGCGGCCGCGCGATCATCAGCCACAGGATGCCCAGGACGGCGGCGAAGGCCGGAAAGCCGAAGACGAACCAGGTGCGGAACAGCCGGAAATAGCGCGGCGGCAGCGCGCCCCCGTCTCGCAGCGCGGCCAGCGCGAGGTCGCGCATCTGCATCTGGATCCAGACCACCGGCACCCAGAAGGCCCCGGTCACCAGATAGAGAAAAAGCGACAGCACGATCCAGTGCTCGCCCAGCCCATATCCCACGTACCAGACCAGCGCGAATCCCGTCACGGGCTGCGCGACGACGGCAGTGGCGGTGAACAGGAAATCCGCGATGACGACGATGCGCGCCACCCCCGCGATCAGCACCCGGTCGCCGGAAAGATGTGCCAGCAGCATGAAGAAGGCGATGCCCGCCCCGGTTCCCAGCAGAACCGAGGCGCCGACGATATGCAGGTATTTCAGGATGAAATACAGCATCAGCGTTCGTCCAGGATCGCCAGCGCGACGAAATGCGCGACCAGGATCGGCCAGATCTTCAGCAAGGGGCCCAATGGCTCATTCCACAATTCGGGCAGCAGCAGGGTGCCGGTAACGATATAGAAGCAGGACAGCGCGATCGCCGCCCACAGCCCGCGCCGCGCCGTGGGCCGCCAGGCGATCGCCAGCCCGATGGCGCCGTCGGCCAGCGCCCCCGCCACCACGCCCGGCCCGGCCAGGGCTCCGGTCTGGGCGCGATGCATCAGTTCCAGCCCGTTCCCGAAACCGGTGGTCAGCGAAATCACTGCCGTCAGCATCCAGAACAGCACCAGCACCACGAACAGCACCGGCTTGATGCAATAGAGCCCGGCGAACCAGCGGTCCTGGACCGTCGCCGGGCGCAGCCGCAAGGACTCGGCCAGGCTGCGCGGCCGGATGCCGGTGATCCGCGTCCAGGGCTCCGGGTCGCCGACGGCGCCGTGCCGGATCTCGCGGCGGGCGGTGCTGCGCAGCGGCGGGCGCCAGCCCAGCAGGCCGGCCAGATCGCCCAGCCGATAGAGCAGGCCCGCCGCCCAGCCCGGCAGCGCCAGTGGCCTGGCCGGGCGCCAGCCGAGCCAGGCGCGATGAAGCGCGACCACCTCGGCAAAGGACAGCCGCTCGGGCCCGGCCAGTTCTAGCGCCACCCGCGCCGGGCTGTCGGGCCGGACAAGCAGGGCCACGGTCTCGGCGACATCCTCCAGCGCCACCACCTGCAAGGGGCCGGTGTCGGGCATCACCGGCAGAACCGGAAGCGCCGCCAGGCCGCGGATCAGCGCGCTGGCACCGAAGACCGGGCCGCCCAGCACGACCGAGGGCCGCAGGATGACCCAATCGAGATCCAGCGCCATCAGCGCCCTGTCGCCCTCGATCTTGCTGGCCGAAAAGGCCGAGGCCTGGTGCCGATCCACGCCGATGGCCGAGAAATGCACCACCCGCCGCACGCCGGATGCCGCGCAGGCGCGAAACAGCGCCGCGGCCCCGCTGGCATGGGCGGCGGCGGTATCCTCGCGCGCGTTGTCTTGAAGCACGCCGACGCAGTTCACCACCGCGTCGATGCCATGCAGATGCGGCAGCCAGGCCTCGGGGGTGCCCGCCTGCCCGAAATCCACCCGCACCCATTGCGACACGGCCCCAAAGCGGGACGGATGCCGGCTGCGGCTTGCACCCACCACGACATGGCCATCGGCCGCAAGCCGGGCGCAGACGCTTTGCCCGATCAGCCCGGTCGCCCCTGTCACCAGCACCTTCATGGCGCACCGGCGAATGGAGGCAGCGGAGGAACCGACCTGGCTTGTCCTGGGGCGTTATCGAGGGTCATCTCTGTCTCCCGTCAAGGATCGCGATAGATGTCGCCGTTTTCGACCGTGGCCGGATTGCGGGCATAGCGGCCGCTTGCGGGCATGGCGATGCGGTCGAAATCCCGCGCCAGCCGATGCAGGGCCTCGCGCATTCCCGCGCCTGCCAGCGCCGGCCCATGACCCGTCATCAGAAGCTGCGGCTCGAGCGCGGCCAATTGTTGCGCCGAGCTCCGCGCCGCGTCCCAGTCGGGGGTGAAATAGCGCGGCGGCCCGTGCATCTCGGGCTGCTGGACCATGACCTCGTAAGCGGACTCCTGGCCGGTGGCGATCACCGCATCGCCCGCGATCAGGCTGCGATCCGCCTCGCGCCACAGCGAAACATGCCCCGGTGCATGGCCGGGCGTGTGAAGCCAGCGCCATCCGGGCATTCCGGGCACCGTCCCGTCCGGGGGAAGCGCCTGCAGACGCGCACCCAGATCGACGGGATCTCGAGGATAAAGCGGCGACAGCAGCGCCATCAGCCCTCCTCCGACCCAGGGATCCGCCGACGGATAGGACGCGGACCCGTTCAGATAGGGAAATTCCAGCAGATGGGCATGGACGGGCACGTCCCATTCCTCGGCCAGGGTGGCTGCCGAGCCGACATGATCGAAATGGCCATGCGTCAGGATGATGGCCGCCGGCCGCTTGCCCGACCCGAAGCGCCGCTCGGCCCGGTCGCGTATCGTGCTGGTCGACGTGGACAGGCCGGTATCGACCAGCACCCAGTCCCCGTCGCCGGGCCGACCGTAAAAGACGCAATTGACGATCGACAGGCGCAGGCAGGCTAGGTCGTCCGTCAGGCTGTTCAGCCCGTCGCCCAGGTCGCTGACCGGGGCAAGGCAGGCGGCGTCAAGCGGGATCTGGCTGCTCATGCTTCGTTCTCCTCAGGATCTTGGACGAGGGCTTGGCGAGGCCGACTGAACCCTTTGCGCCCGCGATTGTTCCCGGCGCCCCGGATTCGGCAGGCCCGGGCGGCCGGACCGGCATCGAGCAGAAGCGGCAGCGGGAACTTTCGCCGCCGTCGCGGGTTGCAACCGCCTTGCAGGAACAAGGAAAAGGAGCATGGGCGACATGAGCACGGCGCCCGAAGACGTCGATTGCCTGGTGGTCGGCGGCGGACCGGCCGGGCTGCTGGCCGCGGTCTATCTCGGCCGGTTCCGCAGACGGGTTCTGGTCGCCGATGCGGGCGATGGCCGGGCGCTGCGGATTCCCTGCCTCAACAACTGCCCCGGCTTTCCCGAGGGCATCAGCGGCCGCGCGTTGGTGGACCGGTTGCGCCGGCAGGCGGCACGTTACGGCGCGGACTTCATCGACGGCCGCGTCAGCGCTATCATCCGCGACGGCAGCGGCTTTGCCGCGACCTGCGGCACGGTCCGGCTGCGGGCGCGGCGCCTGCTGCTTGCCACCGGCGTCCGGGACACCCTGCCCGACCTGCCCGAGATCGATGAGAACATCGCCCGCCGCACGCTATGCGTCTGCCCGGTCTGCGACGGCTACGAGGCGACGGGCAAGCGGATCGGCGTCATGGGCCGGGACGACCACGCGCTGCGCGAGGCGATCTTCCTGCGGACCTATTCGCAGCGGGTTTCGCTGCTGCCATGGCCACCCGGAGAATGCACGGCAAAGCTGCGGGCGGATGCTGCCAAGGCCGACATCACACTTTGCGAGGACATCGTCCGCATCCTCTCCGATGACGAGGGCTATGTTGCCCTGCTTCGCGATGGTAGCCGGGCGGCTTTCGACGTGATCTATCCGGCGCTTGGCTATGTGGTGCGAGGCGACCTGGGCGGCGGCGACATCGACATGCGCCGCGACGATCTCGGGCATGTCCGGGTGGACGCCCATCAGCAGACCAGCGTCCCGGGAATCTATGCCGCCGGAGACGTCGTGCATTCGCTGAACCAGATCGCCGTGGCCTTGGGACAGGCCGTCACCGCGGCGACAGCCATCCACAACGACCTGCGCGCAACGCCGCAGGCCGGCAAGTCCGGCGACGAGGGGATCATCGGCGGCTGATGGGCCGCGAATTGCCGAGGACGCCTGATGGCCGGTGGTGATCGGCGATCATGTGCAGCTTGCCGCAGCGGCCAGCGGGCCGCGCTGGTCGCAGCCCCGCTGGTGGGCTCAACGGCATGTTTCCGCCCCTCGGCTCAGGCCGGGGGGCGGATCCTTGCGCCTTAAGCATCGTTGCATGGCGCTCAACGGATCAGGACGCTTTCGCCTTCTCCAGCGCGGCTTGGCAGGCAGCCTCGTCACCCTTTTCCAGCGCCGCACGGGCCTCTTTCAACGCCGCAGCATGAGCGTCGGAGCCGGTCTCGGCCTGCGCCTGTTCGGCGGCCGTGGTGTCGCCCTCTTGCTGGGCTTGCGCGTCCTGCCCCGACATCGCTCGATCAGCGACATTGCTGCCGGCATCTTGAAGCGGAGCGGTGGAGCCATCCTTGGCGATCTGGTTGCCGTCCTGCCCATTGCTCTCGCCAGCCTGGGCCTGATCGGGCTTTTGCATCGGCGCCGTCGAGCCGTCCTTCGCCATCCCGTCGGCGGCTTGCTGCGGCATTCCGCTCTCCATCTGCGCCAGATCGGCTGCGCAATCGGCATAGGCGCTGCCGGCAGCGGCCAAGGACAATCCGGCTATGAGAACTTTCAGCGATACCTTCATATTCGATTCCTCCCCTGCGCCATGGCGGCGCGGCTGACAACCGGGCAAACGCCGCAATGTTCCCACCCAAATGGCATTTCGCGCTTGCGGCTTTGGATCGTGCCCCCGCGCGAACAGGAAAACGCTGCCTGGCCCCCGGGTCGCCGATGCCCGGATGGTTGCGACAGCCTCCGCCCCGGGCGGCCCGGGGAGGAGGTTTTTGCGCTTAACGACGATAGGACAGCCCGCCCCATACGCGGCCGTCGTCGCGGTCCCGGCCGCCATGGACGGCGCCGATATAGGCGGCGGCGGCGGCGACAAGGGCGGACGCAGCAAGCAAGAACGCAGTCAGGATGCTGGTGATGCGCGCCTTCTCGGCCGCATCGGCCGCCTGCTGCTTCGCTTCTTCAAGGCGCTGTTCGGCTTCGGCCTTCAGCTGTTCGGCCTGAGCCTTGGCCTCCTCGATCTTCTGCTCCGCCTCCTGCCGGATCGCCTGCGCCCGGTTCACCGCCTCGTCCACGCGGGCATTGACCTCCTGCTCGCTCAGACCGGTGCGGGCGGCGACCTGCTGGCGCAGGTAATCGCGATCCGCATCCGAGATTTCGCCGGTTCGGACCAGGTTCGCGAAGATGCCCACCATCTGGCGCTGGGTCTCGGTCGCATCGGCCGCCGCGTCCTGTTGCAGCGTGGTCGACGGGCTCTGGCCATCCGGGCGCAGCAGGGTGTCGGTGATATACTCCAGCGGATTGGCCTGCATCCCTGCGGGCATGGCATCCTCCAGCGCGGGGGCGGCAGCTTGGCCGACGCCTTGCGCCACGCCGCCGATCGCCTGTCCCGCACCCGAGACCACGCCGCCGGCCAGCTGGCCTGCACCCTGGGCAATCCCGCCTACGGCCGATCCGGTCGCTTGCGCGGCGGTTTCGACGGCACTTCCGGCCGCACGCAAGCCGCCGGTCACGGCGGATGTGGCCAGAACGGCGCTGACGATGATGCCGATGCCCCAGACAGCCAGGCCGTTGATGCCGTCGCGAACGCTGACCTCATCGCCCGTGGCGGCGCCGACGGGCCGGCGCATCCGGCCCGCGATATAGCCCCCGAGCCAGTTCGCCGCGACAAGCGAGATCACGACGAACAGCGCGGTGACGATGAGCCAGCCCATGCTGATGCCGCCATCTTCCCCGACCGAGACCGAGCCCAGTCCCAAAGCTGCAGCGAATGTGGTGAAAACCACGGCGAGACCCGCCGCCACCACTGCCCCGGCAAAGACAGCTGCCCAATCGACGTAGCTGCCAGCGGATTTTTGCGGAATATCCATCTCGGCCATCAGCGTAACCCCAGCAAAGACAAAATAAAGAGGACAACGACGACCAGGCCGACCAGGTAAATTATCGAGTGCATGTGCTTCGCCCCTCCAACGATGTGGTTCCCATCGCGTTAAACGTGTCACGAGGGCGATTGGTTGCCGCATGGCCTGAGCAACCAGAGCGAGAGCTGGCAATAGCAGGGCGGATTTTCTTGCCAATCCAGCATGTTAGCGTCTGGACCGGCGGTGAAATTCACCTAGCGCACCGCGCCGCTTGCCCAGACAGCAGATAAAATAGGTTAAGGCGGTCGCAAAAACAGCAGCCGGCGGATTCGGCAGTTATCCCTTCAGCATCAGGGCCGCGCCGCTGACGATCGAGAAGATCAGCACCGCCAGGCGCAAGGCGGGCCCGTTGATGCGGGAATGAACGCTGCGGGAAAGCGCGCTGCCGATCAGCACCGCCGGAATCAGAGAGAGCGCCGCCAGCATCTGGTCCTGCCCGATGCGCCCGGCGATCAGCAGGATCACCAGCGAGATCGCCTCGCCCACCAGAAAGCAGGTGGCGACGGTCGACCGCAGGATCGGGCCCGGCGCGTGCTGGTAGAGAAGCGCAAGCGGCGGGCCGCCGATCCCCGTCGCGGTTTCCGTGACCCCCGTGAACAGGCCGACGCCCAGGGATGCCTGCGGGCGGGGGGCGAAGGGCGGCGACAGCAGCGCCACGACGGCGGCCAGCACGGTCAGCAGGCCGACCGCGATCTCGAGCTGGCGGACGGACAGCGCGATCAGCACCGCCATGCCCAGGAAGGTGCCGAAGAACCGCCCGAGCGTGATCCAGCCGGCGCCGCGCCGGTCGATCATGTGCCGCTCGCGCCAGGCGACTAGGAAATTCAGCGGCAGCATCAGGACCAGCAGCGTCACCGGAAGATAGCTCGCGTCGATGAAGCCGAAGACCGGCGCCATGATCAGGGCAAAGCCGATGCCGACCGCGCCCTGCACGAAGGCAGAGGCAGCAACCAGAAGCGAGAGCATGAGGAAGATCGTCAAGGTCACGCCAACCCCCCGGCGAACAGGCTGTCTGCCGTTGCATGAATCCGCTGGATCGGGGCCTTGGCAATGGCAGGCGCGGCAAGGCCGCGGATCTCGGCCAGCAGGGCGCGGGCGTCCCAATCGACCGGCCAGCCCTGCACCATGCGCAACCGGCCATTCGTGAACACCGCGTCGATCTGGTCGCGGTTGCCATAGCGCACCAGTTCCCAGGTCAGGTCATGGGAGGGCGTGAACTCGGGCCGGTCCAGATCGACCAGCAGGAAATCCGCCGCCAGGCCCGGCGCGATGCGGCCGGTGACGGCGGCCAGACCGCTGGCCTCGGCCGCCATGCGCGTGGCGGCATCCAGCCACAGCCAGCCGCCGCCGCAGGAACTGTCGCCCGAGGCCAGGCCATAGGCGGTGCGCTGCATGGCTTCCGCCGCATCCATCAGCCGGAAGCCGTCGGCGCGGGTGCCATCGGTGCCCAGGCCGAAGCGGATGCCAAGCGCCTGCATCTGCAAGGCGGGCGCCACCGCATTGCCCTTCCAGACCGAGGCCACGGGGTTATAGGCGACGGCCGCGCCGGTCTCGCGCAGCAGGTTCATCTCGGACGGCGTGATCAGCGTCGAATGCGCGATCAGCGTCTGGGGGCCAAGCGCGCCGACATGGGCCAGATGCTCCAGCGGGCGGCGGCCATGGGCGACCAGCGAGCGTTCGACCGCCACCAGATGCTCGTTCACATGCGTCTGGAACGTCGCGCCCGCCGCCGCCGCCATCGCCGCGATGTCGCGCAGCATGGCGTCGCTGGCCACTTCGGGGATCGAGATCGCCAGCGACGGATGGATCAGCGGATCGGCCTGATAGGCGGCCAGGTGCGCTTCGGCCAGGCGCAGGATCGCGGCGCGGTCGGGAACCACCGCCGCGCCACCCAGATCGTTGCAGATCTGGGCCACGACCAGGCGCAACCCCGTCTCGCGCGCGGCCTCGACCAGCTTGCCGATATGCCCGGCGGAGCGGGTGCCGGCATCGACGGCCGTGGTGAAGCCGCCGCGCAGACATTCCAGGGCCGCCAGTTTCGAGGACAGATAGACCATGTGCTCGTCCAGGCTGCCCTCCAGCGGCACCCAGATCCGGCGAAAGATCTCGGAGGGTTCGCCAAAGACCAGCGACTTGCCCAGCGACTGCGTCAGATGGGTATGGGTGTCGATGAAGCCCGGCATCATCAGGTGATCGGGCAGCTCGGCGACCCTTGCATCGGGATGGCGGGTGCGCAGCGCGGCGGCCGTGCCGATATCGGCAAAGCGCCCGCCCTGCAGCAGCACGGCCATGCCCGGCTGCGGCCCGTCATCCGCCAGCAGCCGGCCGGGCGCGACGATCAGGTTGTCGGTCCGGGCAAAGGTCGGGCGCAGGTCGGTCATTGGGCATGCTCCGTGTTTTCAAGGGGTTTTGGGGCGTTGAACTGGAAGAAGGCATTGACGAGCGCCGCCGTGATCGTGCCCATCGCCAGGCCATTGCCCAGGATCATCTGCGACCATTGCGGAAACTGGCTATAGACCCCGGGCACCAGGATCGGCATCAGCCCCATGGCCAGGCCCGAGGCCAGCGTGAACATCGCGCCGTGTTCGCGCAGGTCCACGCGGGACAGGACATGGATGCCAATCACGCCGATGATGGAAAACACGATGATCGCCGTGCCGCCCACGACCGGACCGGGCAGGACGCTCGCCAGCCGCGAGACCGGCGCGATCAGCGCGATCACGACCAGGATCACCCCCGCCATCGCCGTGACATAGCGTGAGCGGACGCCCGTGGCGCGCACGATGCCCACGTTCTCGCCCGAGGTGATGATCAGCGAGGTTCCGAACATGCTGCCCACGATCGAGGCCACCGCATCGCCGCGGATGGTGCGCGGCACGATGGCATGGGCGTCGCCCTTGCGGTCCACGATCTCGGCCGTGGCGATGGTCTGGCCGGTCGCCTCGGCCATCGAGATGATCGAGAAGATGATCAGCGGCAGCGCCGCAACGATATCGAACTTGGGCATCCCGAAGGGGAACAACTGCGGCACCGCGATCAGCGGACCCTGCATCACGCCCGACACATCCAGCCTGCCCAGGGCGGCCGCCAGCAGCGTGCCCGCGATCAGCCCCAGCATGACCGAGATGCGCTGCAACGTGCCGGTGAACACGCGCGAAAAGATCACGGTCAGCGCGATGGTCGCCAGCGCCAGTCCGACATTGACCGGATCGGCGAAATGCGCCTCGCCCGAGCGCCCGGTGATGGTGCCACCATAGATCTTGACCAGGTTCACCGCGACCAGCAGCAGCATGGTGCCGACCACGATCGGCGGAAAGAACCGCAGCAGGCGCCGAAAGACCGGCAGGGCCAGGAAATAGAAGACGCCGGTCATCAGCACCGCACCGACGGCGGTCTGCACATCGGTTTGCGTGGCGATGGCGAGAAAGATCGCAATCGGCGCGCCACCCGGGACCATGATGAAGGGCAGCCGTGCGCCGAAACCGGCAGGCCCGAAACTTTGCAGGATCGAGCCGAGGCCGCAGACCAGGAAGGTGGCGCTGATGATCGAGACGGTCAGGCCCGCATCGAAGCCCAGGGTCTGCGCGACCAGAAACACCGCCGTGATCGGCGAGGCGGCCATCACCAGCACATGCTGGAACCCGTAAAGGATCAGATCCTTGAGCGGCAGCCTTTCGTCCACGGGATCGGTTGGCGGAACGGAATCTATCGCGGTCGGCATGTTGGATTTCCCCTGTTGAGATGCGTTCGTCTGCTTATGCAAATCGTTTTGCTAACGTGCGGAATAGCACGGAAACCGATTCGTGCAAATCGTTTTGTTGCGATGGCGGCCGATGCTGGTAATGTGGCGGCGGGGATCAGATGAATGAGCAAAGAGTGAACAAACCCACCATCTCGGATCTGGCGAAGGCCGCGGGGGTTTCGGTTACGACCGTGTCCCATGCCTTCAGCGGCCGCCGCCATGTGGATCCCGAAACCGCCAAGCGGATCCAGGCGCTCGCGGACCAGATGGGCTATCATCCAAGCTCGATGGCACGGGCGCTGCGCAGCGGGCGGACAGGCGTGATCGCGCTTGCCTCGTCGATGCCCTTTGCGGTCGCGGCGGGGCCGTCGCGGCTGGGCTTCCTGATGGAGATTGCGGCTTCTGCCGCGATGTCGGCCCTGACGCGCGACCTTGCCCTGTGCCTGATCCCGCCGCATCCCGCGGCGCAGGGCAAGGGGTCGGTCGGTTTCGACGGCGTGATCCTGGTCGAGCCGATGCGCGACGATCCGCTGGTCGCCTATTTCGAGCAGCGCAAGACGCCCATCGTCTCCATCGGGACGGTGCCCGATCGTCCCGACATCCCGGCGGTGAACATCCGTTCGCGCGAAACCGCTGCCCTGTTGCTGGATCATCTGGCACAGCAGGGATGCCATCGGGTTGCCGCGCTGATCGGCGCGGCCCCCCGAACCAGTCAGATCGAAAGCGCCGCAGCTTATGAAGCTTTTGTCACGCGATTCGGCGGGTCGTCGCTGCTCGTCCGGATGGGCGAGGAGGAGGCCGAGGACACCGCGTATCAGGAAACCTTGCAGCTGCTGCGCGCGAACCCGTCGATCGACGGCATCTTCGCGGCCATCGACGCCTTCGCCAGCGGCGCGATGCGCGCGGCGCAGGAGCTCGGATGGACGGTGCCGGATCGCCTGCGCCTGGTCACCCGCTATGACGGGGTCAGGGCCAAGCTGTCCCAGCCTCCCCTGACGGCGGTCGATCTGCACCTGCCGGCAATCGCCGAAAAAGCCGTCCATCTGCTGCTGGACCAGATCGAGGGCTCCAGCCGCATGATCGAGGCCGACCTTCCCGAGCTGATCGTCAGGCGTTCGTCGCAGATGCCGGCCTAAGGTCCACCCGGCATGGTTCATCCATGCGGGCTTCGGCGATCCCATGCAGCCTCGAACGCCAAGCGCCGCCTTTCCGCGCCTGCACTCACCCGGCTGCGAAGCCGATCCCGTCCTTCACGAAATGCGCGACCTTTGGACAGTTGCCGCCTCCTGTGGCGAAGGCGCCAACAGCCGGTCACCATCATGGCTCGGCGGATTCTTGCGTTCCATACAAGCATAACGCGTTTTTCGGATGCATCCCGAGGCATATGATCCATATTTCGCAGTCAAATTAAACCAATAAGGCTCCTTATCACGCGCAAACTGTCATATAAAATTCAATTTGTTCACCCATTAACCAATTGACGCCTCTGCGGTTCCGGCCTATTGCAGCCTGGCGTTGAGTGATCGTTTGACAGCTCGATCGCACCGGGGCGGTTCGGCACGATCCCTGCCCGCAAGGATGCACAATTTGTATGGGTAAGGTGCATTCGTAATTTATTGGTGTTCATATAATCTCTTCGAGACGCCATCTGTCTCTGTTCGGAGGTCGTACTACAATGCGCGCGGTCGTGCTGGTCCAAAACGGGCTCAAGAGCCTCGTTGAGGAAGTAATTCGTTCCTGTTCAATATCTTGCATAGAGATCGGCAGCCAGAGTGCAAATGAGTTTCTACCGCCAGGACAGCGGCCCCTGGCCATCGTCCTGAAAAACACGGCGACCCGGAAAACCGTCAAGCTGCCGGAATTCCTGAACGATGTGCCCCGATTCCTGTTCGATCCCGAGAACCAGGAGAAACTCTTTCTCGATATTATCGAACTGCTTCTGGCCCAACTCAATGCCAGCGAGGAAGACGCCGGATGCGCACGGCTTTCTGCCGCGATATTACGCGCGGAAAATCAGTCCCTTGAGCAGAATCTGAAGTCCGTCGAGGATTTCCTTTATACGCTGGGCAATCCGCGATTCATGCGCGCCCTGTCCTGGGATCCCGTTGGCGTGATGGTCAGCCTCGACCCGGGCGCGGCGCTGGCGCAGCGCCTGCCGACGGGCGCCGCTTCGATCGCCGCGGTCGATCTCTGGGTGCCGGCGGCGTTGCAAGAGGATATCGCGCGGCTCGAATGCCGCATCCTCTGCGCCTCGGGCAACAGCATCGCCCTGGAGCCCGCGCCGGCCTTGGCCGGGGTCGAGGCGGGCTGGCTGCGCTTTGCGCTGTCGACGCCGCTTCGCGGACCCGAACAGGATTGCGCCCTGCAACTGACCTGGCGGGGCGAAGGTCCCTGTGTGCTGGGGCTGGGCCATGCGGTGCCCGATCCCGCCTTTGCCGTCCGGGCAGAGGGCGAGGCCGCACAGGACCACGTCCTGGCGCTGCGGGTCTGGAAATCGCTGCCCGGCGTCCATTTGCCCGAGGTGGCCGCGGTCGGCCTGGGCAAGGGCAGCCATGGCGCCGGGGACGCGAATTTCATCACGCCCTCGGAACTGCCGCGTCCCGAACTGTTCTCGACGCCGCCGCTGGCCCGAGACCACATCTCGGCCGCCTTCTGGGAGAACGAGGATGCGATCCTGGTGCATCCCTCGCGCCACGGGCCGGTCTGCGCGGTGATCCGCGACGTCGAACTGCCGGCGCTGTCGCATATCTCGGCGCTGGTGAACGTGGGCCACCCCCGCGCGCCCAGCCTGAACTTCAGCGTCGGCGTGGCGCCGCATGGCCAGGTGGACGAGGACGGCTATTGGCAGCGCCGCATGGGCCCCTGGGTGCATGGCCTGCCGCCGCATGGCTGGTCGCAGGCGCATTGCATCCCGGTCGAGCCCATCGTCGGGCGTGCCGACATCCTGCTGGCCGTCTCGTTGGCCACGGACCAACCGAACGATCTGAGCTGGGGCCTGTTCCGCGGCTTCCGCATCGCCCGCCGCAACAACGTGCCGCAGGCGCTGCAATGACCACGACGGGGCAGATCTCGATCATCATCCCGACCAAGGGCCACCCGGTCCTGCTGGACGATGCCATCGCCGCCGTGCATCGCGAGATGGCTTCGGGCGTGATCCGCCGGCTGGTGGTGATCGACGACGGCTGCGAGCATGCCGAGACCCGCGCCAGCCTTGCCAGCTGGCAGGCGATCATGGGCGATTCCATGCTGGCACTGCATTTCCCGAACGCCGGGCTCAGCGCGGCGCGCAACCGGGGCATCAAGGCGGCGCTGGCGGCGGACCCGGACATCGAGGCGCTGTTCCTGCTGGACGCCGACAACACGCTGGTCGAGGGCGCAGCCGCCGCCTGCCAGCGCGCCCTGGCGCAGCATCCCGACCAGGACTGGTTCTATCCCGAGTTCGACTTCTTCGGGCAAAGGGCGCATTACATCGCCGACCACGACCCCAGCCTGCTGTTCCACGCCCATGTCAACCTGTGCGAGGCCGGCAGCCTGATCCGGCGCCGGGTCTTCGATGCCGGCATCCGCTTCGACGAGGCGATGAAAAAGGGCTACGAGGACTGGGATTTCTGGCTCTCGGCGGCGCGGGCCGGGTTCCGGGGCCGGCCACTGGCCGCGCCGGTGCTGCTGTATCGCAAGCGCCCGGCCAGCATGCTGTCGCATTCGCACGACCTCGACGGCGAGCTGCGGCGTTTCCTGGAAAACAAGCATCGCTGGCTGTTCTCGGCCCCGGCGCTGCTGGCGCTGGAAGCGCAGCGTTTCCCGCGCTATGCCATCATCGAGGGCGACAGCGCGATCCTGTGCACCGACCCCGACCACAGCGAGACGGTGACGCTGGCCGATCTCGAACGGCGCTTCTTCGCGCATTTCGCCGATCCCTATGCCCATCACGCGCCGGCGCTGCTGATCGTGCTGCGCGAAGGCGTCAGCGCGCGGCTGAAGCAGGCCCGCCTGATGCGCAATTTCCTGTGGCTCTGCGAAAGGCGGCAGGCCCGGCAGGGCGGCGCGGCGGATCTGGACCTGTTCTTCGTCGAGGCCTCGGAATCCGGTCACCAGGTGCATACCGACCTGGGCAATCCGGCGGCCATGCCCGATGGGGTCGCCGTCGGCCTGGAGCGGCTGCGCGAGATCGTGATGCGCGACGACGCCGGCTGGATCCGCGAGATCGAGCGCGTGCCGAACCCGCACGCCGTCACCGGCTGGGGCATGGAGATCGACGGCATGTCGCCGCTGCGCCCGCAGGCCGAGGCCGCGACCGAATTGCTGCGCGGCTTCCTGATGCAGCTGCATCGCAGCCGCTTCCGGCCGGCGCTGGCGCAAAGCTGGCAATGGCGCGCCCCGGGCGGCGCCGCCAGCCGCGCCATGGCGGTCGAGATCCCGCGCAGCGCCGCCTCGGGCGGGGTGATCTTCCCGCTGCTGAAACAGCCCGGGCGCAAGGACATCGGCCTGGTGCTGCCGATCTTCGACTTCGGCGGCGTGGAAAAGGTCGCGGCCAGCCTGGCGCGCGAGCTGGCCGCCGCCGGGCACCGGCTGCACCTGTTCATCGCCAGCGACCGGCCGCTCCATGGCGACGGCTGGGCGCTGGAGGCCTTTTCGACCGTGAACTGGCTGCCCGATGCGTCGACGCTGGACTGGTCCGGCCCGGAATACATGGGCACCGCCGAGCCGCGCTGGGGCGAGGGCATGGAGCGCGCCGACCTGGTCGGGCTGCTCTGCTCGATGGATGCGGTCATCAACGCCCATTCCGCCGCGCTGCACAAGGTCGCCGACCGGCTGAAGCGGCAGGGTGTCCTGATGATCGACCACGAACACCTGGTCGAGCGCAGCGTCTATGGCCGCAACTACGGTCCCCCCAAGCTGGCGCTGGCCTATGAACATGCCTATGACCTGTTCCTCAGCTGCTCGCAGACGCTGTCCCGCTGGCTGAACGCCCAGGGGATTCCGCGCAGCAAGCTGATGCCGGTGGTCAATGCGCCGGGCTATCCGCTGGCCCCGGCCCGCGTCGCGGCGCTGCTGGAACGGCGCGAGGCCCAGGCCTGCGACACGGCCCCGCTGCGGGTGCTGTTCATGGGGCGGCTGGACCCGCAAAAGGGCGTCGGCCGGCTTGCGACGATCTATGCGGCGCTGGCGCGGCACCTGCCCGGCGTCCAGCTGTCGATCGCCGGGCAGTCGGTGGTCGATGCCGCGGGCGAGCTGAGCTTTCCCCGGCAGACGCGGATGCTGGGCGCCATGCGCGGCCCCGAGGCGCTGACCGAACTGCTGGCCGCGACCGACGTCATGGTGCTGCCCTCGCATTACGAGGGGCTGCCGCTGTCGGTGCTCGAGGCGCAGCGCCTGGGGGTGACGGTGCTCGCGACCGAGGTCGGCGCCATGCATGAGGCCATCGAGGACGGCGTGACCGGCTTCGTGATCCCCGAGGAGAATTGCGAGGCGGGATTCGTGCACCGCATCCTGGCGCTCGACGGCGACCGCGACCAGCTGCGGCGGATTTCCCGCGCCGCCTCGGACGGCGCGCGCGACTGGGCGATGGCGGCGGCCCCGCTGCTCGCCTGGCTCGCAACGAAATGGGAGGAGCCGATCTGCGGTGAAAAGCAGATGCATGCTCAGGAAAGGACGAGTAATTGACGACCATCTATGCTGCTGCCCTACGCAATTACGAAGCGGCCGCCTCGGTTCTGACGGCCCTGCAGTCCAGCCGCATCGACCTTTTGGCCGAGGCACGCTCGGCCCTGGTGGGCCGGCCCAAGCTGGCGCTGACCGGCGGCTACAACACCGTGACGCCGGCCCTGGGCATCTGCCTGCCGAACGGGACGCGCTGCGACGTCATGGCCACGCCGGATGATCTGCGCGCGGTCGAGCTGCGCGGCGCCGGCCAGCAATGGATGACGCTGGAAACACCGCTGCCGGACTCCTCGAAGCTGGCCTCGAAATGCTTCATCGAATGCAACCTCGCCGCCGAAACGCCGCTGGTCGCCGACGTATTCCTGCGCAGCTTCGACGAGGACGGCTCGACCGAGGACAGCGGCCATGTCGAATGGCGCATCATGCGCGATTCCCTGTCGCTGTGCAGCCTGCCGCTGCCCCAGGTCTCGGAGGGCAATACGGCGCGGCGGATCATCATCCACCTGCGGCAGCCGGCATCGCGCCTGATCCTGGGCGGCCTGGCGGTCACGCTGGTCTGAGCAACCCCCCGGTCGTGCCGGCGCGGCACGGCCCCCTTGCCGACAAAGGAAACGGTCTTGGCCCTGAACATGGATTTCTGCTTTGGCGATGGCGAAGCGATGCTGGTTGTCGCCGGCTGGAGCAGCGATCACTGGCTCGATCTGGAACTCTACATCGACGAGACGCGGCTTGCCCCCCGTCTGGTGACCCGGCATGCGCGGCGCGACCTGCGCACCGCCGAGCGGTTCGGCGTGCTGGCGGTCTTCGATCTTGCCGGCGTCGACATGGCCGGCAATGCCACGGTGCATGTGAAATCCGGCCAGGAATTCACCGAGATCCAGCCCGAACGCCTGGTCACCGACCAGCAGCGCCTGGTCGAGATCGGCGTGGACGAGGTGTTCTTCGCCTGGCTGCGGCTGCTGGCGGCGGGCGAACTGACCATGCCGACCGGCGAGGTGGCGCAGGCCGCGGTGGCGCGCCTGCGTTTCGCGCCGCTGCTGCCGCGCGAAGGCGACGAATTCGGCCTGGGCGTCGACCGCTGCCTGACCGATCCGGCGGGACAGGGCCTGGTCTCGGGCTGGTTCCTGCCGGCCATGGGACAGGTCCAGCCGCTGACGGCGCTGGCGCTGGACGACCAGCAGCTTTGCCGGGTCCGGCTTTTCGCCGGCGCCCTGCCGCGCACGGACCTGGAACCCTATGGCGGCCGCTACCTGTTTACCGGCAGCGACGGCTATGCCGGCGCCTTCCTCATGCCGCAGCCGGTCCGCGGCCAGGTGCAGGTGCTTTTCGTGATCCCCGGCCAGGAAAACGCCGCCGGTGTGCAGGCCCCGGCCGGGCCGCGGCCGCCGACCGATTTCGCGGCCGAGCTGTGCCAGGTCCAGCTCGACCTGCCCGACCCGGCGCACAAGACCGGGCTGCGCGCCGCCATGCTGCCGCCGATGCCGGCCTGGCAGCCGCCGGCCGCCGCCGCGCCCTGGCCGCGCAGCGGCCCGGTGCTGCTGCTTCTGGACCACGACCTGCCCGACATCGACCTGCGCGACGTGCTGCGCCGCACCGGCCAGAGGCTGGGGCGCCCGGTCGAGCTGTTCCTGCTGCGCGACCGGCTCGGCAGTGTCCTGGTCGAGGCCATCGAGGGCGCCACCCGCGAACTGCCGCAGGGGCTGCGGCTTGCCGGCTCGGGCATGGCGCTGGACCTGCAGGCCGCCCTGCCGGAAACGCTGCTCTTCGGCCGCAGCTCGACCCTGTTCCAGATCGAGGCCGGCGCCGGGGTCTTTGCCCGCGGCACCGCGCAGATGCCCTTTCACCTGACGCTGCTCGACCCGATCGGCGCCATCGGCCGCGACGGCGGCACGCCTACCGGCGATCCGGCCGCGCGCTTCCAGCGCGACCTGCTGCCCTTTGCCCTGAGCGGCCCGACCGCCAGCCTGAAACCCATGCTGGCCCGCGCGCCCCAGGCCTTCCTGACCCAGGAAGCCCGGCTGCGCCACATCGCCGAGCGCCTGCTGCGCGCCGATCTCGCCGGCGCCGAGATCCTGGGCGGCACGCCGTATTTCGCCGGCCGCGCCGGACCCTCTGCCCGCACCCTGCCCGGCGGGCTGGACCTGCATCTCTACGATGCCGAAAGCCGCAAGCTGATGGAGGCCGCCGCATGAGCCGCATCGTCATCGTCTCGCATTCCCATCCGAACCTGCGCTACGGCGGCGGCGAGGTCGCGGCCTATCGCCAGTTCCAGCACCTGCTCTCGCTGGGCGAGGACGCGCATTTCGTCGGCTCGACCATCGGCCCCGAGGACAGCGACAAGTTCTTCGGCCGCAGCCAGCAGGTCATCGCCTTCGGCCCGCGCGACTATTGCCTGCAGGGCCGCGGCATGGACGGTTTCCAGATGGAGCACGCCCGCATCGCGGACGAGGACTGGCTGGTCGAGTTCCTGCTGTCCTTCGGCGCCGACATCTATCACTTCCACCATTTCTGGAACATCGGCGCCGGCACGATCCGGCGGCTGCGGGCGGCGCTGCCCGAGGCGCGCTTCCTCTGCACCCTGCACGAGATGACCGCGATCTGCGCCAATCACGGCCAGATGGTGAAACGCTCGGGCGAGCTCTGCCATGCCGCAAGCGAGGTCGCCTGCGCCGCCTGCCTGCAACGCCCGCCCGCCGATTTCGTGCTGCGCCGGGCGCGCATGTCGGAGATGCTGGGGGTCTTCGACCAGTTGCTGTCGCCCAGCGAATTCCTGCGCGGCCGCTTCGAGGACTGGGGCATCGCCCCCGGCCGCATCGCGGTGATCGAGAACGGCCTCGACCATGCCGCGGACCCGCTGCCCGAGACCGAGGACGACCTGCTGCGCAAGAGCGGCCGCTTCGCCTTCTTCGGCCAGGCGACGCCGACCAAGGGCCTGGACGTGCTGATCCGCGCCGCCGCGCTGATCGAGGCACAGGGCCACGACAGCGACCAGCCGCTGGCGATCGAGATCCACGGCCTCGACGAGGCCAGTTTCCGCCGCATGTGGCCGGACCTGAAGGTGCCGGAATGCGTGCGCTTCTGCGGCCGCTACCGCCCGCAGGACGGCGTCCAGATCATGCGCGGCTATGGCTGGATCATCATCCCCTCGGTCTGGTGGGAAAATTCGCCGGTGGTGATCCAGGAGGCGCGCGCGGCCGGCACGCCGATGATCGCCTCGGACATTGGCGGCATGGCGGAAAAGACCGCCGGCTGGAGCATCCCGTTCCGCACCGCCGATGCCAATGCGCTGGCCGCAGCGATCCTGTCGGTGCATGGCGACGCGCAGGCGCTGGCAGAGCACAAGGCCCGGATCACCCCGCCGCTGGACCTGGCCGGGTTCCATCAGGAGTGGCAGCGGGTTTGTCACAAGAGACCGCAGAATGAGTTAGGCGTGCAGGTGGCCTGATACGGCATCCAGGCGTTTCCTAGAACACAGAAAGGATCACAGTGTTGAAGTTCGCCGTAACGACAATGGCATACAACGAAGGGGTGATGCTGCCTCTTTGGGTGAATTACTACGGCCGCATCTTCGGCAGGGAGAGCCTTTACATTTTCGACCATGGCTCCAACGACGGCTCCACGCTGGGACTCGAGGGTGTAAATATAATCCGCTTGCCGCGCACGCCTTTCTCGGACATCAAGCGGTCGAACCTGATTTCGGACACCTGCAAGAACTTCCTCAATTTCTTCGACTATTTCATCTATACTGATACCGATGAGTTCATCTGCGTTGATCCGGACGACCATGGCGATCTCAGGCAGTATATCGAAACGAAAAGGCCAGATTACGAAACCAGCATCGGCGTGAACATCTTTCACAGCTATGACGACGAAGGCGAGCTGAACCTGAGCAGGCCAATCCTTGCTCAAAGAGGCTACGGCTATTTCCTTGGCGCGATGTGCAAGACACAGGTGACGAGTGTTCCACTATCCTGGGGCGGCGGATTTCATACCTGCGACAAGCATCAGCAATTCGGAGGGATCTACAACTTCCATCTGAAGCAGATGGACAGGTCGATCGCCCTGGATCGGCTCCGCTTTCTCAGGAGTATCCCGAGAGACGGCAACTTCGGCATTCACCAGATGATCGAGGATGAAAAGATGAAGAACATATTCCGCCAGATCAACGGTCGCGACCGCGTGGAAGACTTCGACTTCTCGATGCATGTGCAAGAGCTTCTCGGGCTGATCAAGGAAAACCACGCCGGCAAGTTTGCCTTCGAGGTCGATTTCCCATCGAAATATCCTCCCCATCTTCGCCGCATACCGGATCAGTTCAAAGGAGTTTTCTGATGTTCGTTTACGTCAAAGTGTTCGGAGAACGCAATAGCGGCACTATTTATCTGACGGCGCTCGTGCGTGAAAACACCAACGCCATCATGATGGAAGGTGATACCAGGGGAAAGGCGGGCCTGCTCAAGGCTGAAAACCGCCTTTTCCCCGAGGCATACACCCATGACAACGACTATGTGCAGGATCTGGACCATTTCCGCATGCTCCATTCCGATTTCGGGTGGAAACATGCCAGGCCGCCGATCGACGTGATCGAATTTTCTGCATACAGTCGCCTCACGAAATTCATCTATACTACCAAGCATCCATGCTTCTGGTTGCAATCCATGTTCAACAGGCCATACAACCCTCGGCTTTCGCGTGCCGCAAGCTTTTCGGATTTTATCAGGTCGCCTTGGCCGCTCTCTCGTCGCGACAACATCGACGGCACCACGGTCGCCACGCCCATCGAGTTGTTCAACAAGAAGGTTCGCTCATACATGGAGATGCTCCGAAGGTATCCCGATAACTCTGTCTTCGTGCGATACGAGGATCTTCTGGAAGACACCGAACAGACGGTGGCGCGCGCCTGCTCGAACGTTCTCGGCTTTGGCGAGAGTGCGTTCAAGAATATCCTGAACTCCACCAAGTCGGCGGGAGAAAACTTCGATTTCTATCGGAAAAAGTATCTGTCCGAGGATTATGTCGACAGCATATCGGACGAGGATCTGGATTTCATCGACAGCAAGCTCGACAAGAACATCATGGAGCGGTGCGGTTATTCGGTCCGTCGAAAGATCGACGCAGACCTGGAAGCCGCGAGCTAGGCGTGGGTGATCTGGCAGCGCGCTTTGTCGAAGCCCGCTTCCGCGGCGATCAAACTTCCCTTGAGGCACCTACCGGCGAGGTGCTTGATCCGGAGCGGATTTCATGGCCCTGATCCTGCCCAAGCAGCGCATCGCCTATTTCCCGGTGCCGAAAGCCGCCTGCACCTCGATCAAGACGATGTTCTTCGAGATCGAGAACGGCGTGCCCTTCAAGCCGATGCAGCGGCATGGGCAGATGTTCCATATCCACAACTTCTATGGCACCCAGCCCTTCAACCGCCAGAACACCGGGCAATTGCAGGATTTCTGGCGGTTCGCGGTCTATCGCGACCCGGTCGCCCGCTTCCTGTCCTGCTATTCGAACCGCGTGCTGCATTTCCGGGAACTGTCGCCGGGAATGCTTTCGCAACAGGCGCAGGCGGCCGGGGCCCTGCCGGATCCGGACCTGGATACTTTCGTCGAACGGATCGAGCTCTATCGCGAATTCTCGCCCTCGATCCGGCATCACGTCGCGCCGCAGGTCAATTTCCTGGGCCGCGACCCGGGCTATTTCCAGCGCATCTATGTCATGTCCGAATTGCCGCAGCTTGTGCGCGACATGGAGGCTCGAACCGGCCGCACCCTGCACCTGCCGCATGAACAGCGCGGCGGTCCCAAGCTGGTCCCCGGCGATCTCAGCGCGAATGCGCGCGAGAGCCTGCTCCAGCTTTACCGGGCGGATTTTCGCTGGGGTGAAAAGGCCGGGCTGAGCCAATAGCGCCGGGCCTGCCCTCGAAAGGCCGGTTGTTGATTTGCGAAGGCCGAAGTCTTTGGACCAGCGACCACTCGAACAGCCGGTTCCACCTAAATCTGCAGCAGAAAATCGGAACCCGTCAGATCGACGGGCTTGCCGATGACGATCGCCAGATCGGCCACGCGATCACCATTCGCATCGGCCCGGATATAGGTCGCGTCGGCCGTGCGCAGCCAGCGCAGTTCTCCAGCCGTTCCGCTGAAACTCTGTTCGCCGATACAGGTGAACGCCTGGTTGCCATCCGCCAGGCTGTCGGCGTCGATCGCCACGAGGTCGATCCGGTCACCCTCGACATGCGTGAAATCGTCGATATGATCCGCGCGCGCCGCGTCGAATCCGAAAGGCCGGCAAAGACGAAAAGATCGGCGCCAGCGCCGCCATACAGGCTGTCCGCTCCGACCAGGCCCACCAGCCGGTCGTTGCCTGTGCCGCCGAACAGCTGGTCATTGCGGGGCCACCCAGCAGCCTATCGGCGCCGGCCCCGCCGCCCAGCCAGTCATCGCCCAGCCCACTGCCGAGCAGATCGTCGCCCATATCGCCGTAAAGCGTGTCATTTCCGTTGCCGCAGAACAGGCTGTCGTTGCCAGCCTGGCCATAGAGCCTGTCGGCGCCGTCGCCGCCAAGCGACGCGGCGGGATCGAGTTGCGCCGCCGGGCGCAGGCTGGCGGCAAGCTGGGCGGCGGCAAGGTGTATCCGCGCGGGATCGGCCGCCTGCGGACCGGCCTTGACGCTCGGCGTGGACAGGCCCGACAGCGTCGCCGCCAACCCCGGTAGACGCATCGCGGGCGAGCGCGGCACCGTCAGGCTGCTGTCCCGGGCGATCACCAGCATGTCGGTCTGGCGCGGCGGGCAGGCGCTATAGGGCGGGTTGCCCGGCACCATCATCTCGCAGCTGGGCGGGTTCACCCCGGCATGCAGCAGCCGGGCGGCAAAGCCCACCGGCAGGGGCGCCAGCGACATCATCAGCAGGTTGATGACCGCCCAGACCCCGACAGGCCCGACGCCGATGCTGTCGGCCAGAAGCGGCGCCAGCGCCTGCTGCTGGTCGCCGGGCACGCAATTGCGCAGCATGATGTCCATCACCCCGGCATCGCCGGGCAATTGCCGCATGCCGGCGTTCAGCCGCCGCATCCCCAGCACGATGTGGGAATCGTTAACCAGAAACGATTTCGCGCTGAGATTGTGCGTCAATCATCGGCGAAGGCAGCCCGGTCCGCACATTGGTTGCCGCTTGTCAGCCGATGGTTGCTGATTTGGCGCAGCGAACCGGGGCTCGCCGGCGACGCGGCAGGCGGCAAGGGCGGGAGAACGCTCGGTCGACGGCGAACTCCCGCGAGTTCTCCTTGCGGTCGACGACAGGGCGGCCATATGCGCCGAAGCGGTCCTGATAGCTGGCGCAATGCTCGGCATCGATCCCCTCGAAGGGGTGCCACGGGTCAACCGTCCTTGCCCATCTCGTCCCGGATCAGGGCATCGGGCTGCAGGATGCGCAAGTATTTCCGCCCGGATTCGATGATGCCCGCCCGGCTGAGCTTGGCCAGCACGCGGCTGACCGCTTCGCGATTGGCACCGATCATGTTGGCCATTTCCGCATGGGTCGGCGGATCGGGCATCCGGCGCCCCGGCTCGAGCCCGCCGTCCTCCAGCGAGACGCGCAGCAGATAGGCGCGCAGCCGCTCCTCGACATCCAGCGAGGTCAGCTCTTGCACCCGTTCGGTCAGATCGTGGATCCGCCGGACCAGGCCCTGGATCACCGCCTGCCGGACCGGCGGCTGCGTCTCCATCAGCCCGGTCAGCAGCGGGCCCGGCATCTCCAGCAGCACGCAGGCCGTGCGCGCGTAAAGCGACAGCGAGCGCGGCGACCCGGACAGCACCGACAGCTCGCCGAAGGCGCTGCCAGAGGCGATCTCGCTATAGACGATCTCGCGCCCGCTCGGCGTCCATTGCACGGCCAGCACGCGCCCCGACAGGACGAAAAGCACCGAGTCGCCGGGATCGCCCCGTTCGAGGATCAGCTGGCCGCGGGCGACATGGCGGCGGCGCGAACCGGCCTCGATTCCGGCCAGAACCTCGCCCGGTAGCCCGACGAACCACGGCAGCTCGGCCAAATCCAGAATCCGCTTCATGCTTTCCCCTTACTCTTCAATCTTTTACCCGAGCGAGCCCGGCTTTGTGCGCCCGCGCACAGAACCGCGGCGGCGGTTGTGCCAGGATCGGGGCCAAATCCAGCAACCAGAGGGCGTGTTTCATGTCGACCGGACATTCCGCACCATGTTTTGCCAAGGACCCGTTGGCTGCGATCGCCGGCCTGCTGCGTCAATTGACCATGGCTGCCCTGCATGTGCAGGTGCGCGCCCGTTTTCAGGGCGATCTGCCGCAGATCCTCGCCGGCGGGGCCGGGGTCATGGCCCACGCGGCTGTCGATGGTCAGGCCAGCCTGCGCGCGATGTCGCATTATTGCCTCGAGCAATTGCTGCCGCGCGTCCAGTCGGTGATGACCCATGTCGAGGACGCGGCCGATCTGGCCACCACGCTGGCCGAGGCGCCGCGGGCCGATCCCGCGCCGCTTTTGAACGGCGTCGCCGCCAATCTGGATCACGCGCGCGCATCACTGCGCGGCCGCAGCCGTTCGCCGCACAACAGGGCGGGGGTGATCCGGCTGAGCGAGCAGCGGCTCTGGGGCGCGCTGGCGGTCGAGCTGCAGCGGCTGGAAGGCGCCGACGGCCCGATGATCCGCGCCTGTGCCCGGATCGAACCCGCCGCCTTCGCGCTTGCCGCGGCGATCGAGGCGTTCCTCGAACGCGGCGACGGCATGGCGGTGGCAGGGCGCCAGGACCTGGCGCAGGTGCTGGTCCGGCTGGAAAGCCAGGCGGCCGCGACCCTGTTGTCGCGTGACGACATCGCCCGCCAGCTTGGCCCGACGGCCGGCCGCCTGCAGCACCTGGTCGGGCTGCTTGCCGGGCTGTCCGAGGAATACCGGCCGCTGCGCGAAGCCGCGCCGCAGATTGCCATGGCCCTGTCCGTTGCGACCCAGACCGCCAGTCAGTCCCGCGTGACCCAGCGGCTGGAACAGGCCATGCAGGACCTGGAGCGGCTGCTGGGCGGGCTTGTCGCCGATTACCGGGTCCTGGCCCGGTCCGCCCAGCGCCCGCAAGGCAAGGCTGCCGCGCGGCAGCTGATCGCCGCCGAAGCGCCGCTTTGGCAGGCGGCGGCAAGGGTGCTGGCCGATCCGCCGGCCCTGGTTCCGGACAGCCCGGCGGCCTGTCCCGCCGCCCGGATCGGGGGCCGCACCGGCGGGGAAGTCGGGGCAATGGTCCGGGCCTGATGCGCCCTTTGCAGAAATTTCAGAGTATTTAACCATTTCCTTTTTTGACGAGTCTCTGAAAGAAGGGTCGGGATCATGTCGATCCTGACCCGCATTCCCCCGGATTGTCCAGCCGCCGCGGAAAAGGGCGGCGGCCGTGGGCGTGGCTAGTCATCCTTGCCGTCGCTGCGGGCGCTCATGCCCTGCACGCTCATCCCGTGGACGCTCATGCCGCGATCCGGCCCACCGCGCGGGTCCAGCAGCAATTGCTCGAACATGCCCGAATGCACGTCCAGGCGGATGGTGTAATCGGCCTTGTCATAGGACCAGACCATCAGGTCGTCGGGCTGGGGAAGCCCGCGCCCGCCGCCGGTGCGCTCGGTCTTGTCGGTCGGGGCGGCCTGCGGCAGGCGCAGCTGCGACATCACCTCGCCGGCATCCAGCCCCGGCCCGTGCACCAGAAACAGCGCCGGGCGCGGCAGGACGTGATACAGCCCCTCGAAGGCAAAGCCGTAAATGCGGGCGAAATTCGCGTCCTCGGCCTGCAATTGCCGTTCCAGCTGGCCGGGCGTGCCGCCGCGGGGCTGGGGGAACGGCCCGTGCCGGGGATCGTCGTGCTTGCCCTGCGCCGAGGGCGGGCGGATCTGCAAATCCTCGACCACGCGACCGAAGAGCAGCAGGTTCGAGGGGCTCAGCAAGGTCTCGGGCATCGGAACCTCCGCCAGGAAGGGATTTTTCCGCCGCCGCGCAGGGCAAGGCCTGCGGGCCCGGAGCTTCAGGTTACGGTGCCGGGCGGCCGCTGTCGATGGGTTTGTCGCCCGGCACCCGCATCGTCAGCCGGCGGCTGCCCGTCTTGCAGCCACAGCGCATGGTCCCGCGCCAGCGCGGCATGGAAATGCCCGAGATCGCGGAAACCGAGGCTGCGGGCATGGTCCTCCAGGTCCTCCGGCAGGTCGCGGCCAAGGCGGGTGCGGAAATACCAGGCCAGCAGCACGGGCAGCGGCGGCGGATCGGGATCGGCGCAGCCGGCGATGCGCTCGCGCAGGGCGGCATAGCCGCCATCCAGCCGCAGCTGGTCCAGGATCGCCGGCCCCAGCGCCGCGTCGCGGTCCTGCGCCATCGCCTCGACCGTCGCCAGCCGGGCCATCAGCCGGTCGAACCCCGCGCGGTCCAGGCCGTTTTCGGCCGCCCAGCGTTCGATGTCCTGCCCGCGCAGCAAGCCGCGCGGCAGGCGAAACTCCAGCGCGGCCTGGGCGATGCGCGCCGGATCCGGCCCGGACCGCTGGCGCGCGGCGGCCTCGGCGGCGAGGTGCTGCAGCAGGGCGGCGCGGCGCAGCTCCAGATAGGGCTCGCCCTGCAGGCGCAGCGCATCGAGCAGCAGCGCATCCGTCGCCCCGGCGCCCTGCTCATGCGCCGCGAGCCAGGGCGCATTGGCCCAGGCCTCGGTCCATTCAAAGGTGAAATCCGGTGCCGGGGCCGGTTCGCCGCGCGCGGCATGCGCCTGGATCTCGTGCAGCAACTCCAGCGCGTCGGCGCGTTTCTGGTCGATGCGGCCGCCCGGCAGCCAGGATGCAAGGCGGTCGCGCATCGCGGGGGACAGCCGGGCCGCGGCCGCCAGGACGCCGGGCCAGTCGCGTTGCTGATAGAACTGCGCCTTGGCGGTGGCCAGCAGATGCGCGGCACCCGCATCGTCGACGATGCCCGCCGCCCGCGCCGCGGCGACGGTGGCGCGGATATTGACCATCGGCTCGCTCAGCGCGGCATGGCCGGTCTCGGCCGGCCCGTGCAGCAGCGCCACCTCGTCGTCATCCGTCAGCAGGCCATCGCGGAAATCCCGGAAGATGCGCCCGACGCCGCGCATGCCGAAGGGGGCAAGCTCGACGGCGCGCAGGGCGCCCATGCTGGCGGCGCCGAAAACGGCGATGCGCTGCGAGAGCGCCCAGAGCACCTCCTTGTGCCAGACCGCGGGCACGCCGTCGAAACGGCCGTCGATCAGGCCGATCGCCACCGGCCGCCCCCGCGCGGCGCGGTAAAGGTCGCCCTGCTGCGCGGGCGGCAGGAAGCAGATCTGCGGAAAGGCGGCACGGTCGCGCGCGCTGAGCGAGGGACCGGAAAAGACGATCACGCTCATGGCGCGGCCTGCCCGGCGGCGCGCGCCCGGGGGCCGGGCCGCCAGCCGGGATGGTCGTGAGGCGCCTCCAGCCCCGGCACCACCAGGCGGACGACCGGCAGGTCCAGCCCCGGCTTGCGCAGGTCCACGGCCACCGCCTCGTCGATGCCGACCGCGCGCAGGCGCGACAGCAGCCAGTCCAGGTCCCTGGCGAAATCCAGCGAGAGGAACTCCTCCACCGCCGCGAAATCCGTCGCCGGCCGGTGGTTGGCGCGCATCTCGGCGGCCCGCCGCGCCTTGCGGGACAGCTCATGCGGGCTGAAGTCGTCCGGGCGCAGATCGTCCCGCGCCCCCGAGATATAGGTGCAGCGCACCTGCGCCGCCTCGGTCAGGGCGCGCAGCAGCGCGATGGCGCGCGCGGGATGCGCCCCGGCGCCGATGCCGTGATGCGATCCGGGCTCGCGCCGGTCCGAGAGCAGGCAGTAGAAGGCCGGCACCGCCATGTCGCCGACCAGATGCCAGACATGCACGTCGAAGCCGGCGCCCCGCATCCGGTCCAGCACGGCGCGGCAGGCGAGGTCGTCGACGCTGGCGAGGTCCAGCCCGGTCGCGGCCCGGCGCTCGGGCGGCAGCAGGTGCCACAGCGTGGTGGCGTCGCGCTCGATCAGTTCGCAGAGGGCGTGACAGGTCGCCTCGGCCATGGTGTTGCCCGAGGCAAGGCCGTTGCTGCCGCAGGGAAAGCAGCCGCTGCCGGGCGGCGGCGGCAGGGTGAAGTTCGCCCGCACGCATTCGAAGGGCAGCCAGCGCGGCCGGCCCGACAGCAGGTCCCGCCCCTCGATCCACAGCATCGGCAGGTCGCGGTGGAAACGGTCCGAGATCCGGGCCAGCCGGTCCACGTCGATCATGGCATGAGAATGCGCGAGCTCGTTCAGGCTGCCCAGCTTCAGCGGCGCCTCGACATGCTCGGCGTGGTAAAGCTCGGCCGCCTCCATCAGGCCCGAGGCGATGGCGGCATCCAGGTCCAGCCCCTTGCCCTGCGACACCGCCAGCGAGCGGGCGTTCGGACGGCAGACCATCACCACCGGCACGCCGATTCGGTCCAGCCCGGTCACGTCGGCGATGCGGGTGATGCCCATCCGCGCCATCAGCGGCCGCACCCGCGCCACGGTCTGCGCAGGGGCGACGCCGCGGTGGCAGCCGCGGCGATAGCCCTTGGTTGCGGCCCCGCGCGTCAGGGCCGCAATCCTTCGGGCGTCCAGACCATGTCCAGGATCGGCGTGGCATCGGGGTCGATCATGCGAAAGCCCAGCCGCAGGTAAAGGCCGATGGCCCGGTTGGTCCGCACCACCGACAGCGAGACGGTCCTGCCCTCGGCCGCGGCCCGGTGCAGCAGGTCGCGCAGGATGCGCGAGCCGATGCCCCGGCCGCAATATTCCGGCAGCAACTGCAACTGCGCCAGGTTGTAATCGGCATCGCGCTCGGTGACCTGCATCCAGCCGATATCCCTGCCCTCGAGGGTGATGATGCAGGAATCCGCCGCCTTGAACGAGCGCCGGATCGCCGCCCGGCGCATCGGCTCGTCCCAGGCGTCCAGTTGCTGCATCAGGGGCCGCATTGCGTCGATATGGACCGACTCGGCAAAGGGAAATTCCTCGGGTCGCGCCGGACGCAGGCCGAATTGCGGAACAGGGTGCCGGTCATATGTCATGCGGACAGTATAGACCCGCGCCGGCCGCTGTCACGGGCGCCGTGACTTGACGCGGCGGCGCGATCCGGGCTTGACAGGCCGGGCGCCTGCGCCTTTCTCGGTGCCAGTGAAAGGAGCCTTGGACAAGCCATGACCGAACAGCCCGGTTTGACCGGCCCCCGGCTTCAGGCGGTGCTTTATGCCGACATCCACGGCTATACCCGCCTGATCGAGCAGGACGAGGCGGGAACCATCCTGCGGCTGACGCGCTCGCTGGCGCTGATCCGCAACCTGGTCGGGGATTACGGCGGCACCGTGGTCAATACCGCAGGCGACGGGCTGGTCGCCGTGTTCGAGGACGTCCACAAGGCGCTGCATTTCGCTGTCGAGATGCAGCGCGAACTGTCCTGCGAATCCGCCTGGGCCGAGGCGCGCGAGCCCATCGCCTGGCGCGTCGGCATCTCGCTGGGCGAGACCTTCGAGGGCCGGGACGGGGTCTATGGCCACAGCGTCAACCTGGCGGCGCGGATCCAGAGCTTCGCCGATCCCGGCGGCATCTGCGTCACCGAAACGGTCTACCGCATGGTGCGCGACAAGGCGCAGCTGGCGATGCGCTCGCTGGGGCGGCGGCGGCTGAAGAACATCTCGGCCCCGGTCGAGGTCTATGCCGTCATGCCCCCGGCCCCCGCCGCCGCACCCGCGACCCCCCTGCCCGGCGGCCTGCTGCGCCGCACCGATCCCAGCCAGCCCGACGCCTCGCTGGCGATCCTGCCGATGGAGAATCTCTCGGCCGATCCCCGCGACCGGCATCTGTGCCAGGGCATCGTCGCCGACCTCATCACCAATCTCAGCCGGTTCCGGCAACTGATGGTGATCGCGCGGCATTCCTCGGTCCTGGCCGCGGCGCAGACCACCTCGCTGCGCGAGATCGGCCGCCGGCTGGGCGTGCGCTACCTGCTGACCGGCGGCTTTCGCCGGGCCGGCAACCGGCTGCGCATTACCGTCGACCTGGCCGAGGCGGAATCCGAGAATGTCATCTGGTCCGAACGCTATGACGGCGTGATGCAGGACATCTTCGACTTCCAGGACGACGTGACCGCGATGACCGCGGCGCGGGTGGCAATCCAGCTCGACACCGCCGAGCGGCGCCGGCTGGCCGAGCAGGCGCACCCGGCGCTTTACGCCTATGGGCTGGTGCTGCGCGGGCAGGACATGGGCCTGCGCTTCCTGCCCGATGCCAACCTGCACGCCCGGCGGCTGTTCGAAGAGGCGCGCGACCTCGATCCCAGCTATGGCCGCAGCTATGCGGCGATGTCGCGCACCTTCAACGTCGAATGGCGCTACAACTGGACCAGCGACCCGGATGCGGCGCTGAACCAGGCGCTAGTCCTGGCCAAGCGGGCGGTGCAATGCGACAGTCTCGATTCGCGCGGCTTTTCCGAGATGGGCCTGGCGCATCTCTACAAGAAGCAGCATGACGAGGCGCTGGCCGCCTATGAACATGCGCTGGACCTGAACCCCAACGACGCCGACCTGCTGGCCTATACCGGCGATTGCCTGGCCTATGTCCGGCAGGGCGACCGCGCGGTAAAGCTGCTGGAACGGGCGATGCGGCTCAATCCCTATTGCCCGGACGCCTATCTGTGGTTCCTGGGCGATGCCTATTTCCACCATGGCGACTATGCCAGGAGCATCGAGACGCTCCACAAGATGCGCGACCAGTCCGAGGCGCACCGGCTGCTGGCCGCCAGCCACGCGCTGCTGGGCCAGATGGACGAGGCCCGCCGCCATGCCCGCGCGGTGATGCAGGTGCATCCGAACTTCACCATCGCGCATTGGCGCAAGGTGCCGCCGCTGAAACATCCCGAGGATCTGGAGCTTTACGTCGAGGGGCTGCGCAAGGCGGGCCTGACCTGACGGCCGGCCGCAATCAACCAGGCCGGGCCGCGCAGGACGGTGCCGGCGCGAGATCGGCGGCCATTTGCGCCAGCGCTTCCGCATCCGGCGCGATGGCGACCAGCCGGTTCGCGACCATGCCCTCGGGCGGCGCGGCCGGGTCCAGCGACAGCACGCCGCCGGCCAGTTGCAGCAGGTGCGGGCCGGCCGAGCCGGGCAGCAGGACATAGCCCTTGAGCCGATGGACCGCCCGCCGATGCCGCTCGATGATCGCGACGAGTTGCCCGCGATCCGGGGGCGGGACAAGGCTGATCGTGCGGCTGGCGAACAGCCGCCCATGGTCGGGGTCCGGGACCAGGGCGGCAAGGCTGCGGCCGTCATGGGGCGCCGCCAAGGCCTGCATGAAGCCGCTGTCGGTCGCCACATGCTGGCTGGCCAGCGGATTGAGCCGGGCGACCAGTCGCGCCGTGCGGCGCAGCGCCGTGCGGCCGGCGATGTCGGCGCGCGACAGAAAGACGGCATCGGCACCGCGGATCTGGCTTTCCGCCACCCGCCCGATCCGGGGATCGGCCAGCCGTTCGGCCAAGCTTTGCGGATCGACCACGGCCACCACCGCCCGGCAGTCCAGCTCGGGCTCGGCCAGGGCGAAGGCGGCCAGCCGCCGAGGCTCGGCGACGCCGCTGGCCTCGATGACCAGCCGGTCCACCCGGTCGCGCAGGCTCAGCGCCCGCTCGAAGGCGTCGAACAGCCCGCCGCCTATCGAGCAGCAGATGCAACCGTTGCTGAGCTGGATGGTGTCGGCCGAGCGGCCGGCAATCAGCGCGGCATCGACCGCGATGTCGCCGAAATCGTTGACCATGACCAGGATCCGCTCGCCCTGCCGATCCAGCAGCCGGTTCAGCAGCGTGGTCTTGCCCGCGCCCAGATAGCCGCAGAGCAGGTTGACGGGCAGCGGCGCGGCCATGGTCAGAACGACCCGGCCGCGACCGGGCTGCCGCCGAAGACGGTGCCCCAGACCCGGACCTCGCGCAGCCGCTCGGGACCGAGGGCGTGCGGATCGTCCTCGAGCACGGCGAAATCGGCGCGCTTGCCGACCTCGACCGAGCCCAGCTCGCCGTCCAGCTTCAACGTATGGGCCGCACCCAGGGTGATGGCGTAAAGCGCCGCGTCCAGCGGGATGCGTTCCGAGGTGCCCAGCTGCCGGCCGCTGTCGGTCAGCCGATTGACCGCGCACCAGGCGGTAACCAGCGGCGCCAGCGGCGTGATCGGCGCATCGGAGTGGATGGCCAGCGGAATGCCCATCTCCAGCGCGCTGGCGCAGGGGTTCATGCGGCAGGCGCGCTCGGGGCCGATGGTGATCTCGTAATGCTTGTCGCCGAAATAATACAGGTGGTTGGCGAACAGGTTCACGCAGCATTGCAGCGCGGCGATGCGGCGCAGCTGGGCGCGGTCGGCCATCTGGCAATGTTGCAGCACATGGCGGTGGTCGGGGCGGAAATGCCCGGCGAGGGCCGCTTCCAGCGCCTCGATGGCGGCCAGGCTGGCGCCGTCGCCGTTGACATGGATATGCATCTGGATGCCCTGGCGGTTCAGGTCGTCCACCAGGACGTTCAGCGCCTCGGGGGCGATGTTCCAGATGCCATTGTCGGTGCCGCGATGATAGCCCGGCGCCAGCAGCTGCGCGGTGAAACCCTGGATCGAGCCGTCGGTGACGATCTTGACCCCGCCCAGCCGCACCCGGTCGGTCGATTGCGCCCGCAACTCCTTCGCCCGCGCGGCCACCGCCTCGGGCTGCAGCGCCAGCGCCGAAAGCATCGGCACCAGCCGCAAGGGATAGCCGGCCTCGGCCGTGGTGGCGAACAGGTCGGCCAGCACCTCGTCGCCCAGCTCGTTCAGCAGGTCGGTCGAGGTCGTCACCCCTGCCCGGCAGGCCGAGCGCGCGAAGTTCCAGATCGCCTCGGGATCGCCGCCCATGGCGCGGAAGCTGGCGCCGACCCGGCGCATGACCGGGAACATGGCGCCCATCTCGTGCAGCTCGCCGTGGAGTTCGCCGTCCTCGGTGTGGATGACGCCGGGGACGTCGGTGTTCTCGTCATAGCCGGCCAGGTCCAGCGCCACGCTGTTGGCGGTCAGCAGATGCATGTTGGAATGCAGCACCACCACCGGCCGGGAGGTCGAGACCCGGTCGAGGTCCAGCCGCGACAGCCGGTCGCCGGGCACGAAAAGCGGATCGAAGCCCCAGCCGACGACGGGCCCGTCGCCCAATTCCGCGGCGCGGTCGCGCAGGCGCTGGACCAGCGCGTTGGTGCTGGTGATGCCCTGCCAACGCCGGCCGTCCGGGGCCACGCGGTCATAATGGCCCAGATAGGTGAAGCGCCAGACCGAACCCTCCATCATATGGGCATGGCCCTCGACGAAACCGGGCATCAGCACCTTGTCGGCGAAACGGTCGTCGTGGTGCAGCTCGCCCCGGCCGCGCATGTCCTCGGGGCCGCCGACGGCAAGGATGCGCCCATCGTGGGACACCATGACATGCGTCGCCTCGGGCCGCGACGGGTCCATGGTGATGATGCGGCGTGCTGAAAAAACGGTCGGGATCATGCAATTTCTCCGTCGGATGCGGCGTCGCGGGCAGATTAGCCGTGACAAACATCCTGCGTGAAATGCATAATTGCGCGGGATTTCCGCTATTTTCCTGAGGGTCGGATGCACTATACCCTGAAGCACCTGCGCTATATCGAGGCAGCCGAGCGGCACCAGTCGATCACCGCCGCGGCCGAGGCGCTGGCGGTCTCGCCCTCGTCCATCGCCGCTGCCATTGACCATGTCGAGGCGCAGCTGGGCCAGCCGGTCTTTGCCCGCGTGCCCTCGCGCGGGATCGGGGCGACCAGCTTCGGCCGCAAGATCATCGACGAGATCCGGCTGCTGCTGGTGGCGCAGGCGCGCTTCGACGGCAAGATCGCCGATCTGGAGCAGCGCATCGACGGCACCGCGCGCATCGCCTGCTTCACGCCGCTGGCGCCGATCCTGCTGCCCACGATCCTGTGCGAGGTGCGCGAGCGCTATCCCAACCTGATGATCGAGGTGATGGAGGGCAATTGGGAAGAGGTGGTGCGCGCCGTCGATACCGGCGACGCCGATTTCGCCTTCTGCTACGGGCTGATCAACGAACTGGCCTATCGTTTCCTGCCGCTTTTCGTCGGCCACCCCCATGCCGCGCTGCCGGCGGCGCATCCGCTGGCCAGCGGCCGTTTCGTCACGCTGGAACAGCTTGCGCCCGAGCCGCTGGTGGTGCTGGACCTGGACCTGTCGCGGCGCTACCTGATGGACCTGTTCGCGACGCGGGGCCTCAAGCCGAACGTGGTCTATTCGGCGCGCTCGACCGACATGATGCGGGCGCTGATCGCGGCCGGCATGTGCTACGGCATCTTCAACATCCGCCCGATGAGCAAGCAGACCTATGCCCGCGGCGACCTGGTGCGGTTGCCGCTGGCGGGTGAGCACGACGCCCCGCGCGCCGGGGTTCTGACCCGGCGCGACGTGCAACTGACCCCGGTTTGCGAAGCGATCATCGCCACTTGCGAGATGCAGGCGATGCGCGGCGAATTCGACCGCGCCTTCGTGCGGCCCTACATTCCACAGGATTTCTGAGGAATTCGGGCGCAAAAATGCATTTGCCGCAAAGCCCGCCGATGACCGATCCATAAGGGCGCAGCGTCAACGCAGAATTCGGCGCGCGCCCAACACGGAGAACCAGATGACCCTTCCCCCCGCCTTCTCGCGTCGTTTCCTGCTGGCCGGTGCCGTGGCGCTGACCGCGCTCGCCACCGCCCCCGCGCTTTCCGCCCAGGAGGCGCAAAAGGGCGGGACGCTGGTGCTGGCATCCGTGCACAAGCCGCGCCACCTGAACTCGGCCGTGCAGTCGGGTGTCGCGACCGCCGTGCCGGCGGCGCAGATCTTTGCCACGCTTCTGCGCTATGGCGAGGATTTCACGCCGCAACCCTATCTGGCCGAAAGCTGGGAATTCAGTGACGACAGCAAGGTGCTGACGCTGAAGCTGCGCCAGGGCGCGACCTTCCACGACGGCTCGCCCATCACGGCCGAGGACGTGATCTGGTCCTTGGGCGTGGTCAAGGAAAACCACCCGTTCTCGAGCATGCTCGAACCGGTCGAGGCCTTCGAGGCGCCCGATCCGCAGACCGTGGTCATCCGCATGAAGCAGCCGCATCCGGCGATCCTGCTGGTGCTGTCGGCCTCGCTGACGCCGATCCTGCCCAAGCACGTCTTCGACGACGGCCAGGACATCAAGTCGAGCCCCAAGAACAACCTGCCGGTCGGCTCGGGCCCCTTCAAGGTGACCGCCTTCGAGCCGGGCCAGCACATCATCCTGGAGCGCTATGACGGCTTCTTCCTGGAAGGAAAGCCCTATCTGGACCGCATCGTGATCCGGCAATACCAGGATGCCAACTCGGGCGTGCTGGCGCTGGAATCGGGCGAGGCGCAGATGTTCCCGCTGCTCGACGGCACCCGCCTGATCCGGCGGCTGGAAAAATCCGGCGACCTGACCGTGACCGACAAGGGCTATGCCGGCATCGGCCCGCTGAACTGGCTGGCCTTCAACACCAAGCATCCGGCGCTGTCGGACGTGCGGGTCCGCCAGGCCATCGCCCATGCCATCGACCGCGACTTCGTGACCAAGGCGCTGCATTCGGGCCTGTCCAAGCCCTCGATCGAGCCGGTCGTGCAGGGTAGCCCCTTCTATACTGAGGATGTCGCGCGCTACGACTTCGACCTCGACAAGTCCAAGGCGCTTCTGGCCGAGGCGGGCTATGGCGAGGGCGGCAAGGCGCTGGAACTGCGCATCGACTACATGCCCGATGTCGAGGAACAGCAGCGCGCCGTCGCCGAATATGTCAAGGCGGCGCTGGCCAAGGTCGGGGTCACGGTCACCGTGCGCTCCTCTCCCGACTTCCCGACCTGGTCGCAGCGCGTCTCGTCCTATGACTTCGACATGACCATGGACCAGGTGTTCAACTGGGGCGACCCGGTGATCGGCGTGAACCGGACCTATCTCTGCTCGAACATCCGCGAGGGGATCATCTGGTCCAACACCCAGCAATATTGCAACGAAGAGGTGGACAAGCTGATGAACGCCGCCGGGGTCGAGCCGGACCCGGCCAAGCGCCAGCAGCTTTACGCCCAGGCCTTCAAGCAGATCACCACCGACATCCCGATCCATTTCATCAACGAAGTGCCCTATCACACGGTCTATTCGCAGGCCGTGCAGAACCCGCCCGTCTCGATCTGGGGCACGATGGGGCCGATGGATGAGGTCTGGCTGAAGCAGTAACCGGCGGAGGCAATCCCGATGTTTCGACGTATCCTGCGGCAGTTGCTCTATGCGGCTGCCCTGATCCTCGCTGTCCTTGTCCTGAACTTCCTGCTGATCCAGCTCGCCCCCGGCGACCCGGCCGAGGTCATCGCCGGCGAGATGGGCGGCGCCAGCGCCGAGGTCATGGCCGCGATCCGCCAGCAATACGGGCTCGACAAGCCGCTGCTGACCCAGCTGGGGTTGTATCTGGGCCGCGCGCTGCAGGGCGACCTGGGCATGTCCTATTTCTACAACCGCCCGGTGGTCGATCTGATCCTGTCACGGCTGGGGCCGACCATGCTGCTGGTGGCGACCGCGCTGGGTTTCGCGCTGGTCGTCGGCACGCGGCTGGGGATGCTCGCCTCGCGCAATCCGCGCGGCATCGCCTCGGCGCTGGTCACGGTGCTGTCGTTGGTGGGCTATTCGGCGCCGGTGTTCTGGACCGGGCTGATGCTGGTGATCCTGTTCGGCGCCACCATCCCGCTGTTCCCCATCGCCGGCATGATCGACGTGGTGAAACAGGGCGGCTTCCTGAGCCGGATCCTGGACATCGCCCACCACCTGGTGCTGCCGGCGCTGACGCTGGGGCTGGTCTATCTGGCGCAATACAGCCGGCTGACCCGCGCCTCGATGCTGGAGGTGCTGGGTGCCGACTACATCCGCACCGCCCGCGCCAAGGGCGTCAGCGAGCGCCAGGTCTTCGGCCGCCACGCCTTCCGCAACGCGCTGCTGCCGGTCGTGACCGTCGCGGGCATGCAGTTCGGCGCCATCATCTCGGGCGCGGTGCTCGTCGAGACGGTGTTCAGCTGGCCCGGCCTCGGCACGCTGGCCTTCCAGTCGATCCTGGCGCGCGACTATCCGACTGTGCTGGGCATCCTGTTCTTCTCCACCCTGATCGTCATCATCGCGAACCTGCTGACCGACTTCGTGTCGCGCCTGCTGGACCCGCGCCTTGCCGGAGGACGCTAGAGACATGACCGCGCCCGCCAGAACCACGGTTCCAGCCGCCCGCGGTCCCATGGCCGAAGCCTGGGACATCTTTCGCCGCAGCCCCTCGGCCATGCTGGGCCTGGCGCTGCTGATCCTGGTCATGGCAATGACCTTCGCCGGACCCCATCTCTACCAGATTGATCCGTTCGAAATCGTCTGGGCGCCGCTGACGCCGCCCGGCGAAGAGGCGACGATCCCGCTGGGCACCGACAACCTGGGCCGCGACATCCTGGCCGGGCTGATCGCGGGCGGGCGCGCCACGCTGGCCGTGGGCTTCGCCGCCGCAGCGATCACCATGCTGATCGGGGTGCTGGTCGGCGCCTATGCCGGCTTCTACGGCGGCTGGGTCGACGACATGCTGATGCGCGTGACCGAGTTCTTCCAGGTGCTGCCGCCCTTGCTGTTCGCCATGGTCGTCGTCACGCTGTTCCAGCCGACGCTGGTCAACGTGGCGCTGGCCATCGGCATCGTCAGCTGGCCGCAGACCGCGCGGCTGACCCGGTCCGAGTTCCGCCGCATCCGCACGCTGGAATATGTCAGCGCCATGCGCGCCATCGGCGCCGGCGACGGCAACATCATCTGGCGCGTCATCCTGCCCAATGCCCTGCCGCCGCTGATCGTCTCGGCCACGCTGACCATCGGCATGGCGATCCTGTTCGAGGCCGGGCTCAGCTTCCTGGGCCTCTCGGACCCGAACGTCATGTCCTGGGGGCTGATGATCGGCTCGGGCCGGGAATACCTGCTGGACGCCTGGTGGGTGGTGACGCTGCCTGGGGCGATGATCTTCCTGACCGTGCTGGGCGTCAGCCTGGTCGGCGACGGGCTGAACGACGCCTTCAACCCCCGGATGAGGGAACGCTGAGCCATGACCGAACCCGTTCTGGACATCCGCAATCTCAAGGTCGATTTCACCACCCGCCGCGGCGTGGCCCATGTGCTGGACGACGTGTCCTTCAGCGTCGCACCGGGCGAGTTGCTGGCCATCGTCGGCGAATCCGGCTGCGGCAAGAGCATGACCGCGCTGTCGGTGCTGGGGCTGATCCCCTCGCCCCCCGGCAAGGTGGTCGGCGGCAGCATCCTGTTCCAGGGCCGCGAGCTGACGAAGCTGCGCCAGTCCGAGATGCGCAGGATCCGCGGCGGCGACATCGCCATGATCTTCCAGGAGCCGATGACCTCGCTCAATCCGGTCTTCACCTGCGGCGAGCAGATCGCCGAGGCGGTGCGCCTGCACCAGAAGGTCAGCCCCAGGGCCGCCTTCGCCCGCGCCGTCGACATGCTGCGCGCCGTCGGCATCCCCGAGCCGGAGCTGCGCGCCCGCGCCTATCCGCACCAGCTTTCCGGCGGCATGCGCCAGCGGGTGATGATCGCCATGGCGCTGTCCTGCGAGCCGAAGCTGCTGATCGCGGACGAGCCGACGACGGCGCTGGACGTGACCGTGCAAGCGCAGATCTTCGGCCTGCTGGACGAGTTGCGGCAAAAGACCGGCACCGCCATCATCCTGATCACCCATGACATGGGCGCGGTGGCGGAAATGGCCGACAAGGTCGCGGTCATGTATGCCGGCCGCGTCATCGAGCGCGGCCCGGCCGACGCGGTGCTGGACGATCCCGGCCATCCCTATACGCGCGGCCTCTTGGCCAGCATCCCGCGCGTCGATGCCGACCCGGATGCCGACCTGCCGGAGATCCCCGGCATCGTGCCGGCGCTGACCGACCTGGGCCGCGGCTGCGCCTTCGCGCCGCGCTGCCCGCTGGCCGTCGAGGCCTGCCTTGCCGCCCAACCCCGCCACGTTCCCATGTCCGGCGATCACTCGGCCGCCTGTATCCAGCTTGAACCCCGCGAGGTCCCGGCATGACCCAGCTTCTTTCCGTCCGCGACCTCAAGGTGCATTTCCCCACCGCGAACGGCGGCACCGTCCATGCGGTGGACGGGGTCAGCTTCGACATCCGTCGCGGCCAGACGCTGGGCATCGTCGGCGAATCCGGCTCGGGCAAGACCACCACGGCGCTGGCGGTGATGCGCCTTGCCCCGATCACCGGCGGCGAGATCGACCTGGACGACACCCCCATCAGCCGCATCGAGGGCGAGGAGCTGCGCCGCGCCCGGCCACGCTTCCAGATGGTGTTCCAGGACCCGTTCTCGTCGTTGAACCCGCGCGACCGGGTGGGGCGGATCATCCGCCAGCCCATGGACCTCCTGGGCTTGGGAGAGCCCGCCAGCCGCGACGCGCGGGTCGAGGAGCTGCTGGCCCAGGTCGGCTTGCGCCCCGAGCTGAAGTCGCTCTATCCGCACCAGTTTTCCGGCGGGCAGCGGCAGCGCATCGGGCTGGCGCGGGCCCTGGCGACCAAGCCCGACCTGATCGTCTTCGACGAGCCGGTCTCGGCGCTGGACGTGGCGGTGCAGGCGCAGGTCCTGAACCTGATCCGCCGCCTGCAGCGCGAGACCGGGCTGACCTATCTGTTCATCAGCCACGACCTCGGCGTCGTGCGCCACATCTGCGACGAGATCGCGGTGATGTATCTGGGCCAGATCGTGGAAAAGGCGCCGGCGGCGCAGATCTTCGCCGCGCCGCGCCATCCCTATACCCAGGCGCTGATCGCCGCGGCGCCCTCGCTCGCGCCCGAGCATCGGCGGCGGGGCGGCGGCGCGCGGCTGCAAGGCGACCCGCCCAGCCCGGTGAACCTGCCCAAGGGCTGCCGCTTCGCCTCGCGCTGCCCGATCGCGGTCGAGGACTGCCGGCAGCGGATGCCGGCCCTGCGCCAGCTTGCCCCCGGGCAGGCGGTGGCCTGCCATCTGGCCTGACGGCCGGCCGGGGGGCCTGCCCGCCCGGTCAGGCCCTTTCGCCATTCAGAGGTCCAAGGCGATGCGACCGCGCGCAGCAGGATGGCCGCGGCCAGCAGCACGGTTACGGCCAGCACAACTGCCAAGGACGTCCTGCTTCCAGCGAATCCATCCGGCACGAGGGCGATGCCGACCGCCCGCTTGCGCTTGGAAACAGCGACCGGCCGTTTCCAAGCTTGGTCTTTCCTGTGTCGAGAAGTCTCCCGCCGAGGCCGAATTTGTAACGAAGCGTTTCCCCGCTCCGCTTGGAAACAATTCCTTACAAATCATCGCGTGCACCGGAGCGATTGTCGGGCATCATGGGTGCGGGGCGTGCTGGACGGGCTGCAATCCTCGCTGCCGGCGGGCGTGCAGATCGTCTATTCCTACGACACCTCGCCCTTCGTCGAGGAATCCATCAGCCAAGTCTATCACACGCTGATCGAGGCGGTGGTCCTGGTCTTCCTGGTCATCCTGGTCTTCCTGCAAAGCTGGCGGGCGACGCTGATCCCGACCCTGGCGATGGCGATGTGACGCCCCGTTCAGCCCTGCGATGCCGTGAACACCGCCCGTTGTGCCTCGAAGGCGCGCCGATAGGCCGGACGCGCCTTGCCGCGGGCGACATAGGCGCGGAGGTTCGGAAACGTCTCCAACATACCGCTTCCCTCCGGCCTGCGCAGCACCGACACCATCAGCAGGTCGCCGGCACTGAAGGTGCCGTCGAGCCAGTCTGCCTCGCCGAAGGGGCGGGAAAGCTGCTCCAGACGATCGCGGATGCGCTTCTCCAGCAGGGGAAGGCGCGCCTGGTGCCAGGGCCTGTCGCGCTCAAGATACGCGGCCTGTTCCCACTCGGCGATCGGCGGCTCGACGGTGTTGAGTGAGGCGAAGATCCACATGATGGCCCGCGCCCGCGCATTCGCTTCCTCGGGCAAGAGGCCCGGATGGCGTTGCGCGACATGCAGCAAGATGGCGCCCGACTCGAACAGGGCAAGATCGCCCTCCTGATAGGTCGGGATCTGCCCGAAGGGGTGCAGTGCCAGATGCGCGGGCTGCTTCATCTCGTCGAAGGAGAGCAGGCGCGTGTCGTAGGCCTGGCCGACCTCTTCCAATGCCCAGCGGACACGCATGTCGCGCGCCAAGCCCTGGCCGCGGTCGGGGGATCGCGCGAAGGCGGTGATGATGGGGGTCATCGCACGGCTCCTGTGATGCGGTCGTGCCTATTGGCTGATTTCCGGCTCGACCAGTTTCGCCAGCTTGTGCAGCGAATCCTGCCAGCCGAGATAGCAGGCCTCAGCCGGGATCAGGTCCGGCACGCCCTGCTGCTCGATGCTGATCTCGGTTCCGACCGAGACCGGCTTCAGGTCCACCGTGACCGTCATTTCGCCCGGCAGGTTGGGGTCGTCGAACCGGTCGGTATAGACGAGGCGCTGGCCCGGGATCAGTTCCAGATAGCTGCCGCCGAAGGAATGGCTGTCGCCGGTGGTGAAGTTGCGAAACGACATCCGGTGCCGGCCGCCGACCCTCGCCTCCAGCTCGTGGACGGTGCAGAGAAAGCCCCAGGGCGGCAGCCAGCTTGCCACCGCGTCGGGTTCGATGAAGGCGCGATAGAGCTTTTCGGGTTTCGCCGCGATGACGCGGTGCAGTCGGATCGTGCTGGGCATGGTATCCTCCGTGTCTGGTTTGCAGGGCTCCACATCGGTGGTGCTTGCACCGTAACGCGCGACAGTCGGGCAAGGGTCCGGTCCAGAACCTCGACGGGCTTGCCGCACAAGGCCTGGACCTGGCCAGCCCGATGAAACTGGCCCCGGCCGAAGCGCGGAGCCTGGCCGGCGTGGGGCCGCCGGGGTCACGCAGCGCGGACCAAGGACGGGCCGGGCGGAATCGACGTGCCGATCTCGCTCAACGGCACGGTGGTCGAGCCCCCGGATCTGCTTCTCCAGCACCGCGCGGCCACGCAGCCGCGCATCACCGCGGCACCGGGCGATTGCACAGCGCGCGCCGACCGGCGTGAACGACCGAAAGGCTCCGGCGACAGGATGAAAGACCCGCGGCAGGGCCGGTCCACGCCCCGCACCAGCCCACCCGGCGCGCGAAGCGGCAACCAATTGCCCAAAACCCGCCGTTCCCTGCGCAAATCGCAAAAATTGCTGCGCAACGGGTCAACCTGATGCGGAACTCTCGGCTATCCTTTCCCCAGGGCTGACCCTGGCGGATCGGCTGGACCAACAACGGAGGAGAGAAAATGAAGCGCAAGATCGCCGTCGCAGTCCTGGCCTCGCTGGCCGTGCTGCCCAGGGCCGAGGCCGCCGAGCCCGCCGCCTGCCATTCCCCCAGCTTCTCGGACGTGGGCTGGACCGACATCTCGGTGACCACCGCCATGTCGGCCATGGTGTTGCAGGCCCTGGGCTATACACCCGAGGTGCAGATCCTGTCGGTCGCCGTCACCTTCGAATCGCTGAAACAGGGCGATACCGACATCTTCCTGGGCAACTGGATGCCGCTTCAGGAACCGATCCAGAAGCCGCTGGTCGATGCCGGCCAGATCGAGGTGGTGCGCCCGAACCTGGAAGGCGCGCTGATCGGCTTCGCCGTGCCCGCATACACGCATGAGGCCGGGCTCAAGACCTATGCCGACATCGCCAAGTTCAAGGACCAGCTCGGCGGCAAGATCTACAGCATCGAGGCCGGCAGCAGCGCCAACAGCACGATCCTGCAGGCGATTTCGGACAATGCCTTCGACCTGGGCGAATTCGAACTGGTCGAATCCAGCGAACAGGGCATGCTGGCCCAGGTGCAGCGCGCCATCCAGGCCGAACAGCCGATCCTGTTCTTCGGCTGGCGGCCGCATCCGATGAACGTGCGTTACGAACTGGCCTATCTGACCGACGGCAACGACACGTTCGGACCCGACGACGGCGCCGCGACCGTGCTGACCAATACCCGCGCCGGCCTGTCCGCGGAATGCCCCAACCTGGGCAAGTTCCTGTCGAACCTCGCCTTCACGGTCGAGGCCGAGGACGTGATGATGTCCTATGTCCTGGACGAGGGGCTGGAGCCGAAGGCCGCCGCCGAGCGCTGGCTCAAGGAAAACCCGGCCGCGCTGGACGCCTGGCTTGCCGATGTCACCACCGTTGCGGGCGAGCCGGGCCTGCCCGCCGCCAAGGCGGCGCTAGGTCTTTGAACCGCGTCTGGCGGCGGTCGGCGGATGGCCGAACCGCCGCCGGAAGGCGCGCGACAGCGAGGCGATCGAGGCGAAGCCGGTCCTGACCGCGATCTCGGCCATGCCGAGGTCGGTGTCGGTGATCAGTCGCCGCGCCGCCTGCAGCCGCAGCGACTGGTAATAGGCGGCGGGCGAGGTCTGGACGATGGCGCGAAACAGCCCCTCCAGCGTCCGACTGGAACATTTCACCTGCGCGGCGATGCGGGCGACGGGCAGCGGGCTGTCCAGATGCGCCTCCATGATGCCGATGGCCTGGGCGACACGGCTCTCCATCCGCCCGGCCCGGCCCAGCGAGACCAGGGGCTGCGCGTCCGAGGGCAGGCGCATTTCTTCGTAGACGTAAAGGCTGGCCACGTTCAGCGCCGCGTCGAAGCCCTGGCGGGCGCGGACCAGCGCCAGCATGAAGTCCAGCGTGGGCGCGGCGCCGCCGGTGGTGAAGACCGGGCCGTCGATCACCCAGCGGTCGGGGATGGCGCGCAGCTGCGGGAAGCGGGCGGCGAAATCCTCGAGATCCTCCCAATGCGTCGTGGCCTGGCGCTGGTCCAGCAGCCCGGCGCGGGCCAGAACCCAGCTGCCGGCCTCGACGCCGCCGACCAGCGCCGCCCGCCGCGCGCCCTGCCGCACGGCGGCCAGCACCGCCGGGGCGACATGGCGCGCGACGTTGAAGGCCGCGACCACGATCAGCAGGTCGCATTCCTGCTGCGGCCGGAAGGCTCCATCGACCTGCACCGGCAGGCCGCAGCTGGTCGCCACCGGCTTGCCGTCGACCGAGACGACCTGCCAGCGATAGCATTCCGCCCCCGACACGCGGTTTGCCGCCCGCAACGGGTCCAGCGTGGCGGCAAGGCTCATCAGCGAGGCATCGGGCAGCACCAGGATGGTGACGCCGAGCGGCCGGTCAGAGCGCCGGAACACCCCTTCCGCGCCCGCCGTCACCTCGCCCGCGCCCCAGGCATGGCGCGCCCCATGCGTCAGGACCTGGGCTGGCCGACGAAGCGGCCCGCCCCCTCGGCCGGCATGGCGGCATGGCGGCCGGCCCAATCGGCCAGCGCCGCCGCCACGGCGGGCGCGGGCGCGCTGGTGCGGCGGGTGCCGAGGTCGGTATGCAGAAGCAGCGTCTCGACCGTGGCGGCCAGCACCTCGCCGCGCCAGAGCCGGTGGAACAGGTGCAGCCGCTTGCCCTGCCCGTCCAGCACCTGGGTCGTCACCACCAGCCGGTCGCCGGCGTGGATCTCGTCCAGGTAACGGATATGGTTCTCGACCGTGAAATAGCTCTGTCCCGAGCCGATATAATCCGCGTCGGCGCCGATCATCTCCATGAAGCGGTCGGTGGCCAGCGAGGCGGCTTCCAGGTAATGCGTCTCGTTCATATGGCCGTTGTAGTCGGTCCAGGTCACCGGCACCTGGCGCGCGCCGGTGATCGGCAGCCCGTCGCGCTCGCCCGGGTCGGGCAGCTGCGCCTCATGCGCGCGCAGGACGCCGCCGGCGCCGCTGCCCGAGCGGCGCAGCGCGCGGAGCATGCCGACGACATTGTCGTCGCGCAGCCGCTCCAGCTCGCGGATCGAGCGGTGGCCGGATTGCGCGTCGGACTGGCTGGCGATCAGGTCGACCAGTTCGTCGTTGAACTCGGGCACGTCCATCAGCTTGGTCCAGGGCCAGGACAGCGCCGGGCCGAACTGGGCCATGAAATGCTTCATCCCGGCCTCGCCGCCGGCGATGCGATAGGTCTCGAACAGGCCCATCTGCGCCCAGCGGATGCCGAAACCCATGCGGATCGATTCGTCGATCTCCTCGGTGGTGGCGATGCCGTCCTTGACCAGCCACAGCGCCTCGCGCCACACCGCCTCCAGCAGGCGGTCGGCGATATGGGCGTCGATTTCCTTGCGCAGGATCAGGGGAAACATGCCGATGCCGCGCAGGATGTCGGCGGCCCGCGCGCAGGTGGCGCCATCGCCCACCAGCTCGACCAGCGGCAGCAGATAGACGGGGTTGAAGGGATGCGCCACCACCGCGTGGGTGCCGGCCGCATTCAGCTCGGACGGCTTGAAGCCCGAGGTCGACGAGCCGATCACCGCATCCGGCCCGGCCGCCGCCGCGATGGCGGGCAGGATCTTGTGCTTCAGCGCCAGAACCTCGGGGACGCTTTCCTGGATCCAGGCGGCGCCCGCCACCGCCTCGGCCATGTCGGCGTGAAAGCTCAGCCGGCCTTCGGGCGGCAGCGCGCGGTCGTAGAGCGCGGGCAGCGCCCGGCGGGCGTTCGCCAGCACCTCGCCGATCTTGCGCTCGGCCTGCGGGTCGGGGTCGAAGACCGCCACATCCCAGCCGTTCAGCAGGAAACGCGCGGCCCAGCCGCCGCCGATGACGCCGCCGCCGATGATCGCCGCCTTGCTCATGCCGCGGCTCCTTTCGGCGCGCGCTTCACCAGGCCCAGGCGTTCGCGCACCTCGGCAGGGCCGATCACGCGGGCGCCCAGGTTCTCGATGATGGTCGCGGCACGCTCGACCAGCTGCGCATTGGTGGCAAGCTGGCCCTTGCCCAGCCACAGATTGTCCTCCAGCCCCACGCGGACATTGCCGCCCGCCAGCACCGAGGCACCGACGAAAGGCATCTGGTCGCGGCCCAGGCTGAAGGCCGACCAGGTCCAGTCCGCGGGCACCGCGTTCACCATCGCCAGGAAGGTATTCAGGTCGTTCGGCGCCCCCCAGGGCACGCCCATGCACAACTGCACCAGGGCCGGGCCGGCCAGCGTGCCTTCCTCGACCAGCTGCTTGGCGAACCACAGGTGGCCGGTGTCGAAGGCCTCGATCTCGGGCTTGACGCCCAGGGCGGTCATCATGCCGCCCATGGCCCGCAACATGCCGGGCGTGTTGGTCATCACGTAATCGGCCTCGGCGAAGTTCATCGTGCCGCAATCGAGGGTGCAGATCTCGGGCAGGCATTCGACGACATGGGCCATGCGCTCGGTGGCGCCGACCATGTCGGTCGCGGCGGCGTTCAGCGGAAACGGCGCCTCGGTATTGCCGAAGACGATGTCGCCGCCCATGCCGGCGGTCAGGTTCAGCACCACGTCCACCTCGGCCTCGCGGATGCGGTCGGTCACCTCGCGGTAATAGTCCAGCTTGCGCGAGGGGGCGCCGGTCTCGGGGTCGCGGACGTGGCAATGGACCACCGCCGCGCCGGCCTTGGCCGCCGCGATGGCGCTTTCCGCGATCTGCTTCGGGCTGCGCGGCACATGCGGCGAGCGGTCCTGCGTGCCGCCCGATCCGGTCACGGCGCAGGTGATGAAGACGTCCCGATTCATGGCAAGGGGCATGGCGAACTCCTGGTTGGCAGGCCCGATGCTAGGGGGTTGCACGGCTTCTGGATTATCCTATCCTGTCACCGGATTGTCCAAACAGGTCAGCATTTCATGGTCCGCGTCGGCTTCCTGCTTTTCGACGGCTTCTCGAACATGGTGCTGTCCTGCCTGCTCGAGCCCCTGCGGGCGGTCCGCGACCAGGCCGGGATCGACATCCGCTGGCAGGTCATGACCCCCGACGGCCGCCCGGTGCGGTCCTCCAGCGGGCTGTCCGTCGCGCCCGACGACGCTGCGGCGGCGGAGTTCGAGCTGCTGGTGGTGGTGGCGGGCTATGGCTATCGCGACCACGCCGGCGGGGCGGGGCCGCGCCGCATCCTGGCGCTGGCGCGGCAGGCCCGCATCGTGATCGGCGCCGACAGCGGGCCCTGGCTTCTGGCGGCGGCGGGCCTGCTGCGCGGGCGACGCGCCACCCTGCACTGGTCGCTGCTCGGCGAATTCGCCGAGGCCTTTCCCGAGGTGCAGGCCGACCCCGCGCCCTATGTGATGGCAGACCGCTTCTGGTCCTGTGGCGGCGCGGCCGGTGCGCTGGACCTGATCCTGGCCTTCATCGCCCGGCGGTTCGGCCAGGCCAATGCCTTCGTCGCCTCGTCGATGTTTCTGCATGACGCCGGCCGGGGCGAGGCCGGCCCGGCCCTGCCCGGCCTGCCCCGCAAGGGCACGGCGCGGCTGCGGCAGGCGATGAACCTGATGATCGGGTCGATCGAGACGCCGATGCCGCTGCCCGAAATCGCCGCGCGCTGCGGGGTCTCGCTCAGCAAGCTGGACCGGCTGTTCCGGGCCGAGACCGGCATGGCGCCGGGCCGCTATTTCCAGATGCTGCGGCTGTCGCAGGCGCGCGAGCTGGCTGCCAGCACCGGGCTGGGCCTGCGCGAAATCGCCCTGCGCTGCGGCTATTGCGACGCGGCTTCGCTGAGCAAGGCCTATCGGCGCGCCCACGGCCACCCGATCAGGCAGTCGACCGGCCACACCGGCGAATGCGGAGACGATCCTCTTGTCTCGGTGCGTGCCTAAGGGCGACTTCATTCGGCCGATGGACGCCCCTTGCGCAGACGAGGCTTGGCGCGCCGTGAAACGTTCCGGCGCAGCCCGCCTGGTCGAGGGCATGGCCGACAGGCCGCGCCACGGGATTCTCCTCGGAGTTTTCAGGGCCGGCCGCCCCGGCGGTGCAGCAGCATGCGCGCCAGCCCGGTCGCCAGCGTCGGCCCGAGGATCACCATGGCGAACATGCGGATGGTCCGCAGGCTCATCACGAAGGCCATGTCGGCGCCGGCGCCGCGGGCCAGGACGGCGATGGAATCGATGCTGCCCGGCACGGCGCCAGAGTCCCGCTCATCAGGCTGACGCCCGCGATCCAGGACAGGACTACCCCCGCCCGCGCCATTTCGCCAAGATCGCTGCCATCGGTCATGCGGTCATGCCAAAAGGGCTGGATCGACCGAGGGCGCGACGCCCGGATCGGCTCGGCCACCAGCCGGCCCGCCGCGGGACCGATGCCGAAGCCATGCCCGCTGTGCCCGGCCGAGACGAACAATCCCGGGTGCGTCCCGACCGGCCCGATCACCGCGATGGCGTCGGGCGTGCAATCGACCATGCCGCCCCAGGAATGCGCCACCTGCGCCCGGCGAGCGGGGGGGCGGGCCAAGTCGGCCATGCCGCGTCTCAGCAGCCGCGCCTCGGGCTTGGGGTCCAGCACGCGGATGCGCTCGAAGGCCGAAACCCGGTCGGCGCTCCAGCGCCGCAGCGCATCCGGCCGGTGAAGAAACTGGCGCCAAGGCTGTAGGTCAGCTTCGCCGGCGCTTCAGGAAGGTCTTCCAGAACGGCCGCATCTGCATGATCCCGCGCGGCGAGACATGCAACCGGCCAAAGCCCGAAGTGCCGACCGTGCAGCCGCCGGCGGTCACCTCGGGCATGGGCGCGGTCGCACACGAGGTGGACTGGATCGAGGCCTGCAGGAAAGGCACGCCATGGCGGCGCGGCGGCATTCCGGCCCAGGCGCTGCCCGCGACTAGCACCGCGTCGCAGCCGATGCGGCCGCGCTCGGTCAGCACGCCGCCGACCCGGCCGGCCGGGAACTCGATCTTGCGCACCGCGCAGGATCGATGGACGGTGGCGCCAAGCCTGCGCGGGCTCGGCCATCAGCGGCGCGGGCGTCGGTCGGCGAATGCACACCGCCTTTCCAGCGCGCGCGGCGGCGGGGAGCATCGCGGCGATCTCGGCGCCCGAGATCATCCGGGTGCCCACGCCATGGCCGCGCGCCATGCGGCCCCGTTCCTCCCACTGGGCCAAACTCGCCCTGTCGTTGCTGGCATAGAAGAGCCCCGAGCGGCGAAAGCCTGGGTTCTGCGACAGCGTCTTCCCCATGCGCAGAGCCAGGATCGCCAGCGGCAGTTGGCGCTCATCCCGGTTCTTCTGGCGGCACCAGCCCCAACTGCGGCAGGTTGCTCGGCCCCGACAAGGCCCTTTTCCAGCAGCGCGACCCGCAATCATCGCGGCGTCGGGCCGGGGGTCGAGGATGCGCATCCGCTCCATCGGCGTCGGGCGGTCGCGCCACATCCGCCGAGGTGCTCTCGGGCGCCGTCTCGGCGAGCATCGCCGCCACCGCGCGCTCGTTCTCGGGTCGCGGCAGGAATGCGGAAAGGCCACGCCAATGCCCGCAGCCCCTGCCGCCCGTGCCGCGGCCAAGGCGCGGGCCACATCCGCGCGGTCGGGGCGCGCGCGGGATCGCGCCGGGCGCCTCGGTGCGCTCGTCGATGCCGACGTTGTCGCGCGGGATCAGCGGCTTCGGGCGCACCGAATGGAGGTGTGGATCTGCGGCCGGGCGCCATGGCCCGCGCCCACCGCGCGAGCGAGTTCCCCTTGGCCGAGGAACTGGACGCCTGCCGCCGGAATGATGCGGGGCCTGGCAATGGAACTGCTCGCTTCCGCGTGGCTGCAAGGCGGGGCCGGCGGAGATTCAGGGCTCGGCATGGCAGCGCCCTGCTCGCCGGCCATGCAGTGCTGCGCGATGGCCCGATCCGCATGTCCGGTCTGCCGCCGCCTGCCCAGCTTTGCCGGGTCGGGCTCGTCCTCGACCGCCTCCGTCGATTGCCCGAGCCGCTGGGCCTGCCGAAGGCAGACTCAGCCCGGCGGGGCATAGACCGCGAGGAAGCGCGCGACGCGGCGCTGGACGAAGCGGTCGATCTGCGCGGGCTCCAGCGGGTCCATCATCAACAGCGCCCGGCGCTGCAACCCGGCCAGCACCAGGTCGACGAATTCCGCGCCGGCCTCGGTGCAGTCGGGGATCGCCAGGTCGCCGCGCGCCACGCGGCCCTGGAAATACTCCGCCAGGGTCTCGATCGAATGCATCGGGCCGGCGCGATAGATGCGGCGTGCGAGGTCGGGGAACTTCTCGCCCGCGCCGATCATCATGCGCATCGCGGCCAGGACCTCGCCCTGCAGCAGCGTGTCGATCATGGTGCGGGCAATCTGGCGCAGCTCGTCCTCGACTGCGCCCTTGCCGCTGCCCAGCTCGCGGATCGTGCGTTGCAGCCGGCCGCATTCGTGCAGGACCAGGGCCTCGAACATCGCCTCCTTGCTGTCGAAATAGACGTAGAGCGTGCCCTTTGAGACCCCCGCCGCCCGGGCGACGTCCTGCATCGAGGCGCCCTCGAACCCCTGCGACAGGAACATCCGCCGCGCGCCGTCCAGGATCTGGCGGCGCTTGGGATTGTCCTCGACGCCCGCGCGCGGGTCGCAGTCGCAGCCGGTGCTGACGGGATCGTTCAAGCCTGCCTCCTGACGGGTTGCGCGGCAGATTACGCCGCCGCCGGCAGCGCGGTCCAGCCCACCGACGCCCCCGGATACCATTGACCGAACCGTTCGGTCAATGGTATGGAGCCGCAGCCGACAGCCCGACTCGCCCCCATGCCATGCCGGGTCCGCGCGCAACGGCGGCTTGCGTTCCGAAAGGCCCAGTGATGACTTCGACCCCCGACGCCCCCCCGGCCCCCGCGAGCAAGCCGAAATCCGGCAAGGCCAAGCGCATCCTGGGCATCGTCGCCCTGCTGGTGCTGGCCGTGGTCGGCTACGAGGGCTTTCGCTGGTTCACCCATGGCCGCTTTCACCAGGAAACCGACGACGCCTATCTGCAGGCCGACCTGGTGATGCTGCAGGCCCGCGACACCGGCTATATCGCCGAGATCCTGGTCGCGCCCAACGCCCCGGTGGCCAAGGGCCAGGTGATCGCCCGCATCGACCCGCAGGATTACCAGCTGGCGCTGGAAAACGCCGCCAATACGCTGGCGAGCGCCGAAAGCGCGACCCGCCAGCTCGAGGCGCAGATCACCGCCGGCCGGGCCGGCATCCAGCAGGCCGAGGCCGCGCTGGCCGCCGCCCAGGCCACCAATGACGGCGCGCAAAAGGCCTATCGCCGGGCGCGCGAGCTGAAGACCACCTCGGTCGGCACCCAGGCCGCGCTGGATTCGGCCGAGGCCAGCGCCAAATCCGCCGCCGCCCAGGTCGAAAGCGCCAGGGCGGCGCTGGCGCAGGCCGAGGCGCAGCTGGCGGTGCTGAACGCCGAAGCCGACAGCGCGAAACTCCAGGTCCGCGCCGCCCGCACCGGGCTGCGCCAGGCGCAGCGCGACCTGGACTTCACCCAGATCCGCGCGCCCTTCGCCGGCATCCTGACCGAGCGCCAGATCGAGGTCGGCTCCTATGTCGCGCCGGGCTCGCGCATCGGCACGCTGGTCCCGGTCGAGAACCTTTATGTCGGCGCGAACTTCAAGGAGACGCAGATCGCCGGTATTCGCCCCGGCAGCAGCGTCCAGATCCGCGTCGATGCCTGGCCCGATGCGGTGCTGCACGGCACGGTGGAAAGCCTGACCGCCGGCACCGGCCAGGTGTTCAGCCTGCTGCCCTCGTCGAACGCCACCGGCAATTTCACCAAGGTCGTGCAGCGCGTGCCGGTGCGCATCCGCATCGACGACCAGGACCGCACCCGCCTGCCGCTGCGCCCCGGCATGTCCGTCGTGGTCGAGGTCGACACTCGCACCGGCGAGGATCGGCCGCTGATGCCCACCCCCGCCGCCAACCCGGCCCGGGTCGAACCCGGCGCGGCCGCGACCAGCGCGCTGGACTCCGGCGCCCCCGGCATGCGGGGCTAGGCCATGGCCGCCGCCAGCCCGGCCGCGACCCTGCCGGGCGCCCTGCCCGCGCCGGATCCCGACCGCATCGACCCGCGCCGCCTGGTCACCTTCATGCTGATGGTGCTGGGCATGTTCATGGCGATCCTGGACATCCAGATCGTCTCGGCCTCGCTGTCCGAGATCCAGGCCGGGCTGGCCGCATCCAGCGACGAGATCCCTTGGATCCAGACCTCATACCTGATCGCCGAGGTCATCATGATCCCGCTGTCGGGCTATCTGTCGCGGATGCTGTCGACGCGCTGGGTCTTCACCATCTCCTCGGGCGGCTTCACGCTGATGAGCCTGCTTTGCGGGCTGTCGAACTCGATGTCCGAGATGATTGTCTGGCGCGCCTTGCAGGGCTTCGTCGGCGGGGCGATGATCCCGACGGTCTTTGCCTGCGCCTATACGATCTTTCCGCGCTCCAAGATGCATATCGTCTCGCCCATGATCGGGCTGGTGGCGACGCTGGCGCCGACCATCGGGCCGACGCTGGGCGGCTATCTGACCGAATATCTCAGCTGGCACTGGCTGTTCTTCATCAACGTGGTGCCGGGCGTCATCGTCACCACGGCGGCCTTTCTGCTGATCGACTTCGACAAGCCGGAGCTGAGCCTGTTCCAGCGCTTCGACTGGTGGGGCTTCCTGGGGCTGGCGCTGCTGCTGGGCGCGATGGAATACGTGCTCGAGGAAGGCGCCGGCGACGACTGGTTCGCGGACGAGGGCATCGTCGCCATGACCGGGGTGATGCTGGCCGGGGGCTTCCTGTTCTTCTGGCGCGCCTTCACCGCCGATGAGCCCATCGTGCGGCTGGAAGCCTTTGCCGACCGCAACTTCGCCATGGGCTCGGTGTTTTCCTTCGGCCTTGGCATCGGGCTTTACGGGCTGATCTACATCTTCCCGGTCTACCTGTCGGGGGTCCGCGGCTACAACTCGCTGCAGATCGGCGAGGCGATGATGGTCTCGGGCATCTCGATGTTTCTGACCGCGCCCGTCGCCGGGCGGCTGTCGCAGAAGCTGGACCCGCGGCTGATGATGGGGGCGGGCTTCGCGCTGTTCTCGCTCAGCTGCTGGATGATGGCCGGGCTGACCGAGGACTGGGATTATTGGGAGATCTTCCTGCCGCAGATCCTGCGCGGGGTGTCACTGATGATCTGCATGGTGCCGGTGTCGAACATCGCGCTTGGCATGCTGCCGCCCGAGAAGGTCAAGAACGCCTCGGGCCTGTTCAACCTGACCCGCAACCTGGGCGGCGCGGTCGGGCTGGCGCTGATCAACACGATCCTGCGCAACCGCGAGGATTTCCACTATGCCCGCATCGCCGAAAGCGTGCATCCCGGCAACCAGGCCGCGACCGGCGCCATCGGCATGCTGGAGCAGGCCTATTCATCCTTGGGCGAGGCGGCCGAGACCGCGGCGCTGGCCAGCATCTCGGGCATGGCGCAGCTGCAGGCGGTGGTGATGTCGCTGGCCGACATTTTCGTGCTGCTGACCGGGGTTTTCGCCGCGCTGGCGCTGTTGCTGCTGTTCGTGGAAAAGCCGCAAGCCGGCGCGGGCGGCGGCGGCGGTCACTGAGCCCGCGTCACCGGGCCGTCAGCGCCGACAGGCTTTGGCGCTGGCCGCCCTTGTCGTCGAAGTTCCCGGGCGCGAGCCAGTCCGCATGCGCCCGGGCCAGACGCGGCCAGTCGCGGTCGATGATGGCAAACCAGGCGGTGTCGCGGTTGCGGCCCTTATAGATCATGTGCTGGCGGAAGATGCCCTCGAAGCTGAAGCCATAGCGCAGGGCGGCGCGACGCGACGGCGCGTTCAGCGCGTCGCATTTCCACTCGACCCGGCGATAGCCGGCGCCGAAGGCCCAGCCGATCATCAGCGAAATCGCCTCGGTCGCGGCGGGGGTCTGCTGCATCGGCGGAGCGATCTCGATATGGCCGATCTCGATCACGCCATTGCGCGCGTCGATGCGCAGGAACGAGGCGAGCCCGCCCACCTTGCCGCCGGCGCGGTCGCGCAGGGCATAGAAGAACGGGTCGCGGCTTTCCGCCATGCCCGCCTGCCAGGCGCGATAGGCCTCCAGTTCGGCGAAGGGGCCATAGCCGAGATAGTCCCAGACCCAGTCCTGGCCTTGGTTGGCCGCGAACAGATCCTCGGCATGGCGCGCCGGGTCCAGCCGTTCCAGGGTGACGAACCGGCCCTCGATCCGCTCCGGCCCGGGGGCGGGCGGCGGGACGAAGCCGGTGACGGCGGGGCCGGTCGGACGCTCTGCCATGCTGCTCTCCCTGAAGGTTCAGGCGAGCATCCCCGGATCGCCGCCAAGGTCAAGCCCCGGAAACACGGCGCGCTCCAGCACCCCGGGCTCGAGCCCGAAAAGCCCGCGCATGGCCCAGGCGGCATAGGCGCGGATGTCGCGCAGGGGCATCAGGTCGCGGCCGGCGTAAAGCTGGCCCTCGCCCAGACCGGGCCAGTCGCCATAGGCGCGCCCGCCCTTGATCGCACCGCCGGCCATGATCAGCGCGCCGCCGGTGCCGTGGTCCGTGCCGCCCGAGCCGTTCTCGCGCACGGTGCGGCCGAATTCGGTCATCGCCAGCACGGTGGTGCGCTGCCAGTTCGCGCCCAGGCCGTCGCGCAGCGCCAGGATCGCGGCGGCGAGCCGGTCGAAGCCGCGCCCGATCACCGGCGCCTGATTGGCGTGGCTGTCCCAGCCCGGAATCGAGAAGGCGGCGATGCGGCTTTCGGCGTTCAGCCGGTTGGCGGCAAAGGCGGCCAGCGACTGCGCGTCGCCGGTCGGGCCGGTGGTCTTTTCCATGGCCGGGCTCTCGGCGCCGATCTGCACCGCATCGCGCGCGGCGTCGCGGAACAGCGGGTCGTCGTGATAGATATGCTCCAGCAGCAGCTGCGCCTGCGGCGACAGGTTCAGCGCGGCGCGCGGCGCCCAGGCCATATGCGCGGCCTTGCCTTCCAGGATCTTCATCTGCTCGATCCCGACCGCATAGGCGGTTTCCGAGCTCGCCCCCGGCACCGCCTGCAACAGCCGGTTCAGCCAGCCGCCCAGCCGCCGGTCCACCGGCAGGTCATTGCCGGTCCCGGCCTCCAGCACGTCCTGGCCGTCGAAATGGCTGCGCTTGTCGCGATAGGGGGTCGAGACGGCATGGGCAAAGGCCAGCTCGCCCTTTTGCCACAGGGGCAGCAGCGGCCCCAGCCGCGGGTGCAGCGCATAGAAGCCGTCAAGGTCCAGCGCCCCCGCATCGGGGCCCAGCGACAGGTCGCGGCGCAGCTTGCGCAGCATCGTGTCGCCATAGGGCTGGATCGCGTCCAGCCCGTCCATGGCGCCGCGCAGGATGATCACCACCAGCCGGTTGTCCGAGGGCAGCGCGGCAAAGGTCATGCTGTTCATCAAGGGATGCGCCGCGGCCGAGCAGCCGAGCAGCGCCGCGCTTTTCAGAAACAGCCTGCGGTCCAGTTGCAGCATCGCCTACCTCCGGTTGAAATCGCTCGAGGCGAGGATCAGCACCACGCCCTCGGCCGCGCTTTCGGCCTTGGGCACCGCCCAGGAAAGTTGCTCGGATTGCGTGCCGCCGAAGGCCGAGACCAGCATCTCGCGCGGGTCGGGCAGCTCCGGCAGCAGCAGGCGCGGCATGCGCAGCGCCCAGTTGATGCGCGCGGCCATGGTCTGCGGCGCGATCCAGGCCTCGGCCTCCTCGGGCCAGCCGTCCGGGCCCTTCGGCTGGTTCCAGGGCTGGCCCATCAGCGGCAGGTGGTTCCAGACCGCGCGGCGAAACATCTGCTCGTCCAGCGCCGCGATCTGCTGTCCCGTCACCCCCAGCGCGCGCAGCCCGGCCACCACCAGGTCGAAGGGCTGGCGCACCTTGGCGCGCAGGTTCCGGGTCAGCGCCGGATGCGTCACCAGCACGCGATAGACCTGCGGCAGGTCGCCGTTGGTGTCGCGCCAGACATCGGCCATGGCCTGCACCAGATCCCGCGGCGGATTGTCCGAGACGAAATGCACCGCCAGCTTGCGCGAGATGTAATGCGCGGTCGCGGGCCGGCGGGCGAGGTCGCGGAAGGCGGCGCGGATGTCCTCGAGCCCGCCGCGCCGCTTGCCGCCATAGCTCTTGCCCAGCACCGTCTCGGCCCCCGGCTCGGCGAGCGCCGGCTTGAAGGCGAAGCCCCCGTCATGCGAAAAGGTCAGCCCGGTCAGCAGCTCGGCCAGCTGGCGCACGTCCTTCTGGCTGTAGGGGGCGCCGACGCCCAGCGTGTGCAGCTCCATCGCCTCGCGCGCCAGGTTCTCGTTCAGGCCGAAACGGCGGTCGGGCCGGCGCTTCACGAAGGGCGAGTTCGGGCCCCGGCTCGACACCTGGTCGAGATAGATCAGCATCATCGGATGCGTCTCGGCGGCGAAGAGCATGTCCTCGAAGCGGCCGTTCACATGCGGGCGGATCGCCTCGTCCTGATAGGCCAGCCCAAGGCCGATATTGACCTTGTTGATCGAGCGCGCGGTGAAATGGTCGCACCAGAACTGCACCAACCGCTCGCCGAAGCCGATGGGGTCGTCCACGGCACGGATCACCCGGCGGCGCAGGTCATCGACCTGCAAGGTGCCAAGCTGGCGATTGGCCTCGATCGACTCGGGCGGTTCGGGCCGGCCTTCGCGGCGGGCCTTGATCCCCTCGCGGAAGGTGCGGGCGATGCGGCTGGCCTCGGCCGTGGTCATGGCCTCGGGGCCCGGGCCGGCATTAGCGGGGCCGGTCAAGACCGCCGCCGCATCGGCCGGCGGCGGCATCAGCGGCGACAGTCCGAAGCCCAGCCGGATCGCCGCCATCTCGGGAAAACCAATGCTCATGCGTGCCTTCCATCGCCGGGGATCGCGCCCCCGGATCTGGTTATGGCACGGCCGGCGGCAAAGGTCAGTTCACGCTTTCTTCAAATGCCGCGATGCGGCAAGAGCCCGCGCATGGCGCGGGCCGCAGCCGTCATTCCTTCGGCAGCACGCGCAGCCGCAATTCGCGCAGCTGCTCGTTGGTGGGCTCGCTGGGGGCGCCCATCATCAGGTCCTCGGCGCGCTGGTTCATCGGGAACATGATGACCTCGCGGATGTTCTGCTCATCCGCCAGCAGCATGACGATGCGGTCGATGCCGGCCGCGCAGCCGCCGTGCGGCGGCGCGCCATAGCGGAAGGCCTTGACCATGCCGCCGAAGCGCTTTTCGACCTCGTCGCGGCCGTAGCCGGCCAGTTCGAAGGCCTTGAACATGATCTCGGGCTTGTGGTTCCTGATCGCGCCCGAGATCAGCTCATAGCCATTGCAGGCCAGGTCATACTGATAGCCCTTGACCGCCAGCGGATCGCCCGACAGCGCCTCGAGACCGCCCTGCGGCATCGAGAACGGGTTGTGCGAGAAGTCGATCCTGCCGTCATCGCCTTTCTCATACATCGGGAAATCGACGATCCAGGCGAATTTGAACTGGTGCTCGTCGGTCAGGCCCAGCTCGCGGCCGATCTCGTTGCGGGCCCGGCCGGCGACGGCCTCGAAAGCCTCGGGCTTGCCGCCCAGGAAGAAGGCGGCATCGCCCTCGCCCAGGCCCAGTTGCAGGCGGATCGCCTCGGTCTTTTCGGCACCCAGCGCCTTGGCGATGGGACCGGCGGCCTCGGTCGAGCCATCCTCGGCCTTGCGCCAGAAGATATAGCCCATGCCCGGCAGGCCCTGCTGTTGCGCAAAGGCGTTCATGCGGTCGGCGAACTTGCGCGAGCCGCCGGTCGGCGCGGGAATGGCACGCACCTCGGTGCCCTCCTGTTCCAGGAGTTTCGCGAAGATCGCGAAGCCCGAGCCGCGGAAATGCTCGCTGACCACCTGCATCTCGATCGGGTTGCGCAGGTCGGGCTTGTCGCTGCCGTATTTCAGCATCGCCTCGGCATAGGGGATGCGCGGCCAGTTCGCATCGACCGGACGGCCGTTGCCGAATTCCTCGAACAGGCCCTGGATCACCGGCTGGATGGCGGCAAAGACATCCTCCTGCTCGACGAAGGACATCTCCAGGTCGAGCTGGTAGAAATCGGTGGGCGAGCGGTCGGCGCGCGGATCCTCGTCGCGGAAGCAGGGCGCGATCTGGAAATACTTGTCGAAGCCCGCGACCATGATCAGCTGCTTGAACTGCTGCGGCGCCTGCGGCAGGGCGTAGAACTTGCCCGGATGCAGGCGCGAGGGCACCAGGAAGTCGCGCGCGCCCTCGGGGCTGGAGGCGGTGATGATCGGGGTCTGGAACTCGGTGAAGCCCTGGTCCCACATGCGGCCCCGGATCGAGCGCACCACCTGCGAGCGCAGCATGATGTTGTTGTGCAGGCTCTCGCGGCGCAGGTCGAGGAAGCGATAGGCCAGCCGCGTCTCCTCGGGATAGTCCTGGTCGCCGAAGACCGGCAGCGGCAGGTCGTCCGAGGCGCCCAGGACCTCCATGCCGGTGGCATAGACCTCGATCTCGCCGGTCGGCAGCTTGGGGTTGACCAGGCTCGCATCGCGCAGCTTGACCTTGCCGTCGATGCGGATCACCGTCTCGGCGCGCAGCCTTTCCAGCGCGGCAAAGGCCGGGCTGTCGCTGTCGGCGATGACCTGGGTGATGCCGTAATGGTCGCGCAGGTCGATGAACAGCACGCCGCCATGATCTCGGACCCGGTGGACCCAGCCCGACAGGCGGATGGTTTCACCGGCATTGGCGGCCGTCAGCTGGCCGCAGGTGTGGCTGCGATAGGCGCTCATCAGTTTTCCCCTTGCGTATTCGGTCACGCATGAACCGCCTGCGCCGGGGGAAGTCAAGCGATCAGAACGGCCGCACCACGTTGCCGGAATAGAAATAGACCCCCATGCCGACGGTGAACAGCGCGTTCCCGGCCACGGCATGCAAGGCCCAGGCCGCCGGGAAGCCGAATTTCAGATAGGCGCGGGCGAAGAACCAGCCGCCGACCAGCGTCAGCGCCGCGACGATCCAGGACCAGTACATCAGATGCGCAAAGGAAAACACCGCCGCGTTCAGCGCGATGGCCGCCTGCCCGCGCGGCAGGATGGCGCCGTAGCGGTGAAAGAACAGCGGCCGGAAGATCAGCTCCTGCGGCAGGGCGGAAAGGATCGGGTAGAGGCTCCAGATCACCAGCAGGAACTCGGGCCGCTGCCGCGCCATGCTGAAGATGGCCCCGGGGCGCGAGAACCACAGGATCGCGGCACCCAGCGCGGTGGTGACCAGGATCATGCCCAGGATTTCCAGCCAAGGCAGCCGGCCCCAGCCGTAGACCAGCCCGCGCCAGTCGAAGCCGCCGGTGAACCACAGAAGCGCCAGCCCCGCCAGGCTGAACAGCGCGAGCGCCCCGAACAGCAGATGCCCGGGCATGAACAGCGCAATCGCCAGCGGCGCCCCGATATAGAGCGCCGCGAACTCGGCCCGGAGCAGGGCGCGGTTTACTGAAGCCGCCGGTTCAGCCATGCCCGCCACTGGGCGGGCGAACCCGCAAACACGTTCAGGTCCACGTTGCCGCCGATGCCCGGCACCACGCCGGTCCCGGTATATTGCCAGAAGCTGTAGGGCTGGCCGGGATAGACGATCCGCGGATGGCCGGCGACCGAGCGCAGCCAGAATTCTTCGGGCCAGCGCGACAGGTTGTTGTCGCGATAGAAGTCCACGGTGGTATAGATGATCGGGCGCTGGCCGTAGTATTGGTGCAGGATGTCCTTGAATATCTTGGCTTCCCGCAGCACCTCGTCGGCCGGCGGCCGGCGCGGGCAGGTCTTGGAGGGCGTCCATTCCAGGTCCACCACCGGCGGCATGGCGCCGCGTTCGCGCGGCACGTTCTGGATGAACCAGGCCGCCTGCTGCGTGCCCGAGCGGCAGAAGTAGAAATAGTGATAGGCGCCGCGCGGGATGCGGGCCTGCGCCGCCTCGGCCCAGTAGCGGCGGAAGTTCGGATCGACCCAGTCGCCGCCCTCGGTCGCCTTGATGAAGGCGAAGCTGATGCCGGATCCGCGCACCGTGCCCCAGTCGATATTGCCCTGATAGCGAGAGATATCAATGCCATGCACCGGATGGTCATAGGGATGGCCGCCGACCCAGGCATGGGGGGCGCTGTCGCCGAACTTCGGCCCCAGCCCCTGCCCCGCCATCACCGCGCGGCTGTGCGACGGGCCGCGCCCGCAGGCCGCCACGGCGACCAGCAACAAGACCGTCAATATCCTGCCGAGAATTCTCATCTTGCCCTCTGCCCCATGCGCCTGTCCTCGGCGCTTTCGCCCCTTATCGCAAAGCCGGGACGCCATGTCACGATGCCGTGACGCTCACGAGTTTGTGCGGGATGCGGGGCCGGAAGGGCGCGGATCGGCAAGCCGCTGGAAAGCGGGGATTTTCGGGTGCGACAAGCGTGCAGCGGGCGTACACAGGCCGTACACCGGGCGTATGCCATCCGCGCTGCCAGGACGGCGCTGACCGGGCTGGACCGGCTGGCGTCAGACGCGCACCACCCGGCCCGAATCCTCGCGCTTCAGGCCCAGGCTGGCAAGCTCGGCGCGGTCGTCGGCCTGCCGGATCATGTCGTTGTGCAGTTCCGGGATGCCGCCGTCGATCTTGGCGGCGTCGTAATCCTCGGCCGTCCAGGCGGTGCCTTGGGCGTCATAGAGCGTGATCTTGCCATTTGCATCCACGTCCATGACCTTGCCCAGCGTGCCGTGGCTGATGCTGAAGCCCTGGAAGCTGCCCTCATAGGCCCCCGTGGTCACGCTGGTGGTGTCAAAGCTGAACATATTCGCCAGCGATGCCGCCATGCTTTCCATCTTGTCACGGTAGAACAGCATCATGTCAGTGCCCTGCCGCATCGCGGCCTCCCAGTCGCCGCCGAGAGTCCCGCCACCGGCGCCCGCGCCGTAAAGCTGGCCGGAAGCGTCGAGATAATTGTCGGGGTGCGCAGCGATCTCGCGCGCGTCGGCAACGACGTAGTTTGTCGTTTCCACCAGCGCGGTGGCGAAATGATAGGCATTGGCCATGGCATCGCGCCGCGACAGGAAAGCCGCATCGCGCTGCGGGGCCTGGGTGCCCGCCGCTACGCCCGGCGAGGAGATGAAGACGCCAGGGAAAACCAGGCGCGAATCGGAGTTGCTGGGCGTCCAGGACCGCTCGGCTCCTATATATTCGATGATCTCTGCGTCGAACGGGCTTCTGGAGCCGTCTGCAAGGGCCGCATGAAACTCTCCCAGCCGACTCCATCTGGTCTGAATTTGCTCAAAGCGTTCCATATCGGCAATGACTTCTGCCGGGACATACTTGTCAGAGCCTGTCGACTCAGCGGTGGTCGCAGTTGCAGCCGCCGGTGCAACCTGATGCGACGGCGATCCGTCACCTGCTGCTAATTTCCCGACAGCGAGTGCAGAGGGCGAACTGTCTTGGTTCAGGAGCGTCAAGGCAATCGTGGCAGATGAAATTTGCATGAACTGTTCCGTTCATCTTAAAGAGTTGCGTTGTCCACTAGAGATAGCTAACCCTTGCAAGGAAGCAATCCAAAGTTGTTTATAGTTTTACTGAAAGCGGGAGAGTGTCTTGGCGAATTTCTACGGAAGCAGCGGAAATGACAGCATCACCGGCAGCGGCAGCAATGACTATATTTCCGGCGGCGACGGCAACGATACGATATATGGTCTTGACGGCGCCGATCTGATCATGGGCGGGAGAGGCAATGATGTTATTCTTGGAGGAAATGGCCGTGACACGATTTATGGCGACCCAGGAGATGACACGATAAGGGTGACGGATGCCAGCGATTATTCTACCAGCGCGGGCGACGTCATTGATGGAGGTGAAGGAACTGATTACATCTACGCAGAAACCACCAGCAGCAGTGGTTCGCTTTGCACCATAAGACTGGGACAGGTTTCCTTCGTGGAATGGTTGGTCAATACGACCAACAAGACACTGACCATCGAAGGAACCGGATACATAGACGTTTCAACCATAAAATTCTATTCTACCGCGGGCGGCGCGCTTGGTCAGATCTGGGGTGGCTCTGGAAATGACACCATCCTGGGGTTCAATTTTGCCGGCCATTCCGACACCATTACCGGCGGCAGCGGCAATGACTCGATCAATGGCATGGCCGGGAATGATTACCTGCTCGGCATGGCCGGAGACGATACGCTGTCGGGCGATGCGGGCAATGATACGCTGACCGGATATACCGGCAGCGATGTTTTCCTTTTCAATTACAGCCTGAACCAGGGCAGCGACCGGATTCAGGATTATGCCGACGGCGCCGACAAGATCCGGTTCACCAATTCCGGCGGCGCGGGATTTGGCGATCTGGTGCTGACGGATATTGGCGCGGATTGCCAGATCAGCCTGGCGAGCGGCGGCTCGATCCTGCTGGCGGGCGTCAATGCGGCTGCGCTGGACGCCGGGGATTTCGTCTTTGCCTGAGCCGCGCGGCCGGGGCTAGTTCCCCGGCACCAGCTTGCCGGGGTTCATGATGCCCTGCGGGTCCAGCGCCTGCTTGATCGCGGCCATGACCGCGACCGCCTCGCCGTGCTGGGCGCGCATCAGCGGCAGCTTGCCGATGCCCACGCCATGCTCGCCGGTGATGGTGCCGCCGACGGCAAGCGCGCGCTCGGCCATGCGGGTGGCGACGCGCTTGGCGGCGGCGAGCTCGGCCGCGTCGCCGGGCATGACCAGGATCTGGGCGTGGAAATTGCCGTCGCCGACATGGCCGACCATCGGGCCCGAAAGGCCCTCGGCGCGGATGTCCTCGGCCGCCGCCGCCACCGCCGCCGGCAGGTGCGACATCGGCACGCAGACATCCGTCACCACCGCCGTCGCGCCCGGCCGCAGCGCCAGGCAGGAGCGATAGGCGTTGTGGCGCATCTTCCACAGCGCGGCGCGGGCCTCGGGCGTGGTGGCCCAGTCGAAGCCGGTGCCGCCGAATTCGGCCGCCAGCGCCCCGAAGGCCTCGGCGTCGCCCTGGACCGAGGCGGGGGCGCCGTGGAACTCGACCATCAGATGCGGGCCCTCGTGCATATGGGTGCCGGCGAAGGTGTTGAAGGCGCGCACCACGTCGGCGTCGATGAACTCGATCCGCGCCATCGGGATGCCGGACTGGATCGTCGCGGTCACGCATTCCACCGCCTGCTCCAGCGTGGCAAAGCCGCAGACCGCGGCGGCGACCTCCTCGGGCTGGCCGTGCAGGCGCAGGGTCAGCTCGGTGATGATGCCGAGCGTGCCCTCGGCGCCGACGAAAAGCCCGGTCAGGTCGTAGCCGGCCGAGGATTTCGCGGCGCGGGTGCCGGTGCGGATCACGCGGCCATCGGCCAGCACCACCTCGAGCGCCAGCACGTTGTCGCGCATGGTGCCGTAGCGCACCGCCGTGGTGCCCGAGGCGCGGGTCGAGGCCATGCCGCCGAGGCTCGCGTTGGCGCCGGGATCGACCGGGAAGAACAGGCCGGTGGCGCGCAGCTCCTGGTTCAGCGCCTCGCGCGTGCAGCCGGGCTGGACGGTCGCCTGCAGGTCGCCGGCGCGGATCTCGAGCACCCGGTCCATGCGCAGCATGTCGAGCACCAGCCCGCCCTGCGTGGCCAGCGCCTGCGCCTCGAGCGAGGTGCCGGTGCCCCAGCCAATCAGCGGCACCCGGTGGCGATGGCAGATCGCGGCGACCTGCGCGACCTCCTCGGTGGTCTCGGGCCAGGCCACGGCATCGGGCGGCGGCGCGCGGTGCCAGGATTCGGACTGGCCATGCAGCTCGCGGTCGGCGCCGCTGGTCGAGAAGCGGGGACCGAGCAGCGCGGCAAGGGCCTCGGCGGCGGCGGCGGGAATCGGCATGGGTTCCTCCTGGCTGGGCATGGCCGTTCTTAGAGCCGACCGCGCGCCGCCCGCAAGGTCAGGCCCCAGCGCCGAACAGCCCCTTGACCGCGCCGATGGCGGGCGAGACGAGGTAATGCGCGACCGGGATCAGGACCATGCCCAGCATCACCCCGAAGATGCCGTCGAAGAAGGCCGTGGTCACCCAGGCGGCGGCGCCGGGCGCGGCGGGCAGGGCCTGGGCCGCGGCCTCGGCCATGTGGTGGATCCATTCATAGGGCTGGTGCTGGCCCAGCACGTGCAGCCCGTGCACGACGATCTGGCCGCCGACCCAGATCATCGCCGCGGTGCCGACCACGGTCAGCACCTTCATGAAGCCCGGCATGACATGCACGATGCCCCGCCCCAGCGCCGCGGTGGGGCCGCCGCGCTCGTGCAGGTGCAGGCCGAAGTCGTCGGCCTTCACGATCAGCGCCACGAAGCCGTAGACCGCGGCGGTGATGCCCACCGCCACCACGGCGAGGATCAGCGCCTTCATCCAGATCGCGTCGCCGTTCGGGATCGCGGCGAGCGCGATGGTCATGATCTCGGCCGAGAGAATGAAATCGGTCTTGATCGCGCCCCGGACCCGCTCTTCCTCGAGGCCCGCGGCGCCCTCGGGCGTCACGGTCAGATGCGGGTCGTTGCCGTGGTCGTGGGCGAGCGCGTGGAAGATCTTCTCGGCGCCCTCGAAGCACAGATAGGCGCCGCCGATCATCAGCAGGGGCGTGATGAGCCAGGGCGCGAAGGCCGAGAGCAGCAGCGCGATGGGCAGCAGGATCACCAGCTTGTTGAAGATCGAGCCACGCGCGATCTTCAGGACGATCGGCACCTCGCGCGCGGCGGAAAAGCCGTGCACGTATTTCGGCGTCACCGCCGCGTCGTCGATCACCGCGCCCGCCGCCTTGGCCCCGGCCTTGGCCGCCTGCCCGGCCACGTCGTCGACCGAAGCCGCCGCAATCTTGGCGATCCCCGCCACGTCGTCCAGCAGCGCCAGAAGTCCGCTCATCCGTTTTCCCCTTTGATCCTGCCTGCCGAAACTGCGGGGATAATCCGGCAAGGACAAGGCCGGTTCCGCATGTCCGCTTGCTTATGCCCGGCGAATGCGCAATCTAGGCCCCGTTGCGATGAAAGGGCCGAGGCTATGCTGGACGTGAACGCGAAACCGACCGAGGAAATCGACCTGCGCGAGGTCTTCGGCCTTGACAGCGACATGAAGGTCAAGGGCTTTGCCGAGCGCACCGACCGCGTGCCCGAGATCGACACCACCTACAAATTCGACCCCGACACCACGCTGGCGATCCTGGCCGGCTTTGCCTACAACCGCCGGGTGATGATCCAGGGCTATCACGGCACCGGCAAATCCACGCATATCGAGCAGGTCGCGGCGCGGCTGAACTGGCCCTGCGTGCGGGTGAACCTGGACAGCCACGTCAGCCGCATCGACCTGATCGGCAAGGACGCGATCAAGCTGGTGGACGGCAAGCAGGTCACGGTGTTCCACGAGGGCATCCTGCCCTGGGCGCTGCGCAACCCGACCGCCATCGTCTTCGACGAATACGACGCCGGCCGCGCCGACGTGATGTTCGTGATCCAGCGCGTGCTGGAGGCCGACGGCAAGCTGACGCTTCTGGACCAGAACGAGGTCATCACGCCCAACCCCTATTTCCGCCTGTTCGCGACGGCGAACACCGTGGGCCTGGGCGACACGACCGGCCTTTATCACGGCACGCAGCAGATCAACCAGGGCCAGATGGACCGCTGGTCGCTGGTCTCGACGCTGAACTACCTGAGCCATGACGCCGAGGCCGCCATCGTGCTGGCCAAGAACCCGACCTACAACACCGAGAAGGGCCGCAAGATCATCAACCAGATGGTGACGCTGGCCGACCTGACGCGGACCGCCTTCATGCAGGGCGACCTGTCCACGGTGATGAGCCCGCGCACGGTGATCGCCTGGGCGCAGAACGCGCGGATCTTCGGCGACAACGTGGGCTATGCCTTCCGGCTGACCTTCCTGAACAAATGCGACGAGCTGGAGCGCCAGACGGTGGCCGAGTTCTACCAGCGCCTGTTCGACGAGGAACTGCCGGAAAGCGCGGCGGTCAAGGCGGGGTGATGCGGGGGGCGGTCAGTATTTGCGCGATGGCCATTGCCCTGCCGGCGATGGCCGCGGCCCTGACCGCGAAAACCCCGAACAAGAATGCGTCGGAGACTTTGATACCCCTCGCGGCAGATCCGAAAGCCGACGATCCGGCCTATGTGCAGACCCGTTGTCGGGACTTCGTACAGGCTACAATCGCGGTCGGAATGGTCCTGCGCAGCAATCCTGTCACCGGGCGCGACGAAAGGCGTGGGGGTGCAGTTCGCTGGGCTCTGAAGGTCGATGCGGACAAGAGCTTTCCGCTGGCTTTGCCGATGAAAGAAACCAGCTTTGCGGAAGCCTATCTTGATGCATTCGGTGGCTTCCAAGTCCATCAACCCGAACCCACGGCAATAATCTATGCGCAAGACAAAGCCTCCTGCGCACCGCTGCTGAGGTTTTACGAATGATGGAAGAACAACCTCGCTCCGCTCGCTTCTTGGCCTTGGGCTGCGGATATAGTGCAATGGCGGACAAAGGCGATTTCGGGAACAGCCCATGAAAAAATCCGACAACCCCGCCGATCCGTTCAAGAAGGCCCTGACCGAGGCCACCCGCGCCATGGCCGAAGAGCACGAGCTGAACGTGACCTTCAGCGCCGATCCCTCGGGGGTTTCGGGCGACACCATGCGCCTGCCGCAGGTCAGCCGCCGCATGACCCGCGACGAGGTGCTGATGGCGCGCGGCACGGCGGATGCTCTGGCGATGCGGCTGCGCCACCACGACGCCTCGACCCATGCGAAATACGTCCCGGCCGGGCCGATGGCGCGCGACCTCTACGAGGCGATGGAGACGGCGCGCTGCGAGGCCCTGGGCGCGCGCGACATGCCGGGCGCGCTGTCGAACATCGACGCCAAGCTGGGCCAGGAGGCCGAGCGCAAGGGCTATGGCCAGATCAAGGCCCCGGCCGACGCGCCGCTGGCCGTCGCGGCGGGCTATCTGGTGCGGCAGGCGGCGACGGGCCGCACCCTGCCCGCCCCGGCGCAGCATGTCGCCGACCTGTGGCGCCCCTTCGTCGAGGAACAGGCCGGCGCCGATCTGGACCAGGTGCGCGAGGTGCTGGCCGACCAGGCCGCCTTTGCGCGGCTGGCGCGCAAGGTGATCTCGGATCTCGGCTATGGCGACCAGCTGGGCGAGGACCCGGACGAGCCGCAAGAGGACGAATCCGACGAGAATGCCGAGCAGGACGAGGAGGCCGGCGACAACCAGTCCCGCGACCAGAGCCCCGACGACGAGGCCGAGGCCAGCCCCGAGCGCAGCCAGGACCAGACCCAGGAAGAGCGCCAGGCCCAGGTCAGCATGGACGACCAGTCGGACGAGGAAATGGCCGACGAGGCCGAGATGTCCGAGGCCGACACGCCGCCCGACCTGCCGCCTCCGGTCAGCGACGCGAGCCCCGACTACAAGGTCTATACCCAGGAATTCGACGAGGAGATCCGCGCCGAGGACCTGGCCGACCCGGCCGAGCTGGAGCGGCTGCGCGCCTATCTCGACAAGCAGCTGGAGCCGCTGCGCGGCGCGGTCTCGCGGCTGGCGAACAAGCTGCAGCGCCGCCTGCAGGCGCAGCAGAGCCGCAGCTGGGAATTCGACAAGGAAGAGGGTGTGCTGGATGCCGGCCGCCTGGCGCGCGTGGTGGCGAACCCCACGACGCCGCTGAGCTTCAAGGTCGAGAAGGACACCGAGTTCCGCGACACGGTGGTGACGCTGCTTCTGGACAATTCGGGCTCGATGCGCGGCCGGCCGATTTCCATCGCCGCGATCTGCGCCGATGTGCTGGCGCGCACGCTGGAGCGCAGCCAGGTCAAGGTCGAGATCCTGGGCTTTACCACCCGGGCCTGGAAGGGCGGGCAGAGCCGCGAGAAATGGCTGGCGGCCGGGCGGCCGGCGCAGCCGGGGCGGCTCAATGACCTGCGCCATATCATCTACAAGGGCGCCGATGCGCCCTGGCGGCGGGTGCGGCCGAACCTGGGCCTGATGATGAAAGAGGGGCTGCTGAAGGAAAACATCGACGGCGAGGCGCTGGAATGGGCGCACCGCCGGCTGGTGCGGCGGCCCGAGCAGCGCCGGATCCTGATGGTGATCTCGGACGGGGCGCCGGTGGACGATTCGACGCTGTCGGTCAACCCGGCGAATTTCCTGGAGAAGCACCTGCGCGACGTGATCACCATGATCGAGAAGAAGAAGCAGGTGGAGCTCTTGGCCATCGGCATCGGCCATGACGTGACGCGCTATTACCAGCGCGCCGTCACCATCACCGATGCCGAGCAACTGGCCGGTGCCATGACCGAGCAACTGGCCGCGCTGTTCGAAAGCGACCCGAGGAAGCGCGCCCGGGCCATGAACCTGCGCCGCGCCGGCTGAGCCTGTCCTTTCCGCCTGCTTGATTGCGCCCCCGTCCCGTGCGACCACTCCTCCGGGACGGGTATTGTTGCGGGTTTTCAGGTGCTCAAGATTGGTTTCTTCATCCCCGAGTTTCCGGGCCAGACGCATATCTTCCTGTGGCGCGAGCGGCAGGCGCTGGCCGAACTGGGGATCGAGGCCGACCTGGTCTCGACCCGGCCGCCGCCGCGCAAGGTCGCCTCGCATGCCTGGGCTGCCGAGGCGCAGGCGCGGACGCGCTATCTGATGCCGCTGCAGGGCGGCGCGCTGGGAATCGTGACGGAGTTCCTGCGCTCGGGGCCCCTGGGCTGGGCGCGGGGCTTCGGCGCGGCGCTGACGGCCGAGGCGCCGGGCGTGAAGGGCCGGGCGCGGATGCTGGCGCTGCTCGCCATGGGCGCGCGGCTGAAGCGCATCGCGCGCGAGCAGGGCTGGAGCCACGTCCATGTCCACAGCTGCGCCGACAGCCTGAACATCGCCATGTTCGCCGAGCGGCTGGGCGGGCCGAGCTACAGCCTGACGCTGCACGGCCCGACGCTGGAGGGCTATGGCCCGAACCAGCGCCAGAAATGGCGCCATGCCCGCTTCGCCACCATCATCTCGCGCCTGCTGACCGGCGTGGCGCAGCGCGACATCGGCCCGGACCTGCCGGCGGTGGTGAATATCGCGCCGATGGGGGTGGATCTGTCGCAGATCCGCCGCGCCGCGCCCTGGCAGCCGCCGGCACCGGACGAGCCGCTGCGCCTGTTTTCCTGCGGCCGGCTGAACGCGGTCAAGGGCCACGACCACCTGATCCGCACGGTCGAGATCTTGCGCGCGCAAGGCATCGACGCCCGGCTGGAGATCGCCGGCGAGGATGAACAGGGCGGTTCGGGCTATCACCGCCAGCTCGACGCGCTGATCGCCGGGAAGGGCCTGGGCGACGCGGTCACCCTGCTGGGCGCCGTCAGCGAGGACCGGGTGCGCGCGGGGCTGGAGCGCGCGCATGTCTTCGCGCTCGCCAGCCTGAACGAGGGCATCTCGGTCGCGATCATGGAGGCGATGGCGATGGAAATGCCGGTGGTCGTCACCGATGTCGGCGGCAATCACGAGCTGATCGCCTCGGGCCAGGACGCGATCCTGGTGCCGGCCGAGGCGCCCGAGGTGATGGCCGAGGCGATCGCCGGGCTTTACGCCGACCCCGAGGGCGCGCGCCGGCTGGCCCGGGCCTCGCGCGCCAAGGTCGCGGCCGCCTTCCACCACCGCCGCAGCGCCGAGGCGGTGGCCGACGGGCTGGCCCGCACCGTCCCCGGCGCGTGCGAGGCGCTGGAACCCAGCCCCGCGCGGGGGTAAGACGGGCGGGCCAAGACGACAGCACAGCCCCAGGACAACCCGATGTTTCAGACCTATGACAGCGATTCCGATCCGGCCCTGCACCCCCCGCGGCTGGAGGCGCTGCGGCGCGAGCTGGCGGCGCGCGCACTCGACGGCTTCCTGGTGCCGCGCGCCGATGCGCATCAGGGCGAATATGTCGCGGCCCGCGACGCGCGGCTGGCCTGGCTGACCGGCTTCACCGGCAGCGCCGGCTTCTGCATCGTCACCCCGGACCGCGCCGGCGTCTTCATCGACGGCCGCTACCGGGTCCAGGTCAAGGCCGAGGTCGACGCCGCCGCCTTCACCCCGGTGCCCTGGCCCGAGGTGAAGCCCGCCACCTGGCTGCGCGAGGCCCTGCCCGAGGGCGGCCGCATCGGCTATGACCCCTGGCTGCACAGCCGCGCCGAGATCCGCACGCTGGAACAGGGCCTGGCCGGCTCGGGCATCGCGCTGATCGCGGTCGAGCACAATCCGGTCGATGCGATCTGGCAGGGCCAGCCCGAGCCGCCGCTGGGCGCGGTGCGGCTGTGGCCCGATGCGGTGGCGGGCGAGACGGCGGCCGAGAAGCGCGCCCGCATCGCCGCCGCCCTGCGCGCGGCCGGCCAGCGCGCGGCGGTGCTGACCCTGCCCGATTCGCTGAGCTGGCTTCTGAACATCCGCGGCGCCGACGTGCCCAGGAACCCGGTGGTGCAGGGCTTTGCCATCATCGAGGACGACGGCCATGTCGCGGTCTTCGCCAATCCGGCGAAATTCGGCGCCGAGGTGCGGGCGGCGCTTGGCAACGCGGTCTCGATCCTGCCGCCCGAGGCGCTGACCCCGGCGCTGACCAATCTCTCCGGTCCGGTGCGGGCCGATCCGGCCAGCGCGCCCGACCAGGTCTTCACGCTGATCGAAAGCATGAACACCCCCATCGCCGAGGGCCCCGACCCGGTGATCCTGCCGAAGGCGCAGAAGAACCCGGCCGAGATCGCCGGCATGCGCGAGGCGCATCTGCTGGACGGCGCCGCGGTGACCGAACTGCTGCACTGGCTCGACAGCCGCGCCCCGCAGCTGGACGCGCAGCCGCTGACCGAGATCGGCGTCGCCGAAAAGCTCGAGGAACTGCGCCGGGCGCGCGGCATCCTCGACATCAGCTTCGACACCATCTCGGCCACCGGGCCGCATGCCGCGATCCCGCATTACCATGTCAGCCGCGCCAGCGACTTGCGCATCCTGCCCGGCCAGGTGCTGCTGGTCGATTCCGGCGGCCAATATGCCATGGGCACCACCGACATCACCCGCACCCTGGCGATGGGGCCGGTCGATGCCGGTGTGCGCCGGCCCTATACAAGGGTGCTGCAAGGCATGATCGCGGTGTCGCGGGCGCAATTCCCGCAAGGGGTCGCGGGTTGCCACATCGACGCGCTGGCGCGCGCGCCGCTCTGGTCCGAGGGCATGGACTACGACCACGGCACCGGCCACGGTGTCGGCGCGGGCCTGTCGGTGCATGAAGGGCCGGTGCGGATCTCGCGCATCTCCGAGATCCCGCTGGCCCCCGGCATGATCCTGTCGAACGAACCCGGCTATTACCGCGAGGGCGCATTCGGCATCCGCATCGAGAATCTGGTCGTGGTCGAGCCGCGCGAAAGCGCCGACGGTCGCGCCATGCTGGGCTTCGAGACCCTGACCTTCGCCCCGATCGACCGCCGCCTGATCGATCCCGCGCTGCTGTCGCAGGACGAGCGCGCCTGGCTCGACGCCTATCACGCCGAGGTCTTCGACAGGATCGCGCCGCTGGTCCCGGACGCCACCCGCGACTGGCTCTATCTCGCGACCCGGCCGCTGGGCGGCGGCGCCTGACGACCCGGCCCGGCGCTTTCACCGTTTTGCAAATACCCATCCGGCGCCGAGGCCGGACGGCATGATTTCTTTGCTCCTGAAATACCCCTGCAACAGGGCATCCCGGCACGGTCGCAGGGGTATTTGCAAAACGGTGAAGCGCCAGGGGCTACCCGGCGCCGCCCCGCGGCTGGCGCGGTTGCCGGGGTATTTGGCGGAGCAAAGAAGGCCGAGGCGGGTGCCCCCGGCTCAGTCCTTGTCGAGGCTTTCCCGGGCGGCTTGCGGGTGGCGGCGGCGCCAGGCCACCGAGCTGATGAAGGCCATGCCGATGAAGCAGGCGCCCAGAAGGCCGGTCACGGCCTCGGGGATCGGGCGCAGGGTCTGAACGAACATCAGCACCGACAGCACCAGGATCGACCAGAAGGCGCCGTGCTCGAGATAGCGAAAGGCCGCCAGCGTGCCGCGCTCGACCAGCATCACCGTCATCGAGCGCACATACATCGCGCCGATGCCCAGGCCGATGGCGATCAGGAACAGGTTCTGCGTCAGGGCGAAGGCACCGATCACCCCGTCGAAGCTGAAGGAGGCGTCCAGCACCTCGAGATAGAGAAAGGCACCGAGGCCGCCGCGCGCCATGTCGCCCGAACTCGGCCCACCGCCCCAGCGGTCCAGCACATGGCCCAGCATGTCGACGCCGAGATAGGTGATCACGCCCCAGACCGCCGCGATGATGAAGGTATGTTCGCGGTCATCGGGCAGCCAGTGCAGGATCGCCAGCATGCAGATCAGCACGAAGCCGATCTCCATGCCGCGGATCTCGCCCAGGCGGCGCAGGAAGGATTCGACGCCCTTGATCCAGTCGACATCCTTGGCCTCGTCGAAGAAATAGTTCAGCGCCACCAGCATCAGGAAGGCGCCGCCGAAGGCCGCGATGGGCAGATGCGCCTGGTGGATGATCTCGGAATATTCCTGCGGCCGGGTCGCGGCCAGGCGCAGCGCCTGCCATGGCGCGAGGCGGGCGGCGATGACCACCACCAGCAGCGGAAAGATCACCCGCATGCCGAAGACCGCGATGACGATGCCCCAGGTCAGGAAGCGGTGCTGCCATTTCGGCGTCATCTGCTTCAGCTTCTGCGCGTTCACGATGGCATTGTCGAAGGACAGCGAGATTTCCAGCACCGCGAGGATGGCCGCGATCAGGAAGAAGCCCAGCGCGCCGCCGCCGGTGCCGCTGTACTGCCAGCCCAAGGCCGCGGCCAGCGCCAGGCCGATGCCGGTCACGATGAAGGGCCAGATCATGTAGCTGAGGGTCGATCTCATCCGGGCTGTCCTTGTGCGGCGGTTGGCCAGGTCATAGGCTCTGCCATGACGGCGGGCAAGGCAAGGCCCGCTTTGGAGGTGCGCGATGCGGTTCCGGCGCTATGCGGTCTATCACCTGCCCGGCGGCGCGCTTGGCGATTTCGGCAGCGCCTGGCTGGGCTGGGACGCACGCAACGGCCTGGTGCATCTGCGCCCGGACGGCCTGCCGCCCGAGGCCGAGGCCCTGACCGAAGCGCCGCGCCGCTATGGCTTCCATGCCACGCTGAAGGCACCGTTCCGGCTGGCCGAAGGCCGCAGGCCCGAGGAGCTGGCCCTGGCGCTGCGGCTGGCCTGCGATCCCCTGGCGCCCTTTGCGCTGGCGCTCGAGCCGCGCATCGACTGGGGCTTCCTGACGTTGCGCCCGCGCCGGCAGCCGCCCGAACTGCTGGCGCTGGAATCGGCGCTGGTGACGCGGCTCGACATCTTTCGCGCGCCCCTGACCGGGGCCGAGCGCGACCGCCGCAACCCGGACGCCCTGCCGCCGCAGGCCCGCGCCCATCTGGACCATTGGGGCTATCCCTTCGTGCTGGAGCTGTTCCAGTATCACCTGACGCTCTCGAACCAGCTTTCTGCGCCCTTGGCCGAGGCGCTGCGCCTGGCGCTGGCGCCGCATCTGGCGCCGCTGATCGTCCGGCCCATGCCGGTCGAGGCGGTCGCGCTGATGGGCGAGGATGAGGAGGGCTTCTTCCACCTGGTCGAGGAGGTGCCGCTGCGCGGCTAGAGCCAGTTCTTCCACTTCAGCACCAGGAAGGTGACGACGGCCGAACCGACCATCAGCCCCAGCGCCATGGGAAAGCCCCAGCTCAGCTCGAGCTCGGGCATATGGGTGAAGTTCATGCCGTAGATGCTGGCGATCAGCGTCGGCGGCAGGAACAGCGCCGCCACCACCGACAGGATCCGCACCCGGTCGTTCTGCTGCAGGCCGATCATGCCCATGGTCGCATCCACCGTCATGGCGATGCGCGAGCCCAGGAAATCGGCATGCACCTCCAGCGCCTGGATGTCGCGTTGCAGCGCGGCATGCTGCGGCCGCAGCCGGCTGCTTTCCGGCTGATGCGCCGAATTCGCCGCGTGATAGGCGAGGATGCGGTCCATCGACAACAGCCCCATGCGCACCCGGCTCATCAGCTCGGCCTGCTGGCCCACCGTCACCAGCGAGACCTGCAGCGAGGCCGCGTCGCTGGCCGCGGTCATGGTCAGCACCTGGGCCGCCGTCGCGTCCAGCGCGCGCGCCACCCCCTCGGACAGGTCGGCGAGCCGGCCGATGATCTCCTCGATCAGCCCCAGGAAGAGCCGCGCCGGCGAGCCGCAGCCGCTGCTGGAGCGGTCGGCCCGGGTCGGGAAGGTCTCGAAGGGCCGCGGGGCGTGGTGGCGCACGGTGACCAGCCGGTGCGCGTCGATGATGAAGCTGACCGGCATGGCGACCTGGGTGCCGTCCGGCAGTTGCCCCGGCAGCACGGCGGTCATGTAGATGGTGCCGTTGTCGGTATAGAGCCGGTTCGAGATCTCGATCTCTTCCATGTCGGCCAGGGTCGGGATCTCGTAGCCCAGCGCAGCGACGGCGCGGACCTGCGAATCGAGCGGCCGGTAAAGGTCGATCCACAGCGCCTCGTCCAGGGGCGCGCCCTCGGGCAGCGGCTCGAGCCCGGCGCCCCGACTGATATGGCTGTAAAGCATCCGTCCAGACCCCTCGCGCGCCCAGGGTGAAAGCGCCGGCCGGCCGGGTCAGTTCACCCGGTCGGGCAGCGCCCTGCCCTCGTCGAAGGCCAGCAGATTGTTCATCGCCCGCATGGCCATGGCGGTGCGCACCTCCTCGGCGGCGGTGCCCAGATGCGGCAGCAGGGTGACGTTCTCCATGGCGCAGAGCTCGGGCGCCACCTTCGGCTCGAACTCATAGACGTCGAGCCCGGCGCCACCGATGCGGCCCGCCGCCAGCGCCTCGACCAGCGCCGCCTCATGGACCACGTCGCCGCGGGCAATATTGACCAGGATGCCGCGCGGCCCCAGCCGTTCCAGTTCGGCCGCGCCGATCAGGTGCCGGGTGCCGGCGCCGCCCGGCACCGCCACCACGGCGAAATCCGACAGCGCCAGCAGCTCCTTCAGGTCGCCGACCTGCCGCGCCGGGAAATCCAGCGCGGAGACGGCCGAGCGGTTGTGGAACACCACCTCCATGCCAAAGCCGAAATGGCAGCGCCGGGCGATGGCCTTGCCGATCCGGCCCATGCCGATGATGCCCACGGTCTTGCCCGAGACATGCCGGCCCAGAAGCTGCGTCGGCTGCCAGCCGGTCCATGCGCCGCGCCGCAGCAGGCGCTCGCCCTCGCCGGCGCGGCGGGCGGTCATCAGGATCAGCGTCAGGGCGATGTCGGCGGTGGCCTCGGTCACCGCGTCGGGGGTATTGGTCACGGCGACCCCGGCCGCGGCGGCGGCGGCCACGTCGATATGGTTATAGCCGGCGCCGAAATTCGCCAGCAGCCGGCAGCGCGGCGCCCGGGCGAAGGCCTCGGCGATGAAGCGGTCGCCCAGCGTCGGCACGATCGCGTCGTAATCGGCCAGCGCCTGCGCCGCCTCCTCGGCCGAGAAGCCGGTGTCGCGATCCAGGATCGTGGTTTCGAACCGCGCCTTCAGCGCCTGTTCCGCCGCATCGGTCATGCGGCGCGTGACCAGAAGTTTCATCGGCCTGTCTCCCTCACTTCCCCAGTTCGCGGCCGCGCGCCGCGGCGGCGGCCACGGTGCGGCGCATCAGCGGCGGCAGGCCGGTCTCGGGGTCCATCAGCTCGCGCAGGCCCGCCGCCGTGGTGCCGCCGGGCGAGGTGACATTCTCGCGCAGCTTAGCGGGATCCTCGTCCTCGGCCATGGCCAGGGCGCCGGCGCCGGCGACGGTGGCGCGCGCCAAGGCCAGCGACAGCTCGGGCGACAGGCCCTCGGCCGCGCCGGCCGCCGCCATGGCCTCGATCATGTGAAAGACATAGGCCGGTCCCGAGCCCGACAGCGCCGTCACCGCATCCATCTGCGATTCGTCCTGAAGCCGCACCACGCGGCCGACCGCGCCCATCAGCGCCTCGGCCAGGTCCATCTGCGCCGCCCCGGCCTTGGCGTTGCCGATGATCGCGGTGATGCCCTGGCCGATGGCCGCCGGCGTGTTCGGCATCGCCCGCACCACGCTCGAAGCCGGAAACGCCGCCTCATAGGCGGCGATCGTCACCCCCGCCGCGACCGAGACGACCAGCGTATCGGCCCCGACCGCCAGGCGCGGCAGCACATCCGCCATCATCTGCGGCTTGACGGCGATGACCAGCACGGCGGGATTCCCGGGCAATTCACCGTTTACGGAAATACCCAGATCCGACAGTTCCGCCCGGGGATTCGGGTCCAGCACATGCACCGAACCCGCCGCCAGCCCGGTCTTCAGCCAACCATCCAGCAGCGCGCCGCCCATGCGGCCGCAGCCGACCAGCACCAGCCCGCGCGCGTTCACATCCGAAAAATCCATGCCCTGCCCCATGCCTGCCCGCGCCTCGCGGCGAAAATCAGGCGCGACCGTAGGCCTCGGACAGGGCGATGTCCATGGCCGCCTCGGGCGAGGCATCGCCCCAGCAGGCCAGCTGGAAACAGGGATAGAAGCGCTCGGCATTCTCGACCGCGTTGCGGATCATCTGGTCGATCTGCGACGGCAGCGCGATGGCCTCGCCGGACAGCACCAGGCCGTAACGCCAGACCATCAGCTTCTGCGGCGCCCAGAAGGTAAAGCCGCCGTCCCAGACCTGGTCGTTGGCCAGGTTCAAGACCTCGTAAAGCGCCGGCAGCTTCTCGGCCGGCGGGTCCATGTCGAAGGTGCAGATCAGCCGCAGCACCTCGTCCCGCCCCGACCAGGCCAGGGTGATGGAATAGCTGCGCCATTGCCCCTCGACCGCCATGGCGATCTGGTCCTCGGCCAGCCGGTCGAAATCCCATTCGTGATGGGCGGCGACCGTCTCGACGATATCGATGGGATGGATGTCCTCGCTGTGGATGAAATCCAACTGTGCCATGTCCTGTCCCCCTGCCTGACTGCGGGTCAGAGTTATCCCCAACCCTTTGTGGCCCGGACTACACCCGGCGTGCCTTGCCCGGTGCGCCTACCATATATCGTGGTGCGGTTCCATGAGGGTGTAAAGCGAAAATTCCGTTACCGGCGCCGGTCCGGCGCTTGACCGCGGGGCGCGGCCGGGCTTCAACCGGCGCCGGAAACGGCGGGAGGGCGAGGGATGCGGGACCATGGCGGCGACATCGACCGGGCGGCGGGCCGCTTTGGCGGAGGCGACTGGATCGACCTCTCGACCGGGATCAACCGCCGGCCCTGGCCGGCCGGGCCGCTGTCCGCCCATGCCCTGACGGCGCTGCCGACCCAAGCCGACAGGACCGCGCTGCATGCCGCCGCCGCCGGCCGATTCGGCTGCCCGACGGATCAGGTGCTGGCGCTCGCCGGCGCCTCGGCGGCGATCCAGCTTCTGCCGCATGTGCTGATGGGCCATCGCGCGGCGGTGCTGTCGCCGACCTATAACGAGCACGCGGCCAGCCTTTCCGCCGCCGGCTGGCAGGTGCAGCAGGTCACCGACCCCATGCGGCTGGCCGCTGCCGATCTCGCGGTGATCGTGAACCCGAACAACCCGGACGGGCGCAGCTTCACCCCGGCCGAGATCGCCGATATCGCCGGCATGGTCACGCATCTGGTGGTGGACGAAAGCTTTGCCGATGCCCGCCCCGACCTGTCGGTGGCAGGCCGGCGGCCGGCGAATGTGACCGTGCTGCGCTCCTTCGGCAAGTTCTGGGGCCTGGCCGGGCTGCGGCTGGGCTTCGCCTTGGGCGAGGCCGAACTGCTGGCCCGGCTGGCGCAGCGCGCCGGACCCTGGAGCGTCTCGGGCCCGGCGATCCAGATCGGCACCCAGGCTTTGGCGGACGACGCCTGGCACGCCGACGCCGTGACCTGGCTTTCCGAGGCGGCGCTGCATCTCGACCAGATCGTGACGCCGCACTGGCCGCTGGTCGGCGGCACGCATCTGTTCCGGCTCTACCGGACGCCCGACGCCACGGCGGCGCAGGGCCGGCTGGCCCGCGCCGGGATCTGGAGCCGGATCTTTCCCTGGCATCCGCACTGGATCCGCCTTGGCATCCCCGGCGACCGCGAGGAATTCGACCGCGTGGCGCGGGCGCTCTAGAGCACCCGGTTGACGTGGCCCATCTTGCGGCCGGGACGCGCCTCGCCCTTGCCATAAAGATGCAGCTGCGTGCGCGGGCGGCGCAAGAGCTCGGGCAGGCGCAGGATGTCGTCGCCGATCAGGTTCTCCATCTCGACATCGGCGTAACGCTGGCCGTCGCCCAGCGGCAGGCCGGCAACGGCACGGATATGCTGCTCGAACTGGTCCACGGCGCAGCCCGCCTGGGTCCAGTGCCCCGAGTTATGCACCCGCGGCGCGATCTCGTTCACCACCAAGCCTTGCGGCGTCACGAACAGCTCGACCCCCATGACGCCGACATAGTCCAGCGCATTGACGATCTTGGCCGCCATCAGCACCGCATCGGTCAGCAGGCGCGCCGGCAGGCCGCAGGGCACGGTGGTGGTGCGCAGGATGCCCTCGCGATGCAGGTTCAGGCCTGGATCATAGGCTGCGACCTGGCCGTCCGCGCCGCGCGCGACGATGACGCTGATCTCGGCCGAGAAATCCACGAACCCCTCCAGCACCGAAGGCGCCCCGGTCCAGTCGCGCTGGCCCGCATCCGAAAACCGGATCTGGCCCTTGCCGTCATAGCCCATGCGCCGGGTCTTCAGGATCGCGGGCGCGCCCAGGGCCGCCAGCGCGGCGGGCAGGTCGGCCTCGGTTTCCACATTGCGATAGGGCGCGGTGCGCAGGCCGATGCCCGCCAGGAAATCCTTCTCGGTCAGCCGGTCCTGCGACACCGCCAGCGCCCGGCGATTGGGCCGGATCGGGCGCAGCGATTCCAGCAGATCCAGCGCCGAGGTCGGCACATTCTCGAATTCATAGGTGATGACATCGACCGCGCCGGCGAATGCCCGCAGCGCCGCCGCGTCCTCATAGGGCGCATTCGTCACGGCATGGGCCACGTCGCCGGCGGGGGCCGCGCCCGGCTCGTAGACATGGCAGCGATAGCCCAGGCGACTGGCCGCGACGGACAGCATCCGCCCCAGCTGCCCGCCGCCCAGGATGCCGATCACCGATCCTTGCGGCAGCTCACTCATCTTTCGGCTCCTCGGGGATGGAATCGCTCAGCGCCTGGCGCCAGGCCTCCAGCCGCGCCGCCAGATCGGGGTCCGAGAGCGCCAGGATGCCCGCCGCCATCAGCCCGGCATTGGCCGCGCCGGCGGCGCCGATCGCCATGGTCGCGACCGGATAGCCCTTGGGCATCTGCAGGATGGAATAAAGCGAATCGACGCCGGACAGCGCCCTAGTCTGCACCGGCACGCCGATCACCGGCACCCGCGTCTTGCTGGCCATCATGCCCGGCAGATGCGCGGCCCCGCCGGCGCCGGCGATGATGACCCGCAGGCCGCGCGCCACCGCCGTCTTGCCGTAATCCCACAGCCGGTCGGGCGTGCGATGGGCGCTGACGATACGCGCCTCGTAGCCGATGCCCAACTCGTCCAGGATCGCGGCCGCCTCGCGCATGGTGGGCCAGTCGGACTGGCTGCCCATGATGATTCCGACGGGTTTTTCCATCATCGCCCCCTTTTTTCCCGCCCTAGCGCGGGCAGGGCCGGGATGCAATCAGGCGATGATGTCGGGGGTCAGCTCGTCCTCGAGCCGGGCGATGCGGTCCTTCAGCACCAGCTTCTGCTTCTTCAGCCGCTGCAGCGTCAGCGAATGGGTCAGCGACTGGCTGACCAGCGCGGCGATGGCCTCGTCCAGGTCGCGATGTTCGCGACGAAGCACCTCGAGCCGGGCGCGCGCGATCTCTTCGTGGGACATCTCGTGTTGGGCGTTCATGTCGGGCCTCGGGCTGGACTCGATTGGTTATAACGCACCGATACCGCGGTGTTAATGGCTTTGCCAATCTGGGTTAACGCGGGCGCCGCCCCTTGCGGAGGGCCCGCCGCGTTCACATATTGGTCCTGCCGGATCGCCGTTCCGGGGTCCGGCCGACAGTCGCTTTGATGTAAAGGGCTTGGCGAATGACCAAGATCAGTCTGGCCGCTCATCCGTTCCTGCTGGGGTTCGACCAGTTGGAGCGGCTGGCCGAACGCGCCGCCAAGGGCGCCGAGGGCTATCCGCCCTACAATATCGAACACCAGGGGCCGAACGGCTTCCGCATCACCCTGGCCGTCGCCGGTTTTTCCGAGGACGACCTGGCCATTACGCTCGAGGATCGCCAGCTGGTGATTCGCGGCCGCCAGGCCGAGCCCGAGGATGAGCGGGTGTTCCTGCACCGGGGCATCGCCGCCCGCGCCTTCCAGCGCAGCTTCGTGCTGGCCGATGGCGTCGAGGTGGTGGCGGCCCGGCTGGAAAACGGGCTCCTGGACATAGACCTGCGCCGCGCGGTGCCCGACAGCATCGTCCAGACCATACCGATCAGCCGCAAGTGAAAGGGGATCGCCCATGAACGAGAAATTCGATTTCGGATCGGCGCTGAACGACAGCACCGGCAATACCGTCTACATCCGCCGCGTGGCCATGGACACGCTGCCCGACGAGGTGCGCCGCCAGGTGCCCGGCGTCGATGCGCTCTATGCCGTGCATGGCATCGACGGCGAGCGGCTGGCCCTGGTCAAGGACCGCAGCCTGGCCTTCATGCTGGCGCGCCAGAACGAGTTGACGCCGGTCAGCGTCCACTGACCCCCTTGCGGTGCGGAGAAATTGACGGTCGATGAATTTTTCCGCAGCGAATGTCCGGTAGGTGACACAATTCCGGCTGAAATCCGCTAAATCAGAAGACACGTCTGGGGATCCATTATCGTTTGCGTCGGGTCATGAGTGCGGATCCCCTGGCGCGTAGACCGGCCTGCCCGCATTGCTGCGGGTTTTTTGTTCCTTTCAGGCCGGTCTTGTGCGATCTATCCCTACCATCACCAAAGGCTGGGTCGGGGAGGCGCCGTTTTGCAGGAGACGACAGGCAAGACCTCGCGCGGTCCCGGGATCGCCCGCGATCCGCATCACGGCCTGCCCTGGTTTCCCTATGCGCGCTGGGACACCCTGCTGCCCGACCTGCTGGACGGCATATCCCCGGAACGCCGCCGCGCCTTCTATGCCGAATGCACGCCGCGCGCCTATCCGCAGGGGGCCGAGATCCTGCGCCAGGGCGAAGAGGCCTATGCCGCCTTCCTGATCGTCGAGGGTCGGGTCGAAGTCACCTTCGTCGACGTGAACGGCAACACCGTGCTCGCCCATGTCGCGGGCCCGGGCGAGGTGATGGGCGAGGTCGAGCTGTTCTCGGGCAAGACCTGCGCCGCGAGCTGCCGCGCGCTGCCGGACAGCAAGCTGCTGATCTTCAACGAGGCGCTGCTGATGAAATATGTCTCGGCCCAGCGGCTGCTGAAGAATTTCGCCGCCATCCTGCATGGCCGGCTGGTGCGCGACAACCGGCTGCACGCCATCGCCCAGTTCTACCCGGCCGAGGCGCGCATCTGCCTGCATCTCTTGCGGCTCAGCAGCGACCGGGCCGAGGTCCACGTCAGCCAGTCGCAGATCGCGCTGCTGGCCGGCTGCACGCGCCAGACGGTGAACCGCACGCTGGCGCAGCTGCGCGATCAGCGCATCATCGAGATGGGGCGCGGCATGATCCGGGTGCTGGACCCGGGCCGGCTGACCCACAAGCAGCTGGTCTAGGCGCGGCTCAGCCCGGAAAGCCGTAATGCGCCAGCATGGCGGCGACGGCGCGGTCGTTGCCGTCGCCCGCCAGGTTGCCGGCGCGCAGGTTCTGCGTCTGCGAGCCCGGCCATTCCAGGATGCGATAGCGCCCGCCGATCTTTTCCGGCCGCGAGCCGCGCAGCCGGTGCATCCAATACAGCCAGACATCATCGGCCGAGGGCGCCAGCCGCTGGAACAGCCCGGCATCGGTCACATCGGGATGGAACACGCCCGGCGCATAGAGCACGCCGCCGACCCCGGTCGGAAACACCAGCGGCCCGGCCTCGGGCGCGCCGATATTGCGCTGCCAGTCGCCATAGGGCGCCGGGCGGCCGTCCCGCAGCAGCACCCGGTGCGCGCGGTGGCAGACCACGCCCGCCCCGGCCCGCGCGACCAGCCCCTCCAGCCAGTCGGCGCGGTAATGCACATCGTCGTCGGCGGTGACGATATAGGCATCGGGCGCCTCTGCCAGGGCCGGCACGATCTTCTTGTAGCTGCGCCAGTTCGGGCAGATCCGGGTTTCCACTCCCAGGTCGCGGATGCCGGGCGGCAGCCGGTCCTCGTCGCCCGCGTCCAGCCACAGGATCACCCGATCCGCCGCCACGCTCTGCGTCAGGATCGAGCGCAGCACCAGTTCCAGCGCCGCGAAGCGCGCGGGATAGCTGGTCAGGCTGACGACCAGCGGCGCGTCCAGCCCGTGCGGCCGCGGAGTGCTGCGCCGGGCCAGGATCTCGGCCTCGGCCGCCCTGATGCGCCGAGCCTGTTTCAGGCGCCGGAAGGCATCCGCGATCATCCCTGCCAGGCCCGGCGCAGCCAGTCGATATTGCCGATGCGGCGATACCATTTGTGCCCGCGCCCGGCAAAGACGTCCTCCATCTTCGGCGCGCCGGCGAACAGCACGATCTTCGCCCCCTCGGGCAGCTTCGGATCGGACAGATAGCTCAGCAGGTTGCGCGGCACGCAGTCGTTCTTGAAGCTGACGCACCAGCCGCGGGGCCAGTAATGCAGCTTGCCATGCGCCGCCAGCTGCGCGCTCTGGAACTGCTGGCTGATCTCGTAATGCGCCGTCGCCGCCTTGGGATCGGCCAGATAGGCGTCGAGGATATAGCCATGCGCCCCCACCTCATAGCGAAAGACCGAGGAATTGCCGACCGAATGCAGGAAGCGGTCGCGCGCCGGGTTCACCTTGCGCAGCGGCTTCGGCCGGAACAGGTCGTCATCGCGGATGATGAAGAAATCGCCCGGCAGATCGAAAAAGGGCGCCAGATCGTCCACCACCACCAGGTCCAGGTCCAGAAACAGCGCCGTCGCCCCCGCGAATCCGCCCAGGTCGCGGCGGAACAGCGCGAGCTTGCGCCAGCGCGTGTCGCCATGGCCGGGCGGCAGGCCCAGTTCCGGCAGGGGTAGCGCCTCGACGCCCGGATCGATGCCCTGCGCATCGTCGGTGAAGCAGATGAAGCGATGCGGCCGCGCCAAGTGGCGGCGCACCTGCCGCGCCAGCCGGTTCACGTCCTCGGCCCCGTAGAGGGTGCCCCATTTCATGGTCAGGATCAGGACGGGCTCGGTCATCGGCGCTCTCATGTTGCTGGCCACAGCGATAGGCGATGCCCCGGCCCCGGTCAACGCGGGGCGCGCGCGCGCTAGCCCAGCGGTTCCAGCCCGACCTCGACCGCCAGGGCCCGCAGCGCCGCATCGCCGCCGGTCGCCAGATGCGTGGCGCCATGGTTGCGCGCAGCGATCGCCTGCCAGGCGGCCGCGCCGGCAATCGGCAGCGCCAGTGCCGCGCCCGCATCGGGGCGCAGCACCACGCCCTCGCCCAGTTCCGCCACCACCCGGCCCGCGCCGGCGTCACGGAATCGCGCCCGCAGCGCATTCGGCGTCAGCGCGCCGTCGCGTCCCGGCACCGGCGCCAGCCCCTTGACGCGCCCGCCCAGCCGCACCGGCCCGGCGCCCCAGCGGTCCGTGACCGACATCATCGCCAGCACCGCCCCGTCCGGGCCGCAGAGCGCGATGTCCTCGCCGGTCTCCAGGTCATGGGCGAATGCGTCCGAGACCTCCAGCACCAGCGCCAGCGGCCAGAGCGCGCCCGAGGCCAGCCGCCCGCCCGCCAGCACCGCCGCGTGATCCGCCGCGGACAGATAGCCGCGCAAGGGCAGCATGGCGCCGTCCATCAGCAGGCCCAGATCGCGCAGCTGCCCGGGCGTCAGCCGCCATTGCAGCCGCCGCACCGCCTCGTTGCGCAAGCCCTCGGCGGCCGCCTCGGTGACGTAAAGCTCGGGCAGCGGGGCGAAGGCGCTCACGCCGGGATCTCGGCCGCCTGCGGGTTCGGGGCGCCGGCCATGTCATGCTCGGCCAGCCAGCGCTCGGCATCCAGCGCCGCCATGCAGCCCATGCCGGCGCTGGTCACCGCCTGGCGATAGACGTGATCGGTCAGGTCGCCCGCCGCGAACACGCCGGGGATCGAGGTCCGGGTGCTGCCCGGCTCGACCTTCACATAGCCGCCGTTGTGCAGCTCCAGCTGATCCGCGACCAGCTCGGAAGCCGGCGCATGGCCGATGGCGATGAAGACCCCGTCCGCCGGGATCACCTGCTCGGTCCCCTGCGTGACGTGGCGGACCTTGACCCCGGTCACGCCCAGCGGCGCCTCGGTGCCCTCGACCTCGGCCAGTTCATGGTCCCACAGCACCGAGACCTTGGGATGGCGGAACAGCCGCTCCTGCAGGATCTTTTCCGCCCGCAGGCTGTCGCGGCGATGCACCAGCGTCACCTTGCTGGCGAAATTGGTCAGGAACAGCGCCTCTTCCACCGCGGTATTGCCGCCGCCGATCACCACCACCTCGCGGTTGCGATAGAAGAAGCCGTCGCAGGTGGCGCAGGCCGAGACGCCGAAGCCCTTGAACTTCTCCTCGCTCGGCAGGCCCAGCCAGCGCGCCTGCGCCCCGGTGGCCAGGATCACCGCATCGGCGGTGATGCGCGCCCCGGAATCCAGCGTCGCGACAAAGGGCCGCACCTGCAGGTCCAGCCTGGTCACCGTATCGACGAAGATGCGCGCGCCCATCGCCTTGGCATGGGCCTCCATCTTCACCATCAGGTCGGGGCCCTGGATCTCGGTCTCGCCGGGCCAGTTCTCGACCTCGGTGGTGATGGTCAGCTGGCCGCCGGGCTGCATGCCCTGGATCAGCACCGGGCTCAGCATGGCGCGCGCGGCATAGACGGCGGCGGTATAGCCCGCCGGGCCCGAACCCACGATCAGCACCCTGGTATGGGCGGGCAGCACGGCATCGGGGCTTTCGGCGGCATGTGACATGGGATGTGGACCTTTCGCGTTGCGCCGCCTAGGTAATCACCCCCGCCGCCTCATGCAATCCGTCCCAGGGCGCAGGACGATGGCGGAAAGAATATTGCGCAAACCTGCCCATCGGGGTAGCTTCCCGCATGATTTTGGCCGGAAGACGGCCCAAGAGGAAAAGATGAGCGGCGCCAGACTTGACGAGATCGACCGAAAAATCCTGGCAGAGCTTCAGGGCGACGGTCGAATGACCAATGTCGAGCTGGCGCGGCGGGTGGGGATTTCGGCCCCGCCCTGCCTGCGCCGGGTCCGCGCGCTCGAGGAGATGGGCTATATCCGCGGCTATCACGCCGAGATCGACGCCCGCGAACTGGGCTTCGAGGTGCAGGTCTTTGCCATGGTCCGGCTGCAGAGCCAGTCCGAGCGCGACCTCTCGGCCTTTGAAGCGCTGGCCCGCGACTGGCCCTTGGTGCGCGAGTGCCACATGCTGAACGGCGAGATCGACTTCATCCTGAAATGCGTCTCGCCCGACCTGCCGAGCTTCCAGCGCTTCCTGACCGAAAGCCTGACCGCGGCGCCGAACGTGGCCTCGGTCAAGACCTCGCTGGTGATCCGCTGCGCCAAGGACGAGCCGGGCGTGCCGTTCCAGATCGTCGAGGAACGCGCGGCGGCGGTGGGGTGAGGGGGGACGGGCGGTCATTGCGGACATTGGCTTCGCATCGCCCCTGCGTTCTCTGGTCAACAGATCGAAGGGTCGCGAAGCAGGATGCAGTGGATTCTTCAGCAGTTCGAGGACACTCGGAAGCTTGCGGATGCGCTTGACCGACTGCGTATCGGCTACTCATGGCACAAGGTCGTGCCATTCGTGGGTGAACTGGTGCCCGAACCGGAAGTGCGTGACCCGTCGGCGGTGGTGATGTTCGGTTCCTACACGCTGTGGCGCTACGCCGAAGCCAGGGGTCTTCGTCCGGGTGTTTTCCGGATAGCGCCGTTCGTTCATGAACAGCCTTGGCAACCCTTCATGCTTAACGGCCCGGATGCGGTATTTCTTCGTGTTGGCGAGATCGAGGCAGCATTGCCTGACGATGGCCGCGGCTGGTTCATCCGCCCCGTCGCCGACAGCAAGGAACAGGCCGGAGCCGTCAGGACCGCCGCGGACATTCGCGAGACGGCGCGCAAGGTCATGTCGCTCGACGCGGACGAGATCTCCCATGGCTCATTGCGCCCCGACACGCTGATGATGCTGACCCCGCCGGCCCGGATACTGAAGGAATGGCGCATCTGGATCGTGAACGGCAATGTTGTCACCTACTCGCTCTACAAGGAGGGAGCGCGGGTCACCTACCGCCACGAGATCGACGAGGATGCGTTGGAGTTCACCCGGACCCTGGCGCGACTGAACGCAGGCTATTCGCCCGCCTATGTCATGGACATCTGCCGCACGGAACAAGGCCTGAGGCTTCTGGAAACGAACTGCATCAATGCCGCCGGCTTTTATGCGGCTGACCTCGCGAAGCTTGCCGCAACGCTGGACAGGCTGGCCTGAGGCCGGCAAGCATCGCGACCGCTTCGTCCCGCAGCGCGGACATCGCCCGGCCGGCGCCGCCCTTCGCAACGCACCGGCAACGTCCGCCCCCCGGTGCACGCCCTGTGTACGCGCGGTGCACGGTTGTCACAGGCGGTTTTTCAACAAAACCAATCCCTTGGCACCGGCGTTGCGCGACCTGCGCACGCCCGTTGCGTCACAGCGCGATGACCGAGATCAGCCGTCCGTAATCCGCCTCGTTCTGATGCGTGCTGCGGCGATAGGAAAAGAACCGCTCCGGGTCGGAATAGGTGCAATGCCGGGTCCATTCCGCCTCGGCCCCGGCCTCGCGCAGCCGCATCAGGCCAAAGCCCGGCAGGTCGAACATCGGCCGGCCGTTCGGGCCTCCGGCGAAGAAGCGCTGGTGGCCGGGATCCTCGGCCAGCACCTCGTCCATGAACTCGGGGCCGACCTCATAGGCGCGCTGGCTGATCGTCGGGCCGATCACGGCGCGGATGCGGGTCGCGCCCAGGTCCTGCATCGCGGCGACGGCGGCCTCGATCACCCCGGAAAGCGCGCCGCGCCAGCCGGCATGGACGGCGCCGATCACCCCCGCCTGCGGGTCGGCCAAAAGGATCGGCTGGCAATCGGCGGTCAGCACCGCCAGCGCCACGCCGGGCTGGTCGGTGACGATGCCATCGGCGCGAATCGCCGTGAAATCAGCGGCTTCGTCGCCGGCGCGCAGCACCGCGACCTCGGCCGAATGCACCTGATGCACGGTCGCGAGCCGGCCGGGCGCGACGCCCATGGCCTCGGCGACGCGGGCACGGTTGATGGCCACGATCTCGGCCTGGTCGCTGGAGCCGAAGCCGCAGTTCAGCCCGGAAAACAACCCCGAGGAGGCGCCGCCGCGCCGGGTGAAGAAGCCGTGCCGCACCGTGTCGAGCAGCGGATGGGTCAGGATTTCCAGCGTCGTCTGCATCACTTGTCCAAGGGTTCGAAACCGGGCGGCACCGGCGCGCCGGGTTGCCAGAAGGCCAGCGCCTTGAACAGGTGACCCATTTCCCCGGGCGCGGTCAAGCGATGAAGCGCGGCCTTGGCACCGGCGTCTCCGGCCGCGGCCAGCCGCTCGGCCCGGGCAGCGATGCCCAGCCGCTGGAGCCATTCGCCCTGCGTCACCATGCGCGAAACCTGCAGGCCCGCGCCGGCCGCCAGATCGGCCAAGCTGCGGAAATCGACATGCGCGGTCAGGTCGGCCTCGCCGGGATGGGCCAGGACCGGCTCGGGGCGGTGGCGGCGCAGGGCCTGGAAGGTGTCGCCCTGCCCGTCCCAGTCGCCATAGTCGATGACCAGCGCCATACCGCCATGCCGGGCGATGCGGGCGGCGATGGCGGCGACGACGGGCGCGGCCTCGGGACAGGTTTCGCGGATCTGGCCCTCGGGCGCGGCGGGGCCGGGCGCGGCCGGGCCGAGGCCCAGGGCCAGCGCGCCCGTGTCGTCCAGCGTGACCATGCGCTCGGCCCAGCCCTGCGCGACGCGCTGGAACTGCCGGATCGGCAGGGCGTCGAAGAACTCGTTCGCGACCAGGAACAGCGGCATTTCAGGCAGTTGCGCGGCGTCGTCCAGATGCGTGACCGCGCCCAGCCGCTCACGCTGCACCTGCCGCAGATGGGCCGAGGCCTCGACCAGATGCACCTGCGCCGCCTCGGCCATGCCGGGCAGGATGCGGATGGCGCGCAGGATGTCGGCCATCAGCGTGCCGCGGCCCGGCCCGATCTCGGCCAGGGCAAAGGGCGCGGGGCTGCCCTGGTCCAGCCAGGCCTGCGCCAGCGCCAGACCGATCATCTCGCCGAACATCTGGCTGATCTCGGGCGCGGTGGTGAAGTCGCCCTGCGCGCCGAACGGATCGCGCGTCGCGTAATAGCCGTGCTGCGGATGCAGCAGGCACAGCCGCATGTAGTCATCGAGCCGCATCGACCCCGACAGCCGGATCTGCGCCGCGATCAGGCGCGCGAGCGGGGTCATGGCGCGGCAGCGGGCACCGCGGGGCGCATCCGCGCGCGCAGCAGGAACGCCAGCCCGACCAGCACCATCGGCAGCGACAGCAACTGGCCCATGGTCACGCCCCAGACCGGCCCGCCCAGCACATGGCCCAGCGGGTTGTCGGGCGTGATGAATTGCGCATCGGCCTGGCGGAAGAACTCGACCACGAAGCGCGACAAGCCATAGCCCATCAGGAAGACCCCCAGCGCCTGCCCCGGCCGGCGCAACCCGCCGGCGCGGACCAGCAGGAACAGCAGGGCCGCCAGCACCACGCCCTCGAGCCCGGCCTCGTAGAGCTGGCTCGGGTGGCGCGCGCAGGGACCGGTCACGCCGGGGCAGGCCTGCGCCGCCTCGCCCGGAAAGATCACCCCCCAGGGCGCATCGGTCGGCCGGCCCCACAGCTCGGCATTGATGAAATTCGCCACCCGGCCCAGGCCCAACCCGATCGGTGTCGCCACCGCCAGCGCATCGGCCAGCCGTAGCGCCGGAATGCCGTGGCGCCGGCAGAACCACCAGGACGCCAGCACCACGCCCAGGAACCCGCCGTGAAAGGACATGCCGCCCTGCCACAGCAGCGGGATCTGCGCGGGGTTGGCGAGGTAATAGGCCGGCTCGTAGAACAGCACGAAGCCCAGCCGCCCGCCCAGCACCACGCCCAGGATCACCCAGGTCAGCAGCTCCTCGACCTGGCCCGGCCGCATCGGCGCGCGGTCACCCCACAGCGCCGGCCGGCGCATCAGCCCGACCATGATGCGCCAGCCGGCCAGCAGCCCCACCAGATAGGCCAGCGCATACCAGCGCAGCGAGAACTCCATGCCGAACAGGTGGATGGTGAAGATCTCGGGCGAGATCCAGGGAATGTCGGTCATGGGGTCCTCATCTGGCGCCGGCGCAGGCTACGCGGGGGGCGGCGGGTGTCAACCGATTGAACAGCCGCGCCCCCGGGGCCATATAGGGGACAACATGGAATCGAAAGGCCCGCCATGACCGCCAACAACCGCTTCTTCGACGATCTCTCGAAATTGATGACCAATGCCATGGGCGTGGCCCAGGGCGCCAAGGACGAGGCCCAGACCGCCTTCAACGGCTGGATCGACCGCTGGCTGGCCGACCGCGACTTCGTCACCCGCGAGGAATTCGAGGCGGTGCGCGAGATGGCGATCAAGGCCCGGGCCGAAAACGCCGAGCTGCGCGCCGAGATCGAGGCGCTGAAGGCTCAGGGCTGAAGCCGCTCGCGCAGCTTGCCCTGGCGGTCGTAAAGCAGCACCTCGCCGGTTTCGGTGACCACGACCAGCCAGTCGCGGGCGAAGGTGACGGCGGCGGGCCTGGCGCCTTCCGGCAGGGCGACGCTTTCGGGCAGTTCCGGCAGCGGCGCCTCGGACAGGCGCAGCCACAGCAGTGCCGCGATCACCAGCACGCCGAGCCCCATCACCACCGCCAGCGAGGTCACCAGCAGGCGCAGCCAGCGCAGCATCGGCAGCGCTTCCTCTGGCCCCGCATCCGCCCTATCATCCCGCGCCATGGCCGAAATCCTCATCACCATTCCCGAAGGTCTTTCCGACCGGCTTGATAAGGCGCTTGCGCTTTGCGCGCCAGAGCAGGCGGCGCTGTCGCGCTCGCGCCTGACGAAACTGATCGCCGAGGGCGCGGTGCGCGGCCCTTCGGGGCCGGTGACGGACGGCAAGGCCCGGGCCGAGACCGGCAACTACCGCGTCGAGATCGGCACCCCCGAGCCGCTGGACGCGCTGCCCGAGGCGATTCCGCTGAGCATCGCCTATGAGGACGAGGAACTGATCGTCGTGGACAAGCCCGCGGGCATGGTGGTGCATCCGGCACCGGGCAGCCCCTCGGGCACGCTGGTCAATGCGCTGCTGCACCATTGCGCCGACAGCCTGTCGGGCATCGGCGGCGCGGCGCGGCCCGGGATCGTGCACCGCATCGACAAGGAGACCTCGGGCCTTCTGGTCGTGGCCAAGACCGACCGCGCGCATCAGGGCCTGGCGCGGCAATTCGCCGACCATTCGGCGCATCGGCGCTATCTGGCGCTGGCGCATGGCGCGATCGACCCGGCCGATGCGCGGCTGCGCGGCCTGCCCGGCATCGCTTTCGAGCCGGGCGGCGTGTTGCGCATCACCACGCTGCTGGGCCGGCACCCGACCGACCGGCAGCGCCAGGCGGTCAGCTTCCAGAACGGCCGCCATGCGGTGACGCGGGCGCGGCTGATCGAGGCCTTCGGCACGCCGCCGGCGGTGATGCTGGTAGAATGCCGGCTGGAAACCGGCCGCACCCATCAAATCCGCGTGCATATGGCGCATGCCGGGCTGGGGCTGGTGGGCGATCCGGTCTATGGTGGTGCAAGACGCGCCTCGGCCCGGGCGCTCGGGCCCGACCTTGCCGCGGCCGTCGCGGCCTTTCCCCGCCAGGCGCTGCATGCCGCCGAGCTGGGCTTCGACCATCCGGTCAGCGGCGAATCGCTGGCCTTCTCCAGCCCGGTGCCGCCCGACATGGCCGGCCTTCTGGAAAAACTGCGCGGGCGGACCGCGTGACGGAACCCGCCCCGGCATGATAGCGTTCACAAAGGCCCGCGACCGCGCGGGACAGGGAATTTCAGATGGCGAACTATACCCAACTTCCGGCACCCAGCCCCGAACAGGGCCTGAACCGCTACCTGCAGGAGATCCGGAAGTTTCCCCTGCTGGAGCCGGAGGAGGAATACATGCTGGCCAAGCGCTGGACGGATCACGAGGATCCCGAGGCGGCGCAGAAGCTGGTCACCTCGCACCTGCGGCTGGCCGCCAAGATCGCCATGGGCTACCGCGGCTATGGCCTGCCCCAGGCCGAGGTGATCTCCGAGGCGAATGTCGGCCTGATGCAGGCGGTCAAGCGCTTCGACCCGGAAAAGGGTTTCCGGCTGGCCACTTACGCGATGTGGTGGATCCGTGCCTCGATCCAGGAATATATCTTGCGGTCCTGGTCGCTGGTAAAGATGGGCACGACGAGCGCGCAGAAGAAGCTGTTCTTCAACCTGCGCAAGGCCAAGTCCAAGCTGGGCGCGCTGGAAGAGGGCGACCTGCGGCCGGAAAACGTCGCCCAGATCGCGCATGACCTGAACGTGTCGGAACAGGAAGTCATCGACATGAACCGCCGGCTGTCGGGGGGCGACGCCTCGCTGAACGCGACGGTGGGTTCGGGCGATGGCGAATCGACGGCGCAATGGCAGGACTGGCTCGAGGATGACAGCGCCAACCAGGCCGAGGCCTTTGCCGAGGCCGACGAGATGTCGGCGCGGCGCGAGATGCTGATCGCCGCCATGGACGTGCTGAACGACCGCGAGAAGGACATCCTGATGGAGCGGCGCCTGCGCGACGACCCGATGACGCTCGAGGATCTGTCGACGCGCTACGACGTCTCGCGCGAGCGGATCCGCCAGATCGAGGTGCGGGCTTTCGAAAAGCTGCAAAATCGCATCCGCGAACTGGCGCGCGAGCGGGGCATGGCGGTGCCTTCCGCGCTCTGACGCGGAGCTCGGGGCTGCGCCGCGCCCCGGCGCGGACCGCCAGGCCAGCCTTGCCAGGCGGGGAAAGGCGGGGTGGTTTCCGTCGCAAGCCGGCTTCGGCCCTTCCGCGCATTTCCCCCTCTGGCGCCGGGCGGGAATTTCCTTGAAAAGCGGGGCCGTTGACCGGCGCCGGGCTTGGCTTATGGTCGGGACAGGGCAGCGGAGGCCGATGGCGCAGGAATGACAGCGCTGAACCAATATCAACGGCTCGAGGCCGCCGGCATCTGGCGCGAGACGCCCAAGGCGCAATTGCGCGATGTCATCGTCTCGTTCGGCGACGCGACGCTGGTGCTGACCGATCCGCGGTCCGAGGTGCCGCTGACGCATTGGTCGCTGCCGGCGGTGACCCGGCTGAACCCCGGTAAGATGCCGGCGCGTTATGCGCCCGGCGGGCCCGAGGCCGGCGAGGAGCTGGAGATCGAGGACGAGCTGATGATCTCGGCCATCTCGAAGGTGCATCGCGCCATCGAGGCCAGCAAGCCGCATCCCGGCCGCTTGCGCGGCGGGCTGATGCTGGGCGCGGCGGCGGTGATGGCGGTCCTGGCCCTGTTCTGGGTGCCACCGGCGCTGGTGCGCCACGCCGCCGACATCGCGCCCCCGGCGCAGCGCGCCGAGATCGGGAGGCTGATCCTGGCCGAGATCGCCAAGACCACCGGCAGCCCCTGCTCGCGCCCGGCCGGGGACATGGTGCGCCAGAAGCTGGCGACGCGGCTGATCGGCCCGGAGGCCGAGATCGCCGTGGTCCCTGCCACGCTGCGCGGCGCCCTGCGCCTGCCCGGACCGATCACGGTGATCGGCGAAGACCTGATCGAGGGCCAGCTGTCGCCCGAGGTCGCCGCCGGCCATATCCTCGCCGCCCAGGCGGCGGCGGTGTCCGACGATCCGATGCTGGCGGCGCTGCGCTATGCCGGGCCGCGCGCCACCTTCCACCTGCTGACCGCCGGCACGCTGCCGGGCAAGGCGCTGTCGGGCTATGGCGAGAAGCTGCTGGCCGATGCCGTGCCGCGTCCCGACGACGAGCAATTGCTGGCCTATTTCACCCGCGCCGGCATTTCCAGCGAGCCCTATGCCCGGTCGCTGGACCCGACCGGCGAGGCGGTGCTGGGGCTGATCGAGGCCGATCCGTTCCGCACCGCGATCCCGAAGCCGGTGCTGAGCGACCGCGAATGGATCGCCCTGCAAGAGATCTGCGACCAATGACGGCTCAGCGCGGGAAGGCATCGCGATAGCCGGCGCGGCGGATGGCGTTCAGCGCGCGCACGATGCCCTCGCGGTCGTCGAAGGGGCCGGCCATGATGAATTGCACCTCGCGCCCGTTCACGCGGTCCTTGCCGCGCAGGACCGGATAGCCCAGGCCCGCCACGCGCTGCACCGCCCGATCCGCATTGCCGGGATCGGCGAAGGTGCCAAGCTGCACATAGCGGGCGCCGGCCGGGATCGTGCCGACCACGGGCGCAGCGGCTTTGCCGGGTTTCGCGGCCGGCCCCTGGGGGTTGGCCGCCGCCCGCTTGCCGGCCACGGCAACAGGTCCGGCGGCGGGTTTTGCCGCGCGCGGCGTCCTCGGGTTCGATGGGACGGTAGCGATCCTTTCCGCCGCCGCGGCTTTCTCGGCCGCCGGCTTTGCGCCCGGGGCAGCGGGCTTCGCATCCGCGGTCTTGTCCTCCGCGGCGGGCGTGTCGCCGGCACTGCTGCCGATCGGGCGCGCAAAGCTCAGCCGCGACAGATCCGCCGGCGGCAACGAGCCGCAATAGCCTTGCGACGGATCGCTGCCCAGTCCCGCCGCGCCGGGCTGGCCGTCATAGCCCAGCAATTGGCAGAGCCGCAGGTTCGGCTTCAGCCCGCCGCCCATTTCCTGGCGCAGCGCCGGTGCGGCCGCGACCACGGCCTGCAACGCATCGGCCGGGCCGGAAGGCGAGGGCTCGGGCCCCAGGTCGGGCAGTTTTTCCATCGGCTGCGGATCACCCGCAAGCTCGCCGGGGCGCAGATTGGTCAGCACGGTTTGCGACAGCGCCTCGGACAGCAGCTCGGCCCGGCTGCGCCCGGCATCGGGGTCCAGCGCCCGCAGCCGGGGCTTGCCGTCCAGCCCCCGCGCGGACAGCGTCGGCGGATAGCCGCAGATCGGCGTGCCATCGCGCGAGACGCGCGCCTGCCAGCCGCCATCGTCGCCCCGCAGGAAGACGCAGCCCTTGCTGTCGATATATTGCCGGGCAAAGAAATCGGCCGGAGGCGTCTCGGCCGGGCGCAGGTCCTGCGCCAAGGCCAGTCCCGGAGCCAAGACCAGCATCACCCGCAGCATCCACAGCATCGTCCCATCCCCGAATCGGCCCTTTGGGACGGTGATAGGACGAAAGCCCTGAACAGCCGGTTAACGCAGGCCTATTTCGTGCCGAACATGCGGTCGCCGGCGTCGCCCAGGCCGGGCACGATATAGCCGTGATCGTCCAGCCGCTCGTCCAGCGCGGCGGTAAAGATCGGCACGTCGGGATGGGCCCCGCGCATCCGCTCCACCCCCTCGGGCGCGGCCAGAAGGCACAGGAATCGCAGGTTTTTCGCCCCGCGCTCCTTGAGCATGTCGATGGCCGCGACCGAGCTGTTGCCGGTGGCCAGCATCGGGTCGACGACGATGGTCATGCGCGCGTCCAGCTCCTTCGGAACCTTGCAGTAATATTCGACCGGGCGCAGCGTCTCGGGGTCGCGGTAGAGGCCGACGAAGCCGACGCGGGCGCCCGGGATCAGTTCGAGGATGCCGTCCAGCAGCCCGTTCCCGGCCCGCAGGATCGAGATCAGCGCCAGCTTCTTGCCCTCGAGCGTGGGCGCCCGCATCTCGCAGAGCGGCGTCTCGATGGTGATCTCGGTCAGTTCCAGCTCGCGCGTGACCTCATAGGCCAGCAGCAGGCTGATCTCGCGCAGCAGGCGACGGAAGCCGGCGGTCGAGACGTCCTTCTGGCGCATGATGGTCAGCTTGTGCTGGACCAGGGGGTGATCCACGATGGTCAGATGCTGGCTCATGTCAGTTCCTTTCGCAGGCGTGTCTTGGTGGTCTCGTCACAGAAGGCCGCGTCGACGGCCCAGAGGTTCATCTGGCGGAATTCGGCCTCGGCCCAGCCGAAAGCATCGGCAAGCCGCTGGTATTCATGGGACAATGTGGTGTGGAAGAAGGGCGGATCATCGGTCGAGACGGTGACCCGCACGCCCGCATCGGCCAGCCGGGCGATGGGATGCGCGGTCCAGGACGGCACCAGGCCAAGCGCGACGTTCGAGCCCGGACAGAGCTCCAGCGTCACGCCGCGCTCGGCCAGGTCGCGGACCAGAGCCGCGTCCTCGACGGCGCGGATGCCATGGCCGATGCGGCTGACGCCCAGGCTCAGCGCGTCGCGCACCGACTGCGGGCCGCGCCATTCGCCGGCATGCGCGGTCAGGCCCAGCCCGGCCTCGCGCGCGCAGTCGAAGGACCAGGCGAAATCCGGCAGTTCGCCCGCATCCTCGGCTCCGCCGATGCCGAAGCCGGTGACCCAACCGCCCGAAGTCTCGGCCGCGCAGATCGCGGTCTTGCGCGCGCGCTCGGGACCGAAATGCCGGATCGCGGTCAGAATGGCGCGGCTGGAGATGCCGCCCTGTTCGGCGCGTTCGGCAACCTCCTGCATCGCCGCCAGATAGTCGCGCCAGGCCGAAAGATCGGCGCCGCCGCAGAACGCAGGCGAGACGAAAAGCTCGGCATGGATCGCGCCTTGCTCGGCGCATTCCGCCAGCACCTCGGCAAGCAGGCGGGCATAGTCGCGCGGGCTGGTCAGGACCGAGGTGGCGGCCTCATAGACCCGCAGGAACTCCTTGAAATCGCGATAGGCATAGGCGCCGCGCTCGTCGAAGATGCCGCCGATGTCCTGATGCTTTTCCGCGGCCAGCGCGCGGATGAAGGCCGGCGGCGCGGCGCCCTCCAGGTGCAGGTGCAGCTCGATCTTCTTCAGCGACCTCACAGGAACGACCTCCCTGGCCCGACCGGCCCCAGGCCCAGATGCGCGGCGACCGAGGCGCCGATGTCGGCGAAACCCACCTGCCCCACGGCGCGCGGGCCGCAGCCCCAACCCAGCACCGGCACACGTTCGCGCGTGTGGTCGGTGCCGCGCCAGGTCGGGTCGTTGCCGTGGTCGGCGGTGAAGATCGCCAGATCCCCCGGCCGCAGCCGCGCGATCAGCGCGCCGGCCACGCCGTCGAACCATTCCAGCGCCCGGGCATAGCCCTCGACATCGCGGCGATGGCCGTAAAGCGTGTCGAATTCGACGAAATTGGCAAAGGTCAGGCTGCCCGGCTCGGCCTCGTCGCCCAGGCGCAAGAGCTGGCCGGCCAGGTGGGCATCGGACTTGCCCTTGTGCAGCTGCGCGATGCCCCGATGCGAGAAGATGTCGCCGATCTTGCCCACGGCATGGGTGATGCGGCCCGCCTCATGCGCGGCGTCCAGGATGGTCCGGCCGGGGGGCGCGATGGCGAAATCGCGGCGGTTCGGGGTGCGGGCAAAACTGCCCTCGGCGCCCAGGAAAGGCCGGGCGATGACCCGACCGACGCGCATCGGATGCACCATCCCGGCCACATCCTGGCAGAGCCGCAGCAGCCGCTCGAGCCCGAAGGCCTGCTCATGCGCGGCGATCTGGATCACGCTGTCGACCGAGGTATAGCAGATCGGCCAGCCGGTGCGCAGATGCTCGGCCCCGAGCCGGGCGATGATCTCGGTTCCCGAGGCATGTTCGTCGCCAAGGATACCCTCGGTGCCCGCAGCCCGGGCGATGCGGGCGGCAAGATCGGGCGGAAAGGCCGGGCGGGTGTCGGGGAAATAATGCCAGTCCCAGGGCACCGGAACCCCGGCGATTTCCCAATGGCCCGAAGGCGTGTCCTTGCCGCGCGACACCTCGGTCGCAGCTCCCCAGAGCCCCCGCGGCTGGGCCCCGAGCCCCGGCGCCGCCAGTCCCGAGGCCAGCCGGATCGCCGCGCCCAGCCCCAGCGCATCCAGATGCGGCATGGCAAGGCCCCGGGCCTGGGCGATATGGCCGATGGTATTGGCGCCTGTATCGGGCAGCCTGTCGTTGAAATACTGCGCGGCATCGGGGGCGCCGCCGATGCCGGCGGAATCCATCACGATCAGAAAGGCGCGCCGCTGGTCTTGCCGGCTCATGTGACCTCGCATCGGATCAGGGGGCCGGGGTCGGGTCCGTCGCCCAGCAGATAGGCCGATTGCACCGTGGCGATGGCGGCCTCGGCAGCGGCCTCGGTCGCGGCATGCACCATCGCCAGCGGGCGGTCGGGACCGGCCTCCTGCCCGATCTGCAACAGCTGCGCAAGGCCCACGCGCGGGTCGATGCGATCCCGCGCATGCAGCCGGCCGCCGCCCAGGGCCACGACGACATGACCCAGCGCCTCGGCGTCGATGGCGGCAACGCGGCCACGGCCGGGCACCGGGCGGATGATCGGGGCCGGCGGCAGGTGGCGGTCGGGGGCTTCCAGCAGATCCGCCGGCCCGCCTTGCGCCACGACCATGCGGGCGAAACGCTCGGCCGCCGCGCCGCTGTCCAGCGCCGCCGTGGCACCCGCGCGGCCCGCCAGGCCCAGGCATGCCTCGGAAAGCGCCAGCGACAGATCGCGCAAGGGGCCCGGGGCGCCCTTCAGCACGGCGATAGCTTCGCGCAGCTCCAGCGCATTGCCGGCGGCAGGGGCCAGCGGCTGGTCCATGTCGGTGACATAGGCCCGGACCGCGCAGCCCGCGCCGCGCGCCACCTCGACCAGCGCGCGCGCCAGCGTCATCGCCGCCTCGGGGCTGTGCAGGAAGGCGCCCGAGCCCTGCTTGACATCCAGCACCAGCCCGTCGAGCCCCGCCGCCAGCTTCTTGGACAGGATCGAGGCCACGATCAGATCGACCGAACCCACCGTCGCGCTTTCGTCGCGGATCGCGTAGAGCCGCGCGTCGGCCGGCGCGAGGCCGGGCCCTGCCGCGACGATGGCGCAGCCCACCTGCCCGACCACGGCGCGGAAATCGGCCTCGTCCAAGGCGCAGCGGAAGCCGGGGATCGCCTCCAGCTTGTCCAGCGTCCCGCCGGTATGGCCCAGGCCCCGCCCCGAGATCATCGGCACATAGCCGCCACAGGCCGCGACCAGCGGCGCCAGCACCAGGCTGACCGTGTCGCCGATGCCGCCGGTCGAATGCTTGTCCAGCACCGGCCCCGGCAGATCCCAGCGCAGGACGTGGCCGGAATCGCGCATGGCGCGGGTCAGCGCCACCCGGCCCGCACCGTCGAGCCCGCGCAGCAGCACCGCCATGGCGAAGGCTGCTGCTTGGGCATCGCTGACCCCGCCGTCGGCCAAGCCGCGCGCCATCAGCTCCGCCCCGGCCTGGTCCAGCCCCTGTCCATCGCGGACCCGGGCAATCACCGGACGCGGATCGGCTGGCGTCATTCGTTGCCCGACATATGCGAAATGTCGAAACGGCCGGGCAGCAATTCGCCGATGGTGGTGGCCAGCGTCCGGCCCGCGGTGGTCGCCAGCAGCACCGGCGTGTCGGCGCGGCCGAACTCGGCCAGTTTCTGCCGACAGCCGCCGCAGGGCGGCACCGGGCTGGGACTGTCGGCGATGACCGCGACCTCGACCAGTTCGGTCTCGCCGCTGGCGACCATCAGCGCGATGGCGCCGGCCTCGGCGCAGGTGCCCTCGGGATAGGCGACGTTTTCCACGTTGCAGCCATGATAGACCGTGCCCGAGGCGCCCCGCACCGCCGCGCCCACCTTGAAATGCGAATAGGGCGCATAGGCCCGTTCCCGCACCGCCCGCGCCGCATCCAGAAGCGTCATCCCCTGCGCCTTTCGCCCTGTCGTCCTTGCCTGCCGACACATTGCGCCCGCCCCCGGCACGATGCAAGTCCGCCGCGAAACACGGACCCCCTGTTCGCGGCCGAAAAAATAGTTTAACGCTGAACCATCTTGAGAGGAGGGTCTGGCCATGGAAGAACGCCGGCAGGACAACGCCAGACAGGCGGCACTGGATTATCACGAATTTCCGCGTCCGGGTAAGCTGGAGGTGCGGGCGACCAAGCCGCTGGCCAACGGCCGCGACCTGAGCCGCGCCTATTCCCCCGGCGTGGCCGAGGCCTGCCTGGAGATCAAGGCCGATCCCGCCACCGCCGCCCGCTATACCGCGCGCGGCAATCTCGTCGCCGTGGTCTCGAACGGCACGGCCGTGCTGGGGCTTGGGAATATCGGCGCGCTGGCCTCGAAGCCGGTGATGGAGGGCAAGGCGGTCCTGTTCAAGAAATTCGCCAATATCGATTGTTTCGACATCGAGCTGGACCAGCCCGACCCGGAAAAGCTGGCCGAGATCGTCTGCGCCATGGAGCCGAGCTTCGGCGCCATCAACCTCGAGGACATCAAGGCCCCCGACTGCTTCATCGTCGAGAAGATCTGCCGCGAGCGGATGAACATCCCGGTCTTCCACGACGACCAGCACGGCACCGCCATCGTGGTCGGCGCCGCCGCCACCAACGCGCTGCACATCGCCGGCAAGCGGTTCCAGGACATCAAGGTGGTCTCGACCGGCGGCGGCGCGGCCGGCATCGCCTGCCTGAACATGCTGCTGAAACTGGGCGTGAAGCGGGAAAACGTCTGGCTCTGCGACATCGCCGGCCTGGTCTACGAAGGCCGGACCGAACAGATGACGCCGCAAAAGGCCGATTACGCCCAGGTCTCGGACCTGCGCACGCTGGACGAGGTCATCGGCGGCGCCGACCTGTTCCTGGGCCTGTCGGGCCCCGGGGTGCTGACGCCCGAGATGGTGTCGAAGATGGCGCCGCGCCCCATCGTCTTCGCCCTGGCCAACCCGACGCCCGAGATCCTGCCCGAGGCGGTGCGCGCCGTGGCCCCGGATGCGATCATCGCCACCGGCCGTTCGGACTATCCGAACCAGGTCAACAACGTGCTGTGTTTCCCCTTCATCTTCCGCGGCGCGCTGGACGTGGGTGCGACCACGATCAACGACGCCATGCAGCTGGCCTGCATCGAGGGCATCGCCGCGCTGGCCCGCGCCACCACCTCGGCCGAGGCCGCCATGGCCTATCGCGGCGAGACGCTGACCTTCGGCGCCGAATACCTGATCCCGAAGCCCTTCGACCCGCGGCTGATCGGCGTCGTCTCGACCGCCGTTGCCAAGGCCGCGATGGAAACCGGCGTCGCCACCCGGCCGCTCGAGGACATCGCCGCCTACAAGCGCAAGCTGGACGGCTCGGTCTTCCGCTCGGCCATGATCATGCGCCCGGTCTTCGAGGCCGCCGCCACCGCCAACCGCCGCATCGTCTTCGCCGAGGGCGAGGATGAGCGCGTGCTGCGCGCCGCCAACGCCATGCTCGAGGAAACCACCGACGCGCCGATCCTGATCGGCCGCCCCGAGGTGATCGAGATGCGCGCCGAACGTGCCGGCCTGCCGATCCGCCCCGGCCGCGACTTCGAGATCGTGAACCCGGAAAACGACCCGCGCTATCGCGACTATTGGGGCACCTATCACGAGCTGATGGCGCGCCAGGGTGTCACTCCCGACATCGCCCGGGCGATCATGCGCACCAATACCACCGCCATCGGCGCGGTCATGGTGCACCGGGACGAGGCCGACAGCCTGATCTGCGGCACCTTCGGCCAGTATAGCTGGCATCTGAACTACATCACCCAGATCCTGGCCCGCGACGGGCTGCGCCCGCATGGCGCGCTGTCGCTGATGATCCTCGAGGATGGGCCGCTGTTCATCGCCGACACCCAGGTCCACCAGAGCCCGACCCCCGAGCAGGTGGCCGAGACCGTGATCGGCGCCGCCCGCCACGTCCGCCGCTTCGGCGTGACGCCCAAGGTCGCCCTGTGCAGCCAGTCGCAATTCGGCAACCTGAACTCCGCCTCGGGGCAAAAGATGCGCGACGCGATGCAGATCCTGGAATCGCGCGCGGTCGACTTCGTCTTCGACGGCGAGATGCAGGTCGATTCGGCACTGGACCCGGCGATCCGCGAAAGGCTGCTGCCGCATTCGCGCATCGACGGCGCCGCGAACGTGCTGGTCTTTTCCAGCACCGACTCGGCCTCGGGCGTGCGCAACGCGCTGAAGATGAAGGCGAATGGGCTCGAGGTCGGGCCGATCCTGATGGGCATGGGCAACCGCGCCCATATCGTGACGCCTTCGATCACCACGCGGGGCCTGTTGAACATGAGCGCCATCGCCGGCACCCCGGTCGGCCATTACCGCTGATTCGGGCCTGACCCGACCCGCCGCGCGGCGATTTTGCAAAACGCCGCGCGGTTTTCCATCCCAAGCAAAGCCCACCTGCGTTTGCAAACTTCTGTCCGGAACTGAGACAGTATCTGCAAAATTCTGCATCCCCGCGGCCGAGTTTGGCCGTTAACAGCCTTGCCGCCCCGCCCCGCCCGCGCCTAGATCTCGGCTGTCTGTGAGGAGGAAGAGTGATGGGGTATCGCGAGATCTATGCCGCGTGGCAGGCCGATCCCGAAGGGTTCTGGATGCAGGCCGCCGAGGCGATCGACTGGCAGCAGAAGCCCTCGAAGGCGCTCGATGACCACAAGGCGCCGATCTACGAATGGTTCTCGGATGGCATGATCAACACCTGCTGGAACGCCGTCGACCGCCATGTGCTGGCCGGGCGCGGCGACCAGATCGCCATCATGCATGAAAGCCCGATCACCCATTCCACCAAGGGCATCACCTACAAGCAGTTGCAGGACCGCGTCGCCTCGCTGGCCGGGGCGCTGCGGATGCGCGGCGTGGAAAAGGGCGACCGCGTCATCATCTACATGCCGATGATCCCCGAGGCGCTGGAGGCGATGCTGGCCTGCGCCCGGCTCGGCGCCATCCATTCGGTCGTCTTCGGCGGCTTCGCCGCGAACGAATTGGCGGTGCGCATCGACGATTGCCAGCCCAAGGCGATCATCGCCGCCTCCTGCGGGCTGGAACCGAACCGGGTGGTGCATTACAAGCCGTTGCTCGACGCCGCCATCGACATGGCCGAGCACAAGCCCGAGTTCTGCGTCATCTTCCAGCGCGAGCAAGAGGTCGCCAAGCTGGTCGAGGGCCGCGACTTCAGCTGGCACGGCTTCCAATATGGCGTGAAACCCGCCGATTGCGTCCCGGTCGAAGGCAACCACCCGGCCTATATCCTCTACACCTCCGGCACCACCGGCCAGCCCAAGGGCGTGGTGCGCCATACCGCCGGCCACCTGGTGGCGCTGCAATGGTCGATGACCAATATCTACAACATCGGCCCCGGCGACCGCTTCTGGGCCGCCTCGGACGTGGGCTGGGTCGTCGGGCATTCCTATATCTGCTACGGCCCGCTGATCGCCGGTGCGACCACCGTGGTCTTCGAGGGCAAGCCGGTCGGCACCCCGCATCCGGGCGTCTTCTGGCGCATCATCCAGAACCATCGCATCAAGAGCTTCTTCACCGCCCCCACCGCCCTGCGCGCCATCCGGCGCGAGGATCCGAACGGCGAATGGATCCGGCGCTACAAGCTGCACGACCTGCAGGCCCTGTTCCTGGCCGGCGAGCGCGCCGACCCCGACACGGTGAAATGGGCGCAAGAGCACCTCGGCGTGCCGGTGGTCGATCACTGGTGGCAGACCGAGACCGGCTGGGCCATCGCCGCCAATCCCATCGGCATCGAGACCCTGCCCACCAAGCCCGGCAGCCCCTCGGTGCCGATGCCGGGCTATGACGTGCAGGTGCTGGACGAGGGCGGCAATCCGGTCCCGGCCGGCACGCTCGGTGCCATCGCGATCAAGCTGCCCTTGCCGCCCGGCACGCTGCCGGGGCTGTGGAACGCGGAAGGCCGCTTCCGCAAGAGCTATCTCGAGCATTTCCCGGGCTATTACGAGACCGGCGACGCCGGCTATATCGACGAGGACGGCTATCTCTACATCATGGCCCGCACCGACGACGTCATCAACGTCGCCGGCCATCGCCTGTCCACCGGCGCCATGGAAGAGGTGCTGGCCAGCCACCCCGATGTCGCCGAATGTGCGGTGATCGGCGTGGCCGACAGCCTCAAGGGCCAATCCCCGGTCGGCTTCCTGTGCCTGAAGGCGGGGGTCAGCACGCCGCATGCGCAGGTGGTCAAGGAAGTGGTCAAGCTGGTGCGCGACCGCATCGGCCCGGTCGCGGCCTTCAAATCGGCCTGCGTGGTCGAACGGCTGCCCAAGACCCGCTCGGGCAAGATCCTGCGCGCCACCATGGCCAAGATCGCCGACGGCCAGCCCTTCAAGGCCCCGGCCACCATCGACGATCCGGCGATCCTGGACGAGATCCGCGAAGCGCTCGCGGGCCTGGGCTATCCCGAAGCCGCGAAAGCCGGCTGAGCCGCCGCCGCAGCTGGGGTATCTGAAACGGAAAAAACGCGGCGCGGGCTCATCCCTGGCGCCGCGTCCTTGCTTCTCTCTTGTGGAAATATCCTCGGGGGCCCGGGGGCAGACAGCCCCCGGCGCTGACCTCATTCGATCGCGGCGCCGAGCCTCTGCATCAGCGGCAGGAAATCCGGGAAGGAGGTGGCGATCGGGCCGCCGTCATCGACGCTGATCGGCTGGTCCGAGGCGAGCCCCGCCACCAGGAAGGACATGGCGATGCGGTGGTCGAGATGCGTCACCACGCTGGCGCCGCCGCCCGCAAGCCCGCCGCTGCCTTCGACCGTCATGCTGTCCTCGGTCGATGTCACGCGGGCGCCATTGGCGATCAGCCCGGCCTCCATCGCCGCGATGCGGTCGCTTTCCTTGACGCGCAGCTCGTGCACGCCCCGCATCACCGTCGCGCCCTCGGCAAAGCAGGCCACGACCGACAGGATCGGGAATTCGTCGATCATGCTGGCGGCGCGCTCGGGCGGCACGGTCACGCCCTTCAGCGCGGAATGACGCACCAGCAGGTCGGCCACCGGCTCGCCGCCCTCCTCGCGCGGGTTTTCGAAGGTGATGTCGGCGCCCATTTCCAGCAACGTGACATAGAGCCCGTCGCGGGTCGGGTTGCGGCTGACGCCCGGCACGCGGATCTCCGAGCCCGGCACGATCAGCGCCGCCGCCACCGGGAAGGCGGCGCTGGACGGATCGCGCGGCACCGCCACCGGCTGCGGCTTCAGCTCCGGCCGGCCCTGCAGGGTGATGACATGGCCCTCGCCGGTGGTTTCGGTGCGGATGCTGGCGCCGAAGCCGGCCAGCATGCGCTCGGTATGGTCGCGGGTCGGTTCGGATTCGATCACCACCGTCTCGCCCGGCGCATTCAGCCCCGCCAGCAGCACCGCCGACTTGATCTGCGCCGAGGCGACCGGGGTCCGGTAGCGCACCGGCACCGGATCGGCCGCGCCCTTGATGGTCACCGGCAGGCGCTTGCCCTCGCGCGCGGTGACCTCACAGCCGAACAGTTCCAGCGGGTCGGTGACACGACCCATCGGGCGGCGCGACAGGCTGGCATCGCCGGTGAAGGTGGCGGTGATCGGCGTCGTGGCCATGGCGCCCATGATCAGCCGCACGCCGGTGCCCGAGTTGCCGCAATCGATCACGCCCTCGGGCTCGGCAAAGCCGCCGACGCCGACGCCGTTGACCTTCCATTCGCCGGTCCCCAGCCGCTCGACCTGGGCGCCGAAGGCCTGCATCGCCTTGGCGGTATCGAGCACGTCCTGGCCCTCCAGCAGACCGGTGATATGCGTCTCGCCCACCGACAGCGCGCCCAGGATCAGCGCGCGGTGGCTGATCGACTTGTCGCCGGGCACCCTAGCCTCGCCGGTCAGGGGGCCCGAGCGGCGCGCGGTCATCGGAAGCGGTTCGGCGGAATGTGACATCGGGGCCCCCTGGTGCTTGTCGCGCAAGGTGATAGCGGTCACGGACGCCCGGTGCAATCAGCCCGCCCGAAATTCATCCCCGCCGGCGGAAGGTCACGTAATGCGGCACACGCCCCTCGCGCAGCGCCTTCTGCTCGTAGCGGGTCGAGAGCCAGTCGTCCCAGGGCTCCGGCCCCTCTTGCACCAGGTCGAAGCCGGCGCCGGGCACTTCCTCCAGCGTCTGGCGCACGTAGTCGGGAATGTCGGTCGCGACGCGGAATTCGGCGCCCGGCCGCATGACGCGGGCCAGCGGGATCAGGTGCTCGGGCGTCACGAAGCGGCGGCGGTGATGGCGCGCCTTGGGCCAGGGGTCGGGATAGTTCAGGAAAGCCTTGCTGATCGAGGCATCGGGCAGCACGTCCATCAGGTCGCGGGCATCGCCGGGATGCACACTGACATTCGTCACCCCGGCATGGCGGATCTTGCCCAAGAGCATGGCGACGCCGTTGATGAAGGGCTCGCAGCCGATGATGCCGATCTCGGGGTAACGCGCGGCCATGTGGACCATGTGCTCGCCGCCGCCGAAGCCGACCTCCAGCCAGACCGGGCGGTCGTCGCCGAAGATCGTGGCCGGCGCCACCGGCTTGCGCTCGGGGTTCTCGGCATGGGTAATGCCGCGCGGGCGCAGCTCGCCCAGATCTTCGGAAAGATAGCCCTTCTGCGACTGGCGCAGGGTCTTGCCGTGGCGACGGCCATAGAAATTGCGGCGCGGAGGGTTCGGGTCGAATTCAGTCATGCCCGCGCCCATGCCCCGGGCGCGGCGCAAGGTCAAGTCATTCCCCGATCATTCCGCCGCCAGGCGCGAGATCACCACCGTCACCTCGGGCTTCTTGCCGATCTCCTCCATCGAGACCTGGCGGGTGATCCTGCGAACCCCCTCCTCCAGGCGGTCGTCGTCCATCACCGTGCGGTCGTCGGCGCGCTCCAGGAAGGCTGCGAGTTCCGATTCGATGTTGCGGGCCAGCGGCACGCCGGCGCGGCCGGTCTCGGGCAGGCCCGAAAGCTCGACCCAGGCGTCGGGCAGCGGGCTGTCGTCCTCGTCGATGATGATCGAGACCATGGCATGACCGTTCAGCGCCATGCGGATGCGGTCGCGCACCACGCCGTCCATGGCGCCGATCAGCCTGGTGCCGTCCAGGTAGACCCGTCCGGTGTCGATCTGGTCCACGACCCGCGGCGCGTCGCCGGTCAGGTCCAGCATGGTGCCGTTGGTGGCAATGGCCGCCGGGATGCCGCGGGCCTGCGCCAGCTTCACATGCTCGCGCAGGTGCATGTGCTCGCCATGCATCGGGATCACCATCTGCGGCTTCAGGAGTTCATGCACCGCCTCGATATCCGGCCGGTTGGCATGGCCCGAGACGTGATAGACCCCGTCGTCGGCATCGAACAGGTCGACGCCCATCTCGGACAGCTGGTTCTGGATCCGGATCACCCCGCGCTCGTTGCCAGGGATGGTGCGCGAACTGAACAGGAAGCTGTCGCCATCCTTCAATTGCAGGCCCAGGTAGCGCCCGCGCGACAGCTGGGCACTGGCGGCGCGGCGTTCCCCCTGGCTGCCGGTGACGATCAGCATCACCTTGTCGCGCGGCATTTCCGAGGCGTCCTCGGGGCTGATGGTCGCCGGGAAACTGGTCAGCACGCCGGTCTCGATGCCGACGGTGACCATGCGGCGCATGGCCCGGCCCAGCAGGCAGATCTTGCGGCCCGAGGCGGTGCCGGCCTCGGCCAGGGTCTTGAGCCGGGCGATGTTGCTGGCGAAGGTCGTCGCCACCACCATCTGCTTTTGCGAGGTCACGAAATCCAGCAGCGGATTGGCCAGGATCGCCTCGGACCGGCCGGGATGGGGCACGAAGATATTCGTCGAATCGCAGGCCAGCGCCTTGACGCCGTTGCCTTCACCCGCGATCTCGTGCCACAGGATCGGGTCGAAGGCCTCGCCCACCACCGGGGTGCCGTCCAGCTTGAAGTCGCCGGTATGCACGATGCGGCCGGCCGGCGTGTCGATGATCAGCGCCGAGCTTTCCGGGATCGAATGGCTGACCGGGACGAATTGCACCTGGAACGGGCCGGCCGTCACCACTTCGGGGCGCGGCGCATGGATATGCAGCTGATCGACCGGCTGGCCGGCCTCCTCCAGCTTCAGCCGGGCTAGGGCGCCGGTGAAGCGGCGGCAATGCACCGGCTTCTGGATGCGGCCCCAGAGCAGGCCAAGCGCGCCGACGTGATCTTCGTGCCCATGGGTGATGAAGATCGCCTCGATGCGGTCGCGGTTGGCTTCCAGCCAGCCGACATCGGCCATGATCAGGTCGATGCCCGGCGCCGTGTCCATGTCGCCGAAGGTCACGCCCAGGTCGACCACGATCAGCCGCTCGCGGCCCGGCTGGCCATAGCCGTAGACATAGGCGTTCATGCCGATTTCGCCCGCGCCGCCCAGCGGCAGATAGATCAGGCGCTCAGCCATTGCCCATCTCCTTGTTGTAATCATGGATCAGACGCAGACCATGCATGGTCAGATCGTCCTCGATCGCGTCGAACAGATCAAAGCCCTGATCGAACAGCGGCGCAAGCCCGCCGGTAGCTATTACCTGCATCGGCCGGCCGCGTTCCTCGCGGATCTTCTCGACGATGCCCTGGACGAGGCCGATATAGCCCCAGAAGATGCCCGACTGGATGCAGGCCACGGTATTGGTGCCGATCACCCTGGCCGGCATGGTCACATCGACATGCGGCAGGCTGGCCGCACCCATGTGCAGCGCCTCGAGCGACAGGTTCACGCCGGGCGCGATGACGCCGCCGACATAGGCGCCGTCGGTGTCGACCACGTCGAAGGTGGTGGCGGTGCCGAAATCGACCACGATCAGGTCCGGCCCGTGCCGGTCGAAGGCGCCGACGGTGTTCACCAGCCGGTCGGGGCCGACCACGGTGCCGAAATCGACGCGCGGCGCCACCGGCAGCAGGCAGTCGGGCTTGCCCACCACCAGCGGGCGGGTGTCGAAATAGCGGTTGCAGAGCACGCGCAGGTTGAAGACCACGCGCGGCGCGGTCGAACTGATGATGCAATCGGTGATGTTCAGGTCCAGCTTCTGCAGCTGGATCAGCGTCGAGAGCCAGACGAAATATTCATCCGCCGTGCGGCGATGGTCGGTCGAAATCCGCCACATGCCGGCGAATCTCTCACCGTCCCAGACCGAGAAGACAGTGTTGGTGTTGCCGGTGTCGATGCAAAGCAGCATGGTCGTCAGCCTCCGAAGAACACGTCGGCAGCGGGGATCACCTGCGGGCCGGCGGGCGTGCGCAGGATCAGCGCGCCGCTGTCGTCGATGCCCTCGAAGACGCCGCGACGCTCGGTCGCGCCGGTGCGGGCCAGGATCGGCTCGCCCAGCCGGGCGGCGCGGGCCAACCAGGCATGGCGGATCGGCGCGAAGCCATAGGTCTGCATCTGGGCCAGCCAGCGCGCGAAGGCCGGCGCCAGCAGGTCCAGAAAATCCTCGGGTGCGACGGCATGGCCGGTCTCGGCCAGGACCGAAACGGGGGTGACGGCGCCGGGCTCGACCTGGCCGCTGCCGGGTGCGGCCGCCAGGTTCACGCCGATGCCCACCGCGACGGCGCCCATGCCCCGTCCTTGGCCCTGGCCCGGGCCGGCGCTTTCCAGCAGGATGCCGGCGACCTTGCCGCCGTTCAGCAGCACGTCGTTCGGCCATTTGATCGCCAGCCGCGCGGCGGGGCCGCAGGCATCGGCCAGCGCGTCGTAAAGCGCCAGCGCCGCGACAAAGGACAGCTGCGCCGCCGCGACGCCGCCCGGGCTGCGCAGGACCAGCGTGCCGGCGAAGTTCCCCGCCGGCATCGCCCAGTCCCGGCCGCGGCGGCCGCGTCCGGCGAATTGCTCGCGCGTCATGATCCAGGCCGGGCCGGACAGGCTGGGCGCCAGCCTCAGCGCCTCGGCATTGGTGCTGTCGGTGCGGGCCAGCACATGCCGGCCCACGCCCTCGGGCCAGGCCTCACTCAACGGGTTCGGGCTCTGCCACCGCGCCGGGTGCCGGCTCGGTAATGATCGTCACCTCGGTCACGGCTGGCGCGACCAGCGTCTCGGCCGCGCGACCGGCAGCGGCATCGACGCCCATCATGTTGATCGCGCCCAGCAGCATGGCCAGCGCCGGCAGCATCAGGCTCAGGTATTGCGCCGGCGCCATGCGCGAGGTCACGCCCTGCCCCTCGGCACCGAAATACATATAGTAGACGATGCGCAGGTAGTAGAAGGCGCCGATGACCGAGGCGATCACGCCCGCCACCGCCAGCCAGCCCAGCCCGGCATCGACCGCGGCGGTCAGCACGCCGAACTTGGCGAAGAAGCCCAGCGTCGGCGGCACGCCGGCAAGGCTGAACAGCAGCACCAGCATGGCCAGCGCCTTGACCGGCTCGCTCCAGGCCAGCCGGTTCAGCGAGGCAAGGTCGGTGACCGGCACGCCGTCACGCTCGAGCGACAGGATGAAGGCGAAGGTGCCGACGTTCATCACCGCATAGATGGTCATGTAGATCAGCATCGCCTGCACGCCCAGGCTGGTGCCGGCGGCCAGGCCGACCAGCGCGAAGCCCATATGCGCGATCGAGGAATAGGCCATCAGGCGCTTGATGTCGGTCTGGCCGATGCCGGCGACCGAACCCAGGAACATCGACATGACCGCCAGCGCCGCGACGATCTGGCTCCAGTCGCCGATGACATGGCCGAAGGCGTCGAAGACCAGCCGCGCGATCAGCGCCATGGCCGCGACCTTGGGCGCGGTGGCGAAGAAGGCCGTCACCGGCGTCGGCGCGCCCTCATAGACGTCGGGCGTCCACATATGGAAGGGCACGGCTGAGACCTTGAAGGACAGGCCGACCAGCATGAACACTAGGCCGAAAAGCACGCCCAGCGACAGGTGTCCGCCCTCGATCACGGTGACGATGCCCGAGAAGCTGGTGGTGCCGGCAAAGCCGTAGACCAGCGAGGCGCCATAAAGCAGCAGCCCCGAAGAAAGCGAGCCCAGCACAAAATACTTCAGCCCCGCCTCGGACGAGCGCACCGAGCCGCGCCGCATGGCCGCGACGACGTAAAGCGCCAGCGATTGCAGCTCGAGTCCCATGTAGAGCGTCAAGAGGTCGCCGGCCGAGACCATGAACATCATGCCGATGACCGCCAGCGCGACAATGATCGGGAATTCGAAGCGCAGCATGTTGCGCTGCGCCATGTAGTCGGCGCTCATCGCCAGCACGGCGGCGGCGGCGACCAGCATCACCACCTTGGCAAAGCGCGAGAAGCCGTCGTCGATGAACATGCCGTAGAAGGCGGTCTGGTCGGCCCGGTTGCCCAGGCCCACCATGGCGGCTACGACCAGGAAGGCCGCGACCGTGGCCCAGAGCAGCGTCCGGGCCAGCCCGTCCTTGCCGAGATAGGCGCCGGCCATCAGCGCGGCAAGGGCGTAAGCGGCCAGCACCACCTCGGGCAGAATGGTCGAGAAATCGAGCGAGGTCATGTCTGTCCCCTAGTGGCTGGTCGTCGCCGCGGCGGTTTCGACCACCGGCTGGCTTTGGTGATAATGGGTAAGCAGGCCTTCCACCGCCGGCCCGGTCATATCGGTGACCAGCCGCGGATAGACGCCCAGGATCAGCGTCATGGCGATCAGCGGCACGAAGATCCAGCGCTCGCGCGGGGTCATGTCGGCGATCGACTTGAGGCTTTCCTTGATCAGCTGGCCCAGCGTGACGCGGCGATAGAGCCACAGCGCATAGGCCGCCGACAGGATCACGCCCGAGGTCGCGACCAGCGCCACCCAGGTGTTCTCGCGGAACACGCCGATCAGCGTCAGGAACTCGCCCACGAAGCCCGAGGTGCCGGGCAGGCCGACGTTGGCCATGGTGAAGAACATGAACACCATGGCGTATTTCGGCATCCGGTTCACCAGGCCGCCATAGGCGTCGATCTCGCGCGTGTGCATGCGGTCGTAGATCACGCCGACGCAAAGGAACAGCGCGCCCGAGATGAAGCCGTGCGACAGCATCTGGAAGATGGCGCCGTCGACGCCGATCTGGTTCGCCGCGAAGATGCCCATGGTGACATAGCCCATGTGCGCCACGGACGAATAGGCGATGACCTTCTTCATGTCCGACTGCGCCAGCGCCACCAGCGAGGTATAGACGATGGCGATGGCCGAGAGCCAGAAGACATAGGGCTGGGCCACGCCGCTGGCGACCGGGAACATCGGCAGGCTGAAGCGCAGGAAGCCGTAGCCGCCCATCTTCAGCAGAACCGCCGCCAGCAGGACCGAGCCGGCGGTCGGCGCCTGGACGTGCGCGTCGGGCAGCCAGGTATGCACCGGCCACATCGGCATCTTGACCGCGAAGCTGGCGAAGAAGGCCAGGAACAGCAGCATCTGCGTGCCGCCGACCACCGTCACGCCCAGCAGGCGATAGGTCTCGGACGGGAAGTCGAAGCTCAGCAGCGTCGGGATGTCGGTGGTGCCCGCCATGCGATACATGGCGATCATCGCGACCAGCATCAACACCGAGCCGAGGAAGGTGTAGAGGAAGAACTTGAAGGAGGCATAGATGCGGTCCTTGCCGCCCCAGATGCCGATGATCAGGAACATCGGGATCAGCCCGGCCTCGAAGAACAGGTAGAACAGCACCAGGTCCAGCGCGGTGAAGACGCCGATCATCAGCCCTTCCAGCACCAGGAAGGCGATCATGTATTCCTTGACCTTCACCTCGACATCCCAGGTCGAGAGGATGGTCAGCGGCATCATGAAGGTGGTCAGCAGCACGAACAGCACCGAGATCCCGTCCACGCCCATCTTGTAGCGCAGGCCCATGATCCAGGCGTGATCCTCGACGAACTGGAAGCCCGTGTTCGCCGGGTCGAAGCGGAACAGCACGAAGAGCGAGATCACGAAGGTCGCCGTCGTGGTCAGCAGCGCCAGCCATTTGGCGTTGCGCGCCGCGGCCGAATCCTGGCCGCGCAGGAACAGCGCCATGATGATCGCGGCGACGATCGGCAGGAAGGTGATGATGGAAAGAAGGTTCGTCATGTCAGTGCGCGCCCCGCATCATCACCCAGATCAGCAAGCCCACGATGCCGAGCACCATCGCGAAGGCGTAGTGGAACAGATAGCCCGACTGCACGCGGACCGCCGCGCGCGTCAGCCTGGGGATCAGCCCCATGGCGACCCCGTTGATCGTGCCGTCGATCACATCGCCATCGCCCTTCTTCCACAGGAAGCGGCCGATCCACAGCGCGGGACGCACGAAGATGAAGTTATAGATCTCGTCGAAATACCACTTGTTGAGCAGGAACCGATACAGCGCCGGCTGCTGCGCCGCCAGGCGCTTGGGCAGCGTCGGGTTGACGATATAAAACAGCCAGGCGGTGATCAGGCCCAGAACCATGGCGATGAAGGGCGAGACCTTGACCCAGACCGGGGCGTGGTGCGCCTCGTCCATGACGTGGTTGTCGGGATGCATGTAGATCGCACCGCCGACCGGCGCGGCGACCGCGGCATGCGCCTCGGCTTCGGGGGCAGGTTCGCCCTCGGCGGCCGGCGCGGTGGCGGCGACATGCTCGACCGGGGCCTCGGCCGTGGCATGGCCCTCGGCGGCTTCGCCCTCGGCTTCATGCGCGCCGGCGATGTGGAAGAATTCCGTGACCTTGTGGTGGTCGCCGAAGAAGGGCGCATACCAGACCATGCCGGCAAAGATCGCGCCGATGGCCAGCACGCCCAGCGGGATGGTCATCACCGGCGGGCTTTCATGCGCGTGGTCATGGGCATGATGGTCGCCGCGCGGCTTGCCATAGAAGGTCAGGAAGATCAGCCGCCAGGAATAGAAGCTGGTGAAGCAGGCGGCGATGACCAGCATGGCGAAGGCATAGCTGCTGCCGGCCCAGGCGCTCTCGATCACCGCGTCCTTGGACAGGTAGCCGGCAAAGCCGATATGGGTCAGCGGGATGCCGACGCCGGTGATGGCGAAGGTGCCGATCATCATCGCCCAGAAGGTCAGCGGGATCTTCTTGCGCAGCCCGCCATAGTTCCGCATGTCCTGCTCGTGATGCATGGCATGGATGACCGAGCCGGCGCCCAGGAACAGCATGGCCTTGAAGAAGGCGTGGGTCAGCAGGTGGAACATGGCGACCGAATAGACGCCGACGCCCGCGGCCACGAACATATAGCCCAGCTGCGAGCAGGTCGAATAGGCGATCACCCGCTTGATGTCGTTCTGCACCAGGCCCACGGTCGCGGCGAAGAAGGCCGTCGTGGCGCCGATGATGACGATGAAGTTCTTGGTGTCCGGCGCGAATTCGTAAAGCGGCGACATGCGGCAGACCAGGAACACCCCGGCGGTCACCATGGTCGCGGCGTGGATCAGGGCCGAGACCGGGGTCGGGCCCTCCATCGCGTCGGGCAGCCAGGTGTGCAGGAACAGCTGCGCCGATTTGCCCATGGCGCCGACGAACAGCAGGAAGGCCAGCAGGTTCGCGGCATTCCAGTCGCGCCACAGGAAATGCAGGTTGGTCTGCGCGATCTCGGGCACTTGGCGGAAGATCTCGTCGAACTGGACCGTGCCGGTCAGCCAGTAAAGCCCGAAGATGCCCAGCAGGAAGCCGAAGTCGCCGACGCGGTTGACGATGAAGGCCTTCATCGCGGCCGCGTTCGCGCTGGCCTTCTTGTAGTAGAAACCGATCAGCAGATAGGAGGCGACGCCCACGCCCTCCCAGCCGAAGAACATCTGCAGCAGGTTGTCGGCGGTCACCAGCATCAGCATGGCGAAGGTGAAGAAGGACAGATAGGCGAAGAAGCGCGCCTTGTAATGCTCGTCATGCGTCCAGTTGTCGTCATGGGCCATGTAGCCCATCGAATACAGGTGCACCAAGGCCGAGACCGTGTTCACCACGATCAGCATGATCGCGGTCAGCCGGTCCAGCCGGATGCCCCATTCGGCGTGGAAGTCGCCGGCGACGACCCAGTCCAGCACCGGGATGTGCCGTGGCGTGCCGTCGAAGCCCAGGAACAGGTACCAGCTGAGCAGGCAGCACAGGAACAGGATGCCGGTGGTCAGGTATTGCGCGGCTTTCTCGCCGATCAGGCGCCAGCCGAAACCGGCGATCAGCGACCCCAGCAGGGGCGCAAAGAGGACGATCTTTTCCATGCCGCCTTAACCCTTCATCACGTTCACGTCTTCCACCGCGATGGTGCCGCGGTTGCGGAAGAAGACCACCAGGATCGCCAAGCCGATGGCGGCCTCGGCCGCGGCCACGGTCAGCACGAACATGGTGAAGACCTGCCCCGCCAGGTCGCCCAGATGGGTCGAGAAGGCGACGAAGTTGATGTTGACCGAAAGCAGGATCAGCTCGATCGACATCAGGATGACGATGACGTTCTTTCGGTTCACGAAGATGCCGAAAATGCCGGTGACGAACAGTATCGCCCCCACGACAAGGTAATGTGTCAATCCGATCATCGTCCTGGTCCCTCCGGGTCGTTCACCCGTTGAATATCCGTTCGCTACTTATGGACCGCACAGGCAGCGGCCCGCATTGGCTGTGGCGGGGCTTAAAGCCCCTGCCCCGGCTTCACGTCCTTCAGCTCCATCGCCTTGGCCGGGTCGCGCCACATCTGCTCCAGCACGTTCTGGCGCTTGATGTCGCGGCGGTGGCGCATGGTCAGCACGATGGCGCCGATCATCGCGACCAGCAGGATCAGGCCGGCCAGCTGGAACATCAGCGCATAGCGGTCATAAAGCACCATGCCCAGGCCCCGCGTGTTCTGCACGCCCTCGACGATCGGCGCGGCGCGCAGCGTCTGCGCATGTTCGGACGGCGTCCAGCCCGAAAAGGCGATGCCCAGCTGCGCCAGAAGCACCAGCCCGATCAGCAGCGCCAGCGGCAGGTAGCGCGCCAGCTCGCCCTTGAGCTCGGCGAAATCCACGTCGAGCATCATCACCACGAACAGGAACAGCACCGCCACGGCGCCGACATAGACCACGACCAGCAGCATGGCGACGAATTCCGCGCCCTGCAGCACGAAGAGCCCGGCGGCCGAGAAGAAGGCAAGGATCAGCCACAGCACCGAATGCACCGGGTTGCGGCTCATCACGACCATGAAGCCCGCGACGCAGGCGCAGATCGCGAACAGGTAGAAAGCGAAGGTCATCATTCCTCGTCCTCCTCGGCATAGACGCTCTGGGCGATCTCGAGCGCCTTCTGCATCGCAGGCAGCCCGCCGAACATGCTCATCTGAAAGATCGTCTCGGCGATCTCGCGTTTCGTGGCGCCGGCCGCCAGCGCCTGGCGGATGGTCATGCGCAGCTGCGGCTCGGCCAGCGCACCCTGGACGGTGATCGCGCCGATGGTCAGCAGCAGGCGCGTCTTGGCGTCCAGCCCCTCGCGGTTGAAGGTCTTGCCGAACCACATTTCCAGCATGTCCGACGGCATGGTCGGCACCAGCTTTTCCATGGCGCGCATGTCGAAATGTTCCAGCGCCGGGTTGAAGGCGCGGGCCATTTCCTGGCCGGAAGCCATCATCTGCGCGAAAAGCTTGGTGAACGCATCGGTCATCGGTAGGGCGCATCCATCTGAAGGTTGCGGGCGATCTCGGCCTCCCAGCGTTCGCCGTTCGCAAGCAGCTTCTGCTTGTCGTAGAACAGTTCCTCGCGGGTCTCGGTGGCGTATTCGAAATTCGGCCCCTCGACGATGGCATCGACCGGGCAGGCTTCCTGGCAGAAGCCGCAATAGATGCACTTGGTCATGTCGATGTCGTAGCGCGTGGTGCGGCGGCTGCCGTCCTCGCGCGGTTCGGCGTCGATGGTGATGGCCTGGGCCGGGCAGATCGCCTCGCACAATTTGCAGGCGATGCAGCGTTCCTCGCCGTTCGGATAGCGGCGTAGCGCGTGTTCGCCGCGAAAGCGCGGCGACAGCGGGCCCTTCTCATGCGGATAGTTCAGCGTCGGCTTGGGCGAAACGAAATAGCGCATGCCCAGGCCGAAGCCCTTGATGAAGTCCCACATCAAAAAATACTTGGTCGCCCGCGCGAAATCGAAGGCCATCAGAAACGCTCCCCTTCCCGCGGCGCCGCGAAACGGTCGAACGCGGCGACATATTCCCGCACCCGGGCGCTGTCATGCGCATGTTCCACGCTGTCGAGATTGTTGGCGAGGAAATGCGCCAATTCCACCTTGTCGGTCTCACTGGCTGCCGCAAGAGCCTCGGCTAGCTTGTTGGAATACATGGCTTATCCTCCGACCGCGAAACGGGCCCAGAAACCGCCCAGCACTTCGTAGCGGGCAAGGATGGCGACCAGGACGACCCAGCCCAGCGACAGGGGCAGGAACACCTTCCAGCCGATCCGCATGAGCTGGTCGTAGCGATAGCGGGGCACGATCGCCTTGACCATGGCGAACATATAGAACCAGAACCACATCTTGATGACCATCCACCACCAGCCGTCGGCGATGAACGGCACCGGCGACAGCCAGCCGCCGAAGAACAAGAGCGACAGCAGCGCGCACATCAGATAGATGGCGATATATTCGCCGGCCATGAACAAAAGGTAAGGCGTGGACGAATATTCGACCATGTGGCCGGCGACCAGTTCCGATTCCGCCTCGGCCAGGTCGAAGGGCGGCCGGTTGGTTTCCGCCAGGGCCGAGACGAAGAACAGCACCACCATCGGCAGGTGCGGCAGCCAGTACCAGTTCAGCAGGCCATAGCTGCCCTTCTGCGCCAGCACGATCTCGGTCAGGTTCATCGAGCCGGACGAGATGATGATGCCGATGACGATCAGCCCCATCGAGACCTCATAGGAGATCATCTGCGAGGCCGAACGCAGCGAGGCCAGGAACGGGTATTTCGAGTTCGAGGCCCAGCCGCCCATGATCGAGCCATAGACCTCGAGCGAGGACGCCGCAAAGACGAAGAGGATGCCGACGTTGATGTTCGCCATGACCCAGCCCTCGTCGAAGGGGATCACGACAAAGGCGAACAGCGCCAGCATCATCGACAGGAAGGGCGCCAGGAAGAAGATGAACTTGTCGGCGCCGGCCGGGATGACGATTTCCTTGACGATGTATTTCAGCGCATCGGCGAAGGTCTGCAGCAGGCCCCAGGGACCGACCACGTTCGGACCGCGCCGCATCTGCACCGCCGCCCAGATCTTGCGGTCGCCATAGACCATGAAGATCAGCGAGCCCATGACAAAGGCGATGACCGCCAGACCCTGCAAGAGCAGGCTGAGCGCGAAACCATAGGGCGAGGCCCAGAATTCAGCCATGATCTTTCGTCCCTTCTCTCACGCCGCGGGAATGCCGCGCGCCTTGCATTCCTGCAAGGTCTCTTTCGTTGTCATCACCGTCAGGCCCATCGGTTTCTTCTCGGACAAGGTAAAGACCGAGCCGACGATCATCTTGCCATCACGCTTGTCGCTGAGCGTGCGGATGTGGCGGGCATAGGGTGTCCCTTTCGATTCCGCCCAACTGGCCAGCGCGCATGTGGCATAGGCGAAGGCGGTATCGGCGTCCACCCCACCCCGCAGGTTCGCGCTGACTTCGACCAGGCTGTCGGCGCCCTTGCGCGAATTCGCGAGGCCGGTGATGCGCGCGCCCAGGAAGTCCTTGGGCTCGGCTTCGAAGCTTTTCGGCAGGTTCAGCCGCATCGGCTGGGTGCGGGCCGCGAAATCCGCCAGCGCCTTTTCCTGCGCCGTCGGCGCGCGCTTCTTGACCGGACCCAGATTCGGCATGCCCGACAGGTCGAGGTCCAGGTTGGCGTTCAGCGCCAGCAGGTCTGCCTCGGTCACGGCGAAGGCGTCGCGGCCCTCGGCGCTGTCCAGCTGCATCTCGCTGACCGAGCCGTCGGGCTCCAGAATCAGGATGTCGCCGGATTTGGTCGAGATGCGGCCGCGCGACAGCACCTTCTTGTCGGGCGCGCCGGCATCGCTTTGCAGCACGCTGACCGCCAGCTCGGCGGGCTTCGGCTGCGGCCGCGAATCGCGCGCGGGCTCGTCGCCGCAGCCGGCGAGCAGGGCCGAGGCTCCCAGTCCGATCAGAAGGGCAAGACGAGGCCGCATGCTGTTCACTCCGCTGCCAGGGCCGGCGCCTTGCGCGCCGCCGCCATCGCCGAAAGCTCGCCCATCAGCGGCGAAGAGCGCGCGATGGGGTTGGTCAGGTAGAAGTCGCGGATTGCCGGGCGGAAGCTGGCTTGACCCATGTCGAGCCGCTGGAGCGGCTGCCATTCGTTTTCCGGCACCTGGTCGATCAGCGCCAGATGCGGCACCGCCTCGACCAGCTTGCGGCGCAGACCGGCCAGGCTGTCCCAAGGCTGGGTCTTGCCCAGTTCGGCGGAAAGCGCGCGCAGGATCGCCCAGTTCTCTTTCCCCTCGCCCGGCGCGAAATTGGCGCGCATGGCCAGTTGCGGCCGGCCCTCGGTGTTGACGAACAGACCGTTTTCCTCGGTGTAGCAGGCGCCGGGCAGGATGATGTCGGCGCGATGCGCACCGCGGTCGCCATGGCTGCCCTGATAGATCACCACCGGGCCGGCGGCGATGTCGACCTCGTCGGCGCCGAGGTTATAGACCACCTCCGCGCCGTCGATGGCGGCAAGCAGGCCGCCCTCGGTCACCGCGCCCACGTCCAGGGCACCGACGCGGCTGGCGGCGGTGTGCAGCACCAGAAGCCTGCAATCGCCCAGCTCGCAGATGCGCATGGCATTGGCCAGAACCGCCTCGCCATCGGCCTCGCGCAGCGCGCCCTGGCCGACGATGACGATGCCGGGCGTGCCGTCCTTGTTCGCCAGATCCTCGTCCAGCAGCTTGGCCAGCGCGGCGCGGTCATTGCCGAAATGGTGGTAGTCATAGGTCAGGTCCATCGCATCGCCGACCAGCGCGACCTGCGCGCCATGCGCCCAGGCCTTGCGGATGCGGGCGTTCAGCACCGGCGCCTCGTCGCGCGGGTTGGTGCCGATCAGCAGGATGCGCTTGGCATGGTCGATGTCCTCGATCCGCGCCGTGCCGACATAGGCCGAGCGGTTGCCGGCCGGCAGCCGGGCGCCGTCGGTGCGGCATTCCACCGTGCCGCCCAGACCCTCGACCAGCTGCTTGAGGCTGAAGGCCGCCTCGACCGGCACCAGATCGCCGATCAGCCCGGCCACCTTCTTGCCCTGCATGGCACGCGCCGCGGCCTCCAGCGCCTCGGGCCAGGAGGCCGGGCGCAGCTTGCCGTTCTCGCGGATATAGGGGCGGTCGAGGCGCTGGCGGCGCAGCCCGTCCCAGACGAAGCGGGTCTTGTCGCTGATCCATTCCTCGTTCACGCCGTCATGGTTGCGCGGCAGGATGCGCATGACCTCGCGGCCCTTGGTATCGACGCGGATGTTCGAGCCGAGCGCGTCCATCACGTCGATGGATTCGGTCTTGGTCAGCTCCCAGGGCCGGGCGGTGAAGGCATAGGGTTTCGACACCAGCGCGCCGACCGGGCACAGGTCGATGATATTGCCCTGCAGGTTCGAGGCCAGCGTCTCGTTCAGGTAGCTGGTGATCTCGCTATCCTCGCCGCGGCCGGTCTGGCCCATCTGGGTGATGCCGGCGACCTCGGTGGTGAAGCGCACGCAGCGGGTGCAGGAGATGCAGCGCGTCATATGCGTCTCGACCAGCGGGCCCAGGTTCAGGTCCTCGGAGGCGCGCTTCGGCTCGCGGTAGCGGCTGAAATCGACGCCATAGGCCACGGCCTGGTCCTGCAGGTCGCATTCGCCGCCCTGGTCGCAGATCGGGCAGTCGAGCGGGTGGTTGATGAGCAGGAACTCCATCACCCCCTCGCGGGCCTTCTTGACCATGGGGCTGTTGGTCTTGATCTCGCTCGGCGCGCCGTCCGGGCCGGGGCGCAGGTCCTTGACCTGCATGGCGCAGGATGCGGCGGGCTTGGGCGGGCCGCCCACGACCTCGACCAGGCACATGCGGCAGTTGCCGGCGATGGACAGCCGCTCGTGATAGCAGAAGCGCGGCACCTCGATCCCGGCCTGTTCGCAGGCCTGGATCAGGGTCAGGTTCGGATCGACCTCGACAATTACATCGTCGATCTTGATCTTGCGAAGATCTGCCATCTTTCGTCTTCCCTCATGCCCCGCGGCGGCCGGCGGCCGATGCGGGTTTCAAATGCTGGCCCAAGGCTGGCCCGGTTTCGTGCGCCGTCATTCCTGCACCCTCACGAAGGCGCGGGGATAGACGGTCGGCACCAATCTGTCGCTTTCGCCGTCGCGCCGGACCAGGATGCTGCCGGTATCCTGGCCGGGCTGAAAGGTCACCGTCGCCCGGATCGCGCCGGCGGTATTATAGGGCAGCGTCCGGTTCAGGTCGGTGGTGTAGCGGCTGCCGTCCGGGCGCGAACACAGGATCCGCGCCTGGTCGGCATTGCCGGTGATGCGTAGCAGCGGCGCCCCGGTGATCCCGCGCGAGACCTTGGTGCGCACGCCCGGCCCGGTCGCGTCGCAGGTCAGATCGCCCGGCGCGAAGATCGAGAATTGCAGATAGAACTTCTGCGCCGTCGGCTCCCAGCCCTGCGAGGGCTCGCCGGCCATGACATCGGCGGCGATCATCGAGCCGGCGGCCGCCGCCATCAGTCCCAGGCCGATCCAGTTCAACCACTTTCTCATTTCGCCACCAGAAGGCTGCCGATGATGGTCTTGTTCGCGATCTCCTGCCGGCCGATGGCGCAGAAGCTTTGCGGATCGCCCGGCCTGGCGCCCTTGCGCTTCAGATAGTCCTCGGCCACGGCATAGATGCGCGTCTTGTCGTCCTTGCTGTCCAGGAAGGCGTCGATCTGGGCGTTGGAATAGCCCTTGTTGCGGGCATAGGTCTTGAGCTTGCGCGCCTCGCCATAGGCGTAAAGGATGCGCCCGTCGATGGTCGGGCAGGTGCGGCGGATCCGGTCGGCGATGCGCGCCGCGATCAGCCGGTCGTTGATGTATTTTTCCTTAGAGAGCGACTCCAGCGCGGCGGCGGGCGTCGCCAGCAGCGCCCCGATCAGGGCAAGCGGCAGAAGTTTCATGGCTTTGGCCTTTCCGTCATGACACCCGGTCATAACACGGCCGCGCCCCGCGGGTTCGACACCTTGTCTTGAGCGCCGCCCGGACATGCGGCCGCGATCCCCCCGGGGGGTCCGTCCTGCCGCGCTGTGCCGGGTCGAAACCATGCGCCTTACTCCGCCGCCATCGCGCCCATGCGCCCGGTGCGCTTGGCCTTGATGCGATCCTCGATCTCCTCGCGGAAGTTGCGGATCAGGCCCTGGATCGGCCAGGCGGCAGCATCGCCCAGGGCGCAGATGGTGTGGCCCTCGACCTGCTTGGTCACGTCGAAGAGCATGTCGATCTCCTCGACCTCGGCATCGCCGCGCACCAGCCGCTCCATCACCCGCATCATCCAGCCGGTGCCTTCGCGGCAGGGCGTGCATTGGCCGCAGCTTTCATGCTTGAAGAATTTCGACAGCCGCCAGATCGCCTTCACCACGTCGGTGGACTGATCCATGACGATCATGCAGGCGGTGCCGAAGGACGAGCGCAGCTCGCGCATGCCGTCATAGTCCATGATGGCGTTTTCGCATTGCTCTGCCGTCAGCACCGGGCAGGAGGCGCCGCCGGGGATCACCGCCTTGAGGTTCTTCCAGCCGCCGCGCACGCCGCCGCCATGCTTCTCGATCAGCTCGCGCATCGGGATCGACATGGCTTCCTCGACCACGCAGGGCGTGTTGATGTGCCCGGTCATGCCAAAAAGCTTCACCCCTGCGTTGTTCGGCCGGCCGAAGCCGGCGAACCACTCGGCGCCGCGGCGCAGGATGGTCGGCACCACGGCGATCGACTCGACGTTGTTCACCGTGGTCGGGCAGCCATAAAGACCCGCGCCGGCCGGGAACGGCGGCTTCATGCGCGGCATGCCCTTCTTGCCCTCCAGGCTTTCCAGCAGCGCGGTTTCCTCGCCGCAGATATAGGCGCCGGCACCGTGGTGCAGGTAAAGGTCGAAGTCCCAGCCCGACTGGGCGGCGTTGCGGCCCAGCAGCCCGGCGTCATAGCATTCGTCGATGGCGGCCTGCAGCGCCTCGCGCTCGCGGATGAACTCGCCGCGGATGTAGATATAGGCGGCATGGGCGCCCATGGCGAAGCTGGCGATCAGCGCGCCCTCGATCAGCGTATGCGGATCGTGGCGCATGATCTCGCGGTCCTTGCAGGTCGCGGGCTCGGATTCGTCGGCGTTGATGACCAGATAGGACGGGCGGCCATCGGATTCCTTGGGCATGAAGGACCATTTCATCCCGGTCGGGAAGCCGGCGCCGCCGCGCCCGCGCAGGCCCGAGGCCTTCATCTCGTTCACGATGCCGTCGCGGCCCTTGGCGATGATTGCGGCGGTGCCGTCCCAGCAGCCGCGCTTCTTCGCGCCGGCCAGGCTGCGGTCGCCCATGCCGTAGATATTGGTAAAGATCCGGTCCTGATCGTTCAGCATCGTCTTATCCTTGTCCCTGCGACAGCGCCTTGCGCCGCCGCCAGATCCGAAAGGTCACCATCAGCGACCAGATCAAGGCCCCAATCGCCATCAGATCGGCGAGAAAGGCGTATTTCGCGGGCCAGCCCTGCTGGCCCCCCAGCCATTGCAGCCCGAGCCATGCCACCATGGTCAGGGCGATCACCACCGCGACCAGGCGCATCTGCCGGGCGTCCGCCGCCGCGGCCATCGCCGCCTGCGCCGGGTCCTGTTTCACCGGGCGGGCCATCAGCCCGGCTCGCCCTTGTCGACGCGGCGGGAATGCTCGGTCTCGCCGCCCGCCGCCAATACCTTCGCCTGACCGACCCAGTCGTCGGCCTCGATCCGGCTGCCCATGCGCCCCATGCGCTGGACGAAATCCGCGACCGCCACCGCATCCCAGCTGGCGATCTGGTCATAGCGCGTCACGCCATTGGCGTTCAGCCAGTCCGAGATCTTGGGCCCGATGCCCTTGATCCGGCGCAGGTCGTCCACGGCATCCCCGGCCCGCAGCGGCATCTGCACCGGCGCCGGGGTCTCGGGCAGGCTGGCCGAGACCAGCAGCGCCTCGGGCTGGCTGTCGGCCTGGCGCCGGCGCCAATCCTCGGGCGGCGTGGCCTCCAGCGGCGGCACTGGCAGCGGCATGTCGTGGCAGACCAGCCAGACCATCAGCGACCCGAACAGCATGAAGGTCACGAAGCCCAGGAACAGCCCGCCCAGCCAGTTCAGCTCGCCCAGACCCGAGACGAACAGCAAGACCACGGTCCCGGCGATGGCCGCCGAGATCCAGCAGTTCCTGTTGCACTCTGCCCGTTCCATGGCGATCCGAACTCTTTACCCCTGGGATTAAGCCTGCTTTTCCGCGGCAAGCCAAGGCGTGGTGATCGGAACCTCGGTCCCGTCAATACGCTTGATCGTGTCGCGGATCTGCACCGCGCGCGCGACGCTGCCATTATACTGCTCGCCGCCCTTCAACCCGGCCAGCGCGGTCGGCCCCCCCAGCGCCTCGGCCGAGAAGCGGCCGTTCTGCGGCCCGGGCAACGGCACCTCGCCGGCGGCGAAGCTGTCGATCAGCGCCGAGAGCTTCTCGACCGTCAGATCCTCGTAGAAATCCTTGCCGATCTGGGCCATGGGCGCATTGGTGCAGGCGCCCAGGCATTCGACCTCTTCCCAGCTGAAGCGGCCGTCGGCCGAGACCTCATGCGCATGCGGCGCGATCTTTTCCTTGCAGACGCGGATCAGGTCCTCGGCGCCGCAGATCATGCAGGTCGTGGTGCCGCAGATCTGGATATGCGCCACGCTGCCAACGGGTTGCAGCTGGAACATGAAGTAGAATGTCGCGACCTCGAGCACGCGGATATAGGGCATGCCCAGCAGGTTGCCGACATATTCGATGGCCGGCCGGGTCAGCCAGCCCTCCTGCTCCTGCGCCCGCCACAGGATCGGGATCACCGCCGATTGCTGGCGCCCTTCCGGGTATTTGGTCATCTGGGCGCGGGCCCATTCCAGGTTGGCGGGCGTGAACTCGAACGAGTCCGGCTGGATGGGGGACAGACGGCGCAGCATCAGCGGTCAACCTCTCCGAAAACGATATCAAGGGTGGCGATGATGGCCGGAACGTCGGCCAGCATGTGACCCTTGGACATCCAGTCGATGGATTGCAGATGCGTGAAGCCCGGCGCCCGCAGCTTGGCGCGCCACGGCTTGTTGGTGCCGTCCGCGACCATGTAGACGCCGAATTCGCCCTTGGGCGCCTCGACGGCGGCATAGACCTCGCCGGCCGGGACGTGGAAACCCTCGGTATAGAGCTTGAAGTGATGGATCAGGCTTTCCATGTCGCGCTTCATGTCGGCGCGCCTGGGCGGCGTCAGCTTGCCGCGCGCCAGCACGTCGCCGGCGGGTTCGGCGCGCAGCTTCTGGATCGCCTGCTTCATGATCCTGGTCGACTCGCGCATCTCCTGCATCCGGCAGAGATAGCGGTCGTAGCAGTCGCCATTGGTGCCGACCGGAATCTGGAAGTCGAATTCGTTATAGCATTCATAGGGCTGCGCGCGGCGCAAGTCCCAGGCCAGGCCCGAGCCGCGCACCATGACGCCGGTATAGCCCCAGTTCAGCGCGTCTTCCTCGGTCACCACGCCGATGCCGACCAGACGCTGCTTGAAGATGCGGTTCTCGGTCAGCAGCGTGTCGAGGTCATCGACCAGCCGCGGGAAACGTTCGCACCATTCCTCGATGTCGTCCAGAAGGTCGGGCGGCAGGTCCTGGTGCACCCCGCCCGGGCGGAAATAGGCGGCGTGCAGCCGCGCCCCGCAGGCGCGTTCATAGAAGATCATCAGCTCTTCGCGCGCCTCGAAGCCCCACAGCGGCGGGGTCAGCGCGCCCACGTCCATGGCGCCGGTGGTCAGGCCCATCAGGTGGTTCAGGATGCGGCCGATCTCGGAATAGAGCACGCGGATCAGGCTGGCCCGGCGCGGAATCGTGGTGCCGGTCAGCCGCTCGATCGCCAGGCACCAGGCATGTTCCTGGTTCATCGGCGCGACGTAATCCAGCCGGTCGAGATAGGGCAGGTTCTGCAGATAGGTGCGGCTTTCCATCAGCTTCTCGGTGCCGCGGTGCAGCAGGCCGATATGCGGGTCGGCGCGCTCGACGATCTCGCCGTCCAGCTCCAGCACCATGCGCAGCACGCCATGCGCGGCCGGGTGCTGCGGGCCGAAGTTGATGTTGAAGTTGCGGATGCTCTGCTCGCCGGTCAGGGCGTCGACCGAGCCGTCGTCATAGCTGTTCTTGCGGATGTCGCCGTCCATGGTCATCCCTCCAGCCCGGCCGTGGCGCGCTTGGCGGCCAGCCGGTCGTTGAATTTCGCGGTCTGGATCAGCGCGCGGCGGTGCCGTCCTGCGCCGATCCGGTCGATGCCGTCATGCGCCTCGACCCGGAACCAGATGAAGCGGCCGTCGATCTCTTCGATCTCGGTCTCGACCGTCACCACCTGCCCGGGCAGCGTCGGCGCGGTATGGTCCACGTCGACATGCACGCCCAGCGAATCCTCGCCCGGCTCGTAATGCGGCCGCAGCTGCTCGACGCAGGCCCATTCCATCAGCCCGACCATCTTGGCGGTGGCAAAGACCGCCGGCATCTCGGGGAAGGCGCCGCGGTCCGCGAACAGCGCGCGCACGGTATCCTGCCCCTGCACCGCCATGCTGAAACGGGCGCGGTCGCCGGGTTTCAGTCCGGGCTTCACTTCTTGGCCTCCGGCGCCTTCTCGTCGCCGGGCAGCACGTATTTCGCGCCCTCCCACGGCGAGAGGAAGTCGAACTGCCGGTATTCCTGAACCAGCGCCACCGGCTCGTAGACCACGCGCTTCTCGACGTCGTTCCAGCGCACCTCGGTATAGCCGGTGGTGGGGAAGTCCTTGCGCAGCGGATGGCCGCGGAAGCCATAGTCGGTCAGGATGCGGCGCAGGTCCGGGTGGCCCGAGAACAGGATCCCGAACATATCGAAGACCTCGCGCTCATACCAGTTGGCGCCGGGGAAGATGCCGATCAGGCTGGGCACCAGCTCGTCCTCGCGCACCTGGACCTTCACCCGGATGCGCTGGTTGCGATACATCGACAGCAGGTGATAGACCATGTCGAAGCGCGCCGGGCGGGCCGGATGGTCCACGGCGGTGATGTCGATCAGCGTGGCAAAGCGGCAATTTGCGTCGCTGCGCAGGAATTCGATCAGCCCGGTCAGGCCGGTCAGCGTCGCGGTCAGCGTCAGCTCGCCAAAGGCCACCTCGGTCGCCACCAGGTCGCCCTCGCGGCGCAGCGTGATGTGCTCGGCCAGTTCCAGCAGGGATTCGTCGGACATGGCCTTACCTCACCAGCGTGCCGGTGCGCCGGATGCGGCGCTGAAGTTGCAGGATGCCGTAAAGCAGCGCCTCGGCCGTGGGCGGGCAGCCCGGGACATAGATGTCCACCGGCACGATGCGGTCGCAGCCGCGCACCACGGAATAGGAATAGTGGTAATAGCCGCCGCCATTGGCGCAGCTGCCCATCGAGATGACATAACGCGGCTCGGGCATCTGGTCATAGACCTTGCGCAGCGCCGGCGCCATCTTGTTGGTCAGCGTGCCCGCGACGATCATCAGGTCCGACTGCCGCGGCGAGGCGCGCGGCGCGGTGCCGAAGCGCTCCAGGTCATAGCGCGGCATCGAGGTCTGCATCATCTCGACCGCGCAGCAGGCCAGGCCGAAGGTCATCCAGTGCAGCGAGCCGTTGCGGGCCCAGTTGATGATGTCCTCGGTCGTGGTCAGCAGGAAACCCTTGTCCTGCAACTCGCGGTTCAGCTCGGCCGTGGCGAATTCGCGGTCGGGGCCGGCGGTGTTCAGTCCGGTCATCACGCCCATTCCAGCGCCCCCTTCTTCCATTCATAGGCAAAGCCAACCGTCAGCACGCCCAGAAACAGGATCATGCCCCAGAAGGCCACGTCCGTGAGCCCGGCGAAGCTGACCGCCCAGGGAAACAGGAAGGCCACTTCCAGGTCGAAGATGATGAACAGGATCGACACCAGGTAGAAACGCACGTCGAACTTCATCCGCGCGTCGTCGAAGGCGTTGAAGCCGCATTCATAGGCGCTGACCTTCTCCGGGTCCGGGTTGCGGACGGCCACGATCACGGCGGCCAGAATCAGCACGATGGCCAGAGCCGAGGCCATCCCCAGAAAGACCAGGATGGGCAGGTATTCTTGCAGCAGGTATTCCACTGGGTTGGGCTCCCTTTCGCTCGCAGGAACCCGACTGGCGCCCCGCGATGGGTTTGGCTTCCGTCCGTTTATCCCCGGTCGCCGGCAGGGTCAACGGCCCGCCCCCGCGTCACTTGGGGTTTCGGACGGCTTGCGGGCAAGAAAACCGCCGTTTTTCGCGGCGCATTTTCATGGTGTTTTACTCAGCTTTGCCGCAGGCAGCTGGAGGGTCCGGGGCGGGCCTCGCACCCGATTTCAGCGCGAAGCCCCAGGCCGTCGATCTTCACGGGCATGAAGCCGGGCATGGAGACCTCTGCCGGAATACTCGGCCGAACGCGCCGGCGGGTCTGCCGCCGGGGTATTTGGGGAGCAAAGAAGCCGTCATGGCCGCGCCGGCGAGAGGCTCGCCTGATTCATCTTTTAACGGCCACGGCGCGCCAAGGTCACTCCGCCGCCCGCGCGGCGGCCGCCTCGAGCATCGGCGCCAGATAGCGGCCGGTATGGCTTTCCGGCACTTCGGCCACCTGTTCCGGCGTGCCGGTGGCAACGATGCGGCCGCCGCCGTCGCCGCCCTCGGGGCCGATGTCGATGATCCAGTCGGCGGTCTTGATGACGTCAAGGTTATGCTCGATCACCACCACCGTATTGCCCTGGTCGACCAGCGAGTGCAGCACCTCCAGGAGCTTCCTCACATCCTCGAAATGCAGGCCGGTGGTCGGTTCGTCCAGGATATAGAGCGTCTTGCCGGTCGCCCGGCGGCTGAGTTCCTTGGACAGCTTGACCCGCTGCGCCTCGCCGCCCGACAGCGTCGTGGCCTGCTGGCCGACCTTGATATAGCCCAGCCCGACCTCGACCAGCGCATCCATCTTGTCGCGGATCGAGGGCACCGCCTTGAAGAATTCCTGCGCATCCTCGACCGTCATGTCCAGCACGTCGGCGATGGACTTGCCCTTGAAGGTGACCTCCAGCGTCTCGCGGTTGTAGCGCTTGCCCTTGCAGGTCTCGCAGGTGACATAGACGTCGGGCAGGAAATGCATCTCGATCTTGATGACGCCGTCGCCCTGGCAGGCCTCGCAGCGGCCGCCCTTGACGTTGAAGCTGAAGCGGCCGGGCTTGTAGCCCCGCGCCTTCGACTCGGGCAGGCCGGCATACCAGTCGCGGATATGGGTATAGGCGCCGGTATAGGTCGCGGGGTTGGAACGCGGCGTGCGTCCGATGGGGCGCTGGTCGATGTCGATGACCTTGTCCAGCAGCTCCAGCCCCTTGATCGTCTCGCAGGGCGCCGGGGTCTGGCGTGCGCCATTCAGCCGCAGGCTGGCGGTCTTGAACAGCGTCTCGATGGTCAGCGTGGACTTGCCGCCGCCCGACACGCCGGTGACGCAAACAAACTTGCCCAGCGGGAATTCGGCGGTGACGTTCTTGAGATTGTTGCCGGTGGCGCCGACCACCTTGATCGCCTTGCCATTGCCCTTGCGGCGCTGGTCCGGGACGTGGATCTCGCGCTGGCCCGAGAGATACTGGCCGGTCAGGCTGTCGGGGTTGGCGGCGATCTCGGCCGGGGTGCCCTTGGCGACGACCGCGCCGCCATGCACCCCCGCCCCCGGGCCCATGTCGAAGACGTAATCGGCATGGCGGATCGCATCCTCGTCATGCTCGACCACGATGACCGAATTGCCCTGGTCGCGCAGCCCCTTGAGCGTGCCCAGCAGCCGGTCGTTGTCGCGCTGGTGCAGGCCGATCGAGGGCTCGTCCAGCACATAGAGCACCCCGGTCAGGCCCGAGCCGATCTGGCTGGCGAGGCGAATCCGCTGGCTTTCGCCGCCCGAGAGCGTGCCCGCCGCGCGGGACAGCGTCAGGTAATCAAGGCCCACGTTCACCAGGAAGCCCAGCCGCTCGCGGATCTCCTTGAGGATCGCGGCCGCGATCTCGTTCTTCTGCTTGGTCAGATGGGCGGGCGCGGCCTCGACCCAGGCCAGCGCCTCGCGGATCGACAGCTCGGTGACCTGGCCGATATGGCTATCCGCGATCTTGACCGCCAGCGCCTCGGGCTTCAGGCGATAACCGTGGCAGGCGCCGCAGGGGCGGTTGTTCTGGTATTTCTCGAACTCCTCGCGCACCCAGGCGCTGTCGCTTTCGCGCAGCCGGCGCTGCATGTTCGGGATGATGCCCTCGAAGCTGCGGGTAATCTCATAAACCCGGCCGGCATCGTCGAAGCGGAAGGGGATTTCCTCGCGCCCCGAGCCGTGCAGGAACATCTGCCGCACTTCCTCGGGCAGATCCTTCCAGGGCGTCTTCTTGTCAAAGACATAATGCTTGGCCAGCGCGTTCACGGTCTGGGTCAGATAGGCCGATTTCGACTTGGCCCAGGGCGCCAGCGCGCCCTGCGCGATGGACAGCGCCTGGTCCGGCACGATCAGCCGTTCGTCGAAGAACAGCTCGACCCCCAGCCCGTCGCATTCCGGGCAGGCGCCGAACGGCGCGTTGAAGGAAAACAGCCGCGGCTCGATCTCGGGGATGGTGAAGCCGCTGACCGGGCAGGCGAAATTCTCGGAGAAGGTGATGCGCTCGGGATCACCCTCACCCCCGACGGTTTCCAGCAGCGCGATGCCGTCGGCCAGGTCCAGCGCGGTGCGGAAGCTATCGGCCAGCCGCGTCTCCATGCCCTCGCGCACGACGATGCGGTCCACCACCACGTCGATATTGTGGCGGAATTTCTTGTCGAGCGTGGGCGGCTCGTCCAGTTCGTAGAATTCGCCGTTCACCTTGACGCGCTGGAAGCCCTGCTTGCGCAGCTCGAGGAATTCCTTCTTGTACTCGCCCTTGCGGTCGCGGACGATGGGCGCCAGCAGATAGGCGCGGGTGCCCTCGGGCAGTTCCATCACCCGGTCGACCATGTCCTGGACCTGCTGCGCCTCGATGGGCAGGCCGGTCGCCGGCGAATAGGGCGTGCCGGCGCGGGCGAACAGCAGCCGCAGGTAATCGTAGATCTCGGTCACCGTGCCGACGGTCGAGCGCGGGTTCTTCGAGGTCGTCTTCTGCTCGATGGAAATCGCCGGCGACAGGCCGGTGATATGGTCCACGTCCGGCTTACCCATCATGTCGAGGAACTGCCGGGCATAGGCCGACAGGCTTTCGACATAGCGCCGCTGACCCTCGGCATAGATGGTGTCGAAGGCAAGGCTGGACTTGCCGCTGCCCGACAGGCCGGTGATCACCACCAGCTGGTCGCGCGGAATATCCATATCCACGTTCTTCAGATTGTGCTCGCGCGCGCCGCGAACCTCGATGAACTTCTGTTCCATCGTGCCGTCCTGATTCCGCCAAGCGCATCAGATAGGCATGATCGCGGAAATGACAACCGTTAACGGAACATCAAGCGAACATTTCCGCTTGCGCTGGCGGCCGGCCTGCCCCACCATGACCGAAAACCCGGAGGAAAGCATGGCGAGACACCATTACAAGGGAAGCTGCCAATGCGGCGCCGTCGCCTATGAGGTCGAGGCCGATCTGGACCAGACCGTGACCTGCAACTGCTCGCGCTGCAAGCGGCTGGGGTCGGTGCTGACCTTCGTGCCGGCCGCCGACTTCGGGCTGACCGCCGAAGGGCCGGTGACGGAATACCTGTTCAATCGCAAGGCGATCCACCACCTGTTCTGCCCGACCTGCGGCATCGAATCCTATGCCCGCGGCACCAGTCCGGACGGCACCGAGGTGGTCGCGGTCAACGTCAATTGCCTGGAAGGCGTCGATGCCCGCGCCCTGCCCAGCCAGGCGGTGGACGGCGCCAGCTTCTAGCCGCCGGTGTGGCTCATGAAGCGGGTCACCTGGCCCGCAACATGCTGACGGGAATAGTCGAAATCATGCCCCTTGGGCTTGCGCGAGATCGCCTCGCGGATCGCCTGCCGCACCGGCTCGTCCTCGGCGCTGGCGCGCAGCGGCGCGCGCAGGTCGGCGCGATCCTCCTGCCCCAGGCACATGAACAGCTCGCCCGTGCAGGTCAGGCGGACGCGGTTGCAGCTTTCGCAGAAATTATGCGTCAGCGGCGTGATGAAGCCGATCTTCTGCCCGGTTTCCTCGATGCGGACATAGCGGGCGGGCCCGCCGGTGCGCTCGGCCAGGGGCGTCAGGGTCAGCCGGCTTTCCAGCCGCCGGCGCAGGTCCGACAGCGCCCAATACTGGTCCAGGCGCTGCTCCTCGCCCATTTCGCCCATGGGCATGACCTCGATGAAGGTCAGGTCGTGGCCTTCGCCCGCGCACCAGTCGAGCAGCGGGAAAAGCTCGTCCTCATTGAAGCCCTTCAGGGCGACGGTGTTGATCTTGACCCGCATGCCGGCGCGTTTCGCGGCCGCGATCCCGTCCAGCACCTGCGGCAGCCGGCCCCAGCGGGTGATCCGCGCGAAACGGTCGGCGTCCAGCGTATCGAGCGAGACATTGACCCGCCGCACCCCGCAACCGGCCAGTTCATCGGCAAAGCGGGCCAGCTGGCTGCCATTGGTGGTCAGGGTCAGCTCGTCCAGGCCTGCGTCCAAATGCCGCGACATGGCCCGGAAGAATTCCATGATATTGCGCCGCACCAGCGGCTCGCCCCCGGTGATGCGCAGCTTGCGCACGCCCAGGTCGACGAAGGCGGAACAGAGCCGGTCCAGCTCTTCCAGCGTCAGCAGATCCTTCTTGGGCAGGAACTGCATGTGCTCGGCCATGCAATAGGTGCAGCGGAAATCGCAGCGATCCGTCACCGAGACCCGCAGGTAGCTGATCGGCCGGGCAAAGGGATCGACAAGGGGCGCGCGCGTGTCCATGCCGTCAAAATAGGCGCGCGTCGGCATCGGCGCAAGCTGGCCGATCCGTTGATGGTCTCGTAACCAAGAAAGCGGGTAGCGGTGGACAGGGCCGCACCCCCGGGTCTAGCCTTGCCAGGAATTTCCGAAGCACGAGGGGGTTTCATGACCGATCCATTCCGCCGCATGCTGGGCGTGCTGCTGCTTCTGGCGCTCGCCGCCTGCGCGCAGACCGACAAGACCGCGCAGCAGGCCCGGGCGGTGCCCGGCGCGCCGCTGGACACGATGACCGATCCGGCGACCGGCCAGCCGGTGATCCGCGGCCCGGTGCTGACCGGAACCGCGCCGCGCACCCCGGGCAAGACCAGCGGCATCTCCTCGATCGGCGAGCCGGCCGCGCAGGCGGCCGAGGCGCTGAACACCACCACCCGCAGCGAACGCCGGCAGGCCGCCGCCGCTCCGGCGGGCGGCGAGCGCCGGCTGGGCACGACCATCGCCTCGCTGGGCGATCCGTCGCAGCCGGGCTTCTGGGTCAAGACGCCGCTGGTCCAGTCGGAAACCCAGGGCCGGATCGTGAATCCGGCCAATGGAAAATCCGCCAAGGTGCGGCTGATCCCGCTGGGCGGCGCGGCGGGCGGCGGCAGCCAGGTCTCGCTGCCGGCCCTGCAACTGCTGGGCGTCAGCCTGACCGACCTGCCCGCCATCGATGTGTTCGCCGGCTGAAGAAGGCCATTTTCCGCTCCTGCGATCCGCGGCGGGAACATCACCCGGTGCTGCCGGTTGATCCATCATCCTGGAGGCGGACATGACCAAAGACCCAGATCGGACGACCTATCCCGCAGAGATGGAAGAGGAGCGCAAGGAGCCTGATGGACCGGGCCACGCCAAGCCCAAGCCGTCAGATGCGCCCCCTTCGACCATTCCGACGGATGTGGGGAAAACCAACAGGGTGAAACCCAAGGATTAACGCCACCGGCGGCCACCTGTGCGGCGCTTGGCGATGGGATGGAATGGCTTTCTGCGATAGCCCCGGCAAGGGCTTGGGCGGGATGGCGTGAGAATCTCGCGAGCCTGGCGTCAATGTTCCTGGCAGTCCCGCGGGGGCCAAGGGCGCTCCTGAAGTGCCGGCCGGGCCGGGCAGTCCGATGCGAAAAAGAGCACGCCGCTCTCGTTCCCGGCGACGGGCCCAGCGGTGCGACTGACCAGGCGGCCTGATCCGAAGCGGACGGCTTTGCCCGTTTCCCAATCCCGGCGCGGCTGGACCGCAAAAGGCACGGATGCGAAGCTTATACCGGAGCAGCCGGCGCCGTCGTCGCGAACGGCCTTCGATAACTGCTGCTTTCGCCGTATCGAGAGTCGGCAGATGAACCGTGGCGGCGGAAGAACCGCCATGTCCCGCAAACCGCGCCTTAACCCCGCCCCAGGACAGGAAAAGGGCCGCGTCGCCGCGGCCCCTTCCCTTTTCCATCCCGTTCAGAAATGCACCGACCGCGCCAGGCCGGGGTTTTCCAGCGGCGGGGCAAAGCGGGTCAGCTCGATCCCTTCGACCGCGGCCTTGTATTCCTCGGCGCTCGGCGTGCGGCCCAGGATCGCCGACAGCACCACCACCGGCGTCGAGGCCAGCAGCGATTCGCCCTTCTTCTCGGCGGTGTCCTCGACCACGCGGCCCTGGAACAGCCGGGTCGAAGTGGCCAGCACCGTGTCGCCCTTTTCGGCCTTTTCCTGGTTGCCCATGCACAGGTTGCAGCCCGGGCGCTCCAGATACAGGATGTTCTCGTATTCGGTGCGGGCCTTGCTCTTGGGCGCCAGGTCGTCGAATTCGAAGCCCGAGTATTTCTGCAGGATCTCCCAGTCGCCCTCGGCCTTCAGCTCGTCGATGATGTTGTAGGTCGGGGCGGCGACGACCAGCGGCGCCTTGAACTCGACCTTGCCCTGGGCCTTCTCGATGTTCTTCAGCATCTGGGCGACGATCTTGACGTCGCCCTTGTGCACCATGCACGAGCCGACGAAGCCCAGGTCGACCTTTTTCGTGCCGCCGTAATAGGACACCGGGCGGATGGTGTCATGGGTGTAGCGCTTGGAAACGTCGGCGTTGTTCACGTCCGGGTCGGCGATCATCGGCTCGTCGATCAGGTCCAGGTCCACGACGACCTCGGCGAAATATTTCGCATTGGCATCGGGCGCCAGCGCCGGCCGCTCGCCCGAGCGGATCTGGGCGATGCGCGCATCCGCCTTGGCGATCAGGCCGCGCAGCGTGCCGGCCGGGTTCTCCATGCCCTTGTCGATCATGATCTGGATGCGCGACTTGGCGATCTCCAGCGATTCGATCAGCGTCTCGTCCTGCGAGATGCAGATCGAGGCCTTGGCCTTCATCTCGGCCGTCCAGTCGGTGAAGGTGAAGGCCTGGTCGGCCAGCAGCGTGCCGATATGGACCTCGATCACCCGGCCCTGGAACACATTGTCGCCGCATTGCTTGAGCATCTGCGCCTGGGTGGCGTGGACCACGTCGCGGAAGTCCATATGCGGCTGCATCCGGCCCTTGAACGTCACCTTGACCGACTCCGGGATCGGCATGGTCGCCTCGCCCGTGGCGAGCGCCAGCGCCACCGTGCCCGAGTCGGCGCCGAAGGCCACGCCCTTGGACATGCGCGTGTGGCTGTCGCCGCCGATGATGATCGCCCAGTCGTCCACGGTGATGTCGTTCAGCACCTTGTGAATCACGTCGGTCATGGCGTGATAGACGCCCTTGGGGTCGCGCGCGGTGATCAGGCCGAAATTGTTCATGAAGGCCATGAGCTTCGGGATGTTCTCCTGCGCCTTGCGGTCCCAGACGGAAGCCGTGTGGCAGCCCGACTGATAGGCGCCGTCGACCAGGGGCGAGATGACGGTCGCCGCCATCGCCTCGAGCTCCTGTGCGGTCATCAGCCCGGTGGTATCCTGCGAGCCGACGATGTTCACGCGCACCCGCACGTCGGAACCGGCATGCAGCACCTTGCCCGGGGTGACGCCCACGGCATTGGCGTTGAAGATCTTCTCGACCGCGGTCAGGCCCTGGTCCGGGATGCTGATCTCCTTGTTCGGGGCGAAGACCGGCAGCGGCTCGACGCCCAGCGTCTGCGCGGCGAAGGTCTGCAGCTTCTTGCCGAAGACGATGGCATAGGAGCCGCCGGCCCGCTGGAACTCCAGCCGCTGCGGCGTGAACGAGGCGGCGATGTCGACCAGTTCCCTGCCGGTCTCGTCGCGCAGCGTCCTGTTCTTCGCGTCGATGGTCAGGACGGTGCCGGTCTCGACCGAATAGGCCTGCTCCAGGATCGGGTTGCCGTCATTGTTCAGGATCGGCTTGCCGTCCGGGCCGGTCTTCTTGACCCAGTTCTTCAGGTTGATGCCGATGCCGCCGGTCACGTCCACCGTGGTCAGGAAGATCGGCGAGATGCCGTTCGTGCCCGCGACCACCGGGGCGATGTTGACGAAGGGCACATAGGGGCTGGCCTGCCGGCCGGTCCAGAGCGCGACGTTGTTCACCCCCGACATGCGCGAGGAGCCGACGCCCATGGTGCCCTTTTCCGCGATCAGCATCACCCGCTTGTCGGGGTGCCGGGCTTGCAGCGCGACGATCTCGGCCTGCGCCTCGGGCGAGATCATACATTGGCCGTGCAATTCGCGGTCCGAGCGCGAATGCGCCTGGTTGCCGGGCGACAGCAGGTCGGTCGAGATGTCGCCCTCGGCGGCGATATAGGTCACGACCTTGATCTCGTCCGGGACCGGGGGCAGCTTGGTAAAGAACTCGGCCTTGGCATAGCTTTCCAGGATGTCGCGGGCGACCGGGTTGCCGGCCTTGAAGGCCTCGGCCAGCCGGCCCATGTCCGCGTCGTAGAGGAACACCTGGGTCTTGAGCACCTCGGCGGCCTGCCGGGCGATGGCTTCATCGGCCCCCAAGGCCAGATCCAGCAGCACCCCGACCGAAGGCCCGCCCTTCATGTGCGACAAGAGTTCGAAGGCAAAGGCCACCGGGATCTCCGGCACCACCGCCTCGCCCAGGACGATGCGCTTGAGAAAGCGCGCCTTGACCGCCGCCGCGCTGGTCGTGCCGGGCAGGGTGTTGTAGATGAAGAATTGCAGAGAATCGGCCCGATACGGGCTGTCGGGCTGTTCGATCTGCGCGATCAGCTCCTGCACCAGGGCGCCATCGTCGATGGGCTTGGGGTGCAGCCCGGCGGTCTTGCGCGTTTCGATCTCGGTTAGGTAGTCGGTGTACAAGCTCATGACGATCCCTACGATTCAATGCCGATTGAGCAGGAACACCGGGTCGCGGTCACGTCTGGCGGGCGGCGGCAAGCTCATTGTATGCCGAGGTATACTAAAACGCCCCGCCTCGCAAGAGGTTCGGCGCCGCTGATCGCGCTGCGGGCGGCGGGAAAATCACCGGCAAGCGCCGTTTCGGCGGCCGGTGTTTCAGCTCGCGGTTCGGGAAGGTGCCGCCGATGCGCGCCGGCATCAGCATCCGGCGCCGCCTGCCCAATAGCGAGACCGCAGCCCTGACCAACACCCGGCAGAACCCTCCTCAGGCCGGGCTGACGCCCCACCAATGCTGCGTGCGCTCGCAGTGATAGGCGATGGCGTCGGTGGTCGCGGCGCTGTCGCGGCGCTCCAGCGCGGCGATGATCGCCAGGTGCTCCTCCATCGCCGAGCGGACGCGCTCCTGCACGAAGGGCCGGACGCGCTGGAAGATGGCGATGCGGATGCGGTTGCTTTCGTAATCGGCGCGCAGCATCGGATTGCCCAGCCCGCGCGCCAGGAAGTCGTGCAGCGACAGATCGACCTGGATCGCCTGCGCCGACAGTTCGGGCGTGCCGGCGCCGCGCGCCGTCTCGCGCATCCGCTCATGCGCCTGGCGCAGCGCGGCCAGCTCGCCGGCATCGAGGCCGCCGCGGATCCAGCGGCGCGCGCCCTCCTGGTCCAGCACCATGCGCAGGTCGAGGCTGTCGCGGATCGTCGCCGGCTCGGCCTCGAGGATCTGCACGCCGCGCTTGGGGATCACGTCCAGCCAGCCCGAGACCTGGCCGTGGCGCGTCGCCTCGCGCACGGCGGCGATGGGCACGCGCAGGATCTCGACCAGCTGCGGCATGGACAGGAACTGCCCGGCGCGCAGCGCGCCCGAGCGCAACGCCTCGGTCAGCGCCAGCAGCGCGCGCGTGTTCAGCATCTCTTCCTCGCCCATCGCCAGCCCAATCCTTCCCGTCAGATTCGCCCCAGTCTAGCGCCTTCATTTTCAAATTATCCAGTAAGGTTATACCAGGAATTCTATATAGACGCTTTCATAGAATAATATGTAACATTTTAGTTGCAAGCTCAGATACCGGCCTGCGCCGCCGCACTCCGGCGGCTGCCATCGGAACGGGAGGTAACCATGGCACCTGAGACAATGACGGCGCGCTGCCCTGCATGTGGCGCGCGCAACCCCGCGGCGATCGGGGGGTGACGATGGACCAGAACATCCTGCGCGACAAGCAAGCGCATCATCACGGCGCCGCCCTGGACGAGGCGATCCCGCCCGGGGTCTCGGCCAATCTCTACAACCGCGACCTGGCCCCGACCCTGAAGCAGGGCCGGACCTGGAGCGCCTACAACATCTTCGCCCTCTGGGCCAATGACGTGCACAGCCTGGGCAATTATTCCTTTGCCATCGGGCTTTTCGCGCTGGGGCTGGGCGGATGGCAGATCCTGGCCGCGCTGCTGTTCGGCGCGGCCTTCCTCTTCGTGCTGCTGAACCTGTCGGGTTTCATGGGCATCAAGACCGGCGTGCCCTTCCCGGTGATGAGCCGCATCAGCTTCGGCACGCGCGGCGCCCAGATCCCGGCGCTGATCCGGGGCGGCGTCGCCATCGTCTGGTTCGGCATCCAGACCTATCTCGCCTCGATGGTGCTCGACGTGCTGCTGATCGCGCTGGTGCCCGGCCTTGCGCCGATGGCGCAGCAGATGGTGCTGGGCCTGTCGGTGCTGGGCTGGATCAGCTTCACCCTGCTCTGGATCGTCCAGGTCGTCATCGCCTGCTACGGCATGGAAAGCATCCGCAAATACGAGGCTTTCGCCGGCCCGGTGATCCTGGTCACCTTCGTCTCGCTGGCGGGCTGGATGCTCTACAGCGCCGGCGGCCGGCTGCAATGGACGCCGCCGAACCCGCTGAGCGGCGGCGCGATGTGGGCGCAGATCCTGGGCGGCGCCTCGCTCTGGGTGGCGATCTATGGCACCTTCGTGCTGAACTTCTGCGACTTCACCCGCGGCGCCACCTCGCGCCAGGCGGTGGTGCGCGGCAATTTCTGGGGCATCCCGATCAACATGCTGATCTTCGGCCTGATCGTGGTGATCCTGACCGGCGGCCAGCTGTCGATCGACGGCACGCTGATCCAAAGCCCGACCGACGTGGTGCAGAAGATCCCGAACACCTTCCTGCTGGTGCTGGCCAGCCTGTCGCTGCTGATCCTGACCATCGCCGTGAACCTGATGGCGAATTTCGTGGCCCCGGCCTTCGCGCTGGCGAACCTGTTCCCGCGTCACCTCGACTTCCGCCGGGCGGCGGTGGTCAGCGCGGTGATCGGCTTCGTCATCCTGCCCTGGAACCTCTACAACTCGCCCATCGTCATCGTCTATTTCCTGGGCGCGCTCGGGGCCTTCCTGGGGCCGCTGTTCGGGATCGTGATGGCCGACTACTGGCTGATCCGCAAGCAGCGGGTCGACGTGCCGGCGCTCTACAGCGACAGCGCCGCCGGACCCTATCACTATGTCAACGGCATCAATCCCAAGGCGATCCAGGCGCTGATCCCCTCGGCCGCGATCTCGCTTCTGTTCGCCTTCCTGCCGGCGCTGCATTCGCTGTCGCAATTCTCGTGGTTCATCGCCGCGGGCCTGGGGGCGCTGTTCTATTACCTGATCGCGCCCAAGGGCCTCAGCTACGCCGACCGCGACGGCGAAGCCATCGCCGTCGCCACCAGCCACTGAACGGAGACCGTCGCAATGCGTATCCTTGTCGTGAACGTCAACACGACCGAAACCATGACCCATGGCATCGGGGAGTCGGCCCGCAAGGCCGCCGCCCCGGGCACCGAGATCGTGGCCCTGACCCCGCGCTTCGGCGCCGAATCGGTCGAGGGCAATTTCGAGAGCTATCTCGCGGCGGTGGGGGTGATGGACGCGGTCATGCGCTATGACCAGCCCTTCGACGCGGTGATCCAGGCCGGCTATGGCGAGCACGGGCGCGAGGGGTTGCAGGAACTGCTCGAGGTGCCGGTGGTGGACATCACCGAGGCCGCTGCCGCGACCGCGATGTTTCTCGGCCACAAGTATTCGGTGGTGACCACGCTCGACCGCGCCGTGCCGATGATCGAGGACCGGCTGAAGCTTGCTGGCCTTTACGACCGCTGCGCCTCGGTCCGGGCCAGCGGCATGGCGGTGCTCGAGCTGGAAACCCAGCCCGAGCGCGCGGTCGAGACCATCGTCGAGCAGGCCGCCGCCGCCGTGACCCAGGATCATGCCGAGGTGATCTGCCTGGGCTGCGGCGGCATGGCCGAGCTCGAGGCCAAGATCCGCGCCCGCACCGGCGTGCCGGTGGTGGACGGGGTCGCGGCCGCCGTCACCATCGCCGAGTCGCTGGTGCGGCTGGGGCTGAAGACCTCGAAGGTGCGCACCTACGCCCCGCCGCGGCCGAAACGCATCACCGGCTTCCCGCTGACCGCGCTCTGACAGCGGCCCGTCCTGACCGGCGCCGCGCGGGAAAACCCCTCGCGCGGCGTCGCGATTCCGCCCGGGGTTTCGGCTGGCGCGGCTCAGTCCAAGCCCGGCTCGGTGATCGTCAGGATGGCCCGCGCCAGCGCCAGCGCCTGTTCCAGCGGCAGGGCGAACTGATGCACCTGCGCAGCCGACAGCCGCGCACCGGGCGGCAGGTTCTGCTGGCCGTCGAAACGCAACAGCACGCAACGCTGATCCTGCATCCTGGCCTCGACGGCGACGCAGCCGTGGGACACAAGCGCCACCGGCTGATCATCCTCGCAGTCGACGACGAAACCCTGGTTGTTGATGCGGAACATGCCGATGCCTTCTTCGGACGCGGGAACGGCAAGAGCGCCGAACCGGCTATTTCCGGTTTCCCTGTTGACGCAACGCAGGATAAGCCCGCCGCGCCTGAAAATCACATCGGTCGAAGAAAAAAACAGCGGATAGATGTCGTTAGGCCACGGCGGCGCCACGCTGACAGGGGGCGGAAACGGCAAAGGCAGCCCCGGGGGCTGCCTTCATCGGACCGGAACGGCTGCCTGGCTGCCGCCTGCTCGGCGGCGAACCGGATCGCGCATTCCCCGCAGCGGTCGTTCGACCTGACCACCGGCCAGAAGCCGCCGGCGCGCGCCGCCGGGCCGAGGCTCAGGCCCTGCCATCCCTTTTGCGATAGGGCGTCTTGCCATATTGTGCGCGGTAGCATTTCGAGAAATGCGCGGTGCTGGCGAAGCCGCAGGCGAGCGCGATCTCGATCACGCTCATCTCGGTCTGCAGGAGCAGGTTCTGCGCCCGCTCCAGCCGCAGCGCCATGTAATGCCGCTTGGGCGAGCGGCCGAGATAGCGCGCGAACAGCCGCTCGAGCTGGCGCGGCGACAGGCCCGCGTCCTGCGCCAGCCGCGCCGGGCTCAGCGGCTCCTCGATATTGGCCTCCATCCGCGCCACCACCTGCGCCAGCCGCGGATGCCGCGCGCCCAGCCGCACCGGCACCGACTGGCGCTGGTGGTCCTCCTCGGAGCGGATCGCGGTGTGGATCATCTGGTCGGCCACGCGCCCGGCCAGCGCCTCGCCGTGGTCGCGGGCGATCTGGCGCAGCATCAGGTCGATGGCCGCGGTGCCGCCGGCGGCGGTCAGGCGGTTGCCGTCCTCGACGAAGACGGTGCGGATCAGGGTGGCGTCGGGGAATTCCTCGGCGAAGGCGTCCTGGTTCTCCCAATGGATGGTGCAGCGCCGGCCGGCAAGCAGCCCGGCCTCGGCCAGCACCCAGGCGCCGGTGCAGAGCGCGCCGATGCGGGCGCCGCGCCGGGCCTCGCGCCGCAGCCAGGCCAGCACCGGGCGCGAGGTGGCGCGGGCGATGTCGAGCCCGCCGCAGACCAGCACGGTATCACCGCGATTGCCGTCCTCGAGGCCCCCGTCCAGCATGATGCGGGCGCCGTTCGAGCAGCGCGCGAAGGCCCCGCCCTCGCCCACCAGCCGCCAGTCGTAGAGCGGGCGCCCGGCGATGCGGTTCGCCAGCCGCAACGGCTCGATCGCCGCCGAAAAGGACACCAGCGTGAACCGGTCCAGCAGCAGGAAGACATAGCGGGCGGGGCGGGGGACGGGCGCGATCTCGGTCATGGCTTGGGCAAGGCGGTTGCGGCTTGCCGCGCCAGAGCGGCGCGACAGGCCCGTTTCGTCAATGCAGGCGGTCCTTCAACCCGCCGGTATGCGGGTCGATCTCCTCGAAATGGCCATGCACCTCGATATCGTCCAGAAGCCCCTTCCAGAGCGAGCCGCAAAGCCCGACCATGACCAGCAGGAAGGGCGCGGCCGCGATGATCGAGGCGGTCTGGAGCCCGTCGAGCCCGCCCATGACCAAAAGCACCGAGGCCGCGGCGGCGGCGAGCACGCCCCACAGCACCACGATGCCGGCCTGCGGATGGCTGGTCCCGCGCGAGGACAGCATCCCCATCACCACCGAGGCCGCATCGGCGCCCGAGACGAAGAAGATCGCCACCAGGAACATCGCCACCACCGAGGTCAGCGAAGCCAGCGGATATTGCTCCAAGAGCGCGAAGAGCGAGACCGGCGCGCCCTTGTCGGCGATGGCCTCGACCAGCCCGCCCGGGCCCATCAGCTCGGAATGCAGCGCGCTGCCCCCCATGACGGTGAACCAGACGAAGGTCACGGCGCTGGGGATCACCAGCACGCCCACGACGAATTCGCGGATGGTGCGGCCGCGCGAGATGCGGGCGATGAACACGCCGACGAAGGGCGCCCAGGAAATCCACCAGGCCCAGTAGAAGATGGTCCAGCTGGCCAGCCACTTGCTGTCGCTGAAGGCCGAGGTGCGGAAGGACATCGACACCAGGTCGCCGAAGTAATAGCCCATCGCCTCGATCAGCGTGTCGAGCATGAAGACCGTCGGCCCCAGCGCCGCCAGGAACAGCAAGAGCAGCAGCGCGATCAGCATGTTCATGTTGCTGAGGAACTGGATGCCCTTGCCGACGCCCGAGACCGCCGACAGGATGAACAGCACCGAGAGCACGGCGATGACGGTCAGCGCGATGCCCGCGCTTTCGCCGGTGCCCCACAGGTAGTTCATGCCGCTGTTGATCTGCTGCGCGCCCAGCCCCAGCGAGGTCGCGGTGCCGAAGAGCGTCGCGATGATCGCCAGCACGTCGATGGTGCGCCCGATCGGCCCGTGGATGCGGTCGCCCAAGAGCGGGTGGAAGGCGCTCGACACCAGCGTCGGCAGGTCGCGGCGATAGCTGAAATAGGCCATCGCCAGCCCGGCCATGGCATAGATCGCCCAAGGATGCAGCGCCCAGTGGAAATAGGCGTATTGCATGGCGACCAGCGCCGCCTCGCGCGTCTGCGGCTGCGCCAGGCCATGCGGCGGGGTGCCGAAATGGCTGACCGGCTCGGCCACGCCCCAGAACATCAGCCCGATGCCCATGCCGACGCTGAACATCATGCAGATCCAGGACCGGGTCGAGAATTCCGGCACCTCGTCGTCATGGCCCAGCTTGATGCGGCCGAAGCGGCTGAAGGCCAGGAAGACCGCGAAGGCCAGGAAGAAGGCCGTCGAGATGACGAAGCTCCAGCCGAAGACCCGGATGATCCAGGCCAGCACGGCGCCGGCGGTGCCGGCCAGGCTGTCTGGGGCGGCGACGCCCCAGAGGACGAAGCCCAGGGCGATGGCGATGGCGGGCCAGAACACGCCCGCGTCCAGCCCCCTGCCGGGTGTTTCCTTCATGCGAAATCCTCCCTCTGTCAATGATCTGCTCAAGAAATGTCAGGCCCGGCCGGGCGCCTCCCCGCCCAGCCAGCCGGCGTCGACCTGGCGCCGATGCGCGGTCAGCGCGTTGCGCATCAGCATGGCGACGGTGACCGGGCCGACGCCGCCCGGGACCGGGGTGATCCAGCCGGCGACCTCGCGCACGCGGTCGGTGTCCACGTCGCCCAGGATGCGGATGCCGCCCTCCGCATCGGCGACCTGGTTGATGCCGATGTCGATCACCGCCGCGCCGGGCTTGATCATCTCGGGGCCGATCAGATGCGGCTTGCCCACCGCCACGACCACCGCATCGGCCCGGCGCGAATGCATCGCGACCGAGCGGGTCATGTGGTGGCAGACGGTGACGGTGGCGCCCTCGGCCATCAGCATGAAGGCGGCGGGCTTGCCGACGATCTCGGAATGGCCGATCATCACCACCTCGAGCCCCTGCAAGGTAAGGCCGGTCTGGCGCAACAACTCGACCGCGGCGGCCGCGGTGCAGGGCGCCAGGGCGATGTCGTTATAGACGATGTTGCCGATCGAGGCCGGGTTCATGCCCTCGACGTCCTTCAGCGGATGGATCGCCGATTGCAGCGAGCGGACATGGATATGCGCCGGCACCGGGCGTTGCAGGATGATGCCCAAGACGGCGCCGTCGTCGTTCAGCGCCAGGATCCGGCGCTTGGCCTCTTCGGGCGCGATCCCGGCGGGCCAGACCTGCTGCTCGAAGGGCAGGCCGGCGCGCTCGGCGCCGCGCGCCTGGTTGCGGACATAGACCTCGACCTCGGGCGAGGGCCCGATCGAGACCGAGACCAGCCGCCCCACCGGCCGCCGCTGCCGCTCGCAGGCGAAGGCCTCGTTCAGCCCGGACAGGATGCGGCGCTGCACGGCCCGGCCGTCGATCAGGCAGTGGTCGGTCTGGCGGTGATCGGTCTGGGTCGGCATGCCGGGCGATCTTTCCTGCTGTGGCGTCTGGGTCCGTGGCGGGTCGCGGCGCATCGGCCGGGCAGGCGCCGTCGGCCGCGACCATGCGGCACGGCCGGCCGCATCTGCGGCAATCAACCGACATGTCAGGGGAAAAAACCGTCACGCCGCCGGCATTGGCGGCGGATGGCGGATCAGGGCCGGCCAGCGCCTCGACCGGGCTCGGCCTGGCGGCGCGGATCTCCGGCACCATGCCGAATCCCGCGCCCATCAGCGCGGGGCCGGCCAGCGCACCAAGCGCGACCGTGACCGAAAACACCACCGGCATGCCGATGCCCCAGACCGCCGCCTCGGTCAGGAGCCGGATCAGGATGTCGCGCATCGAGGCGCCGGTCGCGGCGCGGATGCTGATCTCGCGCGTGCGCTCGCGCACGGTGGTGAACATGATGTCATCACCCCGATACCGCCGACGAGGATCGAGATCGCCGCGATGGCGCCAGTTGCCCGCCGACATCTGCGCCGGCCGGGCATGCAGCCGGTGCCCCAACTCCAGGCTGCCCCGCAAGCCCGCCGCCCGGTCGCGCCGCGCTGCGCGCGACAGGCCGGCACGGGCAGCTTGACGTTTTCCAGCGCCGACTGCGTCGGGATCAGGTTGTATTGCTGAAAGACGAAGCCGAACAGCCGGTCGCGCAGGTCGGCCTGCGCATCGCGCGACAGGATCACCACGTCCTGCCCGGCCAGATGATAGCCGCCCGCCGTCGGCCGGCCGAGAGCCCAAGATATTTTCAGCGGCGGCCGCGCTCATCGCGCGATCCGCAGCAGCGGGTCGTCCTCGGTCGCGCGGATGTCGGTGACGACCTGCGCGCCCTCGGCGAGGCCCGAACCGACGGCGACGAAGGCGCGGGTGCGCATGCCGCGTCTCGACCCGGCCCGAGGCGCCCTGCCCCAGGACGCGGCCGTCCTCCAGCGCCGGGACCGGCACGGTCAGCACCTGCGCGGCGCTTTTCGGGGACGAAGAACACCTGCGCGGTGATGCCGGGCAGCAGCGCGCCGCCCGGGTTCTCGACAGCGAAAAGCACGGCATGGGTCACGACGGCGCTTTCGGCCTCGCCGTCCTTCCTCACCGGCGGCGCGGGCAGCACCTAGCACAGCGTGGCGCGGAAAGCGGCGGAAGGTGGCGTTCAGCGCCTCGACCCGGATGCGCAGCGCATCGCGGTCGCGCCCGGATTCCTCCAGCGTTTCCTGGCTGGCACTGCGCCCGACCCGGCTGCGCGAGACGACCGGCCCCGGAAAGGCGACCGTGGCTCCGTGCCCGAGAGCATGGCTTGGCGCCGGTCCTGGCCCCGGGAAAGCCAGGGCGTAGCCGGGCCGACGGCGAGACCACGCCCCGCCATCGGCTCGGCTCAGAACTGGCCGCGCAGGGTCAGGGTGGCGTTCCTGGGCGCGCCATACCAGTTGCCGCCGCCGGGCGTGCCGAGCGTGGCGTAATAGTTCCTGTCGAAGACGTTGTTCACGTTCAGCGCCAGGTTCCAGCGGTCGTCGATCTGGAAATTCACATGCGCGTCCCAGACCGCATGGCCGCCCTGCCGGATCGCGAACTCCGGCTGGGTCCAGCCGGCATCGGTCCAGGCCTAATAGGAGCCGGTATTGGCATGCCTGCTTTTCACCGTCACGCCGCCGCCCACGGTCCATTTGGAATGGGCGCCCGGAAGGTTGTAGTCGGTCGTTCTGGTTCCAGGTATAGCCGGCAAAGACCTGCCAGCCCGGCGAGACCTCGCCCGAGACCTCCAGCTCCAGGCCTTGGCTGACGATCTCGCCCAGCGGCAGATAGAAGCGGCTGTTCTCGCCATAGGCCAGGTCCTGAATGGCCTCGCCCTTGCGCTCGATGCGATAGAGCGCGGCCGAGACGTTCAGCGCCCCGTCCAGCACCGCGCCCTTTGGCACCCAGTTCGACGTTGCGCCCGGTGATCGGGTCCAACTGCGTGGGGTTCTCGGGCGGGCCGGCAAACATATTGCCCTGCGGCTTGTAGATCTCGGTCAGGCTGGCACAGGCGCTCCAGCCCGGCGTCACGTCATGGTTGACGGCGGCATAGGGCGTGAAGATGCCGGTTTCCTGCCAGCGGTAGCTGGCGTCGCGCTCGACCAGATCGCCGTTGTCGTCGTAAAGTTCGTAGATGTCGCGATGCTTGTAGTTGCCGTAGCGGCCGCCGACGATGACATGCGCCGTGTCGGTCAAGGCCATGTCCAGCCGGGCATAGATGCCCTGCTGCTTGCCGCCCCAGGCCGGCCAGCCGTGGTGGCGCCGCAGGAAGGTCGGTTCCGGCAGCACCACGCCGGGGAAATCGTCCGGGCCAAGCTCGCCGTCCGGGAAGGCCGTCTGGTAGCGGTTGCGGATCTGCTTGCCCTCGCTCATCCGCCAGTCGGCGCCGGCGGTCAGCTTGTAATCCACGCCCCAGGCGCGGAAGCGGCCGGTGACGCTCAGGTCCACGCGCCTGGAGTGATTGCCGTCATCCTCGGACGAGACGCTCGGCGCGCCGAACAGCCCCGTTGCCGGATCGACCGGGCCGCCGACGTTCAGCTTCAGGTAGCCGAAATCGTATTTCTGCTGCATGGCGTTCAGCTTCACCGACCAGTCGTCGTTGATGCGGTGTTCGGCGGTGAAGAAGGTCTCGCGGATGGTGGTGTCGCGCCTGGCCCAGTCCGGGTTCAGCGCCGGGTTGCGCGGCAGGCCAAGCTGGCTGCCGTCGAGGAAGGTCGGCAGGCCCGTTTGCCAATGCGTCCCGTATTGGTGCTGATAGGTCACCCCGCCGCTGATCGTGGTGTCGGGCGTCAGGTCGTATTCCAGGATGCCGTAGAGCACCTGCTTTTCCTCGTCCGCCGGCGCATGGAAATAGTCGCGGTCCTGCCAGACGCCGGCCACCCGGCCGCGCAGCCGGCCGTCGAAGCCGATGGGGCCGCCGATATCGGCCTCGATGCGGCGGTTGTCCCAGCTGCCATAGGCCAGCGACACCGCCGAGCGCATCTCGTCCGTCGGCCCATTGCGCGTCAGGTTGATGGTGCCGCCCGGCTCGCCCGCGGCCAGGTTCCGCGTCACCGCCGCCATGGCCGAGTTGGCGCCGAGCGGGTCGTTGACCGGCACCTGCGCGGCGTCGTGCAGCGCCGCCTCGGCCGAGCCGGTGGTGGGGAAGATGCACGGCGACTGCCGCACCGCGCAGTCAAGGCGCTACGCCAGATCGGCGCCGAGCGCCTCGCCCTCGAAATCCGACGCGGCGGCATAGACCCCGGTCGGCAGCGTATGCGCCTCCTCAGGGCGCGAAATATTTCCGCTGCATCGTCATCCAGACCTTGCTGGATCGCGGATATGTGCCGATCAAGTCGCTGATACGACAGGCTGAGGGCGCCAAAGAAGGAGAATACCATGTCGGAACACCAGATCGTCCATGACGACTTCGCCAGGGTCGAGATGCGCGTCGGCCGCATCGTCGCAGTGCTGCCCTTTCCGCGCGCGCGCAATCCTTCCTACAAGGTGCAGGTGGATTTCGGCGAGCTGGGCACGCGCTGGTCCAGCGCGCAGATCACCAATTACCCGGAATCCGCGCTGCTGGACCGGCTCGTGGTCTGCGTCGTGAACATGCCGCCGCGCAATATCGCCGGCTTCCAGTCGCAGGTCCTGGTGCTGGGCGCGCCGGATGCCGCAGGCCGGGTCATGCTGCTGCAGCCCGATGCCGGCGCCGTTATCGGCGCGCGGATCTTCTGATCTCGGGCGCGGCAACCTTGCATCGCCGCCGCGGCTCTGGCCTAATCGCAGTCCTTCTGCTGGAGAGCGTCATGTCCAGATCCTTCAAGGTCGGCGATCATGTCGGCTGGAATTCCGAGGCCGGCGAGGTCTCGGGCGTCATCACCGAAATCAAGACCGCCGATTTCGACTACAAGGGCCATACCCGCCGTGCCTCGCCCGACGAGCCGCAATACCTGATCCAGAGCGACAAGACCGACCATGTCGCGGCGCACAAGGGCAGCGCGCTTCACCTTCTGAGGCCATGAAGCGGCCTTTCCATACCATCGGCCATTCCAACCGCAGCCTTGCGGAATTCATCGCTTTGCTGGCCGAGGCCGGGGTCGAGCGGGTCGCCGATATCCGCAAGCTGCCCGGCTCGCGCGCACATCCCTGGTTCGACGGCGACACCTTGGCGCCGGCGCTGGCCGGGGCCGGCATCGGCTATGAACGGGTCGCGGAACTGGGCGGGCTGCGCGGCAGCAATCCCGGCGTCCCGCCCGAGTTGAACGGCTTCTGGACCAACCGCAGCTTTCACAACTATGCCGATTACGCGCTGTCGGAGCGGTTCCGGGCCGGGCTCGACCGGCTGCTGGCCGCCGGCCGGGCACAGAGCTGCGCGACCATGTGCGCCGAGGCGGTCTGGTGGCGCTGCCATCGCCGCATCGTCAGCGACTACCTGATCGCGGCGGGCGAGACGGTGATCAACATCATGGGCCCGGGCCGGCTGGAAGAGGCGCGGCTGACCCCGGGCGCGGTGATCCGCCCCGATGGCAGCGTGGTCTATCCCGCCTAGAATAGCCCGTGCGCGCCGCCGACCCCGCCGATCACCGCGATCAGCGAGGCGGCCAGCAGCAGCACATGCATCCGGCCCATGCGGTCGAAATCCGCCGCCGGATCGGCCGAGACCTTCATCCGGCGGTGCAGGAACAGCGGCTCGATCAGGAACAGCATGGCGGCAAAGACCAGCCAGACCGCGACCATGGCGTGCATCCACCAATAGCCCGCCTCGGCAAAGCGGTCCCACATCGCGCCGCGCCAGATCATCCACAGCCCGCTGAGCCCGGCCAGCGCCACCCAGAGCCGCGCCTGGACGGCAAAGCGGCCCTCGACGCGGTGAAAGGCGGCCAGCCGGCGCTCGGGCGGCTCGGCCCCGCGGATCGCGGGGATCAGCACCAGGGTCACGAAAGCCACCCCGCCGATCCACAAGAGCACCGCGACCACATGGACGATCCGCGCGATGGTCAGGTCGTCCATGGCCGTGGTCCCTCAGGCTGCCAGAAGCTCGTCGGCCGGGCCGAAGAACTCGTAATGGATGCGCGCCGCCGGAACGCCGGCCAGCGACAGGGCCGAGACCGCCGCCCGCAGGAACGGGCGCGGGCCGCAGATATAGTAATCCGCCGTCTCGGCCGGCGTATTGGCCAGCAGCCATTCGTCGGTGATCAGCCCTGCGATGTCATAGTCGCGCCCCGCGACCTCATCCGCAAGCGGGGTCTGGTGGAAATCCGTGACGCGGATGTCGCTGCCCTGCTCGGCCAGCGCCCGGACATGGGCGCGCATGGCATGGGTGTCGCGGTCATGGGTGCCGTGGATGTAATGCACCGGCTGCTCGGCGCCCTTCTCGACCAGCCATTCCAGCATCGCCACCATCGGCGTCAGCCCGACCCCGCCCGAGAGCAGCACCACCGGCCGCTGCGGCAGCGCCTCGATGAAGAACTCGCCCGCCGGCGCCGCGACCTTCAGCACCGTGCCCGGCGCCTGTTCGTGCAGCCAGCCCGAGGCCAGGCCCTGGGCCTCGCGCTTGACGCTGATGCGATAGCCCTGCCCGTCCGGCGCCGACGAGATCGAATAGTTGCGCTTGGCCGGCGGATGGCCGGGGATGTCGAACCAGAAGGTCAGGTATTGCCCCGGCAGATGCGCCATCACCGGGCCGCCGTCGACCGGGCGCAGCACGAAGGACTTGATGACGCTGCTTTCGGCCACGACCTCGGCGATGCGGAAGTCGCGCCAGCCGTTCCAGCCGCCGGGCGCGGCGTTCTGCTCGCCATAAAGCCGCTTTTCCCGGGCGATCAGGATATTGGCCAGGAACCAATAGGCCTCGCCCCAGGCGGCCAGGATCTCGTCGGTGGCGGCATCGCCCAGCACATGCTTGATCGCGCCCAGCAGCGCCTCGGCGACATGCGGGTAATGCTCGGGCAGGATCTGCAGGCCGACGTGCTTCTGCGCGATGCGCTCGACCGCCGGGGCCAGCGCGGCCAGGTTCTCGATATTGCCGGCATAGGCCAGGATGGCGCCGGTCAGGGCGCGCGGCTGGGCGTCGCTGGCGCCGTGATGCGACTGGTTGAACAGGTCGCGGATCGCCGGGTCGCGGAACATGCGCGCATACATCTCGTGCACGATGGTCATGCCATGCGCCTCGAGCGCGGGCACGGTGGCCTTGACCAGTTCGATGGTGCGGGGGCTCAGAGCCTGGGTCATCGGATTCTCCTTGGCGCTGCGGCCGCGGGCGCGACTCGCAAATCATGTATTGCGGATACATCTATGCGGCAGGATCAAATCATGCAATCAGGATGCATGTTTCAGGAAGGCGCCATGCGACTGACACGCTATACCGATTACGCCATGCGGGTGCTCTTGTATCTGGGCCGCCAGCCCGACCGGCTGTGTTCCATCGCCGAGATCGCAAGGGCTTATGGAATCTCGCAAAATCACCTGATGAAGGTGATCAACGACCTGGTGAACGCCGGTTGGCTGGCCAGCACGCGCGGCCGGGCCGGCGGCATCCGGCTGGCGCAGCCGGCCGAGCAGATCAGCCTGGGTGCGGTCATTCGCCACACCGAGGCGGATTTCGACCTGGTCGGCTGCGGCAGCTGCATCATCGCCCCGGCCTGCGGGCTGACGCTGGCGCTGGACGAGGCGATGGAGGCGTTCCTGGCGGTCCTGGACCGCCAGACGCTGGCCGACGTGCTGGCGCGGCGCGGCGATTTCCTGCCGCTGCTGCACCCGGCCGGCGACGCGGCCTAGGCTGCAGCCATGGCCGGCAGCCGCGCGGCCAGGCACCAGTCCAGCACCGCCCGGGGTTCGGGCGGCAACGCCTCGGCAAGGCCGCCGGCGAAGTCCAGGAAGGGCGGCAGGTTCAGCCCGTTCACGCCGACCAGCACCGGCAAGCCGCGCTCCAGCGCCGTGGCGATGGTGCCGGCCAGGCCGCGGCCCTCGGCCTCCTGCTTGCCGAACTTGTTCACCACCAGGAATTCCGCGCGGTCGAGCGCCGCCTCGGTCCAGGCTACCGAGCGCTCCAGCGCATCGGGGTTCAGCCGGCAGCCGCGCGCCTCGGGGCCGCGATCGACGCTGATGCGCACCATCGGCCCGTCCGGCAGCAGCCGCAGGTCCATGTCGCACAGCGCCCGGTCGGCGCGGTCCACGTTGCTTTGCACGGTGCCGGCCAGGCGCAGGCCCTGCGCCTCGAGCGCCTCGACCACCTCGGACAGCAGCGCATCGATGGCGCCGCGGCCCGACAGCGTGACATAGGCCAGTTTCATGCCGCGCCCCCTTCCGCGTCAGCGCCCAGCGAGACGCCCGTCACCTCGGCCCGCGCCACCAGCGCGGCGGTAAAGGCGCGGCTGGCGGCAACCCAGGCCGCCTTTTCGCGGGCCTCGCGCAGATGCGGCAGCACCGCGTCAAAGGGCAGGACGGCGCCCTCGGCCCTGGCGTCCAGCCGGATCAGGTGGATGCCGTAGCGGGTCTCGACCGGCGCGCCGATCTGCCCTTCGGGGATCGTGGCCAGCGCGGCCTCGAACTCGGGCACCGTGTCGCCCGAGGACAGCTGGCCCAGAAGCCCGCCGCTGTCCTTGGACGAACAGGCGCTGTGCCGCGCCGCCAGTTCCGCGAACCGGCGCGGTGCCCGGCGCAATTCCTCCAGCACCTCGGCCGCCGCCGCGCGGGCCGCGTCGCGCGCGGCCGGGTCGCCGGGCGCGGCGGGGAACAGGATATGCGCGGCCTCGTAAAGCGAAGGGGCGCGGAAACGCTCGGGATGAGCGTCATAGATCGCGCGCAGCGCCGCCTCGTCCGGGGGTTCGGGGGCGATGGCCTGATCCAGCAATTGCCGGATCAGCGCCTCGTCCTCGGTCTCCCACTGGCCGGGGGCCAGTTCGGCGGGATCGGCGGTCAGGCCCCGGGCGCGGGCCTCTTGCAGCAGGATCTCGCGCAGGGCCAGCGCCCGGGCGGCCGCCTTCCACGCGAGGCCCGGCTTGCCCTTGGGCGCGGGGTGGTTCTGCGCCTCGGCCGCGATGCGTTCGGGGCTGATGGTGACGCCGTTGACGGTGACGGGGGGCAGCAGGGGTTTCATCTCCATCGCCGTCACTCCGCCGCCTGGCCCAGCGGATCCTGCGGCGCCTGCCGGTCACGGCCGGCGGCCTTGTGGGCCAGCGCCTCGCGCCCGGCGACGGTCGCCGCGATCGGGTTCAGCCCGGCGCCCGAACGCGCGCCGCGTTTCGAGCGCACGATCTGATAGCCCGGCCGCCACAGGTAGCGCACCGGCGCGGACAGCATGTGCACCAGCCGGGTGAAGGGAAACAGCAGGAAGATCGTCAGCCCCAGCAGGATATGCAGCTTGAAGATCAGCGCGACGCCCTCCAGATGCGCGGCCGGATCGGCGCCGAAATAGGCGATGCCCTGCGCCCATTGCATCAGCTTGACCATCTCGTGCCCGTCGAGATGCTGGGCCGAGACGAAGATGGTGCAGAGGCCCAGCGTCAGTTGCAGCATCAGCAGCACCAGGATGCCGGTATCGGCCAGGGTGGAATTGGCGCGGATGCGCGGGTCCGTCAGCCGGCGGTGCAGCAGGATCAGCCCGCCGACCATGGCGAGGATGCCGGCAAACCCGCCCATCGCCATGGCGAAGACCTGCTTGGCGCCATGGCTGACCCCCAGCGCGTCCCAGACCGCGACCGGCGTCAGCAGGCCGACGAAATGCCCGCCCAGGATCATCAGCACGCCGACATGGAACAGCACCGAGCCCAGCACGAACTGCTTGCGGCGCAGAAGCTGGCTCGACGAGGATTTCCAGGTGAAGGGCTCGGTCTCGTAGCGGACGATGGCGCCCAGGATCATCACCGTGATGGCGATATAGGGGAAAACTCCGAACAGGAAATGGTTCATCTGTCGCTCCTCAGCTTGCGGCCCGCGCCGCGGGGGCGGCGGGGTCCATGCGGGCAAGAAGATCGCGGCTGACCGGGCAGCCGGCATTGGGATCGGGGCCGAAGGTCACCTGCGCCTCGGACCAGACCGCGTCCAGCGCGGCCAGGTCCTCGGGGTCGTCGTCCTTGATGGCCAGCAGGGTCTGGACCTCCTCGGCGGCCGGGTCGGCCTCGGCAATGGCCACCAGCACCTCCAGCACCGCGGCATAGGCGGCGTCGCGCCGCACCAGGCGTTCGCCCAGCGCGACCAGGATGTGGCCGGCACCCTGCAGGATCTCGCGCGCCTCGGCCAGCGGCCGGGTCGAGAGATATTCCAGGAGCACCGGCAGGTGGTCGGGCAGTTCCGTGCCGCCCAGATCGAAGCCGCCGGCGCGATACATCTCCAAGAGATCGACCATGGCGCCGCCGCGGTCGCGGCTTTCGCCATGGATATGCTCGAACAGGTTCAGCGACAGCGTGCGCGAGCGGTCGAACAGCAGCACATAACGCTCCTGAAGGTCGTAGAGATCGCCCCGCGCCAGGTCGCGCAGCAGCGGCGCCAGCGTCTCCATGCGCCGGGGGCCCAGCAGCCCGTCGGCATGCAGCAGCGCGTCGATTTCGGGGATCGCCTGCTGCAATTCGGCCGAGGGATAGCTCAGCAGCAACGAGAGTGCCTTGAAGGTTTTCATGCGATGAACTCCTGCGGGCTGCGGAACTTCTTGCCCGAGAACAGCTTGGCGCCGCTGTGGCCCGACGAGCAGCCGTTGCCGTCGGTGAAGCTGCAGCCGCCCTTCAGGTCATAGGCATCCTCGACCAGTTCGCGATGCGTGGTCGGGATGACGAAGCGGTCCTCGTAATTGGCGATGGCGAGAAGGTTGTACATCTCGTCGATCTGGTGCGGGGTCAGGCCGACGCGCTTGGCGACGCCCAGGTTCACCACGCCGTCCACGGTCTTCGAGCGCATGTAGCTGCGCATCGCCAGCATCCGCTCCAGGGCCGAGGCGACCGGGGCCTCGTCGCCTGCGGTCAGCATGTTCGCGAGGTAACGCAGCGGAATGCGCAGCGACCGCACGTCGGGCATGTCGTCCTGCGCGGCGATCTTGCCGGCTTCGGCGGCGTTCTGGATCGGCGACAGCGGCGGCACATACCAGACCATCGGCAGCGTCCGGTATTCGGGATGCAGCGGGAAGGCGATCTTCCACTCCATCGCCATCTTCCAGATCGGCGAGTTCTGCGCGCCCTTGATCCAGTCCTCGGGGATGCCCTCGGCCCGCGCGGCCTCGATCACCGCCGGGTCGTTCGGGTCCAGGAACACGCCGAGCTGCGCGTCGTAGAGGTCCATTTCCGACTCGGTCGCGGCCGCCTCGGCGATCTTGTCGGCGTCATAGAGCATCACGCCCAGATAGCGGATGCGCCCGACGCAGGTTTCCGAGCAGACCGTGGGCTGGCCGCTTTCCAGGCGCGGATAGCACAGGATGCATTTTTCCGATTTGCCCGAGGACCAGTTGTAATAGATCTTCTTGTAGGGGCAGCCCGAGACGCACATGCGCCAGCCCCGGCATTTCTCCTGGTCGATCAGCACCACGCCGTCGTCCTCGCGCTTGTAGATCGCGCCCGAAGGACACGAGGCGACGCAGGCCGGGTTCAGGCAGTGTTCGCACAGCCGCGGCAGATACATCATGAAGGTATTCTCATACTCTCCGTAGATGTCCTTCTGCACGCCCTCGAAATTGTAGTCCTGGCTGCGTTTCTCGAACTCGCCGCCCAGGATCTCTTCCCAGTTCGGGCCCCATTCGATCTTTTCCATCCGCTCGCCGGTGATCTTGGAACGCGGCCGGGCGGTCGGGAAGGCCTGCATCTCGGGCGCCGATTTCAGGTGGTCGTAGTCGAAATCGAAGGGCTCGTAGAAATCGTCGATCTCGGGCAGGTCGGGGTTGGCGAAGATATTGGCCAGGATGCGCCACTTGCCGCCCTGTTTCGGTTGCAGGTGGCCGGCCCGGGTCCGGGTCCAGCCGCCGTTCCAGCGCTTCTGGTTCTCCCAATCCTTGGGATAGCCGATGCCGGGCTTGGTCTCGACATTGTTGAACCAGGCGTATTCGACCCCCTCGCGCGAGGTCCAGACGTTCTTGCAGGTGACCGAGCAGGTATGGCAGCCGATACACTTGTCCAGGTTCAGCACCATGCCGATTTGCGCACGCACTTTCATTCCGCTGCCTCCACGTTTTGGGTTGCGGTGTCGGCCGGCTGGTCCAGCCAATCGACGTTGTCGAGTTTGCGGACGATGACGAATTCGTCCCGGTTGGCCCCCACGGTGCCGTAATAGTTGAAGCCATAGGCCAGCTGCGCATAGCCGCCGATCATATGCGTGGGCTTCGGCACGATGCGGGTGACCGAGTTGTGGATGCCCCCGCGCTTGCCGGTGACCTTCGAGCCGGGCGTGTTCACGATCTTTTCCTGCGCGTGATACATGAACATGCTGCCTTCCTTGATGCGCTGGCTGACCACCGCGCGGGCGGTGATGGCGCCGTTCGCATTGAAGACCTCGACCCAGTCGTTATCGACCACGCCCGCCTTCTTCGCGTCCAGTTCCGAGATCCACACCACCGGGCCGCCGCGGTTCAGCGTCAGCATCAAGAGGTTGTCGGTATAGGTCGAGTGGATGCCCCATTTCTGGTGCGGGGTCAGGAAGTTCAGCACGACATGCTTTTCCGCCGAGCCCAGCGAACGGGTCGCGGCATGGCCCACGGTCTTCAGGTCCACCGGCGGGCGCCAGGTCACGAAACCCTCGCCAAAGGCGCGCATCCATTCGTGGTCCTGATACAGCTGCTGGCGGCCGGTGACGGTGCGCCACGGGATCAGCTCATGCACATTGGTCCAGCCGGCGTTGTAGCAGACCTCCTCGCTTTCGATGCCCGACCAGGTGGGTGACGAGATGATCTTTCTGGGCTGGGCAGCGATGTCGCGGAAGCGGATCTTCTCGTCCTCCTTGACCTCGGCCAGGTGCTTGTGGCTGATACCGGTGGCCTTGGACAGCGCCTCCCAAGCCTTGACGGCGACCTCGCCATTGGTTTCGGGGGCCAGCATCAGCACCACCTCGGCGGCGTCGATGGCGCTGTCGATGCGGGCCATGCCCTGGGTCGCGCCCTCTTCCGTCACGGTGCCATTCAGCGCCTTCAGGTGATGCACCTCGGTCTTGGTGTCCCAGGCGATGCCCTTGCCGCCGTTGCCGATCTTTTCCATCAGCGGGCCAAGCGCGGTGAAGCGCTTGTAAAGGTTCGGGTAATCGCGCGTGACCTCGATATAGGCCGGCGCGGTCTTGCCGGGGATCAGGTCGCATTGGCCCTGTTTCCAGTCGGCGACGAAGGGCTGGGCCAGCTCGCCCGCGCTGTCGTGCTGCAGTGGCAGCTGCACCACGTCGGTTTCCACGCCCAGCACGCCCGGCGCCAGGTCCGAGAATTTCTTCGCGATCGCCTTGAAGATCTCCCAGTCGGACTTCGACTCATACGCCGGATCGACCGCCGCTTGCAGCGGGTGGATGAACGGATGCATGTCCGAGGTGTTCATGTCGTCCTTTTCGTACCAGCTGGCGGTCGGCAGGACGATGTCGGCATAGACGGCGGTGGTGGACATGCGGAAATCGATGGTCACCAGCAGGTCCAGCTTGCCCTGCGGCGCATCGTCGTGCCAGACCGCCTCGACCGGCTTCACGCCGCCTTCCTCGCCCAGGTCCTTGCCCTGCACGCCGTGGTCGGTGCCGAGCAGGTGCTTGAGGAAATATTCGTGCCCCTTGCCCGAGGAGCCCAGCAGGTTCGAACGCCAGACGAACAGGTTGCGCGGCCAGTTCTGCGGCGCATCGGGATCCTCGCAGGACATTTCCAGCCGGCCGGATTTCAGCTCGCGGGCAACGTAATCCTTGACCTCGATGCCCTCGGCCTTGGCGGCGCGGCCCACCTCCAGCGGGTTCGTGCGCAGTTGCGGGGCCGAGGGCAGCCAGCCCATGCGTTCCGCGCGGATGTTATAGTCGATCAGGCTGAGCCGGTCCCAGTCGCCCTTGGGCGCGGTGGGCGACAGCAGTTCGCGCGCCGTCACCGTCTCATAGCGCCATTGGTCGGTATGGGCATAGAAGGCGCTGGTCGAATTCATGTGCCGCGGCGGCCGCGCCCAGTCCAGCGCAAAGGCCAGCGCCGTCCAGCCGGTCTGCGGGCGCAGCTTTTCCTGGCCGACGTAATGCGCCCAGCCGCCGCCGGACTGGCCGACGCAGCCGCACATCACCAGCATGTTGATGACGGCGCGATAGTTCATGTCCATGTGGAACCAGTGGTTCATCGCCGCGCCGATGATGACCATGGACTTGCCGTTGGTCTTTTCGGCGTTGCCGGCGAATTCCCGCGCCACCTGGATGATCTTGTCGCGGCGCACGCCGGTGATGCGTTCCGCCCAGGCCGGGGTGAAGACCACGTCCTCGTCATAGCTGGTCGCGACGTTCTCGCCGCCCAGGCCGCGGTCGAGGCTGTAGTTGGCGCAGAACAGGTCGAACACCGTGGCGACCAGCGCCTCGCTGCCGTCGGCCAGCACCAGGCGCTTGACCGGCACGTTGCGGGTCAAGACCTCGCCGCGGTCGTCGACGGCAAAGCCGTTGGTCGCGGCGCCGCCGAACCAGGGGAAATCGACCGCGGCCACGTCGTCGCGGTCCTCTTCCAGGATCAGGCTCATCTTCAGCCGGACCTCGGCGTCGCCGGCCTTCTGCTCCAGATTCCAGCGGCCCTGCTCGCCCCAGCGGAAGCCGATCGAGCCGTTCGGGACCACCAGGTCGCCGGTGTTCTCGTCGATGGCGACGGTCTTCCATTCCGGGTTGTTCTGCTGTCCCAAGGACCCGTCCAGGTCCGAGGCGCGCAGCTGCCGGCCCGGCACCAGCCGGCCGTCCTGTTCGTCCAGCCGCACCAGCATCGGCATGTCGGAATAGCGCCGGCAGTAATCCTCGAAATATTCGGCCTGCCGGTCCAGGTGGAATTCGCGCAGGATGACATGGCCGAAGGCCATGCCGATGGCAGCGTCGGTGCCCTGCTTGGCGTTCAGCCAGATGTCGCCGAACTTCGCCGCCTCGGAATAGTCGGGGCAGATCACCGCCGACTTGGTGCCGCGATAGCGCGCCTCGGTATAGAAATGCGCGTCGGGCGTGCGGGTCTGCGGCACGTTCGAGCCCCAGAGGATCAGGTAGCCGGCGTTATACCAGTCGGCCGATTCCGGCACGTCGGTCTGCTCGCCCCAGGTCTGGGGCGAGGCCGGCGGCAGGTCGCAATACCAGTCATAGAAGGACATGCAGGTGCCGCCCAGAAGCGACAGGTAGCGCGTGCCCGCGGCATAGGAGATCATCGACATGGCCGGGATCGGCGAGAAGCCGAAGACCCGGTCGGGGCCGTAGGTCTTGGCGGTATAGAGGTTCGCGGCGGCGGCGATCTCCAGCGCCTCGTCCCAGGTGGCGCGCACGAAACCGCCCTTGCCGCGGATGCGGGTATAGCTTTCGCGCGCGGCCGGGTCGTTCTGGATCGCGGTCCAGGCCTCGATGGGCGACATGGTCCGGCGCTTTTCGCGCCAGAGCCGCATCAGCCTGCCCCGGATCAGCGGCGTCTTCACCCGGTTCGCGGAATACAGATACCAGCTGTAGCTCGCCCCGCGCGCGCAGCCGCGCGGTTCGTGGTTGGGCAGGCCGGGCCGGGTCCGGGGATAGTCGGTCTGCTGGGTTTCCCAGGTCACGATCCCCGACTTGACGTAGATCTTCCACGAGCAGGAGCCCGTGCAGTTCACCCCATGGGTCGAGCGCACGATCTTGTCGTGGCGCCAGCGGGCGCGATAGGTGTCCTCCCAGTCGCGGTTTTCGATGGTGGTCTGACCGTGCCCGTCCGCGAACGTGTCCTTGCGCAGCGGCGCCAGGAAGTTCAGGCGATCCAGAAGATGGCTCATGGCTCTCTCCGTTTCTTTTCAGGTTATTCGGCGGGGGCGGCGATGGCCGCGCGCCCGTGTTCGATGTCGTGCAGCAATCCGCCGCGCCGGGTGTAGACGCCCCAGGTGACGGCGATGCAGAGCACATAGAAGACCAGGAAGCCCCAGAGCGCCGCGCCAGCACCGCCGGTCAGCTGGATGGAGCTGCCGAAGGCCTTCGGGATGAAGAAGCCGCCATAGCCGCCGATGGCCGCGGTAAAGGCGACGATGGCCGCGGATTCACGCTCGGCCTGGCGGCGGCGCTCTTCGGCGGTGGCATTCGGGTAGAGCCGCGCGATCTCCTTGCGCATGATCACGGGGATCATCTGGAAGGTCGAGGAATTGCCCACGCCCGAGAAGAAGAACAGCGCCATGAAGCCCGCGAAGAACAGCGCGAAGCTGCCGCCGTTCAGCCCCTGGATGATGACCACGACCGAGGCGATCATGCCCAGGAACACGCCGAAGGTGACGCGCCCGCCGCCGACCCGGTCCGCGAGCCAGCCGCTGCCCGCCCGGCTGAGCGCGCCGATCAGCGGCCCGAGGAAGGCGTATTGCAGCGCGTTGACACCAGGGAAGGCCAGTTTCGTCAGCATCGGGAAGGCGGCGGAATAGCCGATGAAGCTGCCGAAGGTGCCGACATACAGCAGGCACATGATCCAGTTGTGCCGGCGGCTGAAGATCACCGCCTGTTCGCGGAAGCTCGACTTCGCATCGGCGATGTCGTTCATGCCCAGCCAGGCAGCTATGGTCGAGGCCAGGATGAAGGGCACCCAGACGAAGCCCGCGTTCTGCATCCAGACCTGGCCGCCGTCCGACAGTTGCTGCGGTGCGCCGCCAAGCGCGCCGAAGACGCCCATGGTGATGACGACCGGCACCAGGAACTGCATGATCGACACGCCCAGGTTGCCCAGACCCGCGTTCAGCGCCATGGCATTGCCCTTTTCCGAGCGCGGGAAGAAAAAGCCGATATTGGCCATCGAGGACGAGAAATTGCCGCCTCCCAGGCCGCAGAGCAGCGCCAGCACCACGAAGATCAGATAGGGCGTTTCCGGGTTCTGCACCGCATAGCCAATGCCCATGGCCGGGATCAGCAGCGAGGCGGTGGAAATCGTCGTCCACAGCCGCCCGCCGAAGATCGGCACCATGAAGCTGTAGAAGATGCGCAGCGTCGCCCCCGACAGCGCCGGCAGCGCCGCCAGCCAGAACAGCTGGTCCTGGCTGAAGTTGAAGCCGATGGCGGGCAGCCGCGCGATCACGACCGACCAGACCATCCAGACCGCAAAGGCCAGCGTCAGCGCCGGGATCGACAGCCACAGGTTGCGGCGCGCGATCCGGCGGCCCTTGTCGGCCCAGAACTGCGCGTCCTCGGGGCGCCAGTCCTGGATCGTCTTGGGCATCTCGGTCTTGCCGGGAACGTGGATCTCGGCCAGTTCGGCAAAGGCCGGCAGCTGGTCCAGCGCCTTGCCCTGGGCTTGCCGCTCCATGGCGCGGATCGAGAAATGCATCCAGGCCATCGACACGACGACCACCACCAGCAGCAGGACGAAGCACGAGGTATAGACGCCGGTCAGGTCCAGCAGCGCGCCGAAGACGATGGGCAGGATGAAGCCGCCGAGGCCGCCGATCATGCCCACCAGACCGCCGACGGCGCCGACGTGGTTCGGATAATAGACCGGGATGTGCTTGAAGACCGCGGCCTTGCCCAGGCTCATGAAGAACCCCAGCGCGAACAGCGTGGCGACGAAGGGCCACAGGTCCATCCGGGTCGAGAAGGCGATCATGCCGTTCTTGCCATGGATGACGTAATCGGTCGGCGGATAGGACAGCATGAACAGGAAGACGGCGGCAAAGCCGAAGGTCCAGTACATCACCGTCCGCGCGCCGAAGCGGTCCGACAGCGCGCCGCCATAGGCGCGGAAGACGCTGGCCGACAGGCTGAAGGCCGCCGCCGCCATGCCGGCCGTGCGCACCTCGACGCCATAGACGTCGGTCAGGTAATGCGGCAGCCACAGTGCCAGCGCGACGAAGCCGCCGAAGACGAAGAAATAATACAGCGAGAAGCGCCAGACCTGCAGGTTCTTCAGCGGCGCGAATTGCTCGGCCAGGGTCGGCGCCTTGACGCCGCGGGCCTTGCGCTCGGCGAAATCCGGGTCGTCCTTGGCCAGCAGCCAGAAGGCCACGCCCATCAGCGCGATGGCGGCGGCCCAGATCTCGGCCACGCCCTGCCAGCCCATGGCGACCATCACGAAGGGCGCCAGGAACTTGGTCACGGCCGCGCCGACATTGCCCATGCCGAAGGTGCCGAGCGCCAGGCCCTGCCGCTCGGCCGGGAACCATTTCGACACATAAGCGACGCCGATGATGAAGGACCCGCCCGCCAGGCCCACGCCAAGCGCGGCCAACAGGAAGGTGGCATAGCTGTCCGCCCAGGTCAGCAGATAGGTCGCGACGCCGGTCAGGATCATTTGCAGCGCGAACACCAGGCGGCCGCCGAAACGCTCGGTCCAGACGCCCAGGATCAGCCGGGTCAGCGAGCCGGTCAGCACCGGCGTGGCGATCAGCAGCCCGTATTGGAATTCGGAAAGGTCCAGCTCGGCCTTGATGGTGATCCCGATGATCGAGAAGATCGTCCACACGGCGAAGCACAGGGTAAAGGCCAATGTGCTGAGCCAAAGCGCGCGCTGCTGGTCGGCGCGAGACGGGGAATGGTGTTCCGGCATGACTTGCTCCTGTCATCCGCTTCGCCTGTCACGCGAAGGGTCGAAGGATGCGAAGCACGCAGGGGAAAAACCATGTTTGATGTAGATCAATCAATAATCCACCACCCCCGGAATCGCACGCGGATTGCGTTTGGATCGTCGCCTGCACGGCGAAAGTCGATTAATGATTTGCATGAAGACGCGCTTGTGCTTGTCTTTTCCAAGGGAATGAGTTATCAAAAATCAAGCATCAAAATGACAAAGATCGATTCATGCGCGAAGAGGACAAGGCCGGCATCCGCGAACTGCCGCTGTTCCGCGAGGTTTCCACCGAAACCTTCCAGGGGCTGATGGCGGCCAGCTATTCCCAGGTCTTTCCGCCGAAGCTGGACCTGTTCGGCCAGGGCGACCGCGCCGATTTCCTGCATATCCTGATCGAGGGCGGCGTGGCGCTGCATGCGCAATGGAACGGGCGCGACGCGGTGATGACGCTGCTGCGGCCGGTGTCCAGCTTCATCCTGGCCGCCTGCATCCGCGACATGCCTTATCTCATGTCGGCGCGCACGCTCGAGCGTTCGACCATCGTGATGATTCCGGCGGTGGACCTGCGCGCGGCGATCCGCCGCGACAGCGACCTTGCCGCGGCGGTGATGTTCGAGCTTGCGGGCAGCTATCGCAGCATGGTCCGGCAGGCCAAGAACCTCAAGCTGCGCACGGCGCGCGAAAGGCTGGCGGCCTGGCTGCTGGCGCAGGCGCATCGGCAGGGCCGGGTCAACAGCTTCCTGCTGCCGGTGGAAAAGCGCGACCTGGCCTCGTATCTGGGCATGACGCCCGAGAGCCTGTCGCGCGCGCTCGGCGGGCTCAAGTCCGATGGCATCGCGCTGGACGGCGCCCGCGTCATCATCACCGACTGGAATCGGCTGGCCGCCGTCGCCGCCTACGACCCGTTGATCGACAAGCTGATCGACAAATGGGGCGAGGACACCTGATCCGACCCATTCGGGCTGTGATGCGGCGCCGGTTGTGCTAGCCCTTGGGCAACCCCTGCCCTGCCGAGACCCGCATGCCGCCCGATCTTGCCGAACTGCCGTTCTTTTCCGCCCTGACCCCGGACCAGCTGGCCGTCGTGGCCCAGGGCATGACCCGCGTGACGCTGGACCAGGGCGAGAACCTGTTCCTGCAGGGCGATCCGGCGGCGCGCTTCTTCCTGCTGATCGAGGGCCGGCTGAAGGTCACGCAGCTGACCGAGGACGGCCAGCAGTTCATCGTCCGCATCGTCCACCCGGGCGAGCTTTGCGGCTTCGGGCCCGCCATCGGCCGCACGATCTTTCCGGGCAGCGCCGAGGCCATCCTGCCCTGCCGCCTGCTGGCCTGGCCCCGCGCGCGCTGGGAGCCGCTGATCGCCGCGGCGCCGGCGCTGGCCGTCTCGGCCATCCAGGCGGTCGGGCGCAAGCTCGACGAGGCTCATACCCGCCTGCGCGAGATGACGACCGAGGATGCCGGCCGGCGCATCGCGCATCTGCTCTTGCGCTTGGCCCGCCATGCCGGCCCCGGCCCGGACCCGGTCGAAATCCCCTTTCCCATCACCCGCCAGGACATCGCCGACATGAGCGGCAACACGCTGCACACCGCCTCGCGCATCATGGCGGCATGGGAGGCCGAGGGCATCCTGCTGCGCGCCCGGCGCAAGGTCATCATCGCCGACACCGCCGGGCTGGCCGCCATCGCCGAAACCCGCGACTGACCGGCGCAATTTGACCCAGCGCAAAGTCGGGGCCTGCCGGGCTTGCTAGGCAGCGACCGTGTTTGCAAGGAGACAGGACATGAAACGCATTCTGAGCATCGCCCTCGCGCTTGGCGTGTTGGCCGGTCCGGCGCTGGCCGCCGACCATCAGGTGCAGATGATGAACAAGGGCGCCGACGGCGCCATGGTGTTCGAACCGGCTTTCGTGAAGGCCGAGGTCGGCGACACCGTGACCTTCGTTCCCAAGGACAAGGGCCACGACGTGGTCTCGCTGCCCGGCATGCTGCCCGAGGGCGTGGCCGAATTCGAATCGAAGCTGAACGAGGAATTCGTGCTGACGCTGGACAAGCCCGGCCTCTATGGCGTGAAATGCAAGCCGCACCTGCCCATGGGCATGGTGGCGCTGATCCAGGCCGGCGCCGACGCCTCGAACTATGACGCGGTCGCCACGGGCAAGCTGCCCAAGAAGGCGCGCGCGCGCATGGACGCCGGGCTGGCGCAGGTCACGCGCTGAGACGATGCCGCGATGCCCGTCGCCGGCCCCTGCGGGCGACGGGCGATGCGTCGAACACGAAAGGGCACGCGGATGACGAAGACCAAGGTTGCACCGGCCCGGGGCGGCATTCCACGCGGATTGTCGCGCACCGGGCCGGTGCTGTTTTCCTATGGCTTCCGGCCGTTCTTCCTGGGCGGCGCGGTCTGGGCCGTGCTGGCCATGGTGCTGTGGATCGCGGCCGTCAGCGGCCATGCCCAGCCGGGCGGCGATTACGGTGCGGCGAACTGGCACATGCACGAGATGCTGTTCGGCTTCGCCTCGGCGGTGCTGTCGGGCTTCCTGATGACGGCGGTGCCGAACTGGACCGGGCGCATGCCGCTGTCGGGCCGGCCGCTGATGGCGCTGGCGGCGCTGTGGCTGGCCGGCCGGCTGGCGCTGACCTTCCCGCCCGCGGGCGCGGTCTGGCTGGGAGTGCTGGCCGATGCGCTGTTCCTGCCGGTCATGGCCGCGGTCTTCGCGATCGAGATCATCGCCGGGCGCAAATGGCGCGACCTCAAAGTCGTGGGCGCCGTCACGGTGCTGGCGCTGGCGAACCTGGGCTTTCACCTCGCCGCGCTTGGCGGCGGCGATACCGGGATGGCGGCGCGGCTGGCGATCTCGGCCTATATCATGCTGATCGTCATCATCGGCGGCCGCATCACCCCCAGCTTCACCCGCAACTGGCTGGCGCGGCGCGGCCCCGGCCCGCTGCCGATCCCCTATAACCGTTTCGACACGCTGGTCGCCTGCGCCTCGGGCGCGACGCTGGCCGCCTGGGTGCTGGCGCCGGAAAGCCCGGCCGTGGCCGTGCTGGGCCCGGTCGCGGCGGCGCTGAACCTGGCGCGGATGCTGCGCTGGCGCGGCTGGCGCACCTGGGCCGAGCCCTTGGTGCTGGCGCTGCACGGCGGCTATGCCATGCTGGCCCTGGGCTTCGCCGCCATCGGCCTGTCGGGGCTGGGCCTGCTCAGCACTGCGGGCGCGCTGCATGTCTTTGCCGTCGGCGCCATCGGCGGCGAGATGCTGGCCGTCATGGGCCGCGCCACGCGGGGCCATACCGGGCGCGAACTGACCGCCTCGACGCTGACCGGCATCAGCTATGTGGCGATCTGGGCCGCAGCGGTGCTGCGGCCGCTGGCGGAATTCGGCGATTACGACATGCTGGTCCACCTGGCGGGCGGGGCCTGGATGCTGGGCTTCGGCCTTTACGTGCTGGAATATGCCCCGATGCTGATCCGGGCGCGCAAGGATCTGCGCGCCTGATCCGTCTCAGCCCTTTCGGCGCAGCAGAAGCCGGAACCCGCTGCCATCGGCGGCGGGGTTTCCGGCCCATTGGTGTCCGGCCGCGCCCAGCTCGGCCAGCAGCGCCGCCGGCTCCTGGGCCAGCAGCGCGAACAGCACGTCGCCCGGCGGGATGCGCTGGAAGGTCGCGAGCAGGCGTTGCGCCGCCTCGTCCGGGCCGCGGTCGGTCAGGTCCAGATGGGCCATCGGCTCGGGCCAGCCGAAGGCGTCGAGCGCGCTGCCCGCGCCCAGCCGATGCGCGGTCGGGGCGAAATCGATCTGCCAGCCCTTGTCGGCCAGCCGGGTCTCGCTGTGGTCATAGCCGCGCCGGGCCATGACCCGAAACAGCGGCACCGGGCGAAACGGCGCGATCAGACGCAGCACCTGGCCTTGCGACAGGCCATCGACCGCCGCCAGGATCACGCCCAGCGGCTCGTCGCCCTGGGCCAGGATCGGGCGGACATCCAGCGTGACGATCTCGGGCTCCATGGGCTCTCCTCCCCTGTGGCTGTGTCGTATCAGGTAAAGCGCAGCTCCCGCCCGGCGGCGTCGAGTGCCCGCACCTCGACCCCCGGCAGGCGGTCGAGCGCCGCGCGGATCGACGCTTCGGGGGCAAGGCTGAGCCCGGTGGACAGCCCGTCCGCCAGTCCGGCGCTGTCGGCGATGACCGAGACCCGCGCCCAATCGGCGCGCGCCGTGCCGGTGGCGGGATCGATCAGCTGCGGCAGCCGGCCCTCGGCGTCGAAGGTGAAGCCGCGCGCTTCGGTGGTGGCCAGCGCGCGGTCGGTGAGCAGCGCCTGCCCGCCGCCGGCCAGCGTGACCGCCCAGGGCTCATGCGCGCTGCGCCCGCCGATGGCGCGGAATTCGCCCATGTCGACCAGCGTGTGCTCGGCCCCGCCGGCGCGCAGCAGATCGGTGATGCGGTCGGTGATGACCCCTTGGGCGATGCCGTTCAGCGTCAGCGCCTGGCCCGGCGCCATCAGGATGCGTTCGCGGCTGATGCGGATGCGCTGGAAACCCAGGCTGGGCCGCGCCGCCGCAATGGCCTGCGCATCCCCTGCGGCATAGGCGCGCCACAGCGGCTGCACGGTCGGGTCGAAGCGGCCGCCGGTCGCGGCATGGACATCCGAGGCCAGCCGCAGCGCCGCCAGCATCTCGGGGGTGGGGGCCAGCAGGTATCCGTCGCGGTTCAGCCGCGACAGCTCGGATTCGGCGCGGTAGAGGGTGAAGATCGCCTCGAGCCGGCGCAGCTCGGCCGCGGTCTCGCGCAGCAGGGCCTGGGCGCGGACCGGGTCGGGATGGTTCAGGATCAGCGTGGTCGGCGCACCCATGGCCTGGCCGCGCCAGACCGTCGCCTGGGGCGCCGCCAAAAGCCCGCGCGGCGAAAGCAGCGCCGCCCCGGCGACGGCGGCCGAGATGGTCAGGAAGCGGCGGCGGTCAATGCGCATGGTCGGCGTCCTCCTGGTCGGCATCGGCCCCGCCGCCCAGCACCTCGTCCGGGGTCAGCTCGTCGAAGCTCTGCACCGTGCCGCCCTTTTGGCGGGCGAAATCCTCGGCACCGGCGCGGGTGCCGAAGGGCACGATCTCGGCCCCGCCCATCGCCGCCTCGACCTTGGCGCCGACGACATAGAAGGCCTTCCGGGCGTCGATCCAGTTGTCGGCGCCGGGATCGGCCCAGCTTTCCGCCTTGGCCATGTCCGAGACATAGAGCCCGCCGTAATCCTTGACCTCATCCGGCATCATGGTGAAGGCCACCGTGTCGCGGGCCGAGGAGAACCAATAGGCGCCCATGTCCTTCGACAGCACCACCTGGCCCTTGGGCCCTTCGTGCTCGATCAGGTTCATGCCGCAATAGCGGCCCACGGCCTCGGCGGTCATGGTCTCGGGCGGCAGGGTGGCGGTGGCGTCCTGCTTGCAGCCCATCAGCGGCAGCACCAGCAGGGCGGCGATCAGCAAGGGTTTCATCATAGGTTCCTCCGCGCGAATACGGTCATGGCCAGCGCCAGCGGCGTCAGGCACCAGGCCAGCAGCGCCACGGCCAGCAGCCCGGGCGTCAGGTGGGAATTGTCATAGACCCCGCCCATGCCCGACAGCAGGGCGGAACTGCCCTCGCCCAAGGTCAGCAGGCGATAGGCATCGGTCGGATTGGCCAGCAGCGCCAGGTCCATCAGCCCGCCCGGCACGGCATGGCCGCCGCGCGCCACCAGCGCCGCCAGCAGCGCCATGTCGTAAAGCGCGACGAAGAACAGCCACAGCCCGATGGCGATGCCGGCGGCGGTCGAGCTTTCCTGCACCATGCTCGAGGCCAGCACCCCCAGCCCCAGGAAGACCGCGCCCAGCAGCACCGAGACGGCGGTCATGAAGGCGAAGGCCTGCCAGCCCTCGGCGCCATGGCGCCAGATCACGAAGACGGCGGCGCAGCCGAAGCCGATCACGGTGGCCAGGGCCAGGATGGCCAGCTGGCCCAGGAACTTGCCGGCGACGACCTGCCAGCGCGCCAGCGGATGGCTGAGCAACAGCAGCAGCGTGCCGCGCTCGGCCTCGCGGGTGATGCTGTCATGCGAGAGCAGCAGCGCAATGAGCGGCACCAGGAAGATGGTCAGGCTCGCCAGCCCCACCACCACCACGTCCAGCGCCCCGGTCGCGGTCGAGCCGGTCGGGGCCGAGCCGAGCGCCGCGATGGCCCCGGCCAGCGCCGCCATGACGGCGGTCATCGAGACCACCCAGCGGTTGCGCACGCCTTCGGCCAGTTCGCGGCGGGCAATGGTCAGGATCGCGGACATCAGGCGGCCTCGCATTGCAGGAAATGGGCATAGATGTCGTCAAGGCTGGGATCCTCGAGCGTGATCCGGGTCGCGCCCTGGTCCAGGAGCGACCGCAGCACGGGGGGCTTTTCGGCCTGGGTCAGCTCGATCCGCCGCGGCGCGCCGTCGATGACGCAATGCAGGCGCGAGGGCAGCCCGGCCAGCGCGCGCAACTCCTCCAGCGTGCCGTCGGCGATCTTGCGGCCCCGGTTGATGACGATGACCCGCTCGGCGTGGCCTTCCAGCTCGGTCAGCGCGTGCGAGGACAAAAGCACCGTCGCCCCCGCCCGTGCCCGCTCGGCGACGATGCCGTAAAGCTCGCGCCGCAGGGCCGGGTCGAGGCCCGAGGTCGGCTCGTCCAGGAGCAGCAGGCGCGGGTCGCCCAGCAGCGCCTGCGCCAGGCCCAGGCGTTGCCGCATGCCCTTGGAATAGGTGCGCACCGGCCGGTCGGCGGCCTCGGACAGGCCGACGCGGGCGAAAAGCGCGTCATGTCCGCGCGCCGGCAGGCCCTTGAGCCGGGCATAGAAGCCCAGCGTCTCGCGCCCGGAAAAGGCCAGGTGGAACTGCACGCTTTCGGGCAGATAGCCGAGCGCGCGCCGCGCCGCCTTGTCGCCGGGATCGGCGCCCAGCACGGTCAGCTCGCCGGCATCGGGGCGGGTCAAGCCCAGCATCATCTTGATCTGCGTGGTCTTGCCGGCGCCGTTATGGCCGACCAGCGCCACCACCTGCCCCGGTTCCAGCGCATAGCTGAGGTCGCTGACCACGGCGCGGCCGCTGTAGAGCTTGCTGACGCGGTCGAGGATCACGGTCATCTACAGCGGCCTTTCGGAATTCGGGCGCATCAGCGCATGGCTGTCGGTGACGCCGCCCGGCAGCAGCGCCGGAAAGCGGCTTTGCGCGAAACGCAGGATCTGCACGGCGGGGCTGGTCAAGAGCAGCCGGGCCTGCGGCGCGGTCCACATCACCTTGTCCACCATGTCGTTCGGGCGATAGGGGCTGTCGGCCAATCCGTCGCCGTCCAGGTCGAAGGCGGCATTGTCGGACCAGTAGTTGCCGATGCCGTCCAGCGACCATTCCAGATAGCGGGTGCCGACATATTTCACTTGGATGCGGTTGCCGATGAAATCGTTGCGGCTCATGCGGTTGCCCTCGGCGCCGGCGGTGAAATGCACGCCGATGGCGCAGCCCTCGAAGCGGTTGCCGATGAAGCTGTTCTTGTTGGTGTCATAGATGAAGACGCATTTTTCCGGCGCGATGCGGCTGCCCGCCGCGGCCGGATCGGCGGCGGGGACGCCGGCCTCGGCGCTTTGGCCGCTGTCGCGCCAGCGTTGCTCGGCGGCGGGATGGCCGGTGACGACATTGCCCTCGATCACCGAATGATTGGCCGAATTCAAGAGCAGGCCATAGTCGCGGTCGTTATCCGAGCTATTGCCGACGATCTTCAACCGGTTTGAGAACATGATCGCGTAACCCATTGTATTGTCGCGCGAGCGGTTCCCCTCGATCGTGCTGTCGGCGGTGTTCATGTAATGGATGGCGAAGCGGGTGCCCTGGATGTCGTTGCCCCGGAACACGTTCTTCTTGGAGACCGAGACGAAGATGCCGTCGCGGCCAAGGGTGATCTTGTTGCCCTCGACCACGGCGCCGGGGGCGTTCCAGACGCTGACGCCGTTGCCAAGCTCGGATTGCCGGCCGCGCCGGCCCTCGATGCGGTTGTCGGCCACCAGGCTGTCGCGCGCGCCCTGGATGCGGATGCCGTGCAGGTTGTCGGTCAGCACATTGCCGTCCACGCGCGCACCGGTGGCGCGCTTGGTCAGGAAGATGCCGGAATCCATCCGGTCGAGGTCGCTGCCCGAGCCGGTGACGGCAAGTCCGGTGATGCGCACCTCCGGGGCATCGACCGCGATCACATGGCCCTGGCCCCGGCCGTCCACCACGGCGCCGGCTTCGCCGCGCAGGGTCAGCGGCGTCTCGACCAGCAGGGGGCCGCGCCAGCGCCCGGCCCCCAGCACGATCTCGTCCCCTGCCCGCGCCTGGGCCAGCGCCGATGCCAGCGCGGCATCGTCGGCCGGCTGCCAGACCCGCGCCGCAAGCGGCGAGGCCAGGCAGATCAGCAGCAGGGCAAGGGACAGGCGCATCAGGCTTTTTCCACCAGCATGCGGCCCTTCATCTCCATGTGCATGGCATGGCAGAACCACGAGCAGTAATACCAGTAGACGCCCGGCCGGTCGGCCTTGAAGGTGACGGATGCGGTCGCCTGCGGCGCCACCTCCATGTTGATGCCGTAGTTGATGATCGAAAAGCCGTGGGTCAGGTCCTCGACATCGTCGATGTTGGTGACATAGACCGTGACCTCGTCGCCCTGCTTGACGGTGAAGCTGTCGAGCCCGAAGGCCGGCGCCGAGGAGGTCATGTAGACCCGGACCTTGTCGCCGTCGCGGATCACCTCGCTGTCGGCCGTCAGGTCGATGCCGTCGGCCTCGGCCTGTTTCACGGCATCGGCAAAGAACGGATCGTTGCGGTCCCAGACCGAGACCGGGTTGATCTTCGAGGCATGCACGATGGTCGCGTCATGCGGTTCGGCAAAGGTCGGGTTGTCGTGCACGATCTTCATCTCGTCGCCCGAGATGTCGATCAGCTGGTCGCATTCCGGCTTCAGCGGACCGACGTTCAGGAAGCGGTCCTTCGAGAACTTGTTGAGCGAGATCAGCCATTTGCCATCCGCTTCCTTGGTCTGGCCCATCGAGCTGTGGTTGTGGCCGGGCTGGTAGTGCACGTCCAGCTTCTGCCGGATCGGATCGACCTTCTCGCCCTGATAAGCCTTGATGGCGTCCTCGATGTTCCACTTGCAAATCTGGCTGTCGATGAACAGCGTGGTATAGGCGTTGCCCTTGCCGTCATAGGCGGTGTGCAGCGGGCCGAGGCCCAGCTCCGGCTCGGCCACCACGCAGTCGCGGCCCTCGATCTTGTCGGCGAAGAGGTCGTCGAACTTGCGCACGTCGAAGACGGTGACCGTAGGCGACAGCTTGCCGGCGGCGACGATATGGATGCCGTCCGGCGCGGTGTTGATGCCATGCGGGCCGTTCGGCACCGGGATATAGCGCACCAGCTTGTTCTTTTCGCCGGTGCCGTCCAGCACGCGCACGCCGTTCATGACCTCGCCTTCCTCGGCCTTCACGGCGGCCTCGATGGCCTGGATGTTGAAGACGGTCAGCCAGTCCTGGTCCTTCTCCATCGTCTCTTCCAGCGTCACGCCGCCTTCCGAGTTGTAGCAGGTCGCAAAGGCGTATTTGCCCTGGTAGTCGGCATCGACGTTGTCGAGGTTGCCGTCCACCTTGATCTGCCAGGCCACCTGCATCGTGTCGCCGTCGATGGCCGAGAAGATCGAGAAATACTGCTTGGGATCATCCAGCACGGTGCCGTCGTTGGGCAGCGGCACGCCGTCCTCGCCATTGGCGAATACATAGCCGGTGCGGGGATATTTCTGCACCCGCAGCCCGTGCACGGTGTGCTGGTTGGGCAGTTCGATGATCTTGTCGCATTTCATCACGTCCAGACGGACGCGGCAGACGCGGGTATTGGCCTTGTCATTGGCAAAAAGATAGCGGCCGTCATAGGTGCCGTCCGTTTGCGACGGATGCGGATGGTGCAGATCGCCGTTCAGGTAGACGCCGCCCTTGTCCTTCAGGAACTCGACCGTCTCGGGGGTCAGCCCCTCGGTCAGCACCTTGCGCGATTCGTTGGTCTGGCCCCAGCCGGTGGCGCCGTCGCGGTTGAAGACCGGAATGCGCATCAATTCGCGCATCGAGGGCAGGCCGACGATGCGGATCTCGCCGGACTGGCCGCCCGAGACAAAGACATAGTATTCGTCCAGCTCGCCCGGATGCACGACATATTCCTGGTTGCCGGGTGAGCCCTGCGCCAAGGCCGGGCCGGCGGCGGCAGCCGCGGCAAGGCCGGCGCCCGCACCGATCACGGCGCGCGGCGCCAGGCCGCCGGCGGCGGCGGCCACCGTGCTGCCAAGCAACTGGCGGCGGTTCAGCCGCATATCACTGTCTTCGGTCATCTCAAGCTCCTTTGAGATCGGGGGGTTGCGTTGCGGCCTGCTGCGCGCGGAAGGCCGGGGGTTGTTCGCGGGCCGTCCCGGGCGCCGCGGCGGGCGCCGGCTTCGGCGCGGCGCTGCGGGCGATCTTTTCGCGGCGGGCCTTGACGGTGATCATGTGCGGGCAGCGGGTGTCGTCGTGATAGAGCACCTGGCAATTCATGCAGTAGATGCATTCGTTGACGTTGATCTGGCCCTCGGGGTGGATGGCCTGGACCGGGCAATCGTTGGCACAGCGCTGGCAGGGGCTGCCGCATTCCGGCCAGCGTTTCAGCCATTCGAACATGCGCATCCGCCCCGGGATCGCCAGCGCCGCGCCGAGCGGGCACATATAGCGGCAATAGAAGCGCTCGATGAACAGCCCCGGCAGCAGGCAGGCCAGCGCGAACAGCACGAAGCCCCATTCGCGCATGAATTTCAGGATGATCGCGGTCTTGAACGGCTCGACCTCGGCATAGATCTCGGCATCCGAGAGCGAGTAAAGCGACAGGCCGAAAAGCCCCAGGAAGATCATGTATTTGATCGGCCACAGCCGCTCGTGCAGCCCCCAGGGCAGGGTGATCTGCGGAAAGCGCAGCCAGCGCGCGACGGTGTTCGAAAGCTCTTGCAGCGCGCCGAAGGGGCAAAGCCAGCCGCAGAACGGCCCGCGGCCCCAGAACAGCAGCCCAGCCGCGACCGAACACCACAGGATGAAGACCAGAGGCGCCGACAGGAAATATTCCCAGGAAAAGCCCGAGAGCAGCGCGTTGAAGAAGGTCAGCACGTTCACGACCGACAGCTGGGTATGGACCATCCAGCCCAGCCAGACCAGGGTGAAGGTCAGATAGGCGCGCCGCACCCACAGGAAGGTGCGCGGGTATTTCGTCAGCACGTCCTGGAAGAAGAAGATCGCCGTCAGCACCGCCAGCGCCACGCCAAGGATGGCGATCTGGACATGGTTCATCTGCCACATGCTTTTCCACAGCGCCGGGCCGTCGTCCTCGGGCGCGGGCTGGCCGACCTGGGCGCGGGCCTGCGGCTCGGGCTGGGCGGCGGGCGTCGGCTCGGGCTCCGGGGCCGGCAGCAGATAGCGCTCCGGGATCTGATAGGCCAGGTCGAAGGGCAGCGTGGCCTTGTCGCGGCCCTGGGTCTGGCGCTGGACCAGCAATTGCAGGTCGAAGGGCTGGGTCACGTCGAAGGTGAAATCCTGCGGCACCACGAAAAGCGCGATCTCCTTCAGCCGCGGCGCGCCCGCTGCGGCCAGCACCGGGATGCGGGTGTGGTCGTGGTCCTTGAAGCGCAGGCCCTGGCCGTCCTGCATCAGCTCGATGCGGTCGAAGATGCCGCCGCGCACATAGCCCGAGCCCTTGAAGGAATAGGCGCCGTCGCCCGCCACCAGCAGCGCCGACTGGCCGGGCTTCAGCCTGGCGGCCAGCCGGTCATAGGCGACGTCGCCCAGCAGGCTGCGGCCGATGGCGGGGACCGAGACCGGGGCCAGGTAAAGGTCGATGAAACCCGCCTCGGGGTCGGCGGACTCGGGGTGGCCGGCGGCGGCGGCCTGGCCGGCATCGGCGAAGGCCTTGCTGACCTCGCCCACGCTCAGCACCAGCCCGCGCACCGAGCCGTCGCCCAGAAGCGTCTGCCAGTCCGCGGTCTGGGTCACGGCCGGGTCCAGCTCGCGCCGCACCGCCTGGGGCGCGGGCCCGGCGGCGCTGCCGTCGAGCCGGCCCGAGCGGATCAGCTTGACCGCCGAGCGCACGATGCTGTCACCCATCACCAGCACCGTCACCGTGGCGCCCGAGACGATCTCGGCCTGCGGCGGCTTCACCTCGCCGCGCGCGACGCGGCCCAGGTCGGTGCCGATCAGCCCGTTCAGCGCCGCCAGGACCTTGGCCTCGGGGATGCCGATCAGCACGATCGGCTCGTGATGCTCGACCAGGTTGATGCCGCGGATCACGCCCTTGGCGTCAATGCCGACGACGATCCGGATCGGCTTGCCGGAATAGCCGGTCGAGGCGGTGAAATCGCTGTTGAGATAGGCGTATCCCAGCGTCTCGCCGCCCTTCAGCACCGGCACGATGGCCGGATCGCCCTGCGGCGCACCATAGGCATCGGCCTCGGCGAAAAGCTGCGTGGGCGGGGTCTTGTCCAGCGCCTCGGCCAGGGTCAGCGCCTGGGCGGCGCCGCAGACAAGCGGCAAGAGCAGGCACAGCGCAGCCAGCCACAGGCCCCGGCGGGCAGATTGCAGAAGATGCGAAATGGCCATCTGACGCTCCGGCTGGACAGCATGCGCACCGACCATGGCGCGGTTGGGTGTCGGTAACATTGCGCCAGAACAACTTGGCCGGTATCGACATGAAAACCGCTGAATTGCCTTTGGTCAACCTTCGCGGGCTTCATCCAGAAGGCGAGAGACCCAGCGCCCGGCAAGCCAGGCCGCGGGAACGCCCAGCGGCACCGACCAGGCCAGCGCGGCGCGCGGCGACAGCGCCGTCAACCCGAAGGCCTGGCTGAGCAGGCCCAGCATGAAAAGATTGATCGCCACCGCCCCCGCCGCAAAGACATAGAGCAGGATCGCGAGTTTCCAGACGGGCCATCGGGTCGGCATGGGGTTCTCCTGTGATGTCCCATCATGCGCAGAAAGGATTTTTGTCATCCTTGACTTCCGTCAAGGCAACCGCACCCCCGCACCGCCATATCAGGGCCATCGCCAACAACTCCCGGAGGTCTTTGCCATGCGCGAAGTCCTGACGAAGAGCATGGCCCGCAACATCTTCTATGGTGGGTCGCTGTTCTTCATTCTCATCTTCATCGGCCTGTTCGTTCACGGCCACTGGTACATCACCCATGTCTCGACCGATCAGGCGGGGCTCACCGACAGCGTCAAGCGCGGCAAGCACGTCTGGGAGGAGAAAGCCTGCGTCAACTGCCATTCGATCCTGGGCGAAGGCGCCTATTTCGCGCCCGAGGTCGGCAATGTCATGAAACGCTGGGGCGTCGACGACGATCCCGACATGGCCTTCGAGACGCTGAAGGGCTGGATGGATGCCCAGCCCTCGGGCACGCCCGGCCGCCGCCAGATGCCGCAGTTCAACCTGAGTGACGAGGACGTCCGCGCGCTGTCGGATTTCCTGCTGTGGACCGGCCGCATCAACACCCAGGACTGGCCGCCGAACGACGCCGGCTGAGCGAAAGGGAACATCATGAAATACCAATCCCAGAAGATCGCGCTGGCCTATATCTATGTCGCGCTGATCCTCTTTGCCGTCCAGGTCACCATGGGGGTGGTCATCGGCTATATCTACGTCAACCCGAACTTCCTGTCCGAGATCCTGCCCTTCAACATCGGCCGGATGCTGCACACCAACTCGCTGATCGTCTGGCTGCTGACCGGCTTTTTCGGCGCCGCCTATTTCCTGATCCCCGAGGAGGCCGAGCGCGAGATCCACTCGGTCAAGGCCGCCTATATCCAGCTCGCCATCCTGGTGATCGGCACGGCGGGCGTGGTCGTGACCTATCTCTTCAACCTGTTCGAAGGGAACTTCCTGCTGGGCCGCGAGGGGCGCGAGTTCCTCGAACAGCCGCGCTGGGTCAAGGCCGGCATCGTCATCGCGGCGCTGATCTTCCTGTGGAACGTCAGCATGACCGTGCTCAAGGGCCGCAAGACGGTGATCTCGTCGATCCTTCTCCTGGGGCTCTGGGGGCTGGCGCTGCTGTTCCTGTTCTCGTTCTACAACCCGTCGAACCTGGCGCTCGACAAGCAATACTGGTGGAACGTCGTCCACCTGTGGGTCGAGGGCGTGTGGGAACTGATCATGGCCTCGATCCTGGGCTTCCTGATGCTGAAGCTGACGGGCGTGGACCGCGAGGTCGTGGAGAAATGGCTCTATGTCATCGTCGCCACGGCGCTGTTCTCGGGCATCCTCGGCACCGGGCACCACTATTACTGGATCGGCCTGCCCGCCTATTGGCAGTGGATCGGCTCGATCTTCTCGTCCTTCGAAATCGTGCCGTTCTTCGCCATGATGGCCTTTGCCTTCGTCATGGTCTGGAAGGGCCGGCGCGACCATCCGAACAAGGCGGCGCTGCTCTGGAGCCTCGGCTGCTCGGTCCTGGCCTTCTTCGGCGCGGGCGTCTGGGGCTTCCTGCACACGCTGCACGGGGTGAACTACTATACCCACGGCACGCAGGTCACCGCGGCGCATGGGCACCTGGCGTTCTATGGCGCCTATGTCTGCCTGAACCTCGCGCTCTTTACCTATGCGCTGCCGATCCTGCGCCGGCGCGACCCCTATAACCAGGTGCTGAACATGGCCGCCTTCTGGCTGATGTCCGGCGGCATGCTGTTCATGACCTTCGTGCTGACCTTCGCCGGCACGCTGCAAACCCACCTGCAGCGCGTCCTGGGCGAATACTACATGGACGTGCAGGACCAGATCGCGCTGTTCTACTGGATGCGGCTGGGCGCGGGCGTCGCCGTCGTCATCGGCGCCTATATGCTGATCTATTCGCTCTTGGTGCCGCGCCGCGAGGTGGTGCGCCCCGGCCCGGTCGAGCGTGAACGGCTGGCCAAAGACCCCGACCATGTCGCAGCGGAGTGAAACGATGGACGGAACCTTCGACATGAAGGGGGCGAGCGCCCCCTTCTACCTGCCCCAGGGCGACGAATGCCAGATCTTCGCCGCCGCCCATGCCGCCGACCTGCCCCTGCTGCTGAAGGGCCCGACCGGCTGCGGCAAGACCCGCTTCGTCGCCCATATGGCGGCGCGGCTGGGCCGGCCGCTCTATACCGTCGCCTGCCACGACGACCTGTCGGCCGCCGACCTGATCGGCCGCTATCTGCTGAAGGGCGGCGAGACGGTCTGGGTCGACGGCCCCCTGACCCGGGCCGTGCGCCAGGGCGCGATCTGCTATCTCGACGAGGTGGTCGAGGCCAGGAAGGACGTAGCCGTGGTGCTGCACCCGCTGACCGACGACCGCCGCATCCTGCCCATCGACCGCACCGGCGAGGAATTGCAGGCGGCGCCCGGCTTCATGCTGGTGGCATCCTACAACCCCGGCTACCAGAACATCATGAAGACGCTGAAGCCCTCGACCCGGCAGCGCTTCCTGTCGGTCGAATTCGGCTTCCCCCGGCCCGAGCACGAAATCCCCGTGGTGGCGCGCGAAAGCGGGCTGGACGAGGATCGCGTGGCGCTGCTGGTGCGGCTGGCGGGCAAGCTGCGCGGGCTCAAGGGCCAGGATCTCGAGGAAGGCGTCTCGACCCGGCTGGTGGTCTATGCCGCGACCCTGATCGCCGGCGGCATGGCGCTGGACCGCGCCATCCTGGCCGCGATGATCGAGCCCCTGACCGACGACGCCGACACCCGCAAGGGTCTGCTTGACCTGGCCGTGGCGGTGACGGGATAGCGCCATGGCCCATATCGAGATCGCCCCCTGGGAGCCCGAGGAAACCGTCGGCAAGCTGTGGCACCTGATCGCCTCGCGCATGGACCCGCCGCAGCGCTACCCCGAGGCCGCCGTCCGCTTCGACGACATGCGCGGCCGCATCGCCGTGCTGTTCCGGGGTCTCGGCGGGGCGGCCGATGTCGAGCTGAAGCCGGTGGCCGACCAGTCCGGCCGCCACCGCATCTCCTGGCGGCGCCGGCTGGCCTTTGAACAGGAACGCCTGGCCCGCAGCAGCTTCGACGGCGACGCCCTGCGCCTGCCGGCCGAGCTGGCCGAATTCCCGCGGACCCAGGATAACGAGGGGCTCTATTTGTGGCTGGCCGCGGCCTCGGCCCATGCCCCGGGCTTTGCCGCCGAGACCGATCCGTTCCGCGCCGATCTGGCCGGCATCGCCGCCGGCATGGCGATGGTGCGCGCGACGCTGGATGCCGCGCCGGGCCTGGCGGCGCTGTGGGCGCGGCTTTGTGCCGCGCATCTGCAGGCCCGCCGCCGCCCCGCCCTGCGCGGGACCGAGGCGCAGGTCGAGATCCTGGTCCGCCATCTCCTCGGCGATCCGCAGCCGCCGGAGCCCGCGCTGCTGTCGGGCCATGCCGCCCCGCCCGCGCATTGGCAGGCGCCGCGCGGCTATCGCCCGGTGCTGCCGGTGCCGATGTGGCCGGACCTGCGCGGCCTGAGCCGGGCCCCCGGCGAACAGGTCGCGAGCCTGCCCACGGACGGCAGCCCCGAAGAAGGCGGCGACGGCACCGCCCGCAAGACGCGGCGCATGAAATCCGACCAGGCCGAGCGCAAGGACAGCATCATCCTCTACAAGTTCGAGGCGATGCTGACCTGGGCCGAGATGATGAACATCAACCGCCGGGTCGAGGACGACGATCTCGACAATGCCAAGAAGGCCGCCGACGACCATGAGGAGATCGTGCTGGGCCAGGTTTCGAAAGCGCCGGCGACCAAGCTGAAGCTGCATCTCGACCTCGCGCCCGAGGACGTGGACCGCGAACGCATCGCCGGCCGCTTCACCTATCCCGAATGGGACGCGAGGGGCGGCGTCTGGCTGCCCGACCATTGCCGCGTGCTGGCCGCCCCGGTCGAACCGGTGCCCGATTACGCCGGCGTCGCCGACCCGGCCGCCCGCCGCCGCATCGAGGCCGTGCGCCGCCAGTTCCAGGCGCTGCGGCCGGCCAGGGCGATCCGCCACGCCCAGCCCGACGGCGACGAGCTGGACCTTGACGCCGCGCTGCGCAGCATCGCCGACCTGCGCGCCACCGGGCGCGGCAGCGACCGCATCTGGCAGCAGGCCCGGCCGGAAAACCGCGACCTCGCCGTCTCGATCCTGCTCGACGTGTCGCGCTCGACCGAAAGCGCCGTCACCGGCCGCCCGGTCATCGACATCGCGCGCGAGGCGCTGACCGCGCTGGCCTGGGGCCTGGACGCCTGCGGCGACCGCTTCGCCATCCAGGGCTTTTCCTCGCTGAAGCGCGACCGGGTCTGGATCCACGACTGCAAGCCCTTCACCGAGCCGATGTCGCGGGCCGTCGAGGCGCGCATCCATGCCCTGCGCCCGGGCTTCTATACCCGGGTAGGCGCCGCGATCCGCCATGCCGCGGCCGGGCTCGCCGAAGAGGGCCGCTCGCGCCGGCTGCTGATCGTCATCACCGACGGCAAGCCCAACGACCTCGACCATTACGAGGGCCGCCACGGCATCGAGGACAGCGCCATGGCCGTGCGCCAGGCCCGCCGCGCCGGCCACGCGGTCTTTGGCATCACCATCGACAAGGGCGCGCAAAGCTGGTTCCCGCGCATCTTCGGCCAGGGCGGTTTCTCGGTGATCCGCGATCCCGACCGGCTGACCGGCGCCCTGCCCGAGATCTATCGCCAGCTGGTGCTGTGATGCGGATCGACGACCTGCCGGGAGAGCTGATCCTGTGGATCCTGATCGCCTCGGAAGTGCTGGTCTTTGCCGCCGGGCTTTCCGCCATGGTGGCGATGGGGCTGCGCGACCCGCAGGGCTTTGCCGCGGCGCAGGGCCATCTCGACGGGCGCATGGCGGCGCTGAACACGGTGATCCTGGTCACCTCGGGCCTGTTCGCGGCGCGGGCGGAACGCGACGCCGCTGCCGGCCACCGCCGGCGCGCCCGGATCGGGCTGGGGCTCGCCGGTCTCGGCGGGCTGATGTTCCTGGCGCTGAAGGCGGTGGAATACGCCCGCGACATCCGCGCCGGGCTGGGGATGGACGGCCACCCGTTCTATACCTTCTACTACCTGCTGACCGGCTTTCACGCCGCCCATGTCATCGCCGGCGTGGCGGTGCTGGCGCTGGTCGCGCTCCGGGCCCGGCCGGCGCCGGTGCAGGCCGGGGCGATGTTCTGGCATATGGTGGATCTGGTCTGGGTGCTGATCCTGCCCGTCATCTATCTGATCTGGTAGGAAAATCATGGACGCCCTGACCCGAGCCTGGCTGATGCTTCTGGGGCTGACGCTGGCAACCGCGCTGTTGGCGGGCATCGATGGAAGGTTGGCGGCCGTGGCGCTGCTGGCGCTGGCCTGGCTCAAGGCGCGGGCGATCCTGGGCGGTTTCCTGCATCTGCGCACAGCACCCGGCTGGCTGGGCGCGGCCATGCTGCCGCTGGGCATCTGGCTTGTCGTGATCGGCGCGCTGTGCCTTGTCGCGCCCGGCTAGGGCGCGGTGTCGGCATGGGCGACCTCGCGCAGCCGCGCGACCGAGTCGATGACGGCGCTGGCCTGGTCGATGCGCACCCCGCATTGCCGCAGCCGGGCAAAGCTGCGGCTCAGGCTTTCGGGCTTCATGCCCAGCCGGCCGGCGATCAGCATCTTGTCATAGGGCAGCATCACGGTCGCGGCCTCGGCATCCGGCGGGCAAAGGCCCAGCAGGAACTCGGCCACACGCTGCGCGCCCGAGCGGGCCTTGAGCTGCTCGATCTGCTCCACCAGCCCCTGCAGATGCAGGAAGGTCGCCGACAGGATCGCGATCGCCGCCTCGGGATGGGCTTGCAGCAGGTTCAGGAAGGCCTGCGCCGGCACGGCGACCACCTCGCAAGCGGTCGAGGCCTCGGCCGAGACCGGATAGGCGGCGCGGCGCAGGGCGATGGGCTCGCCAAAGCTCTGGCCGCGGGTCATCACGCCCACCACCGCCTCGGCGCCGTTCGGCGCGATGCGATAGAGCTTCAGCCAGCCCTCGGCCATGATGTGGATGGCCTGCGCCGGGTCGCCCTGGTGGAACAGCGCCTGCCCGCGCGCGAGGCGCCGGACCTGGGCCACGTCCAGCAGCCCCTCGATCATGGCCGGCGGCAGGCCGGCGAACAGCCGCGACTCGCCGGCGATCCGGCGGTGCAGGGCAGTCAGTTTATGGCTCATGGCATGGCTTTCCGGTCGCGGATCGCCAGAGTAGGGGTAAGCCCGCGCGCAGACAAGGCTAAGCCGGCGCGAGCCGTGCGCCTGGGCTCTGGCGGCCACACCCGGCGTCCGCGTCCGACGGGTGTTGGAATGCGCGCGAACACCGCCCGGCGCGCGGATGCAGATCCTGAAGCATGAAGCACGCCATACGGTGCCGCTGCCGATGCCGGCCTCGGGCGCGTCGCCTCCGAAAAGCTGCGGGAAATACATCAACTTCCGTCGCTGAATACCCAGGGCGAGCCCGCCCATTCCCAGGCCGCGCGGTCGTGGTTATCCGCGACAGCAACGGCGCTTATGGCCGTTGGCGAATGGGCGACCAGTCAGAGCCGAGGCGAAAGGCCTTGCGCGCTGGAGAATCGCCAGCAGCACGGCGGATCGCGCGCCTTCTGACCGTTGGGCGATCACCTAGGCAGCGCGGATGCCGTCCTGGTGGCCAAGCCGAACCGCGATGCCGGCTTCGGCACAAGCCAGCAGGCGGACAGACCAATTCGTCTCCTGGCTCGCCAAGGCAGGGGGCAACCTGCAGCGCGTCTTCGGCCGTGACCTGAAAGGATCAGGCCGCCGTTTCCGCAGCCTGAAAGATGCAGATCATCGATGCGGCCAGACACGTTCTTCAACGCCTCGCGCTCGCGAAGCCTGACAGTCGCTGCCCGAATGGTGCCGATGCGTCGCATCGGGCAGGGCCGGTTTCCTCGGTCGAAACGCCGATGGCTCCCTGTCAATTCCCGATTTCACCGGAAACCGCTTCTTCAACACCCTCGGCAACATCCCTGACGATGGCCGCGTCGGCCTGTTCATTCTGATTGCCGGGCTCGTCGGCATCGCCTGGGGTTCTGCACCGCCGCGTAATTGGCCGGCGCCGAACGGATCATCGATCTGGTCCCGGAGGCGATCTGGCCGGCCGAGCGGGCCCTGCTGCGTCCCGCTCCAAGAAGCCTGTCCGGCCATGAGACGGCCAACTGGCGGGAAGCGCGGGTATCGCCGGTTCCGCCTTGCCCGGGAACAGGCCGGAAGCCGCAACGCCGTCTCCTTCCATCGGGTGCCTGCGGATGGCAGGCCGATCGAACCCCGTCTGCCCCGGAAAGGTTCCTGCCAATCCGGCTGGAAACCGCCGACGGGATTCTGCTGCGGCGCCATACGATTTCCCAGGCGCCGAGCGGGATCGATTGCCGGATCACGGTCACGCGCGAGCAAGATGGTCGCGGATCCACGGCGCCGCAGGACCGGCTTGAGCCTGGGGCCTTCTCGAAGCGGGTTCGCCAGCGTGCGATGATGGCGACGCTGAAGGGGGTGGTCGCCTGGGCGGAAGCAGGTTCAGCGCCTCCGGTCTATTTCCTGCATGCGGGCCCGGAACCCCAGCGGACATCCATTCCGCGACCGGCTCGAAACCCTTGCTCATTATCATTGCGGCTCGGACGGGTGATCATGGCGCTGCCGTGCCGAACCCGTTCCACAGGGCTTCCCTCCATTCCACAGAAAGGATCGCGCCATCGAACCGTAGGATCGAAAAGCTAGGGCATCGCAGCGACTGCCTCGCCCGCGACAACCCTGCGGCGGATCAGGTCGGCAATGCGATCAGCGTCGATCCCGCGCTGCCGAAGCGCAGGACCGCCAGTCCGCGCAGCGACAGGAGGCGGGCGGATCCCGGCCGGGGCCGAACGGCTGAAACGCGGCGCGGGGGCTGGCTCGATCACGTCATCGTTGCATAGGAACGCACCGCGGCTCCGCGCCAGCTCATGACCCGCCGCCTCGGCCATGTCCAGAACCGGGCTGACGCAGGCATCGGTTCCGGCGAAGGCCGCTTCCCATTCGTCGCGGCTCCGAGTGGCGAAAACCTCCGCGAAAGCAGCGCGCAGCCGGGGCCAGCCTTCGCGGTCATGCTGGTCGGGCAGATCGGCGTCGGCAAGCCCCAGAACCGACAGCAGCTCGGCATAGAACCGTTTTTCGACCGCACCCACGGCGACGTAACCGCCGTCGCGCGTACGATAGGTCGTATACCAGGGCGAACCGCCGTCCACCGTATTGCTGCCGCGCTGCAGTTCCCATTGTCCGGCCTGCCAATAGCCGTAATGCATCGCCATCATCGAGCCGACGCCGTCCACCATGGCGGCATCGATGACTTGGCCAAGCCCGGATTGCCGGCGTTCGTGCAGCGCCGCCAGCAGCCCCATGGCGAGATAGAGAGAGCCGCCGCCGAAATCGCCGATGTAATTGAGCGGAACCGCCGGCGGACCCCCGGGCTCGGAACCGATCGCCGCCAGCGCGCCGCTCATCGCGATGTAATTGATGTCGTGACCGGCGCGGGCGCTCAGCGGGCCGGACTGGCCCCAACCCGTCATGCGGCCATAGATCAGGCCGGGATTGGCTGCCATGCAGGCCTCTGGCCCAAGGCCAAGACGCTCCATCACCCCGGGGCGGAAGCCTTCGATCAGCAGATCGCTGCCGCGCACCAGGTCGAGCATGAGCTCTATCCCCTCGGGGGACTTCAGATCGACCGCCACCGCCTCCTTGTTGCGGTTCAGCAGGTCGTAGCGGGTCGGGATGTCGAAACCCAGATCGGCACTGGCCAGCCGCTGGACGCTGAGCACCTCGGCCCCAAGATCGGCCAGCAGCATGCCGCAGAACGGGGCCGGGCCGAGACCCGCCATTTCCAGAACCTTCAAACCTCGCAAGGGGCCCATGTCTTTTCCTCTTATCATGATGTTCGGGGTGCGGCCCGCGATCCGCCGCCGCGATCGGCGGACAAGGCTTCGGCTTCCAGCCGCGCCAACCGCGCCTCGATGCGCTCCAGCCGCTCGGGCAAAGGCAGGGATCGTTCGGGCAGCACCTCGCGGTTGCGCATGCCCTCGTAGATCAACTCGGTCAGTTCACGCGCGACATCGGGAACCGAGAAATGCCCCTCGCCACGCAGATGGCCCCAGGTTTCGTGCTCCATGGCCCCGAATACCGCCGAGCGGATCAGCCGGGTCGAGATCGTGTCGTGGAACTCGCCCGAGGCGATGGCCTGCTGACAAACCTCGCGGATAGCGGCGGAATAGGTGCGGGCCAGCTCGTAAATCCGCATCTGGCGATAGTTCGGATCCGGCCGCACCTCGGTCAGCACGAAGCGGGACAGGCCGGGGAAATCATAGGTCGTGCGCAACGCCGCATGGATCAGGTAATAGATCCGTTCGCGCGTTCCCGTAAGATTGGCATATCCCGCACCGATCCGGTATTCCTGCTCCATCCAGTCCTCGGCCACGCGCAGCATCAGGTCGCGCTTGGTCTTGAAGAAGCGGTAGATCGTTCCTTCGACGATGCCGCATTCCGCCGCGATCTCGGCGATCGATACGGAGTTGTAGTCACGTTCGGCCAGCATCCGCCGCGCGACGGACAGGATCATCGACAACCGCTGCTTCTGCGGCATGCGCGACCTGCGCGGGGCCAAGTCCGTCATCGATCCGGTCGACTTCGCGGACGGGCTGGCAATGGTTTTCTGGGCTCGGGGCAAGGCGGAAATCACTTTCTGCTGCTTACATTGTCCGGACCAGTATCAGCGAAAGCGCCGGCACCACCAGTAGCAACGCGATCCGCAGCAGATCGGACATCAGGAAGGGAAATACGCCGCGAAAGGTTTCCATCATGCTGACATCCCGGGCCATCTTGTTGACGACAAAGACATTCATGCCGACGGGAGGGGTAATCAGCCCGATTTCCACCACGGTCATCGCAAGAATGCCGAACCAAAGCGATTTTTCCGGCGGCGCCAGCCCAAAAAGATCGAGGTGCATGACGATCGGAAAGAACAACGGAATGGTCAGCATGATGATCGCCATGGATTCCATGACGCAGCCCAGCACGATGAAAATGATCATCATGCCAAGCACGACCATGATCGGAGCGACGCCGCTGTTGACGATGATATCGGCGATCTGATGGGTCATGTTGGTAAGCGCCAGCGCCGCATTCAGCATATCGGCCCCCAACAGGATGATAAAGATCATCACCGTCGCCTCGGCGGTCCCCAGCAGACACTGCAGGAAGGCGGCCGGCCGCAGGTCTCCCGACAAGGCGGCAACCACGCCACAACCGACGACCCCGACGGCCGAAGCCTCGGTCGGGCTGGCCCAGCCCAGATAGATGCTGAGGATGACAAAAAGAAAGACCAGGCTTACCGGCAGCACGCCGACAAAAGAGCGCAGGATCTCGCCCGGCGATGCGGGAATGCTGGCGGGGCCCGCGTCGGGGTTGCGGGCGACGATCATCATCACCACCAGCATATAGCCCAAGACGGCGATGAGCGCGGGCACGATGGCGGCGATGAACAGCTTGCCGATCGATTCCCCGGTCAGGATTGCATAGATCACCAGCGGCACCGAAGGCGGAATCAGGATGCCCAGCGTGCCGCCCGCCGCGACCGTTCCCGTTGCCAGCCGGGGCGAATATCCGCGCTTGCGCATCTCGGGCAGCGCGACCTGCCCCATGGTTGCCGCCGTGGCAAGGGAACTGCCGCAAACGGATGCGAAGCCGGCACAGGCGCCGATGGTCGCCACGGCAACCCCGCCGCGAAACCTGCCGAGCACGGCATTCACGAACCGGAACAGCGCGCGCGACAAGCCGCCATGGGTGGCGAACTGTCCCATCAGAACGAACATCGGAATGACGATCAGGTCAAAGTTGGACAGCCGGGCATAGGTGACGTTCTTGACCCAGGCCAGCAGGATGTCGACCGAGCCCGTCACATACAGAAAGCCCACCGCGCCACACAGGAACATCGCGGCGCCCACCGGCATGCGCAACAGGATCAGCAGAACGGTGACGCCAAGAAGCAGAAGCCCAAGGGTGATCGGATCCATGCGTCAATTCCCCCCGCATGAAAAGGCATGGGCCATGTCATCGACCACCTGCCGGGGCGCGAAGGACTGAAACAGGCCGATCACGCCGAACAGCGCCAGCCCGGGCACCATCGCCAGTTGCCAATATCCCTCGATCCAGGCGAGCAAGGTCGACACCGCGTGGTTTTCAAGGCTGCCCAGACCCAGCGCCACCGTGCGCACCGCCAGGAGCAGCCCGAGGCAGCCAAGGATGAAATAGCCGGTCCGGTCCAGTATCTGCTGCACGCCCGAAGGCAGCGCTTTGGTGGCGAAGTCGACCGCGACATTGCCATGGCGGACCTGACACCATGCAAACAGCAGCGACGAGGCCACCGCGCCGCCCATCTGGACGATCTCGACGTCGCCGCGCACCTGCCAGCCCATGGTCTTGCGCGCCAGGATCGAGACCGTCAGCATGATTGCAAGCCCGCAGAGAGCCAGGCCGCCGAGCGTCGCTGACATCATCGCGGCCTTCCGCAGCACCGTCGCCGCACGATGCCAAGACGAGCGCATGCCTCCCAGCGGCATACCGTCGACCGGCTGGCCGACCCTTCCTGGAATGTCCATCATTTACCCTCTGCAGAGATGGTGGTCGAACGCAGCGGCCAGGCCACAGCGACCCGCGGGCCAGATCTTCACTGGTTCTCGAATTTCTTGATCAGGGCGGTGGCGGTGTCATAGAGCGCCGCCCCGTCTGCTCCGCTGCGGTCGACTTCCTCGATCCAGCGTTGCCGGACGACATCCATCCGCTTCACCCATTCGGCATACTGGTCCTCGCCGATGACATGGACCTTGGCACCGCGGGCCTTGGCAGCTTCCTGATCCTCGATCCCCTTCTGGCGGTAGATTTCGCTCATATGGCGGGAAGCCTCGAGCCCGGAGGCCTCGTCGATGACGGCCTGCAAATCCGCAGGCAGGCGATCATAGGTGCTCTCGCTGATCAGAAACATTGCGATCGAGCTGGTGAAGGGGCGGCGACCCGGCGGAAAGACGCTGTGGGCGTTTACCTCCTCATCCATGTTCAACATGCGAACCGCGCTCCAGGGGATCATGACGCCGTCGATCACGCCGCGGGAAAGCGATTCCGTAATTGCATTGGCGGGCAGTTGCACCGGAATGGCGCCGACCTGTTCAAGCGCGATAGCGCCGTAGCGGCCGGGCGAGCGGATCTTGGTGCCCTGCATTTCAGCAACCGTCTTCAGCGGTTCCGCCTTGAAATGCAGGACCGAGGGATCGCCCACCGCGACCCAGAGCGGGCGGACGCCCTTGTACTCGTCAGGCACATGCTTGGTGACGTATTCATACATCGCCATCGCTGTCACCGGCTCGGTTCCGGCGATAAACGGCAGCTCGAAGACCTCGCTGCGCAGATATCCCCCGGGCTGATAGGATGGCACGGTGAAGACCGCATCGGCGATGCCATCGCGGGCCTGGTCGATCAGCTGCGCCGGCGTGCCGCCGAGCTGCATCGCCGGGTAGATCTGGCAGGCGATCCTTCCTTCGGACCGCGTCTTGATCGTTTCGCACCAGTGCACGACCATATCCGTCGCCGGAAAGGCCGTCGGCGGCAGGAAATGGTGCACGCGCAACGTGACTTCCTGCGCCATGGAGGGGCCCGAGATCGCGATCAGGGCCGAGGTGACGAGTGGCAATAGGGCTTTCATCTTGGGTCCTCGAGGTCAGGATGCAGGGTCGATATTGATCTGGCATTGCAGGCGAGAGGCGATCCCGGCGATCTCCGGGGCGACGTTGCCGGGGAGCGGGTCGGCGAATTCCGCCTGGTCGCCCCTGGGGCCGGCGCTCAGTTCGAAGGCCGGGGCGGCGGCGCCGAAACGATCGCGCAGAGCGGTCTCCAGGGCGCATCTTTTGGCGTCCAGGCGCAGCGCGACCTTGGATATCTTGCCGACCGGGGTCAGGGGCAGCGCCTCCAGGATGCGGATCTCGCGCGGCAGGGCGGCGCGTTCGGCGATCCTCTCCGCGCACCAGGCGCGCAAGGCCGCACCGCCGATCCTGGCCCCGTCCATCAACTCGACATAGGCCACGGGCATCTCGCCCTTTTCCGCATCGGGTTCGGCCACGGCGGCGCACAGGCGCACCGCCGGATGGGCGTCCAGAACATCCTCGATCAGGCGCGGGTCGATATTGTGGCCGCCGCGAATGATCAGATCCTTGGCGCGGCCCGAGAGCCACAGATAACCTTCCGCATCCAGCCGCCCGATGTCGCCCGAGTTCCCCCAGACCGTGCCGTCGCGCGGGTCGGTGACAAAGAATTCGGGGTCGCGGTCCGGCATGTTATAGCCCAGCATGAGGGTTGGCCCCCGCGCCACCACGACCCCGCAGGTGTCCGCGGGAAGGTCGCGGATGATCCGGCTGTGGTCGTCCAACTCGACCACCCTCAGGGCATATCCGGGCAAGGCCCGGCCGACCGATCCCACCTGCGGGCGCCTGGACGGATCGAGATGGCCGGTGATGGTGCCATGCATCTCGGTCAGGCCCCAGTTCTCGCGCAGCCAGATGCCGAAGCGGCGGTGGAACCGCTCCATCAGATCGACCGGGATGGTCGATCCGCCGCAATGGTAATCGCTGATCCGGTGCGGGATCTCGCCGTCGGGGCTGGCCTGCAGGATGGCGGCGGCCGTCGTCGGCGTGGAAAGGACCGAGGTGACGCCGAATTCCTGCATCAGCGGCCAGAAATTGGCCACCACCTCGCGGTCCCGGAACCCGAGCGGCGTCAGCGTCAGCAGGGTCTGGCCGAACAGCAGGCTGCGGGTCGCCAGCGGGATCAATCCGCCGCAGTGGAAATTCGGCATGCCGTGGGCAACCACGGCATCGGGCTCTGGCCCCATCAGGATGCCCGTGTTCCAGGCAACCGTCAGCAGCCCCTGCTGCGACATCCGGACCAGCTTGGGCATTCCGGTCGTCCCGCCGGTCGGCATCGTCACGACGACCTCCTCGGGACCGGTCAGGTTCGTCAGCGGCGCGTCCGTTCCCGCACCGGCCAGCGCGGCATCGAAACCGCAAGCGGGATCCGCTGCGCCGACCAGCAGGATGTGGTTCAGCTCGGGCATCATCGCCCGCAGCCGGTCCAGGTCGCGCCAGACCCCGTCGCCCCCGGCGGCGGTGGTCGTGGTGACCAGGGTGGTCACGCCCCCGGCGCGCAGAATCGCCGCCAGCGCCTCGACTTCCAGATAGGGATTGACCGGCAGCAGCGTGCCGACCGCCATCGCCGCCCAGGAGGCGATCAGCCCTTCGGCCACCATCGGCAACACCACGCCCACGACTGGCCGGCGGCGCGGCCCGGCATGGGCCTGAAACACCCGGCCCGCGCGCTCGACGCGGTCGAGCAGATCGCCATAGGACAGGCCGCTGCGCGGGCCGCCGGGAATGCCCCGGTGCAGCTGGATGATCGCGGTCTTGTCGGGCAGCATGTCCGCCGCGGCCCGCAGGCAGGCCAGGATGGTCGTCGCGGGCAGCAGGGCCTCGAGCGGCCAGCGGGCGATTTCCCTGCGGTCTGCCTCGGTCAGGCAGCGGGCGCGCGCCACCCGGCCGGGACTGGGCGCATGCCCCGGCAGCCAGGGCAAAACCGCGGCATCCGCCGCGCTGCGCGTCAAGGTTTCCATCTTGCCTCCTCCCAAAAGCGCTGGAACTTGTTTCATCCTCCCCCGGCAGTGCGAGAGCGGCGGCCGATCTCAGGCGGCCGAGATGCCTCCGTTCACCGAAATCACCTGCCCGGTCAGCCGTGCGGCCGCGGGACTGGCCAGGAACACCAGCGTGGGTGCGATGTCTTCCGGGCGGGTCAGTCCCAGAGAAGCGGCCTTCTCGGCCCGCTGAAACAGCTTGGCTGCGAAGGGGTCTTCCATGATCCGGTCATAGGATTGCGTGTCCGCGATCAGCGAGGGCGTCACCGCATTCACCCGGATTCCGTCGCGCTTGGCCTCCATCGCCAGCGTGGTTGCAAAGCGGGTGATGGCGGCCATGCCGGCGCCGATCACCGACTCGCCCGGGGTCGGCACCCTGGCCGCGTCCGAGGCGACCAGGATGATGGCCCCGCGCCGACGCTGACGCATCCCCGGCAATACCGCGCCGGACAGCAGCAACGCGGGCAGTGCCTGTTCGTTCAGCTGGGCGACGATAGTGGCGGGGTCGAGCAAATGAAACAGCTTGGGGACACCGTTGGAATTGGCGGCGCTGATGGCGATGTCGATCGGGCCGATCTCGTCCTCGATGGCGGCGATCGCCGGGGCGACGGCCGCCGGGTCGCACAGGTCGACGGACCGGAAGCTGGCCACCCCCGCATGCCCTTCGGCGTTCAGCGCCGCCGCTGCCGCCGCGCCCTTGTCCGGGTTGCGACCGATCAGCACGACCGCCGCCACGCCTTCGCGCAGCAGCAACCGGGCGGTTTCAAGCCCGACGCCAGAGGTGCCGCCGCCGATGACGGCGTTGCTGTTGCGCAAGGCGAACCCCGGGTGTTGGCCAGCTTCGGTTCCTGTCATTTTTTCCTCTCTTCCCGTCGCGACGGGCTCAACTGACCGATGAACCGGGCCAAGGGGCCGGTTGCCCGCGGTGCGATGGTTGCGGACGGGTCATGGCCCGCGCCACCGGGGCGGCATTTCGGGGCGTCCGAGCCCGGGATCGCGACGGCCGAAAGCCGATCTTCCTCGGCCTGCTCGCTTTCCTGATCGGCAACCCGCAACGCATCCAGTGCGAAAAGCGCGGCGCCAAGCGCACCGGCGATCTGCGGATCGGGCGGAACCGTGATCTCCGTCCCCAGCTCCTTGGCGATGGCGCGCACCGCCGCGGCGTTGCGTGCGACGCCCCCCGTCATCGCTATCGGCTCGCGCAGACCGACCCGCGACACCAGGCCGAGCGTGCGGCGCGCGACCGAGCCGTGCACCGCCGCCGCCACGTCGGGCTTCGAGGATCCTTCCGCCAGCAGAGAGATCACCTCGGTTTCCGCGAAGGTCGCGCAGATGCTGGAGATCGCCAGTTCGGCCTGCGCCTGCAAGGCCATGGCGCCCATGTCCTCCAGCGGCACTTCAAGGGAACGCGCCAGCGTCTCGAGGAACTTGCCGGTGCCGCCGGCGCAGCGGTCGTTCATGGCAAAGGTTTCCACCAGCCCGTCGGAGGTGACCGCGATCACCTTGCTGTCCTGGCCGCCGATGTCGATCACCAGGCGTACGCCCGGCACCATATGGGCCGCACCACGGGCATGGCAGGTGATCTCGGTATAGGATTTCGAGGCGCCGTCGATCATCCGCCGGCCATAGCCGGTCGCCACGGTATTGGCGATCTGCGCTTCGGTCAGCCCGGCATCGGCCAATGCCCGCCGCTTCGCATCCATCATCGCGTCGCCGCTGACCGCGCCCATCTGGACCACCTCGCGGGCGACGATCCGGCCATGCTCGTCCAGGATGACCGCCTTGGCCGTGGTCGAGCCGAGATCGACCCCCATCACATGCCGGTTCATGCCCATGATGCCCTCGCCGCCCGGCACGCGCCGGCCTCGGGGACTTCCGGCTGAACGCCCCGCAGTTCGGCGATGTCGACTTCCAGCAGAGTTTCCCAGAACATCACGCTACCTCCCTGCTGCCCCTGGATCGTGGCGGCATCTGGTTGCAACCATGAGCACAGCTCACTTCAGCAGCCATACTGATGAGCACCGCTCATTCGGTCAACGATTATTTTTGCGTTGCAACATTTTACAAATCTAATATACTGTTTTATTTATATAAATTTAGTGTGCTACAGAACTTTTTTCTTTCATGCAGATGCGATTCCGTGCCAAAGTCGTTGCCGGGCCTGCGGCCGCCTGACCGGCGCATGATCAACTCAATCACAGCCGGCAGAAGAAATCACGGATGGAAGATCATAGCGGGCGGGCCAGACGTCGTCGGTCGCCGGTCTGCGGTCATACAGCTGAATTCACATGATATTTCTTCCAACATCGAATCGCGGCAAAGAATAAACGGTTGACAGAACGCGATTCGCAACGAATGTTCGCCCGGAAAAGATACGCTACCTTCCCACTTTCAGGCGTTCTCGGCGGCGACAGGCGCTGCATCGCGTTTCGGAGTGGGACTCACCAGAAGCTGGAGGAGCTGAATGGACCAGGCAGCCAAAATTGACGAAATCCTCGGGGTTCTGGCCGGGATCGCCGCATGCCCAGGCGCCTATGCCAGCGACTGGAAGGCCCGCACCGGGCGCAAGGTCATCGGCATATTGCCGATGAACTTCCCCGCCGAGATCGTGCATGCGGCCGGCGCGCTGCCTGTGACGGTGCAAGAGGACGACGCGCCCATCACCTATGGCCGCCGGCTGTTGCACGAATTCTATTGCGGCTACACGCGCAGCCTCGTCGATCAGGCCGCGACCGGAAGGCTCGCGCCCTATGACGGGATTTTCCTGGTCGACCATTGCGTCGCGCTGCTGGGCGCGGCGGATGCGATTCGCTTCGAGATGCCGGACATGCCGGTCTTTCTTGCCCAGTTCACCGCCTCGATGGACGAGACCACGACTCGACCGCAGATCCTTGGCCGGATCGCCGAACTGCGCGAAAAGCTGGAGGAGCTTTGTGGCGCTCCGATCGAGAACCAGGCGATCCGCCGCAGCATCGAGGCCTACAATCGCAATCGCGGCCTGTTGCGCCGGGTCTATGAAATGCGCCGTTCGGGCCTCATCAGGCTGACCAGCCGGCAGATGCAGGTTCTGGTGAAATCGGCCATGGTCATGGATGTCGATGAACACAGCGCCCGGATGGATCATCTCCTGGCGCTGTTCGAGGCGCAGCCGGCGGCGCCTTCCTTATTGGTCAGGCTGCATCTCTCGGGACATTTCTGCCACGCGCCCAAGCCCGAATTGCTCGACATGATCGAAAGCTGCGGTGCGACCGTGGTCGATGACGATATCTATACCGGCTATCGCTACATCTCGACCGATGTCCCCGAGGGTTCTGATCCGGTCGCGGCGCTGGCTGGTTGGTATTTCAACCGCAACACCAACGTCCCCTGCTCGACTCGCGCCCAGATGACGGTGGACTGGGAAAGCTATCTGGCCAACGCACTGGAAAAGAGCGGCGCGCAGGGTGTCATCGTCCTGGTGGCCAAGTTCTGCGAACCCCACATGCTTTATTATCCGGAACTGCGCAAGGAATTCGTCAGGCGGGGCATTCCCCATCTGCTGATCGAGACGGAACACGAGGGGCTGGCGCTTGAAATGCTGAAAACCCGGGTCGAGGCCCTGATCGAAGTTATCCGCCGCCCTGCCCTGTCCAGAGAAATGGCCTGAGGCTTAACGACTTCGGAGGAACACAAATGTCTGCCATCACGGAACACGCAAATTCCGGACAGCCCCCGGCCCGCACCGCACCGCTGGCCAACCGCCTGGTCAGCACCCGTGCGGGCGGGGAAATGATCAAGAACTACTGGGACAATCTGTTCACCGCGCGCGAACGCGGTGCCACGGTCGTGTGGTACAATGGCGCCGCGATCAACCCGATCCTGCAGGCGGCAGGTGTCGAGTGGTGCCATGGCGAAGCCTTCGGCGCGCGCCTTGCGGCGATGCATCTGGAACGGCCCGCGCAGCAGGCCGGCGAGGCCTATGGCTATATCAACGAACTCTGTTCCTATGCCCGCACGACCCTGGGCTGCGCGCTGCTGACCAAGAAGGAAGCGGTGGACCGGGTCGAGATCGACGGCTCGCCCAATATCCCCGACAAGGAGGTTCTGGCCGCCCGCCTGCCGCCGCCGGATCTTTTCGTGAACGCCTATGCGGGATGCAGCACCGGCCAGCAATGGGACGAGATTTCCTATCGCGTCTTCGACAGGAAGCTGCCGCTGTTCAAGGTCTCCTATCCCCTGCTTTGGGGCAACAAGTCCGATGCGGGATATCTGCGCGGCGAGGAATGGGACAATGCGTCGAAATACGTCGCGGGCCAGATCTACAACCTGATCGAGTTTCTTGAACACCAGACCGGCAAAAAGTTCGATTGGGAGGGATTGCGCGAATCGATGCATTACATCAAGCGCGCCGCGCAATTGCGGCTGGATGCGCTTGAGCTGTGCAAGGCCAAGCCGGCCCCTGCAGTATTCTGGGACTGGGTGGCCAGCATCGCGCCGATCAACTTCCTGCCCGGCAATCAGGCGCTGGTGGATTACTTCCAGGGCGTAAAGACCGAGATCGAGCAGCGGCTGCAAGACGGGGTGAGCGCGCTGCCGAACGAACGCTACCGCCTTGCATTCGACGGCATCATGAACTGGAACAAGGTGGGCTGGCTTGCCAACAAGTTCGCCGAGCGTGACGCCGCAGTCGTCTGCGGGCGCTATACGCACAACAGCTTCTGGCACGAACCGCATCTGATCGACGAGGACGATCCGATCCTTGGCATGGCGCAGCACTACCTGCTGTGTCCCTTCAACCATAGCGCAAAGAACCTGGCCGAGCAGGTGCTGCGCGATTGCGAGACATATGGCATCGACGGCATCGTGTTCCACGCGACCCGGACCTGCCGGTCAGCCACCAACGGCCAGCTCCTGCTGGCCCGGATGGCGCAAGAGAGGGGGATCCAGACCATGTTCTTCGAAGGCGATGTAGCGGACGAAAGCTTCTACAAGGACGAGGTCCTGCAAAGCCGCCTGGAGGCGATGCTGGAAACCATCGACGTGCAGCGGACCCGCGCCGCGTGAAACGGCCGTGGGCTTCCGGCCAGGGCCTGTCGGTCCGACGGATGGGAAGCCCACGCCACCCCCGGCTGGGCGACCGCGATCGATCGGCCGAGGCCGCGCCGTTCGGCGCAAGCGTGAAGCAACATCAGGCGCACGGCGGACCATTCGGCCGGCCGGGCCGCAATAGGGGCATCCCCAAGCGTCACGACGCTGCTGATCCGGAACTGCTCCGCGGTTGTCATGGAGAACTGTGCGGCGGCTGGCGGGAGCCGCACGCGCAGGTCGCGATAGCAGAAAGCCGTAAAGGCAGCTCCATGGCATCGATATCGTGAATTCACCCGGGCCGCAGGGGTCTGCCTTTGCAAGACCGACCGCCGCCTTGACCGCGCCTATCCGTCCTCGGCATCGATCAGCACCCGCGAGGGCCAGAGTTCGGCGCATCGGACATAGAACGGATGAGCAATATGCTCGGCCCGCGACGAAATCTTGAAGATGCCGCGCGAGTTCATCACCGGCTCGTCCCCCACCCGCGCCACCATCTGGGTAAAGCACATCTTGCGGGTCTGGCGGATGATATCGACCCGCGCCGCCACCCATTGGCCCGGCAGGATCCCTTGCAGGAAATCGACCGACAGGGTGACCGTCGGGGTGACGATCCGGGAAAGGCCGACGGCATATTGCGCCCCAAGCGCAGCGTAATCCGCGAAAGCCGCGATCGCGCCTCCGTGACACATGCCCAGCGGATTCAGATGGCGTTCTCCGCAGCGGAAACCCAACTCCAGACGCTGATCTCCGGTTTCGCGGAAACTGACCTGACCGAAGGATCGGGCAAATCCGAATTCCAGATCAAAGGGCGTCCATCCCGCAGGGATGTCCGTTCCATCTGCCATGAAATCGGCTGTCATGCGTGTCTCCCTATCTGCCGTGTGGCCGAACGTTCCGGAAAATGGTCGATGGGGGGCCGGGCGGTCGGCCCCTGCCATCGCTCCTGCACGGATCACGACATCAGCATGTCGCGCAGCAGGAATTTCTGGATCTTGCCGCTGGGCGTGCGGGGCATCGCCTCGATGATCTCGACCCGTTCGGGCCAGTATTGCTTGGCGACCCTCTTCTCGTCCATCCAGGGGCGCAGATCGTCCAGCGATACCGCGGCGCCGTCCTTTACCGTCAGGAAGGCGCAGGCCCGCTCGCCCAGGCGCTCGTCGGGATAGCCGACCAGCGCGGCGCCGGTGATGGCGGGATGCTCGAGCAACAGGTTCTCGATCTCGACGACGGGAATATTCTCGCCGCCGCGGATGATGACGTCCTTGGTCCGACCGGCGATGCGGATATAGCCGGAGCAATCCTCCTCGGCCAGGCAATAGGCCAGATCGCCGGTATCCATCCAGCCCTCGGCATCGAAGGTCTGCTCGGGCGGAATGCCCATGTAACCGACATGAAGCTGGGCGCCGCGCACCAGAAGCCGCCCGGGCTTGCCCGCCGCCAGGGTTCTGCCCTCATCATCGACGACCTTCACCTCCATCCCGGCGACCGGCCGGCCGTCCGAGATCGAGGACAGCTGCCCGGCCCGCTCGGGCTCGGTCATGGTCGAGGCCAGGCTTTCCGTCATCCCCCAGACCGAGGTGACGGTGGTGCCCAGCACCTCGCCGGCCTGGCGGACCAGCACCGGCGGGATCGGCGCGCCGGCGCAAAGGAACAGGCGCAGGCTTTCGGGACGGGGCGCGCCGGCCTGGACCTCGCGCACCAGATCGGCAAGGAAGGGCGTGGCGCCACCGCTGAAGGTAACCTTGTATTCATTGATCAGGTCCAGCGCATGCCTGCCGTTCCAGCTTTCCTGCAGGACCATGGTCGCGCGGTTGAAGATCGCCAGCAGCACCCCGGCGGCAAGACCCAGCATGTGGCCGACAGGCGAGCCGACCAGCAACACGTCGTCATTGGACAGATGGCCGCGCTTAGTCATGCTGCGGGCGGCGTTCACCATGCTGTTGACGGTATGCTGCACCCCCTTGGGCGAGCCGGTGGTGCCGGAGGTATACATCAGCATCGAGGGCTCGCCCGGATCGGTAAGCGGCGGCGTGCCCTCGGGCGCCAGGTCCACCCGTTCGCCGGAGTTCAGCAGCGCCTCGAAACTGTCGCTGCCCGTGCCATGCGCCACCACGACATGCTCGAGATGGTCCAGCTCGTCACGCAGCAGGCGGGCGGTGCCGGCCAGGTCCAGCGACCCGAAGCCCTCGGGCACGATGAACACCTTGCAGCGCGCGAAGCCCAGCATGAAACGCAGTTCCCGTTCGCGGAAGATCGGCATCAGCGGGTTGGTGATCGCCCCAAGCCGTTGCGCCGCCAGCACGGCGACCACGAACTCCCACCAGTTGGGCATTTGCAGGGCCACCACGTCCCCCTTGCCCACGCCCAGCTTGCGCAGCCCGCCGGCGGCGCGGGCGATGCGATCCTCAAGCTCGCGAAAGGTCAGCCTGACAACGCCCGAGGCGCGATCCCCGACCACCGCCAGCTTGTCGGGGTGGTCTTGCAGCGCCTGGCGCAGGAAATCGTCGTAATGTTCGTCGGTCCAGTGGCCGAGGTCGCGCAGCTTGCGCCTATGCGCGGCGAGGTCGAATTTGGTCATGCATTGTCCTCCCATGAAACAACAGGATCGCCCCTGCAATCAGAGGCGACCTTGGGAAACGGCGGGATCGCGCCGTTTCAGCCGGCGACCGGCGCGATCAGGCGCCGGACGCCCTCGCTGCCGATGGAATCGTAAAGGGCGAAAGGGCCACCCAGATAGGCAGGGAAACCTGCGGCATTGATGCTGTGGAAATCGGCCGCCCGGCGGCTGTCGGGGTCGAGTTCCCTGCCGTGTTCCAGCGCGGCCACGACCGCAGCGCCCAGCAATGCGCCGGCAATGATCTGGTCCTGGCCTTGCGGCGCATCGATCCAGGTCCCGGTGGCGGCGATGCCTTGATGCTCTCCCAGAACCTCGGCCGGAACCGGCCGGGCCTGGCCGTCCGTCGGCATCGGGGCGGTCAGCCGCGCCCAATGCGCCGCGCTTTCGACCGCCTGCGGCTCGAAACGCGCCGCCACATCGGCCCAGGTCTTGCGTATGGCGGCGGCGATGGTGTCGTAAGCCTTGGGCAGCGCATCCGCCTTGCGCTGCTTTTGCCAGATCTGCTTGCCCAGAAACAGGCTCGAGATCATGTCGCGCGGCTCGGGGCGCTTGATGAGATCGGCGAAGATGTCGATTTCCTTGCTGACGGCGGCATCCATCGCCAGCGGCATGCCGAATTCGACGCAATCCAGGATGGCGGTGATCGCCGGATAGTGGCCCCCCGTCTCCTCTTCTCGGGCACGGCGCAGCTCGGCCAGCTGGGCGCTGACTTCGGCGGCCGAGGGAATGACGTAATCCTCCCGGTCCCAGGGTTGCTGCGGCTGGGGATTGCCCTTGATCCACTCCACGCAGGCGGCGATTTCCTGCCCGGCGGGAACCACGCGATGCGCGACCCCGGCCGCGACCGCATCGGCGGGCGTGAAGCGCGCCGCGTCGAGCAGCACCGGCATGGCCGCCTCGATGCCGACGAGCCGCGGCATGCGTTGCGTGCCGCCGCCGCCCGGCAGCAGGCCGACCAGCGATTCCGGCAGCCCCAGCGCGGTCGAGGGCGTATCGGCCAGCACGCGGTAATGCCCGGCCAGCGCGAATTCGCAGCCGCCGCCCAACGCCAGCCCGTTGATCGCGAAGGCCACCGGCACGCCCGCGGTTTCCAGCTTGCGGAACGAGCGGCCGATGGGCGCGAAATGATCGCGCCCGATCTGCCAGCGCGCGCTTTCCGGGGCGGCGATGATCATCGCATAGGCCTGCGCCAGCTCGCCCAGGTCGGCCCCGGCGCAGAAGGCGCTGCTTTTCCCCGAGGACACCACCAGCCCCTTCAGCCCGCTTGTCTTCAGCCAGTCGGCCACCGCCTCGGATTCATGGATGGCGCGATTCGAAAAGACATTCATGCTCCGGCCGGGCATGTCGAAGATCAGGTGGCCGATGCCGTCCTCGAGCAATTCAAAGCGAAACTCCACGAGTTCGGGCGGTTGCGTGGTCATGTCCTGTCCTCCCCAGCAGATCTAGGCGCCGGCACCGATATAGTGCGCTACGATATAATGCATATGCATACGTAATGCGTCAATTCCCCAGAGCCGGTCGATGCCAAGATCTGCGGACGATGCTCAGCCGGCAGCCGGCTTGCGCAGGAAAATCCCGGTGGCGATGGTGCTGTAGACGGCCGTCCCGTCCTGATTCTCGCCCTCCATCCGGAACGAGACGATTCCCCGATCCGGCTTCGACTGCGAAACCCGGGCCGAAAGCACCGTCACGCGCAGCCGCAGCCTGTCGCCGGGCCGCACCGGATGCAGCCAGCGCAATTCGTCGCAGCCGGGCGCCGCCAGCCCGGCCCGCCCCGGCAGGAAGCCATCGACCAGCAGCCGCATCATCAACGCAGCCGTCATCCAGCCCGAGGCGATGACGCCGCCATGCGGCTCCGCCGCGGCGGCTTGCGGGTCGATATGGAACGACTGCGGATCATAGCGCCGCGCGAAGGCGATGATTTCCTGCTCGGTGACCTCGATCGGGCCGAAAAGATAGGCATCCCCCGGCCGGTAATGCTCGAACCAGCGATCTGCGGCGGAGGTCTCGAAACCCGTTTTTGGCGCCATGCCACCTGCTCCCTCGCGGCCAAAGGACGCCGCGTCAATTGAATTGCTAGCTTACGATATAGTTGCATATCTATTTTAGACGATCTATTGTCGCCCTTGCAACATAGCTCAGGGGGGCCAGAGGAGAGCATGGAGTTTCGCGGGCAATCTGTCAGGATGACCATGGAAGACGGGCTCGCCCGGGTGGTGCTTTGCCAGCCCGAGCGCGGCAACCCCATCGACGCCACGCTGGGCGCCGAACTGCTCGAACTGTCGGGCATGCTCTTTACCGCCGCGCAGGTTCGCGCGGTGCTGATGACCGCCGAGGGCCGCTTCTTTTCCGTCGGCGGCGACCTGAACAGCTTCAAGGATCGCATCGACGAACTGCCGCGGCTGATTCTCGACTGGACCTCGGACTTCCATACCGCGCTCGTCCGACTGCGCCGCATGGATGCCCCCGTCGTCTGCGCGGTCGAGGGCGGGGTTGCCGGCGGCGCCGTTTCCATGATGGCCTTCGCCGATGTGATCCACGCCGCCGACTCGGTCAAGTTCACCGCCGCCTTTCCCGCCATCGGCTTTTGCGCCGACAGCGGCACCACCGTCTCGCTGTCCGAACGGATGGGCATCGCCAGGGCGCGCCGCTTCATCCTGTGCAATGAAACGATTACCGCGGCCGAGGCCCGCGACGCAGGGCTGGTCGATCACCTGCATCCGCTTGCCGAGGTCCGCGCCGCGGCCGAGGCGACGGCGATGCGCCTGGCCCAGGGTCCGACGCGCGCCTATGGCATGATCAAGCGCAGCTTCTCGGGCGCGCTTGGCCGCAGCATCGACGAACAGCTGGAGCTGGAGGCGCAGTCGCTGTCGCAGGTCGCCGGCTTTGCCGACGCGCGCGAGGGGATCGAGTCTTTCGTGCAGAAGCGCAAGCCGGGCTTCACCGGCAGATAGCCGCACCGCCGGCTGGCGATTGGAATCAATGCCCGCCGAGCCGGGCAATACTAAGGAGGAGCAACCATGAAGGTTCTCGTGCCAGTGAAGCGCGTGATCGACTACAACGTGAAGGCCCGGGTGAAGGCTGATGGCACGGGTGTCGATCTTGCGAATGTGAAGATGTCGATGAACCCGTTCGACGAGATCGCGGTCGAGGAGGCGATCCGGCTGAAGGAGAAGGGCCAGGCCGAGGAGGTCATCGCCGTCAGCATCGGCGTCAAGCAGGCCCAGGAAACCCTGCGCACGGCCTTGGCCATGGGCGCCGACCGGGCGATCCTGGTCGTGGCCGCCGAGGACGTGCAGCAGGACATCGAGCCCTTGGCGGTGGCGAAGATCCTCGCCGCGGTGGCGAAAGCCGAGGGCACCGAGCTCATCATCGCCGGCAAGCAGGCGATCGACAACGACATGAACGCCACCGGCCAGATGCTGGCGGCGATCCTGGGCTGGGGCCAGGCGGCCTTTGCCTCGAAGCTGGAACTCGACGGCGCCAAGGCCCGCGTCACCCGCGAGGTCGACGGCGGGCTCCAGACCATCGAGGTCGCGCTGCCGGCCGTGGTCACCGCCGACCTGCGCCTCAACGAGCCGCGCTATGCCAGCCTGCCCAATATCATGAAGGCCAAGAAGAAGCCGCTCGAGGAAAAGACCCCGGGCGATTACGGCGTCGATGTGGCGCCGCGGCTGGAAGTCGTCTCGGTGCGCGAGCCCGAGGGCCGCAAGGCCGGCATCAAGGTCGGCTCGGTCGACGAGCTGGTGTCGAAACTGAAAGAAGCGGGGGTGATCTGATGGCCGTTCTTCTGTTGGGTGAAGTCACCGATGGCGCGCTGAACCGCGATGCGACCGCCAAGGCGGTGAACGCTGTCAAGGCCCTGGGCGATGTGACCGTGCTGGTGGCGGGCGCGCAGGCGCAGGCCGCCGCGGCCGAGGCGGCGACGATCGCCGGCGTGTCGAAAGTGCTGGTGGCCGAGGCGCCGCTCTACGGCCACCGCCTGGCCGAGCCGACCGCGGCGCTGATCGTCGGCCTCGCCGGCGACTACAGCCATATCGCGGCGCCGGCGACGACGGATGCCAAGAACATCCTGCCCCGCGTCGCGGCGCTTCTCGACGTGATGGTGCTGTCGGATGTCTCGGCGGTGATCGATGCCGAGACCTTCGAGCGGCCGATCTATGCCGGCAACGCCATCCAGGTGGTGCGCTCGAAGGACGCGAAGAAGGTCTTCACCCTGCGCACGGCGAGCTTCGACGCGGCGGGCGCGGGCGGTTCGGCCGCGGTCTCCGAGGCGGCGCCGGCGGCCGATCCCGGGCTGTCGGCCTGGATCTCGGACGAGGTGGCGCAATCGGACCGCCCCGAGCTGACCTCGGCCAAGCGCGTGGTCTCGGGCGGCCGCGGCGTCGGCTCGAAGGAGAGCTTCGCGGTGATCGAGGCGCTGGCCGACAAGCTCGGCGCCGCGGTGGGTGCCTCGCGCGCGGCGGTCGACTCGGGCTATGCGCCGAACGACTGGCAGGTCGGGCAGACCGGCAAGGTGGTGGCGCCCGAGCTTTACGTCGCGGTGGGCATCTCGGGCGCGATCCAGCACCTGGCGGGGATGAAGGATTCGAAGGTGATCGTGGCGATCAACAAGGACGAGGAGGCGCCGATCTTCCAGATCGCCGACTACGGCCTGGTCGGAGACCTGTTCACCACCGTCCCGGAACTGACCGGGAAGCTTTGAGCCGGACGATATTTCGTCCTGCGCAGCCCTCGCCCGAGGGTCGCAGGACAAGATGCCTGTTCATGATGTGCATGTGAACGATAGTCGTGACAAGCAAGCGCAACCGCAGCCTTGCGTAACTGGAGGAAGAGACCATGGCAAACATCCCCGCTTTCGAGGACATCATCTACGAGGTCCGCGGTCGCGCGGCCTGGATCATCATCAACCGTCCGAAAGTCTATAATGCCTTCCGCGGCCAGACGCTGGAGGAAATGATCCAGGCGCTGAATCTGGCGGGCAACGACAAGGACGTGGCCTCGATCGTCATCACCGGCGCCGGCGACAAGGCGTTCTGCACCGGCGGCGACCAGTCGGCGCATGAGGGCAATTACGACGGCCGCGGCGTCGTCGGCCTGCCCATCGACGAGCTGCAAAGCCTGATCCGCGACGTGCCGAAGCCGGTGATCGCCCGGGTGAACGGCTTTGCCATCGGCGGCGGCAACGTGCTGGCGACGCTGTGCGACCTGACCATCGCCTCGGAAAACGCCATGTTCGGCCAGGTGGGTCCGAAGGTCGGCTCGTTCGACGCCGGCTGGGGCACCTGCCTGCTGGCTCGCATCGTCGGCGACAAGAAGGCGCGCGAGATCTGGTATCTCAACGATCGCCTCTCGGCCCGCGATGCCATGGGCTACGGGCTGGTGAACAAGGTCGTGCCGCTCGAGGAACTGGACGCCGCCGTCACGCAATGGACCGACACGCTGGCGGAACGCTCGCCCACCGCGCTGGCCTTCCTGAAGCGGTCGTTCAATGCCGACAGCGACTCGATCCGCGGCATCTCGAACCTCGCCCTGCATGCGGTCAAGCTGTATTACGCGACGCCGGAATCGCAGGAAGGCGTCAATGCCTTCAACGAGAAGCGCAAGCCCGATTTCTACAAGTTCGTGGAATAAGGCGGGAACGGTCATGGCACCCTTGCGGATCGGTTCGCGCGACCTGGCCGGCCACCTTCCCGCCGGTGCCCGGATCTGGCTGCATGCCTGTTCGGGGGAAAGCGCGCTGATCCGCGAGGAGCTGGAGGCCGCGGACCTGCGCGGCCTGACCTTCACCGGCATCTTCGTGCCCGGCCTGAACCGGCTGGCCGGGCTGCTGGCGGCGGGCGCGCGGGTCGAAAGCTATTTCATGATGCCCGAGTTCTCGGGCCATGAGGCGCAGGTGGATTTCCTGCCGTTCTGCTATCGCGAGATCCGGCTGCATCTGGCGGCGAACCCGCCCGATGCGGCACTGGTCATGGTCTCGCCCCCGGACGAACAGGGCCTGTGCAGCCTGGGCCCGGTCAATGATTTCATCGGCGACATCTGGCCGCATATCCCGCGGATCATCGGTCATATCAACCCGCTGGTGCCGCGGACGCAGGGCCGGTCCATCCCCCTCGACCGCTTCCATGCCGTGATCGAGGGCGAGGCGGCGCTCCCGGTCTCGGACCCCGGCATGGACGAGGTTTCGGCCCGCATCGCCGCACTCGCCGGCGAGTTGGTGCCCGAGGGCGCGACGGTCCAGGCCGGCCTTGGCCGCACGCCCGAGGCGGTGCTGCGCGGCCTGACCGGCCACCGCAACCTGTCCATCCATTCCGGCCTGATCGGGGATTCGACGCTGGACCTGCTGGAGGCCGGGGCGCTGCGCGCGGACGCGCCGATCTGCGCCGGCGTCGCCATCGGCAGCCAGCGGCTTTATGATGCCGTCGGCCGGCCCGAGTTTCGCTTTGCCCCGCCTTCGGTCACGCATGAGCTGGCGCAACTGGCCGGCATCGGGCGCTTCGTCACCATCAACTCGGCCATCGAGGTGGATCTGGCCGGCAACGGCCATGCCGAAGCCACCCGCAAGGGCCTGGTGTCGGGCCCCGGCGGCGCTTCCGATTTCGCGGCGGGCGCCCGCGGATTGCAGGGGCTGCGCGTCCTGGTACTGCCCGCAACGGCGGCGGGCGGCAAGATCAGCCGCATCGTTCCGTCGGGGCAGGCGCCCGGCCCGGTGTCGCTGGGCCGGTTCGATACCGATGTCGTCGTCACCGAATACGGCTTTGCGGACCTGAGGGCGGCAAGCCCGGCGCAACGCCGCGAAAGACTGATTGCCATCGCCGCCCCGGAACACCGGGCCGAACTGGCGGACACCTGACCCCATCCATTCGGCGAGGCCTTGCGGCACCCGTTACCAGAGGAAACCAAGATGATCGAACGCAGCCTCTTCAACCAGGAACACGAGCTTTTCCGGGAAACCGTCCGGCGTTTCGTCGAGAAAGAGATCACGCCCTATCACGCGCAATGGGAAAAGGACGGCATCGTCCCGCGCGAATTGTGGCTGAAGGCCGGCGAACAGGGCCTGCTGTGCTGCACCGTGCCCGAGGAATATGGCGGGCTGGGGCTCGACTACCTGTTCGACGTGGTGGTGTTCGAGGAGCTGTGGCGCGCCGGCGCCTCGGGCCCCGGCTTCCTGATCCACACCGACCTGGTGGCGACCTATATCCTGTCCTTCGGCAGCGAGGAGCAGAAGCGCAAGTTCCTGCCCAAGATGGTCACCGGCGAATGGATCGGCGCGCTTGGCATGACCGAGCCGCATGCCGGCTCGGACCTCAAGGCCATCCGCACCCGCGCCACCCGTGACGGCGACGATTACGTCATCAACGGGCAGAAGGTGTTCATCTCGAACGGCCAGCACGCCGACGTGCTGGTCTGCGCCACCAAGACCGACCGCGACGCCGGCGCCAAGGGCGTCACCCTGTTCCTGATCGAGGGCGACCGCGAGGGCTTCCGCCGCGGCCGCAACCTGGAAAAGCTGGGCATGCACGCACAGGACACTTCCGAGCTGTTCTTCGACAATGTGCGCGTGCCCGCCGCGAACATGCTGGGGGCCGAGGGCGAGGGCTTTGCCCTGATGATGACCAAGCTCAGCCAGGAACGGCTGGCCCAGGCCATCCGCTCCGCCACCGTGGCCGAGACGATCATCGAATGGACGCTGGACTATACCACCCAGCGCGAGGCCTTCGGCAAGACGATCTTCGACTTCCAGAACACCCAGTTCAAGCTGGCGGAGCTGAAAACCCAGGCCACGCTGGCCCGCGTGTTCACCGACAAGTGCATCGAGCTGTTCATGCAGGGCAAGCTGGATCCGGTCGATGCGGCGATGGCCAAGATGTACACCACCGAACTGCATTGCAAGGCGGCCGACGAATGCCTGCAACTGTTCGGCGGCTGGGGCTATATGTGGGAATACCCGATCTGCCGCGCCTATGCCGATGCGCGCATCACCAAGATTGCCGGCGGCTCGATCGAGATCATGAAGACCATCATCGCCAAGGCCATGAAAGCCGAACACGATCGGCGCTGAAAGCATGGCTTCCGGCCATGGCCCTGCGGATCGACGCCTTGCCGCGCCGATCCCGCGTCACGGTCACGGCCTTTCCTGACCGAAATCACCGTGAACCAAGCTGCAAGAGGCTGCGCCGCAAGGCGCGGCCTTTGGTCGGCAGGATCGCAGCGGCAGCCTGGACATCGCCTGAAGCTGCCCCCGATCACGCCTTTCGCCCTATTGGGCCGCCTTTCCGGCCGCATATTCGGTTTCGAAAAAGCGGACCATCGCCTCGGGGTCTTCCAGCCCGGATTTCCGCGCCACTTCAAACCAGTTGGAGCGGATCGGCTCCAGCCGCTCTTGCAGCGCGGCGACAAGGCTTTCCGGCGGGGTTTGCACCCGCACGCCCTCGCCCGGCATGGCCGCCAGCGCATCGGCAAGCGATCGCGCATAGACCTCGCCCATCTTCGTGACCAGCGCCAGCCCCGAAACCTCGCGGATCGCCGCCTGGTCCTGCGGCGAGATGCGGTCCCAAGCCTCCTGGCTGAAGGCCAGCATATTGACGGTGTTCACCACCCCGCCCGGCACCAGCACATATTCCTTCATCGTGCCCGCCAGCTTGAAGCTCAGCAGGGTGTCAGGGGGAATGATGCCACCGTCGATCGCGCCGCTGGAGGCAAGCTCATAGACTTCGGACATCGGCTTCGACACCGGCACCGCCTCCAGGAGGTCGATCGAGGCCGAGGCTGCCTGCTGCGGGCTGCGCAGCTTTTTCCCGGCCAGATCGGACAGGGCCGCCACTTCGCCCGAGCGCAGCGCGATATGGGCCGGATTGCCGGTGAACACGGCCAGCGGCACGATCTCCTTGAAAAGCCCCGTCGGCTCCAGATAGGTTTCATAGGTGCGATAGCTGACCGGCATCGAGACGCGCGGGTCGTCGCCCAGGAACGGAAGCTCCAGTCCCTCGGACAGCGGAAAGCGCCCCGGCGTATAACCGGGCACCACCAGCGCCACATCGGCAAGGCCGTCCGCGAGCACGTCATATTGCCCGGCTACGGCACCGACGACTTTCGGCGTCGGGACGATGGTCACCCTGCCCTCGGTCACCCGCGCGATCTCCTCGAACCAGGGCGCGATGATCTCGGCATGCAGCGGATAGGATGCGGGCAGCCATTGCGAATAGCGCAAGGTTATCGATTCCGCCCGGGCCGGCCCGACGGCCGAGGCCATGGCCACCAGCAGAATGCCCGGCAGCAGGTGTCTGGATATGAATGTCATATGTCCCCTCCCATGGGTCACGAAGGCAAACGGCTCTCCTCCACCAATTTGCAAGCTTATGGTATGCATTAATTCAATAAGCGCCACCCTTAAGCTGCCCGCCGGAATAGAAAGGGCCCCGGCGACGGCGGGGCCCTGTTCGTGATGCTGCGGCCGGCCTCAATCCCGGTTCTTGAGGATCTCCGGCTGCACGGCGCGGTGAAAGCCGTTGTATTCGGGGATATTCGTTGCCGGATAGTTCTGGGTCCAGGTCTGCCGGCGGTTCGGCGCGCCGCCGTCGACGCGCAGGCAACTGCCGGTCACATAGGCCGCCGCGGGCGACAGCAGATAGGTGATCGCGGCCGAGATTTCCGATTCGGTGCCATAGCGCGGCAGCGGCACCTGCGCCGGATAGGCCAGGATCCGCTCGGTGATCTCGGGGGCGTATTGGTCGAAGCCCGAGGAGGCGATTCCGCCCGGCGCCACCGCATTCACGCGCACGCCGGAATGCGCCCATTCGCAGGCCGCGGTTTCGGTCAGGGTCCACATGCCGCCGCGCGACGCGCCGGAATGCCCCATCTCGGGCCAGCCGTTCCAGATGTCGGCGATGACATTGACGATGGCGCCGCCATTGGCTTCCATCCAGCGGTTGTAGATTTCCCGCATGAAGATGAAGCCGCCGGTCAGGTTGTTGCGGACCACCGCCTCGAATCCCTTGGTCGAGATGGTCTTGAGTTCGGCCCGGTATTGCCCGCCAGCGTTGTTGACCAGCGCGTTGATGGCGCCGAAACGCTCCAGCGTCTGATCGATCACGGCGACGACCTGCGTTTCGTCGCGGATGTCGCAGGTCGCGATGTGAACCTTGCCGCCGTCCTCGGTGATCTCTTGCCGGACGGATTCCAGCTTTTCGGGGTTGCGGCCGACGATCACGACCTGCGCACCCAGATGGGCCAGCTCGTGCGCGGTGCAGCGGCCGATGCCGCTGCCGCCGCCGGTGACGATAATGGTCTGGTCCTTGAACAGGCCTGGTGCATACACGGAATTGTAAGGCATTGGGATCTCGCTCGTGCTGCGGCGGACCCCGGGAGGCCGCCTGTTGTCATCTTCCCGGCAGAGCCGGAATCGGAATGGCGCCGGGTTGCGGGCGGATATGCGATGGCTCTCGCGGGACTTCAGCCGCGCCCTCCCCCTGCCTTGCCTGTCCTGCCGCCCCCCTCCTCGGTGCGGGCAGAGCATATAGTGTGCTTACATACTATATGGTATTGCAGGCGGTGCAACGATTATTTGCCGCTCCTCACAGGGTCTGCCCGGCCCGGCGATACATGCGTTCGCTGTAGATGGAGACAAGGACGGCGAGCCCCGCCACCACACCACCCGCGACACCCAGCCAGTCATAGCCCAGGCCCGCCACGACGAGGCCGCCCAACGCCGATCCCAGCGCGAAGCCCAGATAGTTCATCGTCGCGTTCAGCCCCAGGACCACCGCCCCCCGCTCGGGATCGCGCTGCATCAGCAGGATCTGCTGCGGGATCATCATGCCGCCGGCCAGCAGATGCCACAGCAGCGCCTGCACGATCAGCAGCGATCCCGGCAGCGGCGCGATGCCGACCAGCGGCAGCGACAGCACCGGAAGGATCACCACCTGCGAACCCAGGGCAATCATCCGCGCCCGCGCCGCGCCCAGCCGCTGCGTCACGCGCCCCATCATCAGCCCGGCGACGACCCCGCCGATGCCGAATGCCCCGACCGTCAGGCCGACATTGCCGCCGTGCCGCATGACCAGCGGCGCGATCAGCCCATAGCACAGGATCAGCGCGCAGGCATGCAGCGCCATGATCGACACCGCCGCCAGCGCCTTCGGATCGCGGCCCGCATCCAGCAGCGTGCGCAGCGAGGTCACCGGGACCACGACCCGTCGGGGCAGCGTCCACCACAACCCGATTGCCGACAGCGCGCCCAGCCCGCCGACGATCAGAAAGGCGGCGGGCCAGCCCAGCTGATGCGCGATGACGACGCCCAGCGGCAGCCCGGCCGCCTGCGACAACTGAAGCCCGGCAAAGACAAGGCCCAGCGCCCGACCCCGCCGCGGTTCGGGCACGGCGGCAAAGACGACGGAGGCGGCGACCGGCGTGTAAAGACCGCCGCCAAAGGCCGCCGCGGCCCGCGCCGCCAGCATCACCTCGAACGAGCGGGTGAAGGCGCAGACCAGCGCCGAGGCCACGACGATCGTCATGGCGGCAAGCAGCAGCCGCCGCCGCCCGATCCCCCCGGTCATGGAAATGAGCAGCGGCGAGCCGACGGCGTAGGCCCCCGCATAGACGGTGAACAGCAGCGCCCCCTGAGCCAACCCGATACCCAGCCCGGCGGTGATCTCGGGCAGGATGCTGACGACGATGAAGCCGCCGGTGCCGACGACAAAGTTCCCTGCCGCCAGAACGGCGATGGCCAGGGGCGATGCGGCCGCCGGCTGGCATCGGCCCTGCTGCGCCGGACCCGTCACGATGTGGCCCCGTCCCTTGGCCTGCCGGCTACGGGGCCGGGCCAAAGTGTGTCAGCCTGCGCGGAGCGGCCAGCGCACAATGCGCCATCCCGCGGCCATGCACGGGTCCGCCACCGGTTGTCCGGATTGTTCATCTTTCTCCAGCCGCCCGTTGCCGGACGCGCCCCCATATTGTAATCTGATTTATAATAAATATATGCATCATATGGGAGGCAAGGAAAATGACGCCGGTCCTGGACCATATCGGCATCGCGGTCGCTGCGCTGGAGCCCGCGCTGGAATTCTATGGCAGCACGCTGGGGCTGGGCGAGCCGATCATCCGGCAAATCCCGGAACTGGGGCTGCGGCTTGCGTTCTTCGACAACCCCGCAGGACCGATCATCGAACTGGTCGAAGCCTCGGGCAAGACCGAACTGCGCCACGGCGACGTGGTGGTGGCGCTGGAGGTCGAAAATCTTGACGCCGCCATCGCCGAATACCGCGCCCGCGGGCTCAAGGTCTACGATCAGCCGCCGACCGCGAACCTGCCGCTGCGCCGGGGCTGGATCACCAAGGGCGGCGGGCACGGCACCATCATCGAGCTTTGCCAGCGAGGCGAGGTCGCGGGCTTCGTCCGGGGCGAGCGCGCCTAGCTGGGCGTCAGCACCGCCCCGCCGCAGACCGAGATCACCTGGCCGGTCACATAGCCGGACAGATCGCCGACAAGAAACTCCAGCACGTTCGCCATATCCTCGGGCGCGGCGAAACGGCGCAGCGCGATAGCCTCGAGCTGTTCGGGCGTGCCGACGCCGGTTTCGGAGTCCAGCTTCATGAGCCGCGCGGTCAGCGTGATGCCCGGCGCGATGGCGTTCACCCGGATGCCTTTCGGCCCCAGCTCGGCGGCCAGATTGCGGGTATAGGTGTTCACCGCCGACTTGGCCGCGCCATAGACCGCCATCGCCCCGCCCTTCAGAGGCTCCAGCGCGGTCTGGGACGAGATGTTGACGATCACCCCCGCGCCCTTGGCCGCCATGATCGGCGCGGCGGTCTGGCAGCACATCACGCAGGATCGCAGGTTCACATCCACCAGGAAGTCGAAGCCCTCCTGCGTGGTCTGGCTGGGCAGCGGGCTCTCGTGGCGATAGACGCCCGCGCCGGCATTGTTGACCAGAATGTCCACGCCGCCGAAAGCGTCGACGGTTTCCCGAAACAGCCGCTCGACGGTCTCGGGTTTCCTCAGGTCGCCCTCGACCCCCAGCGCGCGGCGGCCAAGCGCCTCGACCTCGGCCATCACGGTTTCGGCGGTCAGTTCCTCGCCGATCCGGGCCGCGCCCTGCATGTTCAGGTCGGCCACCACCACATCGGCACCCAGCCGCGCCAGCCGCAAGGCATAGGCCCGGCCGATGCCGCGCGCCGCGCCGGTCACGATGGCCGTCTTGCCCAGCAAGGGTTTCGTCATTCGCCTCTCCATTCACTCGCGCAACGTCGCATGGCCGTTGCTCAGGACAATCACCTGGCGCTCCGCCACCCGCGCACGGAACTGAACCGCCTGCCAGTCACGCCACAATTCGACCCGCAGCGTCTCACCCGGATAGACCGGGGCGCTGAACCGGCAGCCGATTTCGGCGATGCGGTCGGGATCATAGCCGCAGACCAGCCGCAGAATGGCGTGGCAGGCGATGCCGAGGCTGCACAGCCCGTGCAGGATCGGCCGCTCGAACCCCGCCGCGCGCGCCACGGCCGGATCGGCGTGAAGCGGGATGCGGTCGCCGCTCAGCCGATAGATCAGCGCCGATTGCTGCAGGGTGGGCAGATCGCAGAACAGATCCGGCGCCCGGTCGGGAACGGCGGGCAAGGGCGCGGGCCTTTCGCCATGCAGGCCGCCGAAACCGCCGTCGGCGCGGGCAAAGGCGGTGCGCAGCGTGGTTGCGATCAACGCGCCGGTCCCGGCATCGCGCAGTTCCTTGCGGCTGTGGACCAGCGCGCCGCGGCCCGGGCCCTTGTCGGCCAGGCCGATCACCCGCGTTTGCCCGACGACTCGCCCCTGCGGCGCAAGCGGGCGGTGCAGGATCACCCGCTCTTCGCCGTGAAGGGACTGGTTCACGTCCATCCCCAGGCCGGGATCATGGACCCAGTCCATGGTTTCGCCCAGGACCACCGCCATGGTGGGAACCGCCTTCAACCCCTGTTCGTAGACAAAGCCCAGTTGTCCCGGATCGGTGCTGTCATGTCCGAACCCGATGCCAAGCGCATAAAGGATGGCATCCCGCTCGGTATAGTTCTGCGCCAGTTCGGGCATCCTAAGCGCCAGCGCCCGGTCCGGGTCGATTGCCATCCCCTCAGACGGTCCCGACCGCGGACCGGGGCGTCCCCGCCCCGCGCTCCAGCCGCTCGCACAGCGCCTGCGGCAGGCCCCAGTCGGCGCAGATCTCGCGGCTGTTTTCCCCCGGTGCCGGCGTGGCGCGGCGCAGGCTGCCCGGCGTCCGCGACAACCGCGGCGCGGGGGCGGGATGCACCAGCCCGTCGAATTCGGCATGCACTCCGCGCGCCTGCATCTGCGGATGCGTCCAGGCTTCCGCGATGCTCAGCACGGGCGAGAAACAGGCGTCGCGGCCAGCCATCGCCGTCTCCCATTCGGCGCGGGTCCGCTGCCGGAAGCGTTCGGCGAAAAGCTGCTTCAGCGCCGGCCAGTTCGCCCGGTCCGTCCGGTCGGGAATGGTTGCCGGGTCAAGGCCCAGCACGTCCAGAAGCGCGGCATAGAACTGCGGCTCGATCGCGCCGACGGCGACATGCCTGCCATCCGCCGTCTCATAGCAGCCGTAGTCGGGCGAGCCGCCGTCAACGATGTTGTCGGCCCGACGCTCGGTCCAGGTGCCCTGCTGGGTGAAGGCCATGAAGGCGGACATCAGATGCGACACCCCGTCGATCATCGCCGCATCCACCCTTTGCCCCTGCCCCGAGCGCCGGGCTTCGTGCACCGCAGCAAGGATGCCGAAGGCAAGATACATCCCGCCGCCGCCCAGGTCCGCGACCAGATTCAGCGGCGGCGCCGGCGGCCGGTCGGGATAGCCGATGGCATCCAGCGCCCCGGTCAGCGCCAGATAGTTGATGTCGTGCCCCGCCTCTCTCGCCATCGGTCCGTCCTGGCCCCAGCCGGTCATCGAGCCGTAGACGATGCGCGGGTTGGCCGCGGCGCAGGCGTCGTAGCCAAGGCCCAGCTTGTCCATCACGCCGGGGCGGTAACCTTCGATCACCACGTCGGCGGCGGCGATCAGCGCCAACGCGGCCTGGTGCCCGGCGGGGGATTTCAGGTCCAGCGCGATGGACCGCTTGTTGCGGTTGTAGAAGTCGTACTTCGGCGGCAGCAGCGGCTCGGCCGGTCGGTCGATGCGAATCACATCGGCGCCGAAATCGGCCAGAAGCCCGCCGGCGAACGGCCCCGGTCCCTGGCCCGAAAACTCGACGATCCGCAGATCGGACAGCGGTCCTGTCATGGCAGCCTCCCTCCTATTGCGAAGCAAACGTCCCGGACGCGGCGGCCGGACGCCAGAATTGTCCCGCTGCCGCGTGTTCCAAAACGATGCTTGCGTTTTATATTCTCTATCATACAGTAATATTGCGAAACAAATTTGGCAAGCCGGCGCAATGATCGGTCCGCCGCTGGGGAATTGCGCCTTCTTGAGGAGGAAGACAGGCGCAGGCCCGGCCGGAATGCCGGCGCCGGAATGTCGATGAGTATGTCGTGAACGAGAGAGGGAGGAGAACGGGATGCAGGGAACGCTGCTGCTGAAACAGGCGGTGCATCGCAACCCGCAAGGCGTCGCCACGGTCTGCGGGACTCGCAAGCGCCACTGGCACGAGCTGGGTGATCGCATACCGCGCATGGCAGCGGCGCTGCGCGGGTTGGGTCTGGAAAACGGCGGCTTCGTCGCCACGCTGGCAATGAACTCGGACAATTACCTGGAGCTGTTCTACGCGGTGCCTTGGGCGGGCGGCAGCTTCGCACCGATGAATGTCCGCTGGTCGGCGCAGGAGAATCTCTATGCGCTGCAGGATTGCAACGCGGTGATCCTGTGCGTGGACGACGCCTTCGCCGAGCAGGGCCAGCAATTGCGCCGCGAGTTCCCCGGGCTCAAGGCCGTGATCCATATCGGCGACGCGCCCACGCCCGAGGGGATGCTGTCCTATGAGGACCTGATCGCCAGCCACCAGCCGGTGGCGGATGCCGACCGCAGGGGCGACGACCTCTATGCCGTGTTCTACACCGGCGGCACCACCGGCCAGCCCAAGGGCGTCGCGCTGAGCCATGCCGCGCTTGGCCATGCCGCGACCGCCTGGCTGGCGATGATCCCGGATGTCGAGGACCTGAGCTTTGCCTATGTCGGCGGCTTCTTCCATTTTTCGGGCGCGAGCCCGGTGCATTACATCACCATGGCCGGCGGCACCCATGTCGTGCTGCCCAAGTTCGAGCCGCTGACGATGATGCAGGCCATCCACGAGCACAAGGTCAGCAATGCGGTGATGGTGCCCACCATCGTCAACATGCTCATCAGCCATCCCGATTTCGACAAGTATGACCTGTCGAGCCTGCGCACCTGCGTCTATGGCGGCTCGCCCATGCCCGAGGCGCTGATGGCCGCAGCGGCGGCGAAACTGCCGCACCTGCGGTTCTACCAGATCTACGGCATGACCGAGACCGGCGGCTTCGCCACCATGCTGCGCTGGCGCGACCATGTTTTCAGCGGCCCCAAGGCCGAGCGGATCCGCTCTTGCGGCCAGCCGGGGCCCGGGGTCGAGGTCAAGATCGTGTCGCCCGACGGCGAGACCTTGCCACCCCGCCAGCTGGGCGAGATCGCCATGCGCTCGGACTATCTGATGATGGGCTATCTGGGCAAACCCGAGCAGTCCGCCGAGGTGCTGCGCGACGGCTGGATGTATTCCGGCGATGCCGGCTATCTGGACGAGGACGGCTATCTCTATGTCGCCGACCGCGTGAAGGACATGATCGTCACCGGCGGCGAGAATGTCTATTCGATCGAGGTCGAGCGGGCGCTGTTCCAGCATCCCGCCATCCACGAGGCGGCGGTGATCGGCATCCCGTCCGAGGAATGGGGCGAGCAGGTCCATGCCGTCGTCGTCCTGAAACCCGGCGCGACCGCCACCGAGGCAGAGCTGATCGCGCATTGCCGCACCCTGATCGGCGGCTACAAATGCCCCAAATCGGTCGAGTTCCGCACGGAGCCGCTGCCGCTGGCGCCCAAGAATACCGTGATGAAGAACCTGCTGCGCGATCCCTACTGGGTCGGCCACAAGCGCAAGATCTGACTCGACGGATGGTCTGCCCAAACGAGGCAGACCTTTCCTCCGCCCCCGCGGCGGCAATAACAGGGAGTATCGAATGACGTTTTTCAACCGTGCCGGTGTCCTTGCCGGCCTCATGCTGGCGGCCGGTGTCGCGGCAGCCCAGGCGCAGGAGGTCACGCTGCGCTATTCCAACTGGCTGCCCGCAGGCTATGCGCTGGACGTCGCGTTGATGGAGCCGTGGATCGCCGCCATCGAGCAGGCGACCGAGGGCCGGGTGAAGATCCAGAAAAGCCCCAAGGTCGTGGGCAGCGTCGCCTCGCAATACGACGTTGTGGCCGACGGGATGGCGGATATGTCGCTGATGGTGCTGAGCTATGCCCCGGGCCGCTTCCCGCTGGTCGAGGGAATGGAACTGCCCTTTGCCAGCGACGACGAGTCGCGCACTTCGCCCGCCGTCTGGGCCACTTACGAGAAATTCCTGGCCGACAGGGACGTGTTCCCCGATGTCGTGCCGCTGGCCATATTCCAGACCGGCGTGTTCCACGCCTTCACCACCGGGCGCGACCTGTCGCTGGTGGACAACTGGGCCGGCGCCAAGATCCGCACCTCCAGCCCGTCGCTGACCCGCATCGTCGAGCTGATGGGCGGCGCGCCGGTCAACAAGCCGGTGTCCGAGGTCTATGAGCTGGCGTCCGGCCGGGTGATCGACGGCGCGACCACGCCCCCCGACGCGCTGCTGGGCTTCAAGCTGGACGACGTGCTGAACACCATGACCTTCGTGCCGGGCAGCCTCGGCTCGACCACGGTTCTGGTTTCGGTCAACCCCGACGCCTGGGACAGGATTTCCGAGGCAGACCAGCAGGCGATCCGCAAGGTCTCGGGCGCAGCGGTCGCCAGGATGTCGGGCGACCTGCACCGCAAGGAAACCGAGGCCGCCATCGCCAAGATGCAGGCCAAGGGCATGACCGTGAATCGCATGGGCGACGCGGAACTGGCGAAGATGCAGGAGCGGGTGGCGCCGCTGACCGCCGAATGGCTGGAGAAGGCCAAGACCGCCGGACTGGAAAATCCGCAGGAGATGCTGGATTTCTTCCGTTCCGAACTGAACCGGGCCGCGCAGTAAGTTCCCTCTTGTCTCGCGCGGATCGGGGGCGAGCCTTTCGAGGCTCGCCCTACTTGCCGGAACACGAACCAGGTATTTTCGCGATGTGCCGCCCATCTTGCGACACCGCCCGGCTTGCGCCGCGCGGTTTCGCTGTTGCGAGATAGCGGCGCCCCGCGGGTCAGATATGATCGGTGGGCCGGACCACCACCTCGGCCAGCGCGACGCGGCGGGGGCGGGTGACGATATGGGCGATGGTTTCGGCCACGTCCTCGGGGTGCAGGTATTCCACATCCGCAAGGATGCGCGACAGTCGGGCTTGCGCCGCCGGCGCCTGATGGTCGAACAGCTCGGTCTGCACGGCGCCGGGCTCGACGACCGAAACGCGGACATTGCGCCGGGCGAACTCTTGCCGCAGCGCCTCGCTGAAGCCGTTGACGCCGAACTTCGTGGCGTTGTAGACGCCCGCCGTCCCCGCCGCGACCCGGCCCGCGACAGAGCTGACGTTCACCACGTCGGCGACGCCGCGGGATCCCTGGGCCGCCTCGACCAGATGCGGCAGCGCCGCCTTGGTGATGGCCAGCAGGGCCATCAGGTTCAGATCGACCATCTGCTCCCATTCGGACAGCGGGCGTTCGATCGAACTGCCGTTCAGCATCACGCCGGCCGCGTTGACCAGGATATCCAGCCGCCCCTCGGCCGCGACGACATCCGCCACCAGTTGCGCCGGGACATCGCGGCAGGCGATGTCGGCGGCCAAGACCCGCGCCGCGCCCCCCGCTGCGGCGACCCTGTCGGCGACCTCGGCCAACCGCTCGGCACGCCGCGCCACCAGAACCACCCTGGCGCCCTGCCTCGCAAGTTCGACCGCCGTGGCCGCACCGATCCCGCTCGAGGCGCCGGTCACCAGCGCCACACATCCTTCCAGCCGTGCCGTCATTCGCTTCTCCTCAGACCATGATCGCATTCCGTCGCCGGTCAGGCCGAATATCCGTCGCGATGGAAGACCACCGTTTCATCCAGTCCGGCGCGGCCGACCCGCGCCCGGTTGGCATCCACCGCCGCGTCCTCGTAGCCGAACGAGATGCCGAAGATCAGCCGATGCGTGTCGGGCAGGCCGAGATGGTCGCGGACGATTCCGGGATACAGCCCCAGCGCCCCCTGCGCACAGGAGGAGATCCCCCGCGAGGTCAGCAGAAGCATCAGCGTCTGCGCATAGATGCCCAGATCGACCGCCTCGCGCTCCTCGAACGTATGGTGAAGGAAGATCAGCGCGGCATGCGGCGCGCCGAAGAAATCGAGATTGCGGCGATAGGCCCAATCCCGGCGCGGCCGGTCGTGCCGCTCGATCCCCATCGCTCCGTAAAGCTGCATGGCGGCATCGATCTGGCGCGCACGATAGACGCCCTCGAACTTGCGGTCTGCGGCGAAATCCGGGTCCGGCGGAATCTCGGCCTGGGCTGCCGCCACCATCTTCTGGCCAAGGCTGCGCAGGCTTGGTCCCGACAGGACATGGGTGATCCAGGGCTGGATATTGCAGTTCGAGGGCGCCTGCTGGGCCAGGCCCAGCACCTGGCGCAGGATGTCCTGCGGCACCTCGTCCGGCAGATAGCCGCGCACGGAGCGGCGCTTTGCCACGGCATCGTCGATGTTCATCATACCGTGTCTCCTCCTAGAGGCCGCTGCGGGCGGCGATCTCCATCCCCCGGCGCGCATAGGCGGCGGCCAGCCGGCGGCCAACGCTTGCGGAATCGGGTAGCGTGCTGTTGCCCTGCTCACCGCGCCAGGCGACCCCGGCGCTGCCGACCGCGGCGCGGAACATGGCAAAGACCCGATGGAAATCGGTCATCCGCTCGGTAGTTCCGGCTTCGGAATAATAGCCCTCCAGGTAATCCGCCTCGGTCGGGATGCCCTCGGCCGCCAGGTCGAGGCCCAAGAGACCGCCGTTTTCATCGGGGGCCATGTGCCAGGCCTGGGTGTTGAAGGCGACGTCGACCAGCGGATGGCCCAGGGTCGAAAGCTCCCAGTCCAGCACGCCGATGACGCGCGGCTCGGTCGGGTGGAACATCAGGTTGCCGATCCGGCAATCGCCGTGGCACAGCGACAGAAGCTCGCTGTCGGGGATGCGGCCGCCCAGCCAGCCCAGCATCCGGTCCAGATCGGGGTTGTCGTCATCGCCCTTGCGGTATTGCTGCCAGAGCTGCGACCAGCGGCTGATCTGGCGCTGGAAGTAATTGCCGGGACGGCCGAAATCGCCAAGACCCGCCGCTTGGAAATCCAGGCTGTGGATCGCGGCCATCGTCCGGGCCATCGCGCCGTAGATCGCGCCGCGCTGTTCCGGCGCCATGCCGGGCAGCGAATATTCGGTGAAGACGCGACCGTCGAGCCATTCCATCAGGTAGAAGGGCGTGCCCAGCAGGCTGGCGTCCTCCTCGTAGTGAAGCAGTTGCGGCACCGGGACGGCGCTGTCGCCAAGCGCCCCCATCACCCGGAACTCGCGGTCGATGGCATGGGCGGACTTGGCAAGCTTCATGCCCGGCTGCTTGCGCAGCACCGCCCGCCAGCCATCGGCGGTGACGAAATAGGTCGGGTTCGACATGCCCCCCGTGGTCGGCACGACGGCAAGATCCTGCACCGCCCGCCCCAGGAAGCCGGTCAAAAAGCCGCGCAGGGCCTCGATGTCGAAATCGGCGCCGGGCGCACGGGCTGCGGCTTGCGCGCTCATTCCGCCCCCCTTCCGCCAAAGCCGAACAGCTTCTGCGCGATGCGGCGCTTCTGCACCTCTTCCGAGCCCTCGGTGATCTTGTAGCGCCGATGGTGGCGGTAGATGTGCTCGAACGGCATGTGGCGGGAATAGCCCAGGCCGCCATGCACCTGCATGGCGAAATCCGCCGCCCGGCAGACCAGGTTGTTGGCCATGTAGTTGCAGATCGAGACCTCGTCCGACATGGTGGCGGGGTCCTGCCGGTCCATCTTCCAGGCGGTGCGGAAGACGTAGTTGCGCACCACCTCGCATTCGGCGTGCAGCTCGGCCAGCGGGAACTGGATCGCTTGGCGCGAGGCGAGGGATTCGCCGAACAGCACCCGTTCCTTGGCGTATTTCACCGCCTCCTGGATGCAGTAGCGCGCGGCGCCCACGCTGCCGGCCGCCTGGCGGATGCGGTTTTCGTGGATGAACATCATGGCGATCTTCAGCCCCTCGCCCTCGACATGCAGGATGGCGCTGTCGGGCACGCGGACATCCTTCAGCTCGACCTCGGAATGGTCGGTGGGCATGTTGAAGGTCCAGTGGTTCATCACGATGCGATGACCGGGCGTGTCGGTCGGCACGATGAAGGCGGTGATGCCGCGGGCCTCGCCGTCCTTGCCGCTGGTGCGGGCAAAGACCAGGTTCGCCTCGGCGCGGCCGACCTGGCTGTTCCAGCGCTTGCGGCCGTTGATGATCCAATGGTCGCCGTCCCGCACCGCCCTGGTCTCCAGCCAGGTCGCGTCCGAGCCGTGGCGCGGCTCGGTCAGGGCAAAGCTCAGGTGGCGCTCGCCGGTGATGATGCCCTCGATATAGACCTTCTGCGCCTCGGTGCCGTATTTGGCGATGGCGGGCACGATGGGAAAGTTGCCGACGACCGAGTTCTCGTCCTGAAGATCGTTGTGCAGGCCCAGGCCCTTGGCCGCCAGATGTTCGCGGATCGCCGCGTTCATCAGGTTGCCCGCCGCCTGGCCGCCGCAGCTTTCCGGCAGGCACAGCCGCAGGTGCCCGGCCTTGTCGGCCCGGCGCTCCATTTCCGACAGCAACGCGCGCCACTCCTTGCTGGGTGCGCCGTCGTTTTCCCAATCGGTGCGGTAATATTCGCGCCGGTGGTCGAAGAACCGGACGTTTTCGCGCTCGAGCGGCTTGATCTCGGCCTCGATGAAGGCGTCGAGTTCGGCCAGCTTGTCGGTGACGGCCTGCGGCAGTGTGAAATCCATGTCACTTTCCCGGGTGATTGCAAGGGTGCGGGGTGGATCAAGGCGCCCCCGCGGCGCGCGTTTCAGCAGGCGGCGTATTTCGCCGCCTGTTCCTTCAGCGTGAATTTCTGGATCTTGCCGGCGGCATTGCGGGGCATCGTCTCGATGACCTCCACGGCCTCGGGCCAGTATTGCCTCGCCGCCCCGCTGCCCTCCATCCAGGCGCGCAGGTCTTGCATGGTGAAGGGCGCGCGGTCAGCCAGCACGAGAAAGGCGCAGGCCCGTTCGCCCATGCGCCGGTCGGGATAGCCGACGATCGCGGCATCGGTGACGCGGGGGTGGCGATAGAGGATCGTCTCGATCTCGACCACCGGGATATTCTCGCCGCCGCGGATCACAATGTCCTTGGAACGGCCGTTGATCCGGATATAGCCCTCGGCATCCATATAGGCGAGATCGCCGGTGTCGAACCAGCCGTCCGGCCCGCGGCCATCGAGCCCCGGCCGCTTGTAATAGCCCAGGAACTGCTGCGCGCCGCGGAACCAGAGCCGCCCGGTCTCGCCCTGCGGCAGGGGGTTCAGGTCCTTATCGGCGATCAGCAGTTCGACCCCCTCGACCGCACGACCGTCGGTGGTGGCGGATTTTTCCTGTGCGCGCTCCGGTTCGGTCAGGCTGCCCGCCAGGCTTTCGGACATGCCCCACAGCGAGGACACGCCCAGGTTCATCATCTGCCGCGCGCGCTCGATGACCACGGGCGGGATCTGCGCGCCGCCGCACAGGAAGCTGCGCAGATCCGGCACCGGCCCGCCCCTGGCGATGACGTTGCAGATGTCGGACAGGAAGGGCGTCGCGGCCGCCATATGGGTTGCGCCCTCTCGCGCCATGATCGCCACCCCGGCCTCGGGCTCCCAGACGTCCTGAAGCACCAGCGTGCCGCCGCAATGGATGCCCTGCAGCATCATCGCGGTATAGCCGGTCATGTGCCCGAAGGGCGCGACGGCGAAATGCACGTCCTCCGGCGTCAGGCCGAGACGGTTGCCCAGCGCGGTGACGCAGGCGACCTGGGTGTTGAAGCAATGCATCACCCCCTTGGGCTCGCCGGTGGTGCCCGAGGTATACATCAGCAACGCCATCTCGCCCGGATCGGCGGGCGTGCCCGCGGCCGCCGGAACCGGCGCGGCGCCGGAGTTCATGACGAGCCGGTCGAAGGACTGCGGACCGTCGCCATCCACGACGATCACGTGCTGCAACGCGGGAAGCTCGGGCCTCAGCCGATCGATCATCTGCGGAAAGTCGTGGCCGCGAAAGCTTTTCGGGATCAGGATCGCCCTCGTCTCGGCAAAGCCCAGCATGAAGCGCAATTCGCGTTCGCGAAAGATGGGCATCAGCGGATTGGGCACCGCGCCGATCCGGCAGGCGGCAAAGGCAGCGACCACGAATTCCCACCAGTTCGGCAGCATGAGCCCGACGACGTCGCCCCGGCCGATGCCCAGCGCCCGCAGCGATCCCGCCGCCTGCGCCACCGCATCGCCCAGTTCGGCATAGGTCATCACCTTGGCGGGGATGTCGAAGCCCCGATCCTTGCGATAGGCGACCACCGCCTTTTTCCGGGGCGATGCGGCGATCGCCGATTCCAGCAGATCGTCGAAGGTCCTGTCCTGCCACCAGCCAGCCGTCCGCATGGCCCGGGCATGCGCCGCGAGATCGAATCCGTCGGACATGATTTCCTCCTCCTGCCGGGCATCGGCGCGGATATCGGCTTGGCGCATTCCGCAAATGATACGCTGGACTACTATATCCAAGCATAGCAAATTCGGCTGCGTCAAGCTTTCTGTGCCGCGCTGAAGACCGGGTTGCGCCCGGCTTGCCTGGGCGCAGGGCCCGGTGCTGCTTCAGTAAACGAACTTTCCGGCCGGATGGGTGGCGGAAATTCCCCCGTCCACCGGCAGCAGCTGACCGTCCATATAAGACGAATCGTCCGAGGCCAGGAAAGCCGCCACGGCGGCCATGTCATCGACATGCCCCGGCCGCTGCAGCGGGGTCAGCCTGCCCAGCCGGTCCTCCTTGCCCGCATTGCGCGCCCAGTCGAACATGGATTTGGTCAGGCCCGTCTCGGTCAGGCCGGGCAGGATCGCGTTCACCCGCACCTTCTGGCCGGCAAAGGCGCAGGCTGCCGTCATCGTCAGGTGGTTCACGGCAGCCTTGGCCGCGCCATAGGCCTCGGTCCCGCCCCGCGCCCGCAGCGAGCCGGTCGAGGAGTTCAGGATGATCGACCCGCCGCCATGCGCGGCCATGTAACGGCCCGCGAGCTTGCAGGCGATGAAGGCCGGGATCACGTTGTCGCGGAACATGCCCTCCCATTGCTCCACCGTCTGTTCAAGGAAGGGCATGACGGAATCGGTGTTGCCGGCATTGGCGAAGAAGATCTCCAGCCCGCCCAGATCCTGCACGCAGCGGTCGATGGCGGCCTGGACGGCGGCCTCGTCGCCGGCGTCGGCGACATGAGCGATGCAGGTGCCGCCTGCGGCGCGCACCAGTTCCGCGGTTTCCTGCAACGGAGCCTCGCGCCGGCCCGCGGCGAGCACGAGCGCGCCCTCGGCCGCGAACCGCAGCGCGCTGGCCCGGCCGATCCCGCTGCCCGCACCGGTGATGATTGCCCTTCGGCCTGCAAGTCGTTTCATGTTCCCCCCTCTCGGACCTTCCACCCCCGGTCCGCTATGGCTTATTCTAAGCTATAATATTATAATGAAGCTTCCCATATTCAGCGCCGAAAGCAAGAACTTTTCCCCGGTCACCATCCGCAATCCGCCATTTCCCGGCGAGCCGGCCCGGACCGTTGATCGCGCGTAGCGGATGCAAAGCCGGGCTGATGCTTAACGGCCTGCGCGCGGGCTTCGCGCGTCACCGCGCAAGGGTCATCAGGCTGCGGCCGTGCTCTTCGACGATGGCGAGCTGGCCGCGGCGAATCAGCCGGTTGGCATGGGCGAGAGTCTCGGTGAAGGCGAAGCCCATCTGGTGGGGGTCGAGCTGGCGGTGGAACAGCAGGGGGATCAGCTCGGCCGCCGAATGCGGGCGGTCGGCGCAAGCAGCAAGGATGATGTCGCAGCGGTTTTCATGGTGCCGGATCAGTTCGCGGCAGCGGGCATGCAGCCCGCGGAACGGGCGGCGGTGCCCGGGCAGCACCAGGACGTCGTCCGGAATCTCGGTCTCGATCAGCCGCAGGCTGCGCAGGAAATGCCCCAGTGGATCGCTGGTCGGCTCGGTCGCCTCGACGCTGATATTGGGGCTGATCTTTTCCAGCACCTGGTCGGCGGCCAGGAACAGCCTTTCCTCGGCGCAATACAGCATGACCTGTTCCGGCGCATGCCCGTCCCCGGTCAGGACGCGAAAGTTGCGGTGGCCGATGGCCAGGCTGTCGCCATGAACCAGTCGCTGGAAGGTCATGGGCAGGGGCGCGACCCGCAGAAGGTATTCCTTGCCCTGGATCGCGACCAGCCCGGCGGTTTCCGCCGTCATTCCATGGCGCAGGAAGAAATCGAAGTTCTGCCGCACCGCCTGCTCGCTGCGCCCCTGCGAGATCAGCTGAGCCAGCGCATAGCTGCTGAGGCTGGTCAGAAGCTGGGCGCCGTGCTGTTCATGGAACCAGCCGGCCAGACCGATATGGTCGGGATGGTAATGCGTGATGATGACCCGGCTGATCCGCAAGCCCGACAGCGGACCGGCGAACAGGGATTGCCAGACGGCAAGCGCTTCCGGCGTGCGGATGCCCGTGTCCACCACCGCCCATCCGTCATGGTCCCGCAGCAGGAACACGTTCACATGGTCCAGCAGATAGGGAAGCGGAATCCTGACCCACAACAGCCCTTCCGCAATCGCCTGCACCTCGCCATAGGCGGGCGGCTCGGCAAACGGAAATTCCAAGCCAGAAAAGTCGGTCACAGGGAAGCTCCTCGCAGCGGGTTGATCCCGGACCAACCTGTTTCATCACACCGGCGCCCCCGATCCAGGAATTCGCATCCATGGAGCCGGTCACGCACCGCCTTGCCATCCATAGCGCAGTTCATTCGGAATAGACCATGGCCGCGACGGTGCGGTTCGGGACATCGAGCTTGGTGAAGATGTTCTTGAGATGCCATTTGACGGTGTTCCGGCTGAGATTCATGATCTCGCAGATCTCGGGATTGCTCAGTCCCGACTGGACCAGCCGCATCAATTCCCGCTCGCGCCCCGTCAGCGGCACGCCAGCATCCGCAGGCCGCGGGGATTCCGTGCTGCCGGGCTCTTCAATGCCCAGGTGCGCCAGCAGGCGCGACAGAAAGGCGCGGTCGTCGGGATTGGGAAAATGCTCGGCGCGGAAAGCCCGGCTGGCCAACAATGCGTCGATGTCCGGCCTGTGGCGCCGGAACGCCTCGACCATCTGGCGGCGGCGCGCCAGCAGCAGCGCCGTCCGCAGCCGGTTCGCCGCTTCGGCGTCGTCGCCGCGCTGCCGCGCCAGCGCCATCAGCACCAGTTCAAGGCGGGCCTGGCGCAGGGTGCGGCCGTCATGCTCGGCCACGTCCCGCTCGCGCTCGGCCAGCTTGCGGGCGGCGCCGGAATCGCCGATGCCCAGCAGCAATTCGATCGCGGTCATGGTGATGATGTCGCGGGTGCGGGGCAGTATTTCGCCCCCCGCGAGCCTGACGCAACCCTCGGCCGGATCCAGGCCGATCGCCGCCGCCTCGGCCTGCGCATCTGCCACCCGCCCGAGCGAAACCAGCCGGCGGATCAGATAGCAGGAGAACATCAGCCGAAGCCGGAATGAATAGCGCGTCACCACGGATTTCAGCCGGAGAAGGACCGGATCGCTCTCGTCCCCGTTCCAAAGCTGCAACGCGGCATCGACGGCGCACATGCTGGTTCCGACGTTCCCGTGCTTGTGCATGCTGCGCAAGGCCCGGGCCAGCAGCTCGCGCGCCTTCTCGTGATCGCCCGCTTCGATGGCGCATTTCGACGCCACCGAGCTGATGAGGTCACACAGATCGGCATCCGCCCCCAGTGCCTGCTCGGCCCGGGCGAGCGCCTGATCGATGATCTCGCGCGCGCGAAAGACATTGCCCTCGTAAAGATAGCTGGCGCCCAGGATCAGGTCGCACCAGCCGGTCAGATAGGGCGAGCGCACCTCATGCGCCAGGGCCCGAGCCCGCCACAGGCAATCCCGTGTCTCGGCAAAGCGATAGGCCGTCAGGTGATAGGCCGCCATGACCGACAGGACCCAGGCGTGATCGAACGGGTCCTTGTCATGGCCGGAGTCAAGCCATTGCCGCGCGTGGCGCCCGGCCAGCGGCAGGTCGTCGCGCAGAAAGGCCAGCGCCACCGAAAGATGCTCGACCCGGTGCATCAGGCTGCCGCCGCCCTCGCCTCCACCGCGGGCCATGCTGCGCAGCTGCTCCAGATGGCGGCCGGCCGAGGCATGGCGCAGGTAGAAGGTCAGGGCGAAGACATGCCAATAGCGGGTCTCGAAGCCCAGCGGAACGCCGGCCGCGATCAACTCGTCCACCACCTCGACGAAATAGCGCATCCGGCACATGTCGCGCACCAGGCTGGGCGCGGCGCGTTCAAGGACCTGCGCGATCAGGCTGTCGCTGCGGGTGCTGCGGGCCGCGGCGATCGCCTCCTCCCACAGCCGGTTCTCAAGCGCCCGCAGGGCCATGTCCCGGCAGAACGCCACCCGTTCGGTTTCGGGGATCGTCTGTTCGGCCTCGGCCCGCAGCCTGTCGCGCAGCAGTTGATGCATGCGGAAGCGCTTGCCCCGGCCCGCCACCGGCATGATGAACATGCCCTGCGCCAGCATGCTGTCCATGTGCTTCTGGACATTGCCCGCGCCGATCGCCTTGCCGACCTGCCCCGGCTCGAAGCTGGGCAAGAGCGAGGCGAACAGAAGGAAACGGTGCATCTGCGCCGGCATTGCCGCCAGCACCTTGCGGTCGAACCAGTCCCGCAGTCCCGGTGCCGCGCCGGAAAACCGGCTGAGCATCCCCGATCCGCCCTCGGGCCCGTCCAGCAGCATCGCGACCAGCCGCAGCCCGGCGGCCCAGCCCTCGGCGCGCTCCAGCAGCGCCGGAAGCTCCTCGGACCCGATGGACTGCACCGCCCTGCCCAGCATCTCGCGGGCCTCGGCATCGGCAAAGGCCAGCTCCTCCACGCCATGCTCGCGCAAGGCGCCGCGCATCAGCGCGCCCACCCGGTCATAGCCCAGGCTGCGGTTCGAGGTCAGCAGGAAATGGATGCCGGGGGGCGCAAAGTCGAACAGCGCATCCAGCGCACCGGGGGCCAGCGATTGGGTGCAGTTGTCGATATTGTCGATGCAGATCAGGAAAGGCCGGGGCAGGCTTTCCAGCAACGGCCACAGGATGCGGTCCTGCGCGCCATAGATCGGACCCTGTTCCGTGAGCAGGCTCGGCGCCACGCCGGGCACCCATGCCGCGATCTGCCGCGACAATTGCAGGATGACCGTGTCCAGATCGTCGTCCAGATAGCCCAGCCCCAGCCAGACTCCCGGCAGGCCCGCATCCCGGCGCCATGCCCGAAAGACCTCGGCCAGGACCACCGTCTTTCCCCATCCGTGCGGAGATAGCAACGTCTCCACCGTCGCCAGCCCGCTGGGCTTTTGCAGGGCGCGGCTGACAAGGTCGGCCATGAGGCGGGTCCTGACGACGGGAAAGCGGAAATCGGGCGGCGCATCGACAAAGCTGTCGTGATCCGTCCGGGTGACGTCGGGCGCCCGCACCGCCGGGGCTTGCATCCTCCTTGCCTGCTGCTTCATTGGCCCGCTCCTCCCGCCAAAAGCATAGCCCAGGAAATTCGGCTTTGTCCCACCCACGTGGGTGGCGGCCGGAACCGGGCGCGGAGCTAGCTTCCGATCAGGGGAAAAGGAGGAGGAACCTGGCATGCGCGTTTCCGGATCAGCGACCGAGAGGCCCATCGACAGCGCTGTCGCGGGCAAGGCGATCCACCGCATGCGGCTGCGCACCGTCGAGGACCGGCTGGCACTGGAGACGATGGCGCCCGCCAGCATGCTGCCCGACGACAGCATCCACGGCTGCATCGCCGCGGCGGCGGCCATCGAGCCGGACAAGGCCGCAATCATCTTCATGCCCGGCGCCGAGACCGGAGAGGCCATTTCCGTCAGCTATGCCGAGCATCTGGACCAGATCGAAAGGGCGGCGGTGCTGTTTCACCAGTCGGTCAACCCGGATGGCGGCAGCCGCCCGCCGGTGGTCTCGGTGATCGCCCCGCTGCATCCGCTGGCCATGGCCGCGACCTGGGGGGCGCAGTCGGTGGGCCTGGTCAATCCGGTCAACCCCTTTCTTGCCCCCGCGGGCATCGCGGCGCTGCTGAAGGCGTCGGGAACCGATATTCTGGTCTGCGCGACCTCCGCCCTGGGCCAGGGCGTCTGGGACCAGATGGACGAGCTGCTGGCGGCGGCGCCGAACCTGCGGGCGGTGTTCCTGATCGGCGATCCCGACGATCCGCGCTCGCTGGAACGCGCCCTTGCGGGCGTGGACCGCGCCCGCTTCGCCGCGCTGCCCCGGCGCGGCGGCAATGACGAATGCACGCTGATGCCGACCGGCGGCACCACCGGCGCCCCCAAGCTGGTCCGGCACACCCATATCAAGACCCTGCTGAACGCCTGGATGATGGGCGCGCTGATGGGCAGCGCACGCGAGGATGTCGTGGGCCAGGGGATGCCGCATTTCCATGTCGGCGGGCTTGTCTGCGCAGCATTGCGGGCCCTGATCTACGGGCAAACGGTGGTGCTGATGTCGCCCGACGGCTATCGCAACAGCCAGGTCGTCGCGCGCTTCTGGCAGATCGCCAGGACATTCGGGCTGACCAATGTCATCGCCACTCCGACCAGCGCCGCGGCCTTCATGAACCTGCCGGACGCCGCCGAGGGCCATGGCAGCATCCACACTTTCGCCTGCGGCGGCGCCACCATCCCGGTAGAACTGCTGCACGGCTTCCATGCCAAGTTCGGCATCCATCTGCGCGAGGTCTGGGGCATGACCGAATTTCACGGCGTGGTCTGCGGCCATCCCGACGATGGCAAGATGCCCCGGCTGGGCTCGACCGGGCGGGCGCATCCCTGGCATGAGGTCAGGGCCTTCAAGCTGGACGGGAACCGCTTTCTTGGCGAATGCGCGCCGGGCGAGCAGGGCGTGCTTGTCGTCCGGGGCGCCTGCGTCGGCGAGGGCTATCACGGCGACGGCGCGGATGAGCTTTTCGTCGCCGATGCTCCCGGAGAGGAGGTCTGGGGCATGACCGGCGACCTCGGGACCGTCGATGAGGACGGCTATGTGTGGATCCACGGCCGCGAAAAGGATCTCATCATCCGCGGCGGGGCCAATATCGACCCCAAGGTGATCGAGGAGGCGCTGCAAAAGCATCCCGCCGTGCTGATCCCGGTGGGCATCGGCTATCCCGATCCCCGGCTTGGGGAAAAGCCCATGGCCTTCGTGCAATTGCGGGAAGGATGCAGCGCGACCGAGGACGAGTTGATGGCCGTCGCCGCCGCCCATATCGCCGAGCGCGCGGCCCTGCCCTGCCGGATCTCGATCCTCGACCGCCTGCCGATCACGGGCGCGGGCAAGCTGGACAAGCCCGCCCTGCGCCACCGCGCGATCCAGGACGCCGTTGCGGATGAGTTGCGGCGCCTCTTTCCCGGCGTTTCGCCGGAAATCCGCATCGACGCGCTCAACAAGCGGCCGGTCGCGCTGGTCAGCGGCCTGGCCCCGGTGCTTCGCGACGACGCAGGGCGCCAAGCCTTCAAACATGCATTCGCACCCTATGCATTCGCAGTCGAGGCACGGGACTAGCGCCGGATCGGTCGCGCCCCCCTGCCCATCACCACAGGAAGAAATGGATCAAGAATGGCATATCTGCAGCCCCGCACCGAATTGCGGACCCACAGCGTCGAAAACCAGTCCGGGCCGCTGGAAGGGCTCAACGCGTTCGAAAACGACATTGCCCTGAAGGAAGCGGTCCGGCGCGGCGGCGCCAGTTGGGCCGAGGCCAACCTGACCAGCCTCGGGGCCAAGATCTATGACCCCGCCTGGATGGAGCGCGCCGAACTGGCGAACCGGGTCACGCCCGAACTCAAGCGGTTCGACCGTTTCGGCAGGCGCGTCGACACGGTCGAGTTCCATCCGGCCTATCACGACATTATCGGCATGGCCTTCCAGCACGACCTGCACGCCCTTGCGGCGCGGGAAACCCGGCAGGGCGCCCATGTCGCGCGCAGCGCCGCCGAGCTGATGTTCGCCCAGCTTGAATGCGGGGTCCTGTGCCCCATCGACATCACCTATGGCGTGATCCCGATGCTGCGCATGCATCAACCGGACCTGGCCGAACAATGGGTGCCGCTGATGCTGTCCCGGGACTATGACCCGCGGCCGATCCCGCATTGGGAAAAGACCGGCGTCACCATCGCCTTCACCTCGACGGAAAAGCAGGGCGGCTCGGACATCCGCCGCAACTCGACCTTTGCCACCCCGGTCGGGGAGCCGGGGCCCGGCCGGGAATACCTGATCCGCGGGCACAAGTGGTTCTGTTCGGCCGCCGGGGCCGACGTGATCTTCGTCGTGGCGCAGGCCGAAAAGGGACCGTCCTGCTTCCTCGTGCCGCGCTGGCTGCCCGACGGCAGCCGCAACCCGATCCAGCTGGAACGGTTGAAAGAAAAGATGGGCAACCGCTCGAACGCCTCGACCGAGCTGGAGTTCGAGAACACCCATGGCTGGATGGTCGGCGAGGAAGGCCGCGGGATTCCCACGGTGATGGAGTTCATGCGCCACACCCGGCTGGGCTGCGGCTTCATCCCCGCCGGCATCATGCGCATGGCGCTGACGCAGTCGATCCACCACACCCGCCACCGCTCGGCCTTCCAGCGCCGGCTGGTGGACCAGCCGCTGATGCGCAACGTGCTGGCCGACCTGGCCATCGAATCCGAGGCGGCGACCACGCTGATGATGCGGGTGGCCGAATCCTTCGACGGCCACGCGCACGACCCGCACGAACGCGCCTTCGGCCGGATTTCGGTGGCGGTCGGCAAATACTGGATCAACAAGCGCGTCGTGCCCTTTGTCCATGAATGCATGGATACGCATGGCGGGGCGGGCTACATTGAGGAATCGCCCATCGCGCGCTATTTCCGGGAAAGCCCGCTGAACGGCATCTGGGAAGGCCCCGGCAATGTCATCAGCCTGGACATCCTGCGTGCCTTCCGACGCGAGCCCGAGTCGGGCGAGGCGTTCTTCGCCGAGCTGAACCGGGTCAAGGGCGAGAGCGCGCCGCTTGACGCGGAAATCCGCGACCTGGCCGAACGGGTGCGGGATTCCGAACTGTCGGACCTGACGGCGCGCCATCTGGCGGAAAGGATGGCGATCGCATTGCAGGCCAGCCTGCTGCTGCGCCACGCCCCCGAGGCGGTGTCCGAGGCCTTCCTGCGCACCAGGCTTTGCCGCGAGGGCGGCACCTGCTTCGGCGCCTTGCCCGCCGACATCAAGTTCGACGCCATTCTTGAACGCGCATTGCCGGAATGACGGCACGGGCTGCATGGGAGGACAAGCGATGCGCATGACATCGGTATTGCACAACTGCGAAAAACTGCACGCGGCCGCGCCTGCGGCGATCCATGGCGACAGGATCACCACCTGGAAGGAACTGGTCCGCCGCGTCCGCCGCCAGGCGGGCATGTTCACCGCACTCGGCATCAGGCCGGGCGACCGGGTGGCGGTGCTGGCGCTGAACAACGACCGCTATTTCGAGCTGCTCTATTCGGTGCCGTGGATGGGCGGGGCCATCGTGCCGCTGAACACCCGCTGGTCGCTGGACGAGCTTGACCGCGCCATCAGGGATTGCGGCCCCACGATTCTGGTGGCGGACGATGCCTTCCTGGACATGGCGCGCCAGCTGATCGCGAAGAATACCGGCCTGCGGGGCATCTTCATCGGCGAGGCCCCCTGCCCCAAGGATTTCCTCGACCTGGAAGCCGAGCTTGAGCGCCATCCGCCGGTCGATGAACATCAGGGCTCCGGCGACGACGTCTGGGGGATCATGTATACCGGCGGCACGACCGGCCACCCCAAGGGGGTCACGCTGACCCATACCAACGTGTTCCTTGCCGGGCTGTTCCTGCTTTCGACCTGCGGCTATACCGATGCGACGCGCTATCTGCATATCTGCGGGTTCTTCCACATCATCTCCACCATGCCGCTGGTCGCGATCTCGGTCGCCGGGGGCTGCCATGTGATCGAGCCGAAATTCGATCCCGTCCCGACCATGGCCGTGATCGAAAGGCACAAGGCCAATGCATCGACCTTCGTGCCGACCATGATCAACATGATGCTGCATCATCCGGAATTCGACCGCCACGACCTGACCAGCATGGGCAAGTGCATCTATGGCGGATCGCCCATTCCCGACGTGCTGATCGAACTGATGATCCGGAAGCTGCCGACCTGGGAATTCATCCAGGGCTACGGCCAGACCGAGGTGGCCGGGATCCTGACATGCCTGCCCTGGGCGGCGCATTTCGGCGAAGGCTCCGCCAACAAGCGCCGGGCCACCGGCCGCAGCGTCTATGGCGCGCATTTCAGGCTGGTCGATCCCGATGGCAACGAAGTCCCGGCCGGGATGCCGGGCGAGGTGGTGGTGCGCGGTCTCAACGTGATGAAGGGCTATTGGAACAACCCGCAGGCCACCGACGAGGCGATCCGCGACGGCTGGCTTCATACCGGCGACGTCGCCGTGATGGACGAGGACGGCTATATCACCGTCGTCGACCGCCTGAAGGACATGATCGTCTCGGGCGGCGAGAACGTCTATTCGGTCGAGGTCGAGAACGCGATCCGCTCGCATCCCGCCGTGCAGGAATGCGCCGTCATCGGCCGCCCCGATCCGCGCTGGGGCGAGGCGGTCCATGCGGTCGTGGTGCTGAAGCCCGGCCAGACCGCCTGCGAAGGCGAACTGATCGCCCACAGCCACAGCCGCATCGCCAATTACAAATGCCCCCGCTCGGTCGAGATCCTTGACGAGATGCCGATGTCGGCCGCGGGCAAGATCCAGAAGGGGGATCTGCGCGAACGCTTCTGGGCGGAGCATAAGCGTAGCGTTCACTAGCTTTCCCGACAGCCTGCGAAAAAGCTCATCAAACTGGGAGGATATAATGAGCAAATGTTTTCTTGCCGCGCTGGCACTGGCCGGAACGGCAATGCTCGCGCCGCCCGAGGCGCGCGCCGAGGAGGTTCTGAAGATCGGCGCCCTGCTGATCGACAGTGGGCCGCTTGCCGGGTTCTACGAAGGCCAGGTCCGGGCGCTCGAGCTTGCCGAGACCGACCTGAATGAAACCCGCGCCCCGGATGCGCCCCGGATCGAGATCCGGCGCGCGACCTACGCGGGCACGCCGGAAACGGCGTTGCAAGCCGCGTCCCGGCTGGTCAAGGAGGACGGGGTGCAGGTGATTACCGGCATGATGCCTTCGTCCACCTCGATCATTCTGGCCGCGCGGGCCGAGGCCATGAATGTCGCCGTGCTGGACGGCTTTGCCCAGGCCGCGTCCCTGACCGGCGAGCATTGCCGCAAGAATTATTTCCATATCGCCACCACCGACCAGTTGGTGCTCAGCGCCTATGACCAGATGATTGCCGAGCAGGGCCCGATCTCCTGGGACATCCTTGCTGCCGACTATACGACCGGCCGCAATGCCTCGGAATCCTTCCAGAAGATGGCGGCCGCGCATGGCGGCTCTATCGGCCATGTGGCCTATGCGCCGCTGGGCACAAGCGATTTCGGCACCTCGATCACCCAGCTGGCGGCCTCGCCCTCCAAGGGGCTGTTCATCTCGACCTTCGGATCGGATGCGATCAATTTCGCCAAGCAACAGCGCCAATTCAAGCTGGACAAGAAATACGACATCATCCTGGGCCACAGCTACATCACCCGCACAACCCTGGGCGGCCAGGCGGACAACGTGGTCGGGAACTACCAGACCTTTGGCTGGCTTGCCGACTTCCCGACCGAGGACAGCAGGAAATTCGCGGACCGCTATATGGACAAGTTCCACGAGATTCCGGATTACGTGGCGGCCGATCAATATGTCGCGGTGCAGGCGGCGCAGGCGGCCGCGCAAAAGGCCGGAAGCCTTCAGGCCGCGGACATCGCTTCCGCCCTTTCCGGCCTGACCTTCCAGTCGCTGCTGGGAGAATTGTCGATCCGGGCCGAAGACCACCAGCTGCTGCGCCCCGTGGTGATTTCCCAGGTCGTGATGACGGACGGAAAGCCCGACCTTGCCGTCCGGACCATCGTTCCCTGGCAAAAGGTGGCCGGAAACCCCAATCCGGAGTGCAAGCTCGGCAGTTCTTCGTGATACCGACCGGGCCGATGCAAGACAGTTGTGCCGCATTCATGATGCGGCACATCCTGGCAAACGCCCGGCCAGAGCAGTGCGAACAGCCCCTCTGGCGCGGGCGTGGTCAGGCCGGGCGAATTGTCCGGGCCGAAGAAGGCATGCCCCTTCGCCGGGCGGCCCGGCGTGATCGGTGCGGGCAGAATTCAGCCCATGCAGCGGCGGGGCTTGCTATTTGTTTGCATGCTTACCATACTCCTCGAAAATCAATTCCCGAAGCCGGCACAAGAGGCGATCATGCTGCAAGACCCCATCGTCGTGGACGATACGAACCCGCGAGTGGCCGTCATCCGGTTGAACCGTCCCGAGCGGCTGAATGCCTTTGACGACGCTGCGGTCGATGCGTTCTTCGCCGCGCTCGACCGGGTCGGCGGTTCGGAAGCCAGCGCCGTGATCGTGACCGGCGAGGGGCGCGGCTTCTGCGCGGGCTTCGATCTGGAGGCCGCGGATGAGACCCAGGGCGATGCTGTCGAAACCGCCGCCCACTGGACCGGCCGCCAGGAACATTTCGCCGGGCTGGTTACGCGGCTGCGGGCCTTGCGCCAGCCGGTGATCGCCGCGGTCAACGGCCCCGCCTGCGGGGCGGGACTTGGCCTGGCGCTTGGTTGCGATCTTCGCATCTGCTCGGACCGGGCGAAATTCAACGCGGCTTTCATCAAGGTCGGGATGACCAGTTGCGACATCGGCGTCAGCTACCTGCTGCCGCGCGCCATCGGCACCTCGCGCGCCTTCGAGATGATGCTGACCGGCCGCATGGTCGGTGCCGAGGAAGCCGGCCGCATCGGGCTGGTGCACCTGACCACCACTGCCGAGGGCCTGTTGCCGGCCGCCTTCGAACTGGCCGAAACCATCGCCGAGAACGGCCGGCTGAACACCTGGCTGACCAAGCGCGGCATGTGGGCCAATCTGGAAGCGGGCAGCCTCGCCGCCGCGATCGAGCTGGAGAACCGCAGCCAGATCCTGATGCAGGGCACCGGCAATCTTGAGCGCATGGCCCGCGCCCGCGGGTTCCTGTAAGCATTCACCGGAAGGAAAGCAGCATGAAAACCAACCGCGGCTGGGTGCTGGACAGCTACCCCGAAGGCCCGGCGCGGGCCGAGAATTTCCGGCTGGTCGAGAATCCGGTCCCCGAGCCGGGCCCGGGGCAGATCCTGGTCCGCACGCTGTGGCTGTCGATGGACCCCTACATGCGCGGACGTATCAGCCCGGCGAAGAACTACACCGCCGGCGTTCGCCCAGGCGAGGTGATGCATGGCGGCGGGGTGGGCGAGATCGTCGTCTCGAATCATCCCGGCTGGCAGGCGGGCGATCTGGTCGAGTCGATGAATCTCGGCTGGCAGGAATATGCGGTGATCGCGCCCGACCAGGGCGGCACCGCCGCCGCCAATCGGGTGCTGCCCGACACGCCGCCGCAGGCCGCGCTGTCATGGCTGGGGATACCGGGATTGACCGCCTATATCGGCCTGTTCGAGATCGGCCGCCCCAAGCCGGGCGACACGGTGGTGGTCTCGGCCGCCTCGGGCGCGGTCGGGCAGATCGCCGGCCAGATCGCCCGGCTGATGGGCGCGCGGGTGGTCGCCATCGCCGGCAGCGACGACAAGCTGGATTATTGCCGCTCGATCGGCTTCGACGCCGGGGTCAACTATCGCACCGCGCCGGACCTGTCGGCCGCCATCGCCGAGGCCTGTCCCGAGGGCGTGGATTTCTTCTTCGACAATACCGGCGGACCGATCCACGACGCGGTTCTGGCCAATCTGGCGAATTTCGCCCGCGTCGCCATCGTCGGGCGTATCGCCGTGATCGACAAGCCGGCGTCCGAGGACATCGGCCTGCGTTCGAGCGCCCGGCTGGTCGTGACCCGTGCCACGGTTCAGGGGTTGGTCGTCTTTGACTGGTGGCACCGCCGCGACGAGGCCTTCGCCCATCTGCTGAAATGGCAACGCCAGGGCCATCTGCAATTCCGCGAGGACATCCTCGAGGGCATCGGCGCGGCGCCCGAGGCGTTCCTGCGCATGATGTCCGGGCGCAATAGCGGCAAGCAGCTGGTCCGGCTCTAGCGGGATCGGCGCCGCTTTCGGTGCCGCCCCACCATCGCGGGGCGGCGAGCCGCAATCAGGCCGCCCCTGCCGGCGGCTTTTCCGCATCGCGCGGGCGTCCGATGCGATAGACCACACTGGCGCGCACCGAGGGCACCCCGTCCGCGGTCAGCACGCATTGGCTGAACAGGATGTTGCGGGTGCGGCGCAGGATGTCGGGCTGCGCCTCGACCCATTGCCCCAGCAGGACCGGCGCGAAGTAATCCAGCGACATCGAGATCGTCGGATTGACTTCGGCCAGATCGTGACTGCGGTTGATCGGCGTGATGTTCATGTCGGCCAGCGTCGCCAGAACCCCGCCATGGCACATGCCGGCGCGATTGAGATGGCGGCGCTGGACACGAAAGCCGATGGCCGGCGCATCCTTGTCCAGCCGGACATAATAGGGCCCCGACAACCGTTCGGATGCGGAACTGTCCACCAGGGGCACGAAACCGAAAGGCGGATCGTCCGCCTCTTCGGTCTGCGCCGGGATCGGCTGATCGTTCATCGCCGTTACCGTCAGATCATGTTCATGCCGCCCGAGACCGAGATGGTCTGGCCGGTGATGAAACCCGCGTCATCGGAGGCCAGGAAGGCGACGATGCCGGCATAATCCTCGGGTTCGCCCATGCGGCGCAGCGGGATGCCGCGCACCATGGCGTCCTTCCATTTCACCGCATCCTCGCCGGTGCCCAGCACCGAGGCCATCATCGGCGTATTGGTCGGCCCCGGGCAGACCGTGTTCAGCAGCACGTTGCTGCGCGCCAGCTCTCGCGCCATGGACTTGGTAAAGGCGATCACGCCGCCCTTGCAGGCGGAATAGACCGCCTCGGTCGAGGTGCCGACGCGGGCCGCATCCGACGCGATGTTGATGACCCGGCCGCCCTTGCGGCCGACCATATGCGGGCAGACCGCCTTGTGGGTGTTCAGCGGGCCGCGCAGGTTGATGGCGATGATCTTGTCCCAGAGATCGCTTTCGGTCTGCAGGAACATCGCGGGCTTGTCCCAGCCGGCATTGTTCACCAGCACCCAGACCGGGCCAAGATTGGCCTCGACATCGGCGACCGCCGCATTGACCGCAGCCTCGTCCGCCACGTCCAGGCCATAGATCTTGACCTCGACGCCATTGGCGCGGGCTTCGGTGGCGGTTTCCTCGGCCAGTTCGGGCTTCAGGTCGAAGATGGCGACCTTGTAACCTTCCTTGGCAAGGCGCAGGGTGATGGCGCGCCCGATTCCCTGCCCGCCGCCGGTGACGATGGCGGTTTTGCTTGTGCTGGACATTGGTTTCTCCTCCGATGGCCGTAATACAGGATGAGCCCGGCGGACAATCCTTGCCCTGCCGTGAATTTAGCATGAATACGATATGCTAGCGTATATTTCTTGGCAACAGATTTTTTTGCGCCCGCGGCACGCCCGCCGCTTTACAGATATGGTGCATGTCAATATCATAATGAAGCAAACAATATGCGTTGAAGGTGGCGGCCATTGCCTCGATGCGCCGGTGCCCGCGTGATCCTTGAGGAGGAGGAAGCCTTGCAACCATCCAGGAAGGTTATCGTGAGTTGCGCCATCACCGGCTCGATTCACACCCCGACGATGAGCCCCTATCTGCCGGTCAGCGCCGAGACCATCGGCACCCAGGCCATCGATGCCGCCCGCGCCGGCGCGGCGATCCTGCACCTGCACGCCCGCGTCGAAGGCACCGGCGCGCCCTCACAAAAGCCCGAGGACTATGCCCGCTTCCTGCCGCGCATTCGCGACAATTGCGATGCGGTGGTCAACATCACCACCGGCGGCGGCCTAGGCATGTCGCTCGAGGACCGGCTGGCCCCGGCGCTGGCCTTCGCGCCCGAGCTCGCCTCGATGAACATGGGCTCGCTGAACTTCAACATCTCGGGCGCGGCGGCCAGGATCAAGGAGTTCCAGCACGACTGGGAACGCCCCTATCTGGAGATGACCAAGGACTTCATCCTGTCCAACACCTTTACCCAGATCGAGCGCGGCATCCGCGCCCTGTCCGAACAGGGCACCCGGTTCGAGTATGAGTGCTACGATGTCGGCCATCTCTACAACCTGGCGCATTTCCTGGATCGCGGGCTGGTCGACGGGCCGCTGTTCGTGCAGGGCGTGTTCGGCATTCTCGGCGGGATCAGTGCCGAAGCCGAGCATCTGCTGCATATGCGCCGCACCGCGGATCGGCTGTTCGGCGACCAGTATGTCATGTCGGTGCTGGCGGCGGGCCGCCACCAGATGACGATGGCCGTGACCAATGCCACGCTGGGCGGCCATGTGCGCGTCGGGCTTGAGGACAGCATCTATATCGGCAAGGGCGAACTGGCCAAGTCGAATGCCGAACAGGTCGAGAAGATCACCCGCATCCTGAACGAATTGTCGATCGAAACCGCCACCCCGGACGAAGCCCGCGCCATGCTGGGCCTGAAAGGAGCCGCCCATGTCAAATTCTGAAATCCGCGCCCAAAGCCCCTACAAGCCCGACCTGCTGGCGGGCAAGCGCATCCTGGTCACCGGCGGCGGCACCGGGCTGGGGCTGGAAATGTCGCGCGGCTTTTCCGCGCTTGGCGCCCATGTCTTCATCTGCGGCCGGCGCGAGGATGTGCTGGCCGAGGCCTGCAAGACCATCGCGGCCGAAGGCGGCGCGGCCGACTATCTGATCACCAATGTCCGTGACCCGGAAAGCGTCGATGCGACCGTGGCGAAGATCTGGGAAAGCGGCCCGCTGACCGGGCTGGTCAACAATGCCGCGGCGAATTTCATCGCGCCCACCGAGACGCTCAGCCCGCGCGGCTATCAGGCGATCACCCAGACGGTCATGGACGGTTCGTTCTTCGCCACGCTGGCCTGCGGCAAGCGCTGGATCGCCGGCGGGCTGCCGGGCACCGTGCTGTCGAACCTGGTCACCTGGGTCTGGACCGGCTCGGCCTTCGTCACCCCCTCGGCCATGTCCAAGGCGGCGATCCAGGCGATGACCATGTCGCTGGCGGTCGAATGGGGTCCCAAGAACATCCGCCTGAACGCGATCGCGCCGGGCCCGTTCCCGACCCCGAACGCCTGGGAAAAGCTGAACCCGATCCCCGGCTCGTCGGTCGGCGCGACGCAAAAGGAAAAGGTGCCGCTGCGCCGCTTCGGCGAGATGCACGAGCTGCGCAACCTGACTGCCTTCCTGATGTCGGACGCCTGCACCTATATCAACGGCGCCACCGTCGCCGTGGATGGCGGCCACCACCTGGCCGCGCCCTCGACCTTCGCCGATCTCTCGGACATGAGCGCCGAGGACTGGGCGGCCGCGCGCGAGGCACTGCGGGCCTCGGCCGAGAAGGAAAAGCAGGGCCGCAAGGCCTGATCCCTTCCCGCGCCAACAGGAAAGCCCGCCAACCGGCGGGCTTTTTCATGCGCAAAGCAGCGCGGGTCTTGTCCGCGCCGCCCGTGCTGTCAGGCCTCGGCCTTCTGGTTGTAGTGATCCGCAAAGGTCTCGCGCAGCTCCATCTTGCGGACCTTGCCGGTCGCGCTCAGCGGGAACTCGGCGATCTGCACCACGTCGTCGGGCACCCACCATTTCGCCACCTGGCTGCCGATCAGTTCCAGGATGGCGGGCGCATCCAGCACCGCGCCCTCGCGCAGTTGCACGATCAGCAGCGGCCGCTCCTGCCATTTGGGATGATTGACCGCGATTGCGGCAGCCTGGACCACGTCGGGGTGGCTGGCGGCGATCTTTTCGAGATCGGAGGAACTGATCCACTCGCCACCCGACTTGATGAGATCCTTGTCGCGGTCCACGATCTTCAGATAGCCGTCGGGGTCGATCGTCGCGATGTCGCCGGTGATCAGCCAGCCGTCGCGGTCCAGCGTGCAGTTCTCGGGCTGGTTCAGATAGCCCTTGGCCGCCCACTGGCCCCGGACGCGCAGATGGCCCCGCGTCTGGCCATCGCGCGGCAGCACATTGCCCTCGTCATCGACGATGCGGATGCGGGTCAGCGCGGTCTGGCGGCCGTCCTTCAGCAGATAGGGCATGCGCTCGTCCAGCGGCAGGTCGGCGTGGGCACTCAGCAGCGCGCCCGAGGTGCCGAACATGCATTCCGTCATGCCCCAGGTGTGGGTGGTGGCGATGCCGTTCTCGTGCAGCCAGGCGATCAGCCGCGGCGCCGCGCCGGCGCCCGAGGTCACGACGGATTCCAGCCGGCCCAGATCCAGTCCGTTCGCCCGGACATGCTCGATGATATTGGTCAGGATCGAGGGCACCATGGCCGCGCAGGTCACGCCCTCGGCCGCGATGACCCGCTGCAGGTTCTCGGGCGACAGGTTGCGTCCCGGCAGCACCAGCGGAACCCCGGCGTAAAGCGCGCCGAAGGGGAAATTCCAGGCGTTGGAGTGGAACATCGGCGCGACCGCCAGCAGCACCGGCTTGCCGCGGCGCGTCGGCGGCAGCCAGCCCATCGAGGTGAAGGTCATCGTCTGCAGCACCGTCGCCCGATGCGAATAGACCACGCCCTTGGGCAGCCCGGTCGTCCCCGAGGTAAAGCAGATGGTCGAGGCCGAACGCTCGTCGAATTCCGGCCACTGGAATTCCTCGGGTTCCGCCGCCAGCCAGTCCTCGTAGGATTCCAGCGTCAGCGGCCCGCCATCGGGCAGGTTCTCGCGCGGCTCAAGCACCACGAAATGGCGCAGATGCGGCAGTTTTCCGGCAAGCTCGATCACGCGCGGGACAAGATCCGCGTCCAGGAACAGCACCTCGGCCGCGCCTTCGTTGATGATATATTCCAGATGCTCGGTGGTCAGGCGCGGGTTGACGGTGTGGATGGGGCAGCCCATCCCGGTCGCGCCATAGAAAATCTCCATATGCCGGTGCGTGTTCCAGGCCAGGGTGGCGACTCGCTTGCCCAGAGTCATGCCCCGCCCCGTCAGGGCATTGGCCAGCTGCTTGCTGCGCCGGTTCATGTCCAGAAAGCTGTAGCAGTGGCGCCGGCCGGCCAGATCGTAAGAGACGATTTCCGTCCGCCCATGCGCCTCGGCGCCATGCTCGTTGATCGCCGAGATCAACAGCGGCAGGTCCATGCTCAGACCCAGAAGATGTGACATCGCTTTCCTCCCGCCCGCGGGACTTTCTGCCACGGACCCAATTTCGATCAGGCCCCGGCGGGGCCGGAACTCTTACAGTTCGAACAGATGGGCGTTTTCCTCGGCCGCCATGTCGGCGCTGTTGCCGCCGCCCCGGATTTCTCCCTTGGCCATCACCACGAAGCGGTCGGTGACCGCCCGGATCAGCGCATGGTGCTGCTCGACCACCAGGATGCCGGTGCCGCTGGCGCGCACCTTCAGCAGCGCCTCGGTCAGCACGTCGACCAGCACGGGCGCCAGCCCCTCGGTCGGCTCGTCCAGGACCAGAACCTCGGGATTGGCCATCAGCGCCCGGCCGATGGCCAGCATCTGCAGCTGCCCGCCCGACAGCGCCACGCCCGGCTGGCGGGCGCGCTCGCGCAGGATCGGGAACAGGTCGAAGACCGCCTCCAGGGTCCAGTCGCCCTTGCGGCCCGTCGCCAGGCTCATGCACAGGTTTTCCTGCACCGTCAGGTTGGGCAGGATCATCCGCCCCTGGGGCGAGAACGACACGCCCAGATGCGCGGCGCGATAGGCGGGCAGCCGGTCGATGCGGGTGCCGGCGACATGGATCTCGCCGCCGAAGATGCGGGTCTGGCCAAAGATCGACAGCAGCAGCGTCGATTTCCCGGCGCCGTTGCGTCCCAGGATGCCGACGGATTCGCCGCGATCCACCGATAGCGACAGGTTACGCAGGATGGTCGCCTTGCCATAGCCCGAGGACAGGCCCGAAATTTCCAGAAAGCTCATGCTGCGGTCCCCAGATAAGCGGCCACGACCTGCGGATTGGCGCGGATCTCGGCCGGGGTGCCGGTGGCAAGATGGCGGCCAAGGTCAAGGACCGTCACCACATCCGACAGGGCGAAGACGGCCTCGACGTCATGCTCGACGACGACGGCGGCGATGTTGCGCTCGGCCGCCAGCTTGCGCAGGTGCCGGAACAGGTGGGCGGTTTCTTCGGCGGAAAGCCCGGCGCCCGGCTCGTCCAGCAGCAGGATGTCGGGCATGCCGATCAGGCTCAGCGCGACATCGACGCGGCGCTGGACGCCATAGGCGGCCCGCGTCGCCTCGACATGCAGCAGCTCGCGCAGGTCCATCGTGTCGATGATCGCGTCAAGGTCGGGTTCATCCAGATGCTTGGCGACCAGGTCGAGTTGCTCGAAAATCGTCAGCCCGGGAAAGATCGAGGTCTTCTGGAAGGACCGCGCCATGCCGTTCTTGCGGCGCCACTGGATGGTCTCGCGGCTGATGTCGCGGTCCTTGTAGAAGATGCGCCCGGCACTGGGCCGGCGCTTGCCGACGATGGCATCCATGAAGGTCGATTTCCCGGCGCCGTTCGGCCCGATGATGGAATGGACCTGCCCGCGCTGGCCCAGATCGACCGAGATGTCGGTCAGCGCCTTGAACGCGCCATAGGCGACGGTCAGATTCTCGACGCGGATCATGCCCGGCCTCCTTTGCGCAGCAGCAGCCGCAGCGGATGCAGAAGGCCGCGCGGGATGAACAGGATGACCAGGATCACGGCGATGCCGGTGAACAGCTGGGAATAGCCCATGGCGCCGAATTCGCTGATCGCCCAGGTATAGATCACCCCGCCCAGGACCGGCCCGACGACCGAGGACACCCCGCCGGTGATCGCGGCCAGCAAGGCATTGGTCGAGGTGATGATGCTGAACATCTCGGGCGAGGCGAAACCGCTTGCCAGCGCCTGGATGACCCCGGCGACTCCGGCAGCCAGCCCGACCCCGGCAAAGGCGAAGACGCGCGGCCAATAGGTGTTGAAGCCGGAAAAGCGCATGCGCTCCTCGTTTTCCTTGATGGCGCGCAGGCGAACCCCGAAATGCGACAGCGCCACGACCAGGAAGAGGCCGGCGATCACCCAGGCCGCGGACCAGATCAGCGGCCAGACGCGCGAAGCGTCCAGCAGGTCCATCGCCTCGATGCCGAAGACCCGCCCCTCGGGCATGAACAGCAGCCCGTCGCTGCCGCCGGTGGTGCTGCGCAGGCTGGGCAGCGCCACCAGATGGCGCATCAGCTCGGCCAGCGACAGGCAGATCATCATGAAGGCCAGCGGCTTCACCCGGATGACGATCGCCCCGATCAGGAAGGCCGCGGCAAGCGTGAAAAGCAGCGCCAGCGCGGCCGCCGCCATCGCCGAGAACCCGAAGCTGTTCACCAGGATGGCACAGGCATAGGCCGCGAGCCCGTAATAGGTGGCGATCCCGAACAGCACGAGCCCGCATTGATGCATGACGAAGGCCACGCAAAGCGCAAGAATGCCGGTGATGAAACCATTGTTCAGCATCGACTGCAGGTAGCCCCCCTCGAGATAGCCCGGCAGCAGGAAGCCGGCGAGGAAGACGACCAGCGCAACTCCGCCAAGGATGGGCAGGCGCGCCCGCGAAGCGGTGCGAAGGGACAGGGCGGCGCTGCTCATTCGGCGCTTCCTCCGAAGTTAAGGCCCTGCGGACGCCAGACCAGGATGGCGATCAGCATCAGATAGGGGATAAGGACGGAAATCTCGTGCAGGTAGACGGTGCCGAAGGTCTGCACGAAGCCGAAGATCAGCGCGGCGAAGATCGCGCCCCAGATCGAGCCGGTGCCGCCGATCACCACCACGATCATGCAGGTGATGATCATCGCGACATCCATGCCGGGGTCGATCGAGAGATAGGGTCCGACCAGCACCCCGGCCAGTCCCGCGAAAGCGGTCGAGAGGGTCGAGATCAGCAGGCTCAGCCGGTTGGCGTTGATGCCCATCATCGAGGAGACGTCGGGCGCATGGCTGACGGCGCGGACGAACATCCCCGTCCGGGTCGCGTTCAGCCAGACCGCCAGCGCGACGACCGAGCAGAGGCCGATCACGGTGATGAACAGCCGATAGACCGGATAATCGGCGCCGAAGACCTTGACCGAGGACGCCAGCAGCGGCGGCGCCGACACCGAAAGCGGCGTGCCGCCATAGATTCGGATCACGATCTGCGCGATGACGATGCCGATGCCGAAGGTGATCAGCGCCACCTCGATCTGCTGGCGCTTTTCCAGCGGCCGCAGCACCAGAAGCTCCAGCAGCACGCCAAAGACCGACATGATCAGCGGCACCAGGATCAGCGCCGCCCAGAAGTTCATGCCCGAGGCAATGGTATAACCCAGATAGGCGCCGACCATATAGATGGCGCCATGGCCGAAATTCATCACCCGGCGCAGGCCAAAGATCAACGCCAGACCGCTGGCCATCATGATATAGAGCGAGGAAACCGCCAGCGCGTTCAGAATCAATGTGGGTATCATTCCCGCCCCTCCCAAAGCGAAGAAGTGCCGGCAGGCCCGTTGACCAAGTCCCTTCCGGTTCCCGCTGCGGCGTATCGGCTGCCGTCACAGTCGGGACTTTAAAACGCTAGCAAACTATACGCTAGCAGTCAACATCCCGCATCTGACTTAGGCTCCCTGCCTCGAACCGGGCGCACCAGCGGCGGAAACGGCCCTTATCCCGATCTGCATAATCCCGCACCCCGCCATTGCCGCCACAGTTAGGTGTGGCTGGAGCGGCGGTCCGCATCTCGGAAAGTCCGGGCTGTTCCGGCAGTGGTGCGGTTGCGCCCTGCCACGGATCGACAACAGGAAGACCAAGAGACTTCGATGATCACCGCCGACATGATCGACTTCCAGGCACCGCCCGATGCCGATCACAACTGGGTCGAGACCATGGTCCTGCCCTTCGTGATTCCCGAGGAGGGGATTTCCGCACTGGTTTATGTCTGCGTCCGTCCCGGGTGATGATCAACGGGGCACTGTCCGACAACCGCATGGACCTGCTACACTATTGTGACCAGCAGCACATGCCCGCCCCTGGGCGCGCTGATGATCGACACCGGCCCGTTGGCGCCCTTCTATGAAAGCGGCCGCAACGCGGTGCCGCCGGCAGAGGAAGAGATAAACGCCGAAGGCAGCATCGACGGCGACACGATCAAGGTGGTGATCGCCACCCATGCGGGCACACCCGCGACTGCCGTGACCAGCTGGGCGCGGCTACGACCGAGGCGCTGCGCGAACTTGGCCGGACTGAGAAAAGCCCGCGCGATCCGCCACGCGGTTCTGGCAGGAAGCAGGACCCGGATCACGCGGGAACGGCTCTGGTTCCAACCGCTGGGCTTCGACCAGATGCAGGCCGATGCCGCACAGCTGCGCCCCCTTCTGCAGCACGATCCCAAGCGCGCGACCGGAGACCTCTGACGCAAGGGCTTCCATACAGGCAAATAATTCACTAGCATACATTTTTGCTGAAACGCGAGGGGAGGCGCGGATGAAAGCCGAATCCATGATCGCCTTGACCGGTGCAGAGCCTGTGCTGCCCCGGCACCGATCCCAGGACGGCCTGTTCTCGGCGGCGCCGCAGATGTTTCATTTCCGGCCTGTCAGGACATGCCTGGTCTCGGCGATCCTGCAGCGATTGGGCACGGCCGACGCCAGGGCTGGAATGATCGACCTGATCGTTGCCCCGAACGGCTGGGGAAAGACGGTTGCCGCAAGTCAGGTCTATCACCATTGGGTCGAGGGGCTGAAACGCCCGGGGCTGTGGCTGGGGATCAACCGGGCCAACACCGGCTCCGGGGCGCTTTTCACCCATCTGATCGCGCGTCTTGATCGTGCCGTCGCCGACGCAAGACGCTCTTCGGCTCCGGCCAAGGCCGGAATCGAGCAGCCCTGTCCCTCGTACCTGGCCCATCTTCTGGAACGGCTGCCGCGCCCGTTCCTGATCTGCATCGACAATCTCGATTATTGCACCGGCAATGCGGAGGCCGGCGATGCCCCCGATGTCCTCGCGGAACTGGTCCAGACCGCACCGGCTGGCGTGCATCTGCTGGTCACCGCGAACCGTCCGACCGGCAGCGACCTGACGGTCGCGCGGCTGAACAACCGGCTTTGGTCCCATGGCACGGCCGACCTGGCGCTGACCGAGGGCGAGGCCCGCCAGATCCTGGAGGAAGGCCTGCACCCGGTCGAAGACACGGTGCTGAATACGCTGATCGCCCGGACCGAGGGCTGGGCCGCCGGGCTGCGGCTGGGCCGGCTGTTGCTTGACCATGCTCCGGACGGCGCCGCCCTGGCCAACTGGCTTTCGGGTGACGCCCCGGACCTGCGGTCCTGGTTCGACCATCATGTGCTCGGGGCGATCCCGGCCGAGACGCAAGACTTTCTGTACCATGCCGCGCTGTTTCCCCATTTCGGCGCCGCGCAGATGGCCGAGGTCGCGGGCATCGCCGATGCCCCGCAGCACCTGTCGATGCTGCTGGACGCGGGCATGTTCATCATCCCCGTTTCGGCGCAGGAGCAGACCTATCGGTTTCACAGCCTGTTCCTGGGCCGGCTGCGGTCCGGGGCCGAGCAGCGGATACCCGCCGCGCGGCGCCAGGAATGCCACCGCCGCATGGCCCGATGGTCAATGCGGCAAGGCGCTTGGCAGACAGCCATCGATTCGGCTGTCCAATCGCGGGACCATGGCTTCATCAGCGCCGTTCTGGAGCAGGCGGCACCGCGGTTGGTTCAGGACCAGGGCCGCCTGCAAGCTTATATGCAGATCGTGGACGACCTGCTGGCGCAAGGTATATCGCTGGGGGTGGAAGCCCGATACTGGTATGCTTTTGCGCTGTCGTTCCAGCTGCGCCATGCCTCGGCGGACACGCAGCGACGGCGGCTGGCCGACCTGCTGGACGCGACAGACCCCGGCCATGCCGATTTCTCGCATCGGCTGGCGCATCTCATGGTCGCCTTCGCCTTTCTGGCCGACGACATCGCGGCGGCGGGGTGCCATGCCCAGGCCTGGCTCGATGCCCCCGCGGCGCAGGATCCCTTTGATCGCGGTTGGGTGCTGTCGATCCTGGCCGTTCACCACTTGATGTCCTATCGCTTTGCCGAGGCCCGCGAATGCCTGCGCAAGGCCGCGCCAATGATACGCGAAGCCGGCTCTCCCTATCTGACGGCCTGGTGCGAACTGATCCGCGGCACCGTCTGCGTCTATGAAGGCAACTTGTCCAAGGCGCGCCAGATCGTCGACGCCACGCTGGCCGCGGCCGAGCAAAGCATGGGGCCCGAAGCCGAGATTTGCGACACGATCTGTGCGATCGGCTCGAAATGCGCCTTCGAACAGGGCGACCATCTGGTCGCGCGGGCGTGGCTGGAGCGCGGCCTGCGCAGCATGGATCGTCACGGCACCGTCGGATCCAGTGCCTATGCCGTGGAAACGGCAATCGCCTATTGGAACGGCGACGAAACGGCCTCGTCCTTCCAGCGCCTTGAAACGCTGATCGGCACCCATGCTCCGCGTCTGGCGCTGACCTTCCGATGCCTGGTGGCCCGGCGGCTGGTCCAGCTTGGCCGGGTGCAGGATGCGGAAGCGGTGGCCCGAGAAATCGACCTCGACCTGCGCAAGGCGGTTCTGCGCAGCCATCGCGATGAACAGCCCGCCCGCTTCCGCGACCTGCTCGTCATGACCTCGATCGAGGTGCTGCACGGCCGGGGCGACCATGCAGGATCGCTGAAACTGGCCGAGCGGGAGCTGCGCCGGGCAAAGCAGGCGGGCCGGATGCTGCGATGCGTCCGGCTTGAGCTGACGCTCATGTCGATCAGCTTCCAGACCGGCCGGCAGCCTGACGCCCTGCGCCATCTTCTGGCCGCGCTTCGACAGGCCGAGCGGTGCGGCATCCTCCAGCCGTTCCAGAACCACCGTGCCGTCATCGCGGCGCTTGTCGGCCGTCTGGGGCAGCGGCTGGAAAGCTGCTTTCCCAAGCGCGAGGAAAGGGCCTTCGTCACCCGGGTTCTGGAGTTGCTTGGCTTGGACGAAGGTCCGGCGGTCCCGAAGCCCGAGGCTGGTTGCGGTCTCCTTGGCGCGCTGAGCGAACGCGAGCACGAGCTGATGCAGCTGGTCAGCAGCGGCATGAGCAATGCCGTGGTCGCAAGATTGCTTGGCCTCAGCGAGAATACGGTCAAATGGCACCTCAAGAATGTATTCCGCAAGCTGGACGTCGTGAACCGGACATCGGCCGTGCGGCGCTTCATGCAGGATGCATAGCCCCGCGATGGCTGGACCCGAGGCGACACGGGCTTCGCAGCCGCATATGTCAAACCAGCCTCCAGAAAGGATGTGGCGATGCTGTTGAACTTCCGCGAAATCTCGGGCCTTCGGGGCCACGAAGGACGCAGGATCCGGCCGGGAATGATCTTTCGCGGCGGCGCCGTCACCGATCCCGCGGCGGCCGGCCTCGTGGAGAACCGGCGCGTGACGACGGTCTATGACCTGCGCAACCGGCGCGAAGAGGCCGAGCGTCCCTCGGCCCTGCGCGGGCTGGGGCTGCGCCATCCGATCCGCCACCATGACATCGATCTGGCCGCGCCCATTCGCATGGCGCGCGAGGGAGCCGCCCGAGCCGAAGGCAACCGCACCGCGATGCTGGCGATCTATGGCGAATTCCACAGGACGTTCCAACCGACCTTCGAGGCCGTTTTCGCCGATCTGCTGTCAAGCGAGGGCCCGATCTATATCCATTGCGCGGTGGGCAAGGATCGCACCGGCGCCATGGTGGCGCTGCTGCTGGGTGCGCTTGGCGTCGGACGCGAGGCGATCAACGACGACTATCTGCTCAGCAACGATGCCTATCCCGAGATCGCCGCAAGCGTTCGCCTGCGCCACCCGCATCTGCCGGCGCGGGACAATCCGGCGCTGCGCCCGATATTTCAGGTCGAAACGGCATATCTGGATGCGTTCCTGGCCAGCATCGGATCGCCCGAAACCTATCTGCGGCAGAGGATCGGGCTTGATGAAGCCGCCTTTGCCGCATTGCGCCGACGCTTTCTGGATTGACCGTTCCGCCCAGGCGGGCCGGTCCTTGCCTTTAATCCTCTAGCAAATAGTATCCATGCGTATATGATTTACCCATGCCGCTGGCCTGTCCCGACAAGGCCGCATCCGGCATCCGTTCCCGCACAAGCCTTGCAATGACCGGCAAGGGGCTTGCGCCCAGGCATCCATCCTCCGGCAGAAGGCAGCCCAGATGAGCTTTCCCATGAACGCACCCGCGAGCCCGCCCTGCGGGCCCGGGCAACGAATGCGCGGCTTCTATTGGGTGATGCTGACCTTCTTCCTGTTTTCCCTGTGCGATGTGATGAGCAAGCAGATCTCGACCAGCTATCATCCCGTGCAGGTGGCCTGGGCGCGGCAAGCGGGCCTTTTCCTCGGCGCGCTCGGCCTGCTGTGGACGGGCGGCCTGTCGGCATTGCATTCCCACCGGCCCGGATTGCAGATCCTGCGCGGCGCGACCTCGATCATCTCGACCGTCTGCTTCGTCGCCGCGCTGCGCTATCTGCCCCTGGCGGATGCGACGGCCGTCACTTTCGTAGCGCCGCTGCTGATCACCGCGCTGGCCCCTTTCCTGCTGAAGGAACAGGTCAGCCCGGCACGCTGGTGCGCCGTCGGGGTCGGGCTGGTCGGCACGCTGATCGTGCTGCGCCCCGGAGCGGGAGTCGCCCATCCGGCAACGCTGCTGGTCCTGCTTTGCGCCGTGGCCTATGCGCTGCGGCAGATCCTGTCGCGCTTTCTGGCCAGCGCGGATCCCATCCGCACGACGATTGCCTGGTCCAGCATGGTCACCACGCTTTCGCTGACGGCCGCCCTGGTCTTCGTCGGCACCGTACCGGGCAGCCTGCGGGATCTGCTGATGTTCTTGGGCATCGCGCTCACGGCAGGTTGCGCCGAGTTGACCCTGATCCGGGGGTTTGTCCTGGCCGAGGCCGCGACGCTTGCTCCGGTTCAATACACGCTGATGATCTGGAGCGTGCTGTGGGGCGTCCTGATCTTTGACCAGTTCCCGGATTTCTGGACGCTGGCGGGCGCGTCGATCATCATCGCCTCTGGCGCCTACGGCGTCTGGCACGAGACGCGGCAACGCTAGCCCCCGCGCGCCCTCCAGCCGCTGCCTGACGGGACCGGCAGGCAGGGCTCAGGGATCGATCACCCCGGCTTCCCGGGCGAAACGCAGGGCCATGGTGCGATTGGTGGCGCCGAGCTTGCGATAGACATTGCGCAGATGCCATTTGACGGTCTTGTCCGAGATCCCCTCGAGCCGGGCGATCTGCGGATTGGACAGGCCCTGCCCGACCATTGCCAGGATGCGCTTTTCGCTGCCGGTCAGCGCCTCGGAGGCCAGATCTTCGGGCGCGGCCCGACCCTCGGAGGTCGCAAGTCCCAGCCGCTCCACCAGGCGCAGGAAGAATTGCTGCTCGGAGCGCACGGTGAACCAGGCCGTTCCGATGGGCGCGCGGTTCGACAGGCATAGCAGCGTCTGCCGGTGTTCCAGAAACGGGCGCCAGATTTCACGCGCATGGGCGTGCCGGATGGCCGAAATCAGCATCCGGTTGGCCTGACGTTCGTCGCCCAGTTTCAGCGCGCGGGCCAGCTCCAGCAGCTCGTATTGCACCAGTCGGCCGATCCGGCCATTGCATCTCGCGCGCTCCTTGTGAGCGGCCAGAAGCGGGACGGCGGAATCCCAGTCGTCGATGGCGATCAGCAACTCCAGCGAGGTCATGACGATCAGGTTTCTTTCGTCATGCGCGCGCGTGCCCGAGGGCAGGATGATGCTGGCCCGCACCGGGTCCAGCCCGGCCAGCGACGCCTGCCGCAATGCCCCCGAGACATCGCCCTGCCGCAACAGCCGCCGGATCAGGTAGCAGTCGAAGGTCACGGTCAGCCGGGGCGTATGCGCGCCGATGGCGCGGCGGACCTCCTCCAGCACCGCAGGCGCCTTGCCGTCCCACAGATGCAGCGCCACATCCGTCGCGCAGGCGCTGGCGCCCAGGCTTTCGTGCCGCGTCAACAGCCGCATCACCTGGGGCAGAAAGGCGCGCGCACGGTCGTCCCGTCCCGCCTCGATGGCGCATTTCGCGCAGAAGGCGGCAAAGACATCGACGATCATCGCATCCTCGGCCAGAAGCTGGCGCGCATGTTCCAGCGCCAGCGAGGCGCGCCGGTCGCTTTCGCGGCAATTCCCCTCGTAAAGCAGCAGCGCGCAATGGATGGCGTCGTCCATGCTGCTGAGAAACGGCAGCTTCATCTTTTCCAGCAGCGGCACGGTCTCGATCAGCGCGGCCCGGGCGAGGGCGAATTGATAGGTTCGCATCAGCGCGGCGGCCTGGATATGACGGACCCAGACGATCTCAAACGGCTCCTTGTGCCCGGCCGAGGCCAGCCATTGCCCGATGGTCCGATGCAAGGCTTCGTCGTCATTGTGCCAGAACAGCCGGCAGATCGCCTCGGGCGTCGGAACAGCCGGATCGCTCCCCGGAGATGCGGCAAGATCCTGATCCCAGGTCGCACGGTGGATGTCGTGCAGGCGGAAGGTCTGGCAGAAGGTATAAAACCGCATGATGCCAGCGGATGGCCGCTGTCCGGCGGCAATCAGCGCCTGGACCGCAGCGACATAGGTCTCGGTGTCGCCAAGGCGCAGCACCAGCTTTTCGCCGCCGCAGTCAAGGATGGTGGCCAGCGCGGTCCAGTCCCCGGCCTCAAGCGCGTAATGCAGCCCGTCCTGCCATTCCCCGAAGCTGACGCACCACTGGATCAGGCGCTGCCGCAGCCGGTCGCGGGCGGGCGGGGCCAGCCGCCTTTGGGCCACGCGGCGCAGATGGCTGCGCAGGGGTTCGCGCAGGCGGCACCGACCATCCTGTCCCAACGGCATGAACAGACCGGGAAGCTGCGCAACCACCGAGGCCAACCGCGCCCCGGTCTGCGGATCGTCGAAAACCCAGTCGGCCTGACGGGTGTCGAAGCTGCGGAACTGCGCCAGTTGGCATAGCAGCAGTTGCTGTTCGAGTGAAAGAGGATCAAGCAGGTTGCGCTCGATCCACGGGTCCAGGTCGTTCAGCAGCTGGTCCAGATCGTCCAGATACAGTTCCGGGCATGATCTCTGCCGCAGCTGCAAGCCGATCATCCGGGCGGCGATCAGCCAGCCCGAGGACGCCCCGGCGACCCGCGCGAGACCGCCCGGACCGACGCGCGCGACCACCTCCGGCGGCAACCCGGCCTCGATCTCGGCGGCACCCAGCCGGAAATGGCCGTCGTCGAACAGCAGAAGCTGGTCGCGGATGCGCAGTTCGATCTCGCTGAAAGACAGGCGGCTGGCGCTGGCCACGATCAACCGGTCCTCGCCGCCCAGCATCACCAGCAGGTCATCAATGAACCCGCCGCCTGTCGCCTCGGGGCAATAGTCCAGGTTATCGATCAAGATGAGGCGGCGCTGGCCGCCAGCCGCGCCTTCCGAGTCCAGCCTCAGGGTGATCTGGCTTGCCGGAGTGCCCGGCTCGCGCAGCCCGATCCAGACGACATTCTCGCCAGCCTCCTGCAGTTGGCGGAACAGCCGGGCCAGCAGCAGCGTCTTGCCCGAGCCCGGGATGGCGCAGAGCCATGTCAGCGCGGGCAGGCCGCAGGGCGTGGCAACGGCGCGGGCGGACAGCTCGCCCAACAGCCGCTCCAACTCCATCCGGCTGTCTGCGTGCTGCCCGGTGCCGTCGACCAGCTTCGGCATGGTGTCGAATACGGATGGGAATTGGAGCGGTCCGTCCATCTTCTGCATCTCCCCCTTCGTGGTATCCGTCCGCCCTCCCCGGCGGCCGATGGGGTGATTCTAGCGCAAGGAATAATCCGGCCACCCCCTCCTCTGGGCGGGGGCGGGCGGGAAAAGACGCGGCTAGCCTGACCTGAGACAGGACCGGCAAGCCGAATCCTACGCCACGCCCGCCGTCCTGGTCCGCAACCCGCCCAGTCCGAGAGAGGCCCATGACCGTTCCCGCACAAGCCCCATCCGACATACGCGACGCCCCGACCGAGGATTTCATCGCCCGGTCCCGAGCGCTTTTTCCGGTCGAGGCGGAACTCGACCGCATGCTGACTCGCAAGATGCGCAAGCGCGCCGAACCCCGCAATCCGGCCGCCTATTCGCTGGACGCGCTGATAGGCTGCCTGGAACGATTCCTGGTGGATCACGGCGGCCCCGGCCAGCGCATCGGCAACCCGCGCTGGATGGCGGGCGGGGCCTCGAAGATCCAGGTCGCGTTCACGCTGGACCGGCCCACAAACGGCGGCGGAACCGAGCGGCTTGATCTGGTGATGCGGATGGAACCGGCCGAGTCCGTCAATACCACCAGCCGCCTGCGCGAGGTTCAGCTGCTGGAGTTTTTCCAGAACAAGCTGCCGGTTCCGAAAGTGCGCTGGCTGGACGATGATGCGCGCTGGTTTCCTGAACCCGCGATCATCTATGACTGCGCTTCGGGCGTGACTCGGCCCACGGATCAGGAAAACCGCGTCAGCGGCATTGGCCAGCGATTTTCCCCCGAGTTGCGGCAAGAGCTTGCGCCCCAGTTCATGGATGCGCTGGCGCGCATCCACACCGCCGATCCCGCCGCCGGGCTGGAGGCCTTTCACCGGCCGGAGCCTGGCACCACGGAAAGCGCGCTGATGCAGCTGAACCGGGTGCGCCGCGTCTGGCACGAGGATCACAACTTCAGCTTCCCCCTGTTCGACGCGGCAGGCAACTGGCTGGAACGCAACTTGCCGGTGCTGGACCATGCGACGATCCTGCACGGCGACTTCCGGGCAGGCAATTTCCTGTTCGACGAAGGCTCGCGTCGGATCACCGCCTGGCTGGACTGGGAGCGCGGCCATATCGGTGACCGCCACCGCGACCTGGCATGGACGACCACCAGCTCCTTTGGGAATCTGGCCGAGGACGGCAAGACCTTTTTGGTCAGCGGCCTGATCCCGCTGGACGAATTCTATCGCGAATATGAACGCCGCACCGGCCTGCCGGTCGATCCGGCAAGGCTGCGCTATTACCGCATCTTCAACTGCTACCAGCTCATCGCCACGGCGCTGTGCTCGGCCTGGCGCATCGTCCACCTTGGGAAAACCCACCAGGACGTGCTGATCGCCTGGGTCGAGGGCGTGGGCTACAGCCAGGCGCAGGAGCTGCGCCGGCTTCTGCTGGAGGAACTCTGATGCCCGACACCATCGACAATGCTTTCCTGGCCTGTCAGCGCGCGCTGGAGGACATGATCATTCCAGCCATCGACCGGGCCAACCCGCTGGCGGTGGAACAGGCGCAGCTGGTGCTGCGCATGCTGGGGCTGCTGCGCGCCCGCGCCACCCTGCTGCATCCCAAGGCCCGCAAGGAGCTTGAACTGAACCGGTCCGCGGCTCTGGCCGTGGCCGGGCCGCTGCGCAGCCTGGACCCCACCGCTGCCGACAGGCTGGAGGCCGAGGCGAGCACCGCCGGGCACCTGCTGGCCGATCCCGCGACGCCGACCGATGCGTTGAACCAAGCCGCCGCCGGTATCGCGGCCCATCTCAGCGCCGCCATCGCCACCTGTGGACCGCGCGACGACCCCGCCGCGCGCCAGGTCGAGCGGATCGCCATCGACAGCCAGGGGGCGCTGATCGACCTGCACCGGGCATGGTTCGCGCCCACCGGCTTCGACGACACCGCCGACCTGCCGCCGCTGGACATCCTGCTGGCCGCGCCGACGCCCTGATTTCCCTCCCTCAACCAAGGACATATCCATGATCACACCGCAAATGGTCGATTTCCAGAACGGAGCCGATGCCGGCCCGGCCTGGGTCGAAACGCTGCTGATCCCCTTCATCGCCCGCGAGGCGAATATCTATTGCCTGATCTATGTCTGCGTCCGGCCGGGGCTGGGCGTCATGGCCAATCAGGTCTGGATCTGCGGGTCGCTCTCCGACAACCGCTCGGACCTGCTGCATTATCAGGACAACCAGCATCTGCCCGCGCCGCAGCGCCTGACCGATTTCGGCTCCGACATCGGGCTGCGCGTCAGGTTCACCAATGCGCCGCGCGATTTCACGCTGGACTATGAAGGAGGTGACGGAACCGCCTTCCATATCGACTGGAAAGGGTTGATGGATCCCTTCGACATCCACGACCCCAACCACAGCCCGCAAGCCGCGCAGGTCGAGGACATGCATGCCGACATTTCGGTCGGGCAAAGCCACAAGGCGGGGCATTACGACCTGACCGGCCATGCCACGGGCACGCTGACCATCCGCGGCAAGACCTATACCGTGGACAGCATCGAGCGGATGGACCACAGCTGGGGGCCGCGCAACCCCACGATCATCAAGAACATGTATATCGTTTCCGCCACCTTCGGCGAGGACCTGTTCTTTCACATGATCTGCCCGTGGAATCCCGACCTGCCCAAGGCGAACCAGTTCCAGCTGACCCATGGCTATGTCTGCGAGAACGGCCAGGTGCACGGCCTGACCAGCGAGGTCGAGATGACATCGCAGCATCTGGGCCTGCCCTGCGTCGGGCTGCAGATGACGGTCAAGGACGTGCGGGGCAAGTCATGGCGGATGAACGCCTCGCCCAATCTGGGCGCGCCGTGGATGCCCTATCCCAGCGCGATCACCTATAACGGTCTGATGAATTTCTTCATGGACGGGCGCGAGGGTTATGGCGTCGTGCTGGCCAATTACTCGCTGCCCTGGCTCAACGCCAAGAAGGGCCGCCTGACCGAGGAACTGTGTCCCAAGATCTGGGTCTGACCGCAACCGCGCCGAATGCCCGAACACCCCCTGGCAACAGGGGGTGTTCCGCTTTCGGCGCGCAAGCGTCCGAGGATGCCGAAACAGGCCGCCGGGTTCCGACGGCCTGCCGCGGCGGCACCCCGACGCGCGGGAGCGGTCACATCCGGCTGAGATCTATCCCCTTGGTTTCCCGGATGAAGCACAGCGCGAACAGCGTAAAGCAGATGCAAAACATGGCAAACAGCGCCGGTGCGTTCATATTGCCGCTGCGTCCGATCAGCCACATGGCCAGCATGGGCGCCGGGCCGCCGAAGATCAGCGTCGAGAACTGCCAGCCCAGGTTGATCCCTGTCGAGCGGTTGTCGGTCTTGAACATTTCAGCAAACATCGGCCCCAGCGAGGCCGAAGCCATCGAGGCGAAGGGGGCCGCGACGATGATGGCGATATAGGAGGCCGTCGGGCCGACGCCGAAGGTCAGATAGACCGGGTAATACAACGCCATCAGGCCCAGGCTGCCCAGCCACGCCACCGGCTTGCGTCCCCACCTGTCCGTCAGCGCCGCCATCGGCAGCATGAACAGCGACCAGACCAGAAGCCCGCACAGCGCGATCGACATCGCCGTTGCCGGCGGATAGCCGAGATTGCGGATCAGATGGGTCGGGACGAACAGGAACAGGATCGACGCGGTGATGACATGGGTGGCGCCCACGCTCATGCCCAGCAGCACCGCGCGCCAATCGCGCCTGACCGTCGTGCGCAGCGGGGTCTTCTTCTTGTCATGCGCCTTTTGCGCCACCTTCTGGAAGACCGGCGTTTCCTCGAGTTGCAGCCGGATGTAAAGCCCGATAAGCCCCAGCGGCAATGCCAGCAAGAAGGGTACGCGCCAGCCCCAGTTCTGCATCACCTCGGCCGAGGTCATCTTTGTGATGAACAGGCCCAGACCCATACCCACCGCCATCGCGAGCGAGATCGTCAGGGTCAGGTAGCCCGAATAATAGCCACGCTGGCGGGCCGGGGCATATTCGACCACCAGGGCCGAGGCGCCGCCATATTCGGCGCCGGCCGACAGGCCCTGCAACACCCGGCACAGGGTCAGCAGGATCGGCGCCAGGATGCCGATCTGATGATAGGTCGGCAACAGCCCGATGGCCGCCGTCGGCAGGGTCATCAGCGCGATAACGACCAGAAGCAGGGCCTTTCGCCCGTAGATGTCGCCGATGGGGCTGATCAGCATCGCCCCGAGAGGGCGGACGAAATAGCTGACGGCATAGGCGCCGAAGGTGATCAGCAGGCTCGTGACCGGATCGTCGCCCGGAAAGAACAGCCCCGCCAGGATGGTGGCAAGAAAGCCGTAGACGATGAAATCGTAATATTCGACGAAGGTGCCGAAGCTGGCCGAGAATATCGCCCGGCGGCTTTCCGGCGTCATCCTCTCGGACCGGTCCGGCATCGCCATGGCGGAAGTCTGGATTGTCATGTTTCTCCTCCCTGAAAGACCCGGCACGGGGTCGTGCCGAGCCGTTTGTTGATTGGTGTCAGGCCAGAATCCGCGGGCAGGGATCGTTCAGAAACCGGCCGCGGGTCTGGTTCAGCCAGCCCATGTTGTGATTGGCCATGACGATGCCGTAGCCGCGCTGCCCGTCCATGAAGAACCGCATCAGCGACAGATAGGTCACCGCACTGGGAAAGCCGTACCAGGGCGCACCCACATTGGGCGAGGCGACCAGATCCCATGTCTTGCCGCGGGTGTCCGCGACCTGCATCTGCAACCCCACGGTGATATTGCCGAAATGCTGCGCCTCGATCCGTGCCACATCCGTCAGGCCGAAGACCTCGCCGCCCTCGCAGACATAGCCGTGGCTGAGCCGAAGCTGCTCGCCCGCCGCGACCGAGGGATCCCAGGGGCAGATCATGTGAAAGAACAGGTCCCGGGAGAACGTCGCCGAGACGATATAGGTCGGCCGGATCACGGTGGCGTCGCGAGGTCCCCAGCTGTGGTCCATCCGCTCGATACAATCGATGCGATAGGTCTTGCCGCGCAGCGTCAAGGTTCCGGCCACGTGCCCCGTCGCGTCGAAATGCCCAGCCCTGTGAGTTTGCCCCGGCTCGATGTCGGCATGGATGTCGCGGGCCTTTCCGGCTTGCGGGCTATGGGCGGGATTGTGGATGTCGAACGGGTCCATCAGGCCGGTCCAGTCGAAATGGAACTCGGTCCCGTCCCGGCCGACATAATCCACCCGGAAATCCCGCACCCCGCTGGTAAAGCGGACCGAAAGCCCCAGCGGCGTGGTAAAGTCGCGGAAGGTCGAGATGGCGGGAAGCTGCTGGTTGTCCACGTAATGCAGCAGGTCGCCGCGGCTGTCCGACAGCGAACCGCAGATGATGATCTGGTTCGTCATCACCCCCAGCGCGGGCCGGACATAAAGATAGATCAGCCCGTAGATCCCCTCCTCGGGCAGGACAAAGGGGATCAGCATCGTCTCGATCCAGTGATGGTCCGCATCGGCGGGCGCCTGGAAATACAGCGTTCGCGGCGTGATCGGCGGATAGGAAGCGTTCATTGCAAAACCTCGTTCAGGGTGTCATTCGCCGCGCGGGAAAAGGCTCGGCAGCGGGGGGATCTCCTCCGGCCGGGTCTCGAACCCCGACAGGACATGCCAGGAGCGGTTCAGCCGGTTGATCGCGGGGCTGTGGCGCAGCACCGCGCATTCGATGCGGCGCGCCGCCGCGCTGTCGTCGTCGCGGCACGACCGGACCAGCGCCGCGATCCGCGCGGCCAGTTCTTCCGCGCAAGCGTCGATCCGTTCCAGTCCGGCATGGGGGTCGTGCCACAGCGCGTCGGCACGGGCGATCTCGTCCTGCAAGGCGGGCAGTTCCGCCGGAGCGACGGCGGCCATGTCGGACACGAGATCCTCGGCCATCTCCTGGTACAGGCGCATCTCCTGGCGCGAGCGGGCCACGACATGGGGCAAGCGCGCGATGGTGAAGCGGATCGTCCTTGCAATCAGCGTCGCCTGTTCCAGCGCCAGCGGATTGTCCGGGTCGATCGCGGGCACGATCATCTGTTCAAGCCCGCGGACACAGGCCTGCAGCGTATTGCCAAGCGTGTTGGGCATCAGAAATCCTCCTCGAGCAGGCAGCAGATCTCGTCGGCCTGCGCATGGCCTATGCCTTCGAGCATGGCGACCAGAACGTCCTGATGGGTCTTGCCCAGCCGGACGACGCGCCAGGCCGAGGCCAGTGCCGCAAGGACGTTTTGCAGAGAGTTGAAAACGCGATAATATTTCAACCGCGCCGGGTCGATGCTCAGCCCCGACAGCCGTTCATACGAGGATAGGAATTCGTCTAGGGGCACCAGGCCCGAGACCAGGAAGGTCTTGCCGTCCTCGGCCAGGTTCCCATAGCTCGACAGCGTGGTCCAGGCCAGGTCTCGGTGCCGGTCGCCGATATAGCCGCGCTCGAAGTCGAGCCAGGCGGTGATCTGCCCGGTCGCCTCATCGAACAGGAAATTGCCGGCGCGGAAATCCCCGTGCAGGATGCTGGGACGATCCAGCACCGGCAGGTTGCGCCGCAACCAGCTTACCGCCAGGTCAAAGACCGGAAACTCGAAACCGCGATCCTCTTCCCAGATGCGCAGAACGCGGTTCAGATGCAGCAGGGCGGATTCGGTGCTGTTCGCGGCAGGCACCTGGAACGCGCTCAGATCCCCTTGGCGATAGTCGGCGGTGTGAATGCGGACCAGCGCTTCCAGAAACTGCGGACCCAGCTTCTGGCGCAGTTCCGGCGGAAAGCTTTGCCCGATCCCGGCGACGCGGCGCTCCTTGCGGCTGGGGGTCGAAACGCCGGGCAGCCATTCATAGATGATCGCGGCCTGCGGCAGCCAGGTGCCGTCCTCGTCCAGCCAGAAGACCTTCGGCACCGGCAGGATGCCTCGGAAAAAGCTGAAGATCTGCTGCTCGCGCAGGCGGCTGGTCGAGTTGAGCGATTCCTCGGGCTCCATCCGCATGACCAGCCGCTGCCGCTGCGCCACGCCGGCTTCCGACCAGTCCAGGGTGAAGGCAAGCTGGATCTTCGACGCCCCGCCCATGAGCCAGCGCAGGTCCGAAATCTGATAGGGCCCCTGCAGCTTGGCATCGAAAAAGCGGCGCAACGCCCGGTCCAGTTCGGGCATGGAATAGCGGCCGGGCTGGGACGGCTCCATCCGGCGCAACATCTTGCGCGTCAGCATGCGGTCGAATTCGGCCTCGGTCGGATAGTCGCGGCGCAAAGCCTCGATCCATTCGCGGCTGGGGTGGTCCCTTCTGTCCTCGACAATGGCCGTTTGCAGCATCCGTGCCCTCCTCCCTGCGTGTCGGTGCAGCATGCGGCCGAACAGGCGACGAAGCCTGTGGACTTCGCGGTGCCGGGCTGGGCGCCCTTATGGACGCATGCGGAATGTCATCTAGCTGATGAAGGCTAGGACGATTCGCCCGCGCACGGCCCATCCTTTAGGAGGGGAGGAGGGTGTTTTTGACGTTCGGCAGGCATTCCAGATGCAATCCGCAAATGCTCAGCCGCGGCCAAGGCAGCCCGGCTGCGATCACATATTCGGGTAGTTCGGCCCGTCGCCGCCCTGGGGTGTGGTCCAGTTGATGTTCTGGCTGGGATCCTTGATGTCGCAGGTCTTGCAATGCACGCAGTTCTGGAAGTTGATCTGGAACTTCGGCCCCTCGGGGCTTTCCAGCACCTCATAGACCCCGGCCGGGCAGTAGCGCTGCGCCGGCTCGGCATAAAGCGGCAGGTTCACCGCGATCGGCACCGCGGGATCCTTCAGCTTCAGGTGGCAGGGCTGGCTTTCCTCGTGGTTGGTGAAGCTGAACGCCACGTTGGTCAGGCGGTCGAAGCTCAGCTTGCCGTCGGGCTTCGGATAGTCGATGGGCTGGAAATCCGCCGCCTTGCCGGTGGCCTGCGCGTCGGTCTTGCCGTGTTTCCAGCTGCCCAAGGGGTTCCAGCCGGTCAGGTTCGCCACCCACATGTCGAAGCCCCCCAGCGCCAGGCTGGGCCAGAGACCCAGCTTCGACCAGACCGGCTTGACGTTCCTGACCGGCTTCAGGTCGCGGGCGATGGCGCCGGTGCGGAGCTCGGCCTCGTATTCGGCCAGCTCGTCGCCCGCGCGGCCGGCGGCGATGGCCGCCGCCGCCGCCTCGGCCGCGGCGATGCCCGAGAGCATGGCATTGTGGTTGCCCTTGATCCGCGGCACGTTCACCAGCCCGGCCGAGCAGCCGAGCAGCGCCGCGCCGGGCACCGTCAGTTTCGGGATCGACTGCCAGCCGCCCTCGGAGATGGCGCGGGCGCCGTAGGCCACGCGCTTGCCGCCCTCCAGCAGTTCCGCGACCATGGGATGGTGCTTGAAGCGCTGGAACTCCATGTAGGGATACAGATACGGATTGGCATAGTTCAGGTGCACGACGAAGCCGACCAGCACCTGGTTGCCGCCGAGGTGATAGATGAAGCTGCCGCCGCCGGCATTCTTGCCCAGAGGCCAGCCCATCGTATGCGTCACCGTGCCGGGGCGGGCCTTGGCCGGGTCGATCTCCCAGATCTCCTTCATGCCGAGGCCGAATTTCTGCGGCTCGTGATCCTTGGAGAGGTCGTATTTCTGGATGAGTTCTTTCGCCAGCGAGCCGCGCACGCCCTCGGCGATGAGGACATATTTGCCGCGCAGCTCCATGCCGGGCTCGTAGCCGGGGCCGGGGCTGCCGTCGGCATTCAGGCCCATCTCGCCGGCGACGACGCCGACGACGCGCTCGCCCTCGTAGACCAGCTGCGAGCAGGCCATGCCGGGGAAGATCTCGACCTCCAGCGCCTCGGCCTGCTCGGCCAGCCAGCGGCAGACATTGCCCATCGAGACGATGTATTTGCCGTGGTTCGACATCAAGGGCGGCATCGGCCAGTTCGGCACCCGGACCTGGCCCTGCGGGCCGAGGATGTAGAAATTGTCGGTCGTGACCTCGGTCCCGACCGGGGCGCCCTTGTCCTTCCAGTCCGGGATCAGCCGGTCGAGGCCCGAGGTGTCGAGCACGGCGCCCGAGAGGATATGCGCGCCGATCTCCGAGCCCTTCTCCAAGAGCACGACGGAGAGCGCGGGGTTCACCTGCTTCAACCGGATCGCCGCCGACAGCCCCGCAGGCCCGCCGCCGACGATCACCACGTCGTATTCCATGGATTCGCGCGCGGGCAGATCGGGCATGGCGAGGGATCCTCCTTGCTGATGGCTGGGGTTCTGATCGGGGTGGGCCAGTTTGCCGCCCCCCTATTCGATCATTGGCAGGAGCTGGTCGAGGGATTTCTTGGCGTCTCCGTAGAACATGCGGGTGTTGTCCTTGTAGAAGAGCGGGTTCTCGATGCCGGAATAGCCGGTGCCCTGGCCGCGCTTGCTGACGAAGACCTGCTTGGCCTTCCAGACCTCCAGCACCGGCATGCCGGCGATGGGGCTGTTCGGGTCCTCCTGCGCCGCCGGGTTCACGATGTCGTTCGAGCCGATCACGATCACCACGTCGGTATTCGGGAAATCCTCGTTGATCTCGTCCATCTCCAGCACGATGTCATAGGGCACCTTGGCCTCGGCCAGCAGCACGTTCATGTGCCCGGGCAGCCGGCCCGCCACCGGGTGGATGGCAAAGCGCACGGTCTTGCCGCGCGCGCGCAGCTTGCGGGTCAGCTCCGACACCGATTGCTGCGCCTGCGCCACCGCCATGCCATAGCCCGGCACGATGACGATCTCGTCGGCGTCGTTCAGCGCCGCCGCGACGCTTTCCGCGTCGATGGCGATCTGCTCGCCCACGATCTCCATCGCCGGGCCCGCCTCGCCGCCGAAACCGCCCAGGATCACCGAAACGAAGCTGCGGTTCATCGCCTTGCACATGATGTAGCTCAGGATCGCACCCGAGGAGCCGACCAGCGCACCGACCACGATCAGCAGGTCGTTCGACAGCGAGAAGCCGATCGCCGCCGCCGCCCAGCCGGAATAGCTGTTCAGCATCGACACCACCACCGGCATGTCGGCGCCGCCGATGCCCATGATCAGGTGATAGCCGATGAAGAGCGCCGCCAGCGTCATCACGATCAGCGCCAGGGTCGAGCCATTGGCCAGATAGACCAGCAAGAGCACCAGCGACAGCGCCGCCGCGCCGGCGTTCAGCACATGGCCGCCCGGCAGCTTCCTGGCCTTGCCGTCGACCTTGCCGGCGAGCTTGCCGAAGGCGATGACCGAGCCGGTGAAGGTCACGGCACCGATGAAGACGCCGAGGAAGGTCTCGACCCGCAGGATCGACTGCTCGACCGGGGACTTGTGCGCCAGCACGGCGGCGAAGCCGGTCAGCGCCTCGCGTCCGGCGGCGTCGAGGCCCAGCACATGGCCAAGCTCGACATGGGTGTTGAAGCCGATGAAGACCGCGGCCAGGCCGACCAGCGAATGCATGGCGGCGACCAGCTGCGGCATCTCGGTCATCTGCACGCGGGTGGCGACGATCCAGCCGATGACGCCGCCGACCGCGACCAGGATCAGCGACAGAAGCCACAGGCCCGAGCCGGGGCCGATCAGCGTGGCGGCGACGGCCAGCGCCATGCCCACGATGCCGTACCAGACCGCGCGCTTGGCGCTTTCCTGGCCCGAAAGCCCGCCCAGGGACAGGATGAACAGGATGGCCGCGACGACATAGGCGGCGGTGGTGAAACCGAATTCCATTGCGCCGGCCTCCTCAGGATTTCTGGAACATGGCAAGCATCCGGCGCGTGACCAGGAAGCCGCCGAAGATGTTGATCCCGGCCATGAACACCGAGAGCGCCGCCAGCACGATCACCAGCCCCGAACCCGAGCCGATCTGCATCAAGGCGCCCAGGATGATGATCGAGGAGATCGCGTTCGTCACCGCCATCAGCGGCGTGTGCAGGCTGTGGCTGACGTTCCAGATCACCTGGAAGCCGATGAAGACCGACAGCACGAAGACGATGAAATGCTGCATGAAGCTCGCCGGCGCCACCAGCCCCAGCGCCAGCATCAGCACGCCGCCGACGGCCAGCAGCCCGACCTGGTTGCGGGTCTGGGTCCTGAAGGCGGCGGCGGCCTCGGCCGCGCGGCGTTCCTCGGGGGTGGGCTCCTTCGGCTTTTCCTTGGGCTTCGCGGCGGCGATGGCCGCGACCTTGGGCGGCGGCGGCGGCCAGGTCACGTCGCCGTCATGGGCCACGGTCGCGCCGCGGATGACGTCATCCTCCATGTTCTGCACGATGACCCCGTCCTTGCCCGGGGTCAGGTCGGCCAGCATGTGGCGGATGTTGTTGCCATAGAGTTCAGAGGCTTGCGCCCCCATCCTCGAGGGAAAATCGGTATAGCCGATGATCACCACGCCATTGTCGGTGACGATGCGCGCGTCCGGCACGGTCAGGTCGCAATTGCCGCCGCGCTCGGCCGCCAGGTCGACGATGACCGAGCCGGTCTTCATCGCCTCGACCATGTCCTCGGTCCAGAGCTTCGGCGCGTCGCGGCCGGGGATCAGCGCCGTGGTGATGACGATGTCCATCTCGGGCGCCAGCTCGCGGAACTTCTTCAGCTGCGCCTCGCGGAACTCGGGGCTCGAGGGCGCGGCATAGCCGCCGGTCGCGGCGCCGTCCTGGGCCTGCTCGGCGAAATCCAGATAGACGAATTCCGCGCCCATCGATTCGATCTGCTCGGCCACCTCGGGGCGGACGTCGAAGGCATAGACCTGGGCGCCGAGGCTGGTCGCGGCGCCGATGGCGGCAAGCCCCGCGACGCCGGCGCCGACGATCAGCACCTTGGCCGGCGGCACCTTGCCGGCGGCGGTGACCTGGCCGGTGAAGAAGCGGCCGAAATTGTTCGCCGCCTCGATCACCGCGCGGTAGCCGGCGATATTGGCCATGGACGACAGCGCGTCCATCTTCTGTGCGCGCGAGATGCGCGGCACCATGTCCATGGCGATGGCGGTGACGCCCTGCTCGCGGGCGAGCTCCAGCAGCTCGGCATTCTGCGCCGGATAGAAATACGAGATCAGCGTCTGACCACGCCGCATCGCCTTCAGCTCGGCGGCCTCGGGCGGCCGGACCTTGACCACGACATCGACCTCGGCGATCAGCGCCTGGGCATTCGGCGCGACGGTGATGCCGGCGGCCTGGTAGGCGGCGTCGGAAAACCCGGCCCCCGCCCCCGCGCCCGATTCCACGAAGACCTCGTGGCCCAGCTTCTTCAGATGCGCGGCCGAGGACGGCGTCACCGCAACACGCGCCTCCCCCTCGTAATGCTCTCTCAATGCGCCGATCTTCACGAGGCAACCTCCCATGTTGTTCCATTCCGATCGAACGCCATGCGCCTTCTTTCTTGCCCAAATATCCTCGGGGGTGAATTGCGGCGTCAGCCGCAAGAGGGGGCAGACAGCCCCCTCCCCCCTGAAAGCTCAGCCGACGATCGCCGCCTCGGTCGCGGCGCGCAGTTCGGCCTCGCTGACGCCATCGGCCAGTTCGACGATCTTCAGCCCGCCCTCCACCACGTCCAGCACGCCCAGGTTGGTGATGATGCGATTGACCACCTTCTGCCCGGTCAGGGGCAGCGTGCAGGCCTTCAGCACCTTCGATTCGCCATGTTTCGAGGTGTGGTCCATCACCACCACCACCCGCTTCACCCCGGCGACCAGATCCATCGCCCCGCCCATGCCCTTGACCAGCTTGCCGGGGATCATCCAGTTCGCCAGGTCGCCGTTCTCGGCCACCTCCATCGCGCCCAGGATCGCCATGGCGATCTTGCCGCCGCGGATCATGGCGAAGCTCTCGGAACTGTCGAAATAGGCGGTCTGCGGCAGCTCGGTCACCGTCTGCTTGCCGGCATTGATCAGGTCCGGGTCCTCCTCGCCCTCATAGGGGAAGGGGCCGATCCCGAGCATGCCGTTTTCCGATTGCAGCGTCACATGCACCCCCTCGGGGATATAGTTCGCCACCAGCGTCGGGATGCCGATGCCCAGGTTCACATACCAGCCGTCCTGCAGCTCCTGCGCGGCCCGCGCCGCCATCCGGTTGCGGTCCCAGCCCTTGGTTTCGGCGGCCATCAGACGGTCTCCTTCTTCCGGGTCGTGTCGGAGACGCGCGAACGGGTCGTGCGCTGCTCGATGCGCTTCTCATGCTGCCCTTGGATCAGGCGGTGGACATAGATGCCCGGCAGGTGGATGGCGTCGGCATCGAGGCTGCCGGTCGGCACGATCTCCTCGACCTCGCAGACGCAGACGCGGCCGCATTTCGCCGCCGGCACGTTGAAGTTGCGCGCGGTCTTGCGAAAGATCACGTTGCCCGACTCGTCGGCCTTCCAGCCCTTGACGATGGCCAGGTCCGCGACGATGCCGCGTTCCAGGATATAGGTCTCGCCGTCGAAATCCTTGTGGTCCTTGCCCTCGGCGATCACCGTGCCGACGCCGGTCTTGGTATAGAAGCCCGGGATGCCGGCGCCGCCGGCGCGCATGCGCTCGGCCAGCGTGCCCTGCGGGTTGAACTCCAGCTCAAGCTCGCCGGACAGGTATTGCCGCATGAATTCGGCGTTCTCGCCGACATAGGAGGAGATCATCTTGCGGATCTGCCGCGAATCCAGCAGCTTGCCCAGCCCGAACCCATCGACGCCGCAATTGTTCGAGGCGATGGTCAGATCCTTCGTGCCCGCCTTCAGGATCGCCTCGATCAGCAGCTCGGGAATGCCGCAAAGCCCGAAGCCCCCGGCCGCGATCAGCATCCCGTCCCGCAGCAGGCCGTCCAGAGCGGCATCCGCGTCCGCATAGACCTTCTTCATGCAAACCTCCGTTGTTGGACGGGCGCCGCCCCGGCGAGGGGTGGCGCCCCGATCAGAACCCTCCGGTCTGTTCAGACCGGATCCCAGGTGAAGACATCACCCGACTTGTGCAGCGGATAGAAATCGTTGCGGAACATGGGAAAGACCCGTTCGGCCACGGTTTCCGGCGTCCAGCCGTCCGAGGTATGCGCGGTGCGGATCGGACGCGGCTGCGAGAACAGGTAGATCTCGTTGTTGCGCACACCGAAGATCTGGCCCGTCACCTCCTTGCCCGCGTCCGAGGTCAGCGCCACGACGAAGGGGGCGATCTTTTCCGCAACCAGCTTCTTGAGGCCCTCGACGCGCTTCTTCTGTTCCGGAGTCTCGTCCGGGATCGAGGACACCATGCGCGTCCAGGCGAAGGGCGCGACCGCGTTGGAACGCACGCCGAAACGCTGCATGTCGATGGCGATGGCCTTGGACAGGCCGGCAATGCCCAGCTTGGCAGCGGTATAGTTGGCCTGCCCCAGATTGCCGATCAGGCCCGAGGTCGAGCTCATATGCACATAGGCGCCCGAGCCCTGCTCCTTGAAATGCGGCGCGGCGGCGCGGCTGACGTTGAAGGTGCCCTTCAGATGCACCGCGACGACCGAGTCGAACTCCTCTTCGGACATGCGGTGGAACAGCACGTCGCGCAGGTTGCCCGCATTGTTGACCACCGCGTCGATGCGGCCGAACTGCTCGATGGCGGATTGCACCATTGCCTGGGCGCCGTCCCAGTCCGCGACGGAATGGCCGTCGGCGATGGCCTGGCCGCCCATGGCCTCGATCTCGGCCACCACCTCCTGCGCCGGGCTCAGCCCGGTTTCCGAGGCGCCGCTCAGCGCCACGCCCAGATCGTTGACCACCACGGCGGCCCCGGCCCGCGCCATGTCCAGCGCAATGCCGCGCCCGACGCCGCGGCCGGCGCCGGTTACCAGGACGACCTTGCCTTCCATTGCCTTGGTCATGAAAACAGCCTTTCAGTAGGATTTCGGCAGGCCGAGAACCTTCTCGGCAATGAAGCTGGCGATCAGTTGCTCGGTGATCGGCGCGATGCGGGTCACGGCCACCTCGCGGAACAGCCGCTCGACATGGTATTCCTTGGCATAGCCAAAGCCGCCCATGGTGAAGATGGCCCGTTCGCAGGCCTCATAGCCCGCGCGCGCGCCGAGGAACTTGGCGGTGTTCGCCTCGGCGCCGCAGGGTTGGCCCGCGTCGTAAAGCTCGGCCGCCTTCATCGCCATCAGCCAGGCGGCTTCCAGATACATCCAGCGTTCGGCCAGCGGATGCTGGATGCCCTGGTTCTGGCCGATGGGCCGGTCGAAGACCACCCGCTCCTTGGCGTATTGCGTGGCGCGGCGCAGTGCGTCCTGGCCGATGCCGATGGCCTCGACCGCGATCAGCACCCGCTCGGGGTTGAGGCTGTCGAGGATGTAGGAAAAGCCCCTGCCCTCCTCGCCGATGCGATGCTCGTCGGGCACGAACAGGTCGTCGATGAAGATCGCGTTGGAATCCACCGCCTTGCGGCCCATCTTGGGGATGCGCTGCACGTCGATCTTGCTGCGGTCGAGATCGGTGTAGAAGATGGTGATGCCGTCGGTCGGACGCTTGCAATCCTCGAATTTCGTGGTGCGCGTCAGCAGCATGATCTTGTTGGCGACCTGCCCGGTCGAGGTCCAGACCTTCTGCCCGCGCACGCGATAGCCGCCCGGCACCTTTTCGGCGAAGGTCTTGATGCGAGTGGTGTTCAGGCCGGCGTCCGGTTCGGTAAAGCCGAAGGCGACCTGGTCCGAGCCCGAGATCAGCCGCGGAATCCATTCCGATTTCTGCTCATGCGTGCCGTGAACGACGATCGGATGCGGCCCGAACAGGTTGATGTGCACCGACGAGGTCGCGGCCATGCCGCCGCCATGGCTGGCGACTTCGTGCATCATGATCGCGGCCTCGGTCACGCCAAGGCCGGCGCCGCCGTATTCCTCGGGCATGGTGATGCCCAGCCAGCCGGCATCGGCCATGGCGCGGTGGTATTCGCGCGGGAACACCCCGTCCTCGTCGCGCGCGAGCCAGTAGTCGGCGTCGAAGCGCGAGGCGACGGCGCGCACACCCTCGCGGATCGCTGCGCGGGTTTCGGCCAGTTCCTCGGCGGATTGGTTGGTGGTCTGGGACATGGTTATCCTTCCTGCACACTGGCGAGGGTGCGCCGCGCCTGCTTCAGATGGGGGATGTCGTACATCTTGCCGTCGATGCCGATCGTGCCGAGGCCGGGATCGGCATCGAACGCGGCCACGATGCGGGCGGCCAGCGCCAGATCCGCATCCGAGGGGGCAAAGGCGCGGTTGATCGGGTCGACCTGGGCCGGGTGGATGGCGAGCCGGCCGGCGAAACCGTCGCGACGCGAAATCCCGCAGGCTTCGGTCAGCCCGGCTTCATTGCGGAAATCGGCATAGAGCGTGTCCAGCGCCGGCACTTCGGCCGCCGCTGCCGCCATCAGGCACAGGCTGCGCGCCAGCTGATAGGGCTGCGACCAGTCGCCGTCGGCGCCCTTGTTCGAGGTCGCGCCGACGACCGCCGACAGATCCTCGGCGCCCCAGGTCAGGGCCGCGAGCCGCGGATGCGCCGGCGCATAGGAGCCGAGGTTGAACATCGCCGGGCCCGTCTCGGTCGCCACGACGATGATGCGGATCGCCCCGGCCGGCAGGCCGGCGCGGGCCTCCAGCGCGTCGAGGTAATGGCCCACTTGCGCGACATCCTGCCCGCCATTGGCCTTGGGCAGGATGATCCCCGCCAGCCCCGGCCGGACCACCGTCGCCAGATCGGCCAGCGTCAGCCCGGTATCGAGCGCGTTGACCCGGATCCACAGCGCGGGCCCGTCCAGCCCCTCGTCCAGCCAGCCCGCCACCATGGCGCGGGCGGCATCCTTGTTGGGCAGGGCCACGCTGTCCTCGAGGTCGAGGATCAGCCCGTCGGCCGCGGTCTCGCGCGCCTTGCGGTATTTCTTCTCGCTGTCGGCGGGAACGAAAAGCAGCGATGTCAGCCTCATGACGGGCGCTTCATCATCAGGGCAAGGCGCCTGCATTCGCAGACCACCTCGTCGCGCTGGTTCAGGCCGCGATGCAGGAAGGTGACGATGCCCTGCGTCGGGCGCGACTTCGATTCCCGCTTGGCGATCACCTCGGTCTCGGCGCGGATGGTGTCGCCGGCGAAGACCGGCCTGGGGAACTTGACTTCCTCCCAGCCCAGATTGCCGACCGTGGTGCCCAGCGTGGTGTCGCCGACCGACAGGCCCACCACCAGCCCCAGCGTGAAGACGCTGTTGACCAGCGGTTTGCCGAACTCGGTCGTCTTGCAATATTCGTGGTCGATATGGATCGCCGCCGGGTTCATGGTCATCGTCGAGAACTGCATGTTGTCCCAGTCGGTGACCGTGCGGCGCACGTCATGGCGGATGACGTGGCCGACCTCGAGCTCTTCGTAATACTTGCCTGCCATGTGCTTTCCCTTGTTATTCCAGCCGGCCCAGCACCGACACCGCCGCGACCGAGTTCGACGGCTGGCCGCCCAGATTGTGCGTCAGGCCAAAGTCGATATTCGCAAGCTGGCGCGCGCCGGCGCGGCCCTTCAGCTGGGTATAGACCTCATAGGCCATGCGCAGGCCCGAAGCCCCGACCGGATGGCCGAAGCATTTCAGCCCGCCGTCGACCTGGCTCGGCAGCCGGCCGGTGGCGTCGAAGGCGCCATCCAGCACGTCGAACACGGCCCGGCCGTCCTGCGACAGGCCCAGATCCTCCATCGTCACCAGTTCGGTGATCGAGAAGCAGTCATGGACTTCGGTCAGGCCCAGATCGGCGGGGGTGATGCCGGCCTCGTCATAGGCGCGGCCGGCGGCGATGCGGGTGTTGCGGACGTAAGAGCCGTCCCATTCGCCATATTGCATCTCCCAGCCGTTCGAGGCGCAGACCTGCACCGACTTGACCGAGACCAGCGCGTCCTTCGAAAGGCTGCGGGCGATTTCGGGCGTGCAGATGATCGCGGCCGCCGCGCCGTCCGACACGCCGCAGCAATCGTAAAGCCCCAGCGGATCGGCGACCATCGGCGCGTTCAGGATCGTCTCCATCGTGACCGCCTTGCGCAGGTGGGCCTTTTCGGCATGGACGCCGTTCTGGTGCGACTTCCACGACACATGCGCCATCGCCCGCTTCAGGTCGGCCGCGTCGATGCCGTGGCGCGCCGCATAGGCGCCGGCCAGTTGCGCGAAGGTGCCCGGCGCCGAGCCATAGGGCATCCACAGGTCGTTGACCGAGCCCTTGGTGCGGATCGGCAATCCGCCGAAGCCGGTATCCTTCAGCTTCTCGACCCCCAGCGCCAGGGCGATGTCCACCGCGCCCGAGGCGACGGCATAGGTCGCGGCCCGCAGCGCCTCGGTCCCGGTCGCGCACATATTCTCGACCCGGGTGACCGGCATCGGCGGCAGCCGCAGCGCCGTGGCCAGGGGAATGGCCGAGTTGCCGACGTTCACGTCGTCCAGGGCCGAGCCGAGCCAGGCCGCGCCGATCTGGTCGCGCGCGATGCCGGCATCGGCCAGCGCCTCCTCGAAGGCTTCGGCCATCAGCATGTCCGAGCTCATGTCCCAGCGCTCGCCAAAGCGGGTGCAGCCCATGCCGAGGATGACGGCCTTGTCGCGGATACCTTGTGCCATGGCGTTACTCCTTTGCTGCAAGCTGCGGACGCGCCAGGGGCGCAGCCTTCCAGAAATAGCTGCGGAACTGCCGCTGCCGGTCGATGGCCTTGATGCGGAAGCGCATCCGCAAGGGGGCGCCGACCTGCTGCGCCTTGCCCTCGACGTCGCAATGCTCCATCACCACGCGCGCCCCGTTCTCGAACTGCACCAGGCCGAAATAGAAGGGCGGATCGGGGGTGAAATTCAGCCGATCCGCGGTGATCGAGACCACGCGGGCCGGTTCGTCGCGCAGGATGACATCCTCATAGACGCCGGGCTCGGCCAGCGCCGGGTTGACCGGCATCGGCGTCTTGGGGAACTGCACGTTGCCGCCTTGATCGCGACCGCCGACGAAGCCGTGCATGTCGCGCCCGTGGCGGGCCAGGACGCTGGCGGAAACCTTCTGGTTCACCTCGGCACGCGGGCCCCAGTCCAGATCGATGCCGCCGGTCAGGGACAGCAGGCGGGAATAGCTGGTCAGCGGCACACCTTCGTCCAGCGCCTGGTGCGCCGGGCGATTGCGGGTCTTGGCGGTCACCTCGAACACCAGCACGTCGCAGCCGTTGCCGCAGCCCGCCAGCAGCACGATCTGGCCCGGCTCGGCCTGCTCCAGCGCCAACGCGAGCCCGAAAAGCGGCGCGGCGGTGCCCAGTTCGCCAGCCTCGGGGGCCAGCCGGTCGATGACGTTCGGCGCCGTCATGCCAAGCTTGCGCGCCGCCGCGGCATAAAGCCCCGACACGGCCTCGGGCACCACGGCCAGCGCGACATCCTCGCCGCGCAACCCCGCCTCGGCCAGCGCGGCCTGCGCGGCAGGGATCAGCGCCTCGGATACCATGGAATCGCGCGAGAAACGCTCCTCGGCGGCATAGGGCAAGCCGCGCGCAGCCGAGGTATAGCTGTCGAGCAGGTCCAGGTTGACCCGGCCCGCCCCCAGCAGGCGCGCCAAGCCCGGACCGTCGCCAACGACCGCCGCCGCGGCGCCGTCGCCCCAGGACAGATGCGCCGCGCTGCCGGGCTGGGTCAGGCGCTTTTCCCCCGCAGCGATCAGTTCGGTCCCCGGCGCGCCGCGCAATGCGCGCAGCAGCGCAGAGACGGCCGACCGGCGGCAGTTGGCCAGGTCGGCCGTCTCTGCATCGCGGGCGATGTTCAGCGCATCAGCCATGATCACCGCCTGCGAGCGGTCGGAAAAGGCCGAGGAGGTCGAGGCGAACACCACCCTCGCGATCGCGCCCTGCGCCTGCGAAAGCGCCTCGCGCGCCGCCTCGACCGCCTGGGTCAAGGCGTCCTCGTCCCAGCCCGCGACCGCGCGGCGGCCCTTGCCGTTCCCGCCCAGGCCCGACCAGGCCAGTTCGGCACGCGCCGCCTTCCGCTCGAATCGCAGCAGTGGCAGGTAAGCGCCGGTGCTTTGGATAGATCTGTTCGCCATGCCTTTTCCTCCCGTGCAATGCAAATATGCACTAATGCATACGATACGCAAGCATAACATTTATCTTGAACTATGTTCTTTGCATTATAATATGCCAGCAGTCAAAGTAACATGCCGGCCCGGCCCGGGCATGCGCGCAAACCTGCAGACAGGACGACGACATGGAGTGGAGTTGGACCGAAGCCGACACGGATCGGCTGATCTCCTGGCTCAAGGCCCGGGGACTGGCGCCGCAAGGCGGCCGGCCAGAGGTGCGGATCATCGGCGAGGGGCATTCCAACATAACCTCGCTGGTCGATCTGGGCGATTTGCGGTTGATCGTGCGCCACCAGCCAGTGATTCGCGCCAATGCGCCGGATGTGCTGCGCGAGGCGCGCCATATCGCCAAGCTCAACACCGCGGGCGTCCTGGCGCCCCGGATCCTGGCGATGGCCGCGGCGGGCGAGGCGCTGGACGTGCCGCTCTATGTGATGGAGCATGTGCCGGGCATCGTGATCTCGGGCGACCTGCCCGAGCCGTTGCGGCAGGATCCCCGCGGCATGGCCCATGCGATGATCGACGCGCTGGCCGATCTGCATGGCATCGACGCCGCCCGGATCACCGCGCGCCCGCTGGACGAGCCCGAGGCCAACCGCCAGCACTTCGCCATGCTGCGCGGCCTGATTGCCGATCTTGCCGGCCACGAAGGCGAGGCCCTGCGCGCCATGGCCGGGCGCCTGGAGGAAAGCGTTCCCGACGCGGTCCGGCAATGCGTGGTTCACAGCGATTTCCGGCTGGGCAACCTGATGTGGGCGGCCGGGCTTCCGCCCCGGCTGGCGACGGTGCTGGACTGGGAACTCAGCACCATCGGCGACCCGCGGCTGGACCTGGGCTATTTCATGATCGCCTATCCCGCGCCGGGGATCGCGCGCACGCCGTTGCAGGATCTTGGCCGGGCGCTCTATCAGGCGGAATTCCCGGCGATCTCGGATCTGCTGTCCCGCTACGGCGAGCGCACGGGCCGGGCACTGGCCGATCTGGACTGGTTCGCCGCCTTCGTGGCTTGGAAGACCGCGGTATTCTACGTGCTGTCGCGCCAGCGCGGCGAGGACAGCTATTACGACGACGATGCGCATTGCCGCGCCTTCCTGGACGCCGCCGCCGATTACCTGGCCCGCCGGGGCAAGTGACGAGAGAAGAATGGATATTGAAGTATTGCGCCGCTTCCGGTTCGACGAGACCCGGCAAAGCTATTCGACCAAGGACAGCATCCTCTACGCCCTCGGCATCGGCTTCGGCAGCGACCCGCTGAGCCAGGACGAACTGCGCTTTACCTATGAGGAGGATCTGCGCGCCGTTCCCTCGATGGTCAATATCCTGGCGCATCCGGGCATGTGGGTGAAGCGCCCGGAACTGCGGCTGGGCTGGCAGAAGCTGCTGCATGCCGAGCAGCGTTTCGACATCCTGCACCCCCTGCCGCCCGAAGGCGAGGTCAGCGCGAAGTATCGCGTCACCGGCGTCGTGGACGGCGGCGCGGCAAAGGGCGCATGGCTCTATTTGCGCAAGACCTTGACCGATGCCGAAGGCCGGCCCGCCGCCCGCGTCAGCTCGACCTACATGCTGCGCGGCGATGGCGGATGCGGCATGTTCGGCGCGCCCGAGCCGCCGCTGGCGCCCATGTCAGCGCGCGCCCCGGATCACGTCCTGAGCCACGCCACCCTGCCGCAGCAGGCGCTGCTCTATCGGCTCAGCGGCGACCTGAACCCGCTGCATGCCAGCCCCGAACTGGCGCGGCAGGCCGGTTTCGATCGGCCGATCCTGCACGGGCTATGCACCATGGGCATTGCCTGCCGGGCGCTGATCTCCGTGCTTTGCCCCGGCGCGCCCGAACGGCTGCGGCATATGTCTCTGCGCTTCTCGAGCCCGGTCTATCCCGGCGAAACCATCCAGACCGAGATCTTCGATCTTGGCGGCGGCGAGATTCGCTTCCGGTCGCGGGTGGCCGAGCGCGAGGTGATCGTGCTGGATCGCGGCCGGGTCGAGCTGGCGCCGGCAATGGCGACGGCGCCCAACGAAATGGAGACTTCGCGCTAAGGCGAGCGCTCGCCCGCCGGCCGGGAAACACAACGATACGGGGGACATCATGGATTTCGGATTGACGGATGAGCAGGGGGCGATTTTTGGGCTGGCTCGGGATTTCGGCGCGGCCGAGATCGCGCCCAACGCCCGCGCCTGGGAGGAAGCCGGCACCATGCCGCGCGAGCTGTGGCGGCTGGCGGCCGAGTTGGGCTTCGGCGGGGTCTATGTCGGCGAGGACCAGGGCGGCACCGGGCTGTCGCGCCTCGACGCCACGCTGGTCTTCGAGGCGCTGGCCATGGCCTGCCCCTCGGTCGGCTCGTTCCTGTCGATCCACAATATGTGCGGCGGCATGATCGACAAGTTCGGCACCCCCGCGAACCGCGCCCGCTGGCTGCCGCGCCTGTGCAGCATGGAGACGGTGTTCTCCTATTGCCTGACCGAGCCGGGCTCGGGCTCGGACGCCGCCGCGCTGCGCACCCGCGCCGAGCGGGTGCCGGGCGGCTGGAAGCTGAACGGAACCAAGGCCTTCATCTCGGGCGGCGGCTATTCCGACGCCTATCTGGTCATGGTCCGCACCGGCGAAGCCGGCCCCAGGGGCATCTCGACCGTGGTGGTCGAGGCCGGCACGCCGGGCCTGTCCTTCGGCGCGCCCGAGCACAAGATGGGCTGGAAGGCGCAGCCGACCGCCCAGGTGCAGTTCGACGATTGCGTCATCCCCGAGGAGAACCTGATCGGCGAGGAGGGCCGCGGCTTTGCCTATGCCATGGCGGGCCTGGACGGCGGGCGGCTGAACATCTCGGCCGGGGCGCTGGGCGGCGCGCAGGCGGCGCTGGAGGCGACGCTGCGCTACATGGGCGAGCGGCGCGCCTTCGGCCAGACGCTGGACCAGTTCCAGGCGCTGCAGTTCCGCCTGGCCGAGATGGAGACGGCGCTGCAATCTTCGCGCATCTTCCTGCGCCAGGCGGCCTGGAAGCTGGACCGGGCCGAGCCGGATGCCAGCAAGTTCTGCGCCATGGCCAAGCTGCATGTCACCGACCGCGCCTTCGAGGTGGCGAACCAGTGCCTGCAACTGCATGGCGGCTATGGCTATCTGGCCGATTACGGCATCGAGAAGATCGTGCGCGACCTGCGCGTGCACCAGATCCTGGAAGGCACCAACGAGATCATGCGGCTGATCGTCGGCCGCGCCCTGCTGGCGGAGCGAGACCGATGACCGAGAGGCCCGAAGCCGAGATGCCCGGATCCGAGATGCCCGGATCCGAGATGATCGCCCGCAAGGACCGCCGCGCCGGACGGCTGACCTTCAACCGGCCGCAGGCGCTGAACGCGCTGAGCCACGAGATGGTGCGGGTGATCGACGCGGCGCTGCGCGCCTGGCGGGACGATCCCGAGGTGGCGCTGGTCATCATCGACGCCGCGGGCGAGCGCGCCTTCTGCGCGGGCGGCGACATCGCCGCGGTCTATCGCGCCGGGCTGGCGGGCGACCACCGGGTCGGGCGCGCGTTCTTCCGCGACGAATATGTCATGAACGCCCGCATCGCCGGCTATCCCAAGCCCGTGGTGGCCTTCATGCAGGGCTTCGTCATGGGCGGCGGCGTCGGCGTCGGCGGCCATGCCAGCCACCGCATCGTCGGCGAGACCACCCAGGTCGCCATGCCCGAGACCGGCATCGGCATGATCCCGGACGTCGGCGGCAGCTGGCTGCTGGCCCATGCCCCCGGGCGCTGCGGCGAATACCTGGGCCTGACCGGCGCCCGCATGGGGCCGGGCGACGCGATCTTCGCCGGCTTCGCCGACAGTTTCGTCCCCGAGGCGGACTGGCCGGCGCTGAAGGACCGGCTGGCCGAGACCGGCGACGTGGCGGCGATCGAGGGCCACCCCCGCCCCGAGGCGCCGCTCGGGGATCGCGACCTGTCGGCTTTCGGCGCCGCCTCGGTGGCCGAGATCCTGGCCGCGCTGCAGGCCGCGGGCGACGACGCGGCGCTGAAGGTGCTGGGCCGCAACTCGCCCCTGTCGCTGGCGGCGACGCTGGCGCTGGTCAGGGCGGCGCGCGGCGACCGCGACATCCGCGAGAGCCTGTCGCGCGAGCTGCGCTTCACTGCCCGCGCCACGGCGGAAGGCGATTTCCTGGAAGGGGTGCGGGCGCAGATCATCGACAAGGACCGCAACCCGCGCTGGTCGGCCGATGCCGGTCCGGCGCATGTCGCGGCCATGCTGGCGCCGCTGGGCGAGGGCGAATTGAACTGGGAGGACAGCGAATGAAGATCGGATTCATCGGGTTGGGCAACATGGGCGGGCCGATGGCCGCCAATCTGGCCAGGGCCGGGCACGCGGTCGCGGGCTTCGACCTAGCCGCGCCGATGCCCGAGGGCGTCGCCAGGGCGGCGACGGCGGCCGAGGCGGCCCAGGGCGCCGAGGTGGTCATCACCATGCTGCCGAACGGCGCCATCCTGCGCAGCGTCGCCGAGGAGATCGTTCCGGCCATGGCGCCGGGCGCGGTCTTCTGCGATTGCTCGACGGTCGACGTGGAAAGCGCGCGCGCCGTGGCGGCGCAGGCGCAGGCGGCGGGGCTGGGTGCGCTGGACGCCCCGGTCTCGGGCGGCATCGGTGGTGCTGCGGCCGGCACGCTGACCTTCATGGTCGGCGGTTCGGACGCGGCCTTCGACAAGGTGAAGCCGCTCTTCGAGATCATGGGCCAGAAGGCGGTGCATTGCGGCGTCTCGGGCGCGGGCCAGGCGGCGAAGATCTGCAACAACATGATCCTGGGCGTGACCATGATCGCCACCTGCGAGGCCTTCGCCCTGGCCGACAAGCTGGGGCTGGACCGGCAAAAGATGTTCGACGTGGTCTCGACCTCCTCGGGCTACAGCTGGTCGATGAACGCCTATTGCCCGGCGCCGGGCGTGGGCCCGCAATCGCCCGCCGACAACGGCTACAAGCCGGGCTTCGCCGCCGAACTGATGCTGAAGGACCTGCGCCTGTCGCAGCAGGCCGCGGGCTCGGCCGATGCCGATACGCCGATGGGGGAACTCGCCACCGCGCTCTATGCCCGATTCGTCGAAGACGAGGACGGAAAGGGAAAGGACTTCTCCGCAATGCTCCCGAGATTCGAGAAAAGGGGGAAAGCCCATGGCTGACCTGGTCGAGGTTTCCCGCGACGGGAACGTGGCGCTGATCCGCCTGAACCGCCCGAAGCAGCTAAACGCGCTGAACCGCGCCCTGGCGCAAGAGCTGATCGCGGCGGCCGAGGAACTGGACCGCGACCGTAATATCGGCTGCCTTGTGGTCACGGGGTCCGAGCGCGCCTTTGCCGCCGGGGCCGATATTGCCGAAATGGCCGGAAAATCCGCGGCCGAGATGAGCGAACTGGACTATTTCGGCGAATGGAGCCGTTTTGCCGATCTGCGCCTGCCCAAGATCGCCGCCGTGAACGGCTATGCGCTTGGCGGCGGCTGCGAGCTGATGATGATGTGCGACTTCGCCATTGCCGGGGAAGGCGCGAAATTCGGCCAGCCCGAGATCAAGCTGGGCGTGATCGCGGGAATCGGCGGCACGCAGCGCATGACCCGGCTGATCGGGCGGGCGCGGGCGATGGACATGCATCTGACCGGGCGCAACATGGATGCGGCCGAGGCACTGGCGGCCGGGCTGGTCGCCCGGGTCGTCCCCGACGACCAGGTCCTGCCCACGGCGATGGAAGCCGCGCGGCAGATCGCTTCCTATTCGCGCCCGGCCGCGCGGCTGGCGCGCGAGGCGGTGCGCCGCGCCGAGGAAGGCCCGCTGTCCGAGGGGCTGCTTTACGAACGCCGCCTGTTCCACGCCCTGTTCGGCACCCCCGACCAGGTCGAGGGCATGGCCGCCTTCCTGGAAAAGCGTCCGGCGGCGTTTCGCCGGAACTGACCCGCCCTCCGGGCGTGCGTGACCGCGGCGGGGGCCCTCTTCCCGTCGCGGGTTCTGCTGCCGGCCTGCCATCCCCAGATTCAAATGCGATAGTTGCTTTTATGCAAGCATATCGTTAGTATGTAATATAAATCGCTTGGTTACTATGTTTGCTGCATGTAATCTCCAATTTGTGCGCCGAGACGGAGCACACCACATACTCTGGGAGGAGAAAACATGCTCGGTAATTACCGATCCCCCGCCGCGGTCGCGGTGGGCCTGGCTGCGGCATGCTTGTCGATGGCGGCAAGCGCAGAAGCGGAAACCCTGACGCAACTCGAGGCCCGCATCGCCGCGCTGGAAGCCAAAGAGCAAGAGCCGGTGCAGATCACCAATCGCTACGGCATGCAGCTGAGCTTCTATGGCAAGGTCAAGGTCGACGCCGTCATGGACAACAATTACGGGCTTGGCCCGTCGTCCGGCGGGATCGCCCTTGTCACCGACAGCACCCCGGAGAACAGCGACCAGCAGATCCACGGCTATCAGACGCTGTTCGGCTTCCGCGCCGAACAGGACACCGAATACGGAAAACTGCGCTTCAACATCGAAGGCGACTTCTTCGGCGGCGGTGGCGGCACGGTGCGCCTGCGTCATGCCTATGGCCAGATCGGCGGCTGGACCATCGGCCAGACCTGGTCGACCTTCTCGATCCTGAACGAGTCGCCGGCGGTCTGGGACTTCAACGGCACCGCAGGTCCGGCGAACTTCCGCGTTCCGCTGATTCGCTACTCGTCGGATTTCGGCACCGGCACCCATATCGATGCCTCGATCGAGGAAGATTACCAAAGCTGGGGCGACCGGCCGGCCGCCGCCTTTGCGATCAGCCAGAAATTCGACAGGGGCAGCCTGCGCTTCGCCTATATCAATCGCGAGCTTCGCAGCGCCCAAGGCACTGTCGACGGCTGGGGCGCGAATATCGGCGCGACCTTCAAGCCCTGGGAAAACGGGCTGATCCAGGCCAGCTATACCCGCGGCGAAGGCATTTCCTCGATCATGGGCTTCAGCGGCTATGCCGGCCAGCAAGCCGGTCCGACCGGCGGCAGGACCTTCTATGATGTCGATGCGGACGGGAATGCGGTCGAGATGGACGGCTATCTTGTCGGCATCAGCCACAAGATCCAGCCCAACCTGTCGGTGCTGGCAGCCTATGGCGCGCAAAGCTATGATCCGTTCGCCGGCGCCTTGGCGACCGATACGAAAAAGCTGGAATCGGTTCACGTCGGCGGAAAATACAACCTGCTGGATAATATCGCCCTGGGCGGAGAGGTGATCTGGGAGAAGCGCACGCAGTTCGACCGGCAGACGGTGGACAACACCCGGCTGCACCTGAGCGCGACCTTCGAGTTCTGAAGGACAGGGGCGGCGAGCCAGGGCACGGCTCGCCGCCGAACCGCAGGGTTCGATACGCAAAGCGGTTGAACCGATGCATATCATATGCTAGCAAACCATAAACGGCCGGAAGCCACTCCGGCCGTCTTGGCATAGGGGCTTCGCATGACCGGAACCAATTACCTGCATCGCCTCGATCCCGCTCTTGCGGGCCTGGTTCGCGCCGAGGACGATCTGCGCCACCGGCCTGCTCCGGGCGGCCAGATGCGTGATTCGCTGTTCTGGCAGGTCAGCATGGCCGAGGAGCGGATCTGTCTTCAGATCTATGTCTTCGCGACCGATGACGGGAATGCCGGCTGCAACATATGCCTTTGGGGCGCCGACATCGAGCCGGCCGTGGTCGATTTCCATTCCGGCAGCATTCCCGACGACTGCGACTTCTCGACCATCAGCCTGGGCGGGCTGTCGGTCCAGCAGGACCTCACGGCCCAGCGTTCGACGCTGTCCTATGCCGGCGCGCGGCTGAAGCTCGACTTCAGCTTCAGCGCATTGCACGAGGCCTTCAGCTATCATGCCAATGCGGATGGCCTGCCGGCATGGATGGCGGCGAACCGCATCGAGCAAAGCGGAATCCTGCAAGGCTGGCTCGAAATCGACGGCAGGCACGTGTCCTTGGACGGCCGGATCGGCCATCGCGACCATTCCTGGGGCCTGCGCGAATGGGCCATGCCGCAGCACTGGAAATGGCTGGCCGCCTATACGCCGGACGGATCGATCGCCATGAACGGCTGGATCTGGATCGCGGGCGGTGAACGCGGCGTGGCGGGCTATGTGGCGCGGGACGGCAAGGTCAGCCCGATCACCGCGATCCGCGACCATGCCGAATACGATGCCGAGATGATGCAGCAATCCGCCAGCATGAGCATCGACTATGGCGCCGCGCAGCCGCTCGAACTGAAATTGAACACGTTCTCGGCCATCCGCTTCCCGAGTTCCAAGCGGAATCCGGTCACGATTACCGAAGCGGGCTGCGCCGCGACCCTGGATGGCATTGCCGGATCGGCACAGTTCGAGACCCATTGGCCGACCCCCTATCTGGATTATCTGCGCCAGCGCAAGCAGGGGGCGCAGGGCTGACCCGCGATGGATTTCGCCTTGCATGACGAACAGCATGCGGTTGCCGACCTGATCCAGGATCTGGCCGCCTGCGTGGAAAAGGCAAGCGACGATGCGGAAGGCCTGGAGCATCTGCTGGACGAGGCGGCGGCGCTGGGGCTTCTGCCGGTTCCAGACACCATTCCCCTGCCCTGGCTGGACCTGTTCCTGTTCATCGAGGCGGCCGCCGGCCAAAGCCCTCGGCTTGCGCGATTGCTGGTCCGAAGCGAGTTCCTGAACCGGCTGGGCTCACAGGATTGCTGCCAGCCGCTGAAGATCCTGCTCCGCTCTGCGATCCTGCTTGGCCGGGCCGGCGCCGCGCTGGCGACATGCTGTTCGGATGCGGCGGTCGCGCGGCGCAACGCGGCGAGCGCCGGCATCGGCGCTGGACCAGCCGAACTGGAGCTTTTCGAGGCACGGCTTCATGCCGCCCGGCTGCTTCTGCGCGAGGCCGCCTGGTGCATCGACAAGGGCGATGCGACTGGCGTGCCGCGCCTGGCCCGGGCGGAAACCAACCTGCGCATCACACTGGGCGAAATCATCGGGGCCGCGAAACGCCGGGAATGGCGCTATCCGCTCGTCGCTCATCTCCAGGCGCTGGTCGCCGCGGAAGGCCTGGACTGACGACCCCCAGCTGGTCCCAAACCTATCCCCTGCCCCGCAAGGCGGCGATCCTGGCCTGGATTTCGGCGGCCGTCACTTCGGAATTCACCGCTATCGCCGTGGCGCGTTCCAGGGCCAAGGCCTCCTCGAAGGGCAGCGCCGAGCCTTGCTGCAGCAAGGCCTTGTAGGCTTCGGCCCCGCCCTTGGGCGCCGCCAAGCTCTGCCGCGCCAGGTCCAGGGCCGTGGGCAAAAGCGCATCGGCCGGCACGAGATGGTTGACCAGTCCCCAGTCGAGCGCCTCCTGATCGGACAGGAACCGCGCGGTCAGCGCCATTTCCATCGCCCGTGCCGGGCCGATGCGGCGGGCGAGCCGAACGGAACCGCCCCAGCCCGGCAGCAGGCCGACCCGGCTGTGCGTATCGGCGAAGCGCGATCCCCGCGCTGCGACCAGCAGGTCGCAGGCCAGCGCCAGTTCAAGCCCGCCGGTCACGCAAAGGCCATTGATGGCCCCGATCACCGGCCCTGAAAAACCCCGCAGGGCTGCCACCGGGTCATGGACCCAGGCACCCGCCGCGGCGGCTCCAGCGCTGTCCCACTCCGAAACCTCCAGCCCGGCCGAAAAGGCCCGGCCGCTCCCGGTCAGGATCAGGACGCGAACCGCCGGGTCCGCCTCGAGCCGGGCCACCTCGGCGATGAGCGCCCTGCGCAGGGAAACCGACAGCGTATTGAGCCGTTCGGGCCGGTTCAGGCGCAGAATGGCCCAGCCCTCCGCGGAAATTTCCGTCAAAAGCGCCGAGTCGGACATGACACCCCCATTTTTCATGCAAGAGCATCATATGCATGCGAACCAGATATGCAAGGCTGGGCGCGCCTAGAGATCGTCCTCCGTCATCTCATCCTCTCCGCCATTGCTCCCATGCAGTTCCTGCATGATATTGGTCTTCATCTTCGCCAGGACCTCTTCCGCCAGATGGATGGATTCCTGCGGGATATCCTTCAGGATCATGGCGTTGAGTTCTTGACTGACGCTTTGCATCTGCCGCAGCGTGGCACGCCCCGCCTCTGTCACGACCACTCTTTTCGCGCGACGGTCGTTCGGGCACGGCATGCGACGCACGAACCCACCCGCCTCCAGCCGGTCGATCAGGCCGCCGACCGTGACCTTGCCGACATCTAGGACATTGGCCAGCTCGGTCTGCAACATGCCCTGCTCGCCCAAGGTCTTTTCCGACCGGCCAAGCTGCGCCAGCACCCACCATTGCGAGCGCGTCACGCCCAAGGGCTTCATCTTCTGGTCGAACAAGGTGCGTCGCAAGCGCGAAACATCATGCACGAAGTAGCCGATCCGAAGATCGTTCGTGGCGCGCCCGGTCTTGTCCGCGACCGCCGCCTTCTTGCCGCTCATGGCAATCCTTTCGTTCATGCAAATGCTCCGTTTCCTGTCGCCGGAGGATAACCGGCGTTTTCCTGCGCGCGATAATACTCAAGCATATGTTGAGTGACCAGTTCCAATAGACATACGGTTTACAATATGGTCAGCATGCATAATGTCATGAAACGTCTAATTCTGTCTGGCTTCGGGCGCGATGCGGCCGGATCACGACTTCAAGGGGGGATTCTGGAAATGCTATTCTCGGAAGAACAGGACGCCGTCCGCGACATGGCCATGCGCTTCGCGCGCGAAGTGCTGCAGCCAGGCTATCTGGCCCGCGAACAGCGCGGCGCGCTGGACCGGGACCTGATCCGCGAGCTGGGCAAGCTGGGCTTTCTGGGCACCGACCTGCCCGAGGATCTTGGCGGGCTCGGCGCCGATTCGATCATGGTCGGGCTGGTGGCCGAGGCCTTGGGCTATGGCGATTTCTCGATCAGCCAAGTGCCGGTGAACGTCTCGTTGAATGCCGCGATCCTGCGGCGCCACGCGCCGCGCCCCATCGTCGAGGAATGGGTGCCGCAGATGGTGCGCGGCGAGAAGATCATGTCGATCTGCCTGACCGAGCCGCGCGGCGGTTCGGATGCCGCCAATATCCAGCTGCGCGCCCGCAAGCGCGGTTCGGATTATGTGCTGACCGGCGAAAAGACATCGATCACCTTTGCAACCGAGGCCGACATCCACCTGGTCTTTGCCCGCACCGGCCCGGCCGACAGCGGAGCGCGCGGGATCTCGGCCTTCTTCATCCCGGAGGGGGTGGCGGGCATCGCCACGACCGGCTTTGACGACGTGGGGTGCCGACAGATCTCGCGCGGCTCGGTGTTCTTCGAGGATGTCGTCGTGCCGGCCGAATTCATGCTGGGCGACGAGGGGGGCGGCTTTTCGCAAGTCATGCAGGGCTTCGACTATTCCCGCGCCCTGATCGCGCTGGAATGCTGCGGCGCCGCCCAGGCCTCGCTGGACGAGGCCTGGGCCTATGCCCGGACGCGCGAGGCTTTCGGCCGGCCGATCGGCCAGTTCCAGAACGTCTCGGGGCCGCTGGCCGACCATGACACCCAGGTCGCGGCGGCGCGGCAACTCGCCTGGCATACCCTGCAACTGCGCGAGGCCGGCAGGGACCACACTGCCGAAGCCGCCATGTGCAAGTGGCTGGGCCCAAAGGTCGCCTTCGATGCCATCCATCAGGCCCTGCTGACCGAGGGGCATTATGGCTATGTCACCGACAGCGCGCATCAGCAGCGCATGCGCGACGTGCTGGGCCTGCAGATCGGCGATGGTACGGCGGGGGTGATGAAGCAGATCATCGCCCGCAGCCGCATCGGCCGCGCCGCGATCCAGTATTGACGCCGCGTCCTTCGAGGCGTCGGGGTGAAATACCCCTTTACCGTGGCCAGACATATGGTATGCAATATTACTATATTGAGGAGACCAGAGGGTGGAGCCGATGCTGTCCAATCGCGCGATCTATGACGACGAACACCAGCAGTTGCGGGACACCGTCCGCCGCTTCATCGCGGCCGAGGTTGCCCCCAATTTCGCCGGCTGGGAAGAAACCGGCATTGTCTCGCGGGAATTCTGGACCAGGGCCGGCCAGGCCGGCCTGCTCTGCCCGACCGTCCCCGAGGAATATGGCGGCATCGGCGCCGATTTCCGCATGAACATGGTCGTTTGCGAGGAAATGGCCTATTCCGGTTTCGCCGGTCCGGCTGCGGACATCTCGGTCCATTCCGATGTCTGCCTGGGCTACCTGATCAAGCACGGCACGCACGAGCAGAAGGCCCGCTGGCTGCCCGGCATGGTGGACGGCTCGGTCGTCTGCGCCATCGCCATGACCGAACCGGGCACCGGCTCGGACCTGCAAGGCGTGCGGACCACCGCAGTCCGCGACGGCGACGATTATGTCATCAACGGGCAAAAGACCTTCATCTCGAACGGCCAGCATTGCGACATCGTGATCGCCGTCACCCGCACCAATACCGAACGCGGCTCGGGCTCGATGAGCCTGATCGTCATCGAGACCAACCGCGAGGGCTTCCGCCGCGGCCGCAACCTCGACAAGCTGGGCCAGCTTTCGGCCGACACCTCCGAGATCTATTTCGACGATGTGCGCGTGCCGGTCGGGAACCTGCTCGGGGCCGAAGGCCGCGGCATGAACATCCTGATGTCGGAACTGCCGCAGGAACGCCTGACCATCGGCGTCACGGCCCTGGCAGCGGCACAGCGCGCCTATGACATCACCCTGGCCTATGCATTCGATCGCAAGGCGTTCGGCAAGCCGATCGGTGAATTCCAGGTCAACCGCCACAAGCTGGCGGACATGAAGACCGAGTTGACCATCGGCTGGGCCTTCGCCGACCAGTGCATCGCGCGGCATGTCGATGACCAGCTGAGCGCTTCCGAGGCCTCGATGGCCAAGCTGTGGCTGACCGAGATGCAGGGCCGGATCGTCGATCAGTGCCTGCAGCTGCATGGCGGCTATGGCTTCATGCGCGAATACGACATCTGCCGCATGTATGCCGATGCGCGCATCCACCGCATCTATGGCGGCACCTCCGAGATCATGCGCGAACTGATCTCGCGGGCGCTCTAGCCGACCGGGCCCGCCGCAAAGGCGGGCATCCCGCAATTGACAGAATGATAATTACGGATACGATACGCTTCCGAAACAAATCTTCCCGCCCGCCGCCAACTGTGGAGTGGATGCCGAATGCCGATCCGCTATCCCGACATTCTGGACTATGCCTTTCCAGAAGGGCGGCAGAGCTATGGCTCCAGGGATTGCATCCTTTATGCCCTCGGCACCGGATTCGGCCGCGATCCGCTGGACCCGGACCTGCTGCGTCATGTCTATGAAAAGGATCTGCGGGTCTCGCCCAGCTTCGCTTCGGTCCTGGGCGAGAATACCGATTGGAGCAGCGATCCCCGGCTTGGCCTGACGACAAGCGGATTGCTGCATGGCGAAGAGCATCTGGTCCTGCACCGACCGCTGCCGGTCTCGGGCGAGGTCCGCTGCCACACCCGCTTCAGCGAGGTTTTCGACCTGGGCGCGGAGCGCGGGGCGCTGCTGGTCATGGATCGCCGGATCGAGACAACTGCGGGCGAAGTGCTGGCCGAACTGCGCCGCATCGAATTCGCGCGCGCCGATGGCGGCTTTGGCGGGCCTGCCCCCGGCCGGGGCCGGGTGGACCTGGCGGCCCTGGCGGCCATGCCCGAACGGGAGCCGGACCGGCAGTTCGTCTTCGACATCGACCCGGCCACTCCGCTGATCTATCGGCTGTCGGGCGACCTTGTCGCGATCCATGTCGATCCCGAGGCTGCAAGGCAGGCCGGATTCGACCGTCCGATCCTGCACGGGCTGTCCACCTTCGGCTTTTGCTGCCAGGCGGTGCTGCTGGCGGCGGCGAATGGCGACGGCGCGCGCCTTGCCCGCATCGGCGCCCGCTTCACCGCGCCGGTCTATGGCGGCGACCGCCTGGTCGTCAGCCTGTGGACCGAGGGAGGGCATGTCCGGTTCCAGGCCGACGTGCCCGCCCGGCAGGCCAAGGTGATCCGTGGCGGCTATGCCGCGCTGAGGGAGGGCTGAACCTGGACAACCGGGACATGGGCCTCGGCTGCCAGAATCCCCCGCACCGCCGGGCGCTGCTTGCGGAAGACATACCGGGTGCACCCTTGGCGGAAGCACAGCGCCAAGCGTGGGGAGGTCACGATATCTGATGTTCCAGAGGAGGAGAACGGGATGAAACTTGCAGTTGCCGCCCTGTCGGCGGCGGCGCTTTCGGCGGCAGCCGGGGCGGCCTGGGCGCAGGAGACGGTCAAGATCGGGGCGCTGATGATCGACAGCGGCCCGCTGGCCGCCTTCCATCAATATTCCGTCGCCGGGCTGGAAACAGCGGTGGCCGAGATCAACGAGGCCGGCGGCATCAACGGCCGTCCGGTGGAACTGGTCTCGATGACCTATTCCGGCACGCCCGAGACCGCCCTGCAGACGGCCACGCGCCTGGTCAAGAACGACAAGGTCGCGGCCATCACCGGCATGATCCCCACCGCCGTGGCGCTGGCGATCGCGGGCCGGGCCACCGCGCTGGATACCATCATCATCGACCCGCTCTCGGCGGCGGGCACGCGCTGCAACCAGAACTATTTCCGGGTCAAGGCGTCCAGCGCGATGCTGGGGGCCAGCTACAAGGCGTTCCTGAAGCAAAACCCGGTGGAATCCTGGGACATCATCGCGGGCGACACCACCTCGGGCCACGACAACGCGGATTCCTTTGCCAAGGACGTGCAGGACCTGGGCGGCGAGGTCAGGACGCAGCTTTTCACCCCGGTGCCCAGCGCCGATTTCGGCACCTATGTCACGCAGCTGAACCAGGAACCGGCCAAGGGGCTGCTGGCGATCGTCTATGGCGCGGATGGCGTGACCTTCGCCAAGCAGCAGCAGCAATTCGGCCTGCTGGACAAATACGAGGTCGTGCTGGGCAACAACTTCGCCATTCCGGCCGTGCTGCCGGCGATGGGTGAGGCTGCGCTCGGCGTCATCCAGAACGTCACCTATATCCCGCAGGTCGAGAGCGAGAAGCCGCGCAAGTTCGCCGACGCTTTTGCGAAAATCGCGGGGCACGAGCCGGACGATGTGGCGTTCGATATGTATACCTCGATGATCGCGCTCTCGCAGGCGATGAACAAGGCCGGCACAGAAGACGCCTCGGCGGTGTCCAAGGCGCTGGAAGGCCTGGTGATCGAAAGCCCGGTCGGCCCGCTGGAGATGCGGGCGCAGGACCACCAGCTGACCCGCCCCTATATCTTTGCCGAGGTGGTGGCGGGCAGCCCCGACAGCGGCAAAGCGGTGGATTACAAGGTCAGGACCATCATCCCGGCCGAGGACTACATGCCGCCGCCCTCGCCGGAGTGCAAGATGTGAACCCAACGCCCCTGCGGAAACGCGGGGGCGTTCCTTTTCACGGCAGGCCCTACGCGCAAGTGCGGCCCGTGCCGCCGTCATCCGCCGGATGGAAATATCTTGACGGACTCGTTGTGCTTGCTGACAATATGCTTAATAATTTCCTTGCCCATGAAAGGCGGGGAATCCGATTCCCCCTCGCGGCGGGATCGCGATCAAGGGGGGTAGAATGCGCTTTTTCCAAGGGGCCGTCACCACGGCCGCGGCCGTGCTGGTCTTTGCGTTGATGCTGCTGACGCTGTTCGACGTGATCGGGCGCAATATCCTGAACCAGCCCATTCGCGGCGCGACCGAACTGACCGAGATCGGGCTGGCCACCCTCAGCTTCCTGCTGTTTCCCATCGTCGCGATACAGCAGCGCCATATCGTCGCCGATATCGCCGACGTCTTCCAGAGCCGGGTTCTCGATGCGCTGCAACTGGTGCTGACGGCGGGGCTGGGTTGCGGGTTTTTCGGGCTGATCGCCTGGCGGATGTGGCTGATGGCGGGACGCTCGGCGCGCTATCACGACGTGACGGCCAGCCTGGGGATCGGGATTGCGCCGGTGCTCTACCTGGTCGCTGTGCTGGCGGGCTTCGGTGCGCTCTGCTTCCTGGCGCCGCTCCGCAACCTGCCGGGCGTGCTGCGGGCGCAACCCAAGGCACCGAAACCCGAAAACAGCATTCTCTGAAGATCAAGGAGCGGATAGGTCCATGTTGCTTGCCGGTATCGGTTTCGTCGTCTCGCTGCTGCTGATCTTCCTGCGGGTGCCCATCGCCATCGCCCTGGGCGTCACCGGCTATGTCGGCTTCGGCTATATCGTCGGCTGGAACCAGGCGGGCGCCATGCTGGCGCTGATGGCGCGGGAAAGCACCATGTCCTATGGGCTGGTGGTCATTCCGCTGTTCATCCTGATGGGCAATTTCGTCGCCGGGGCCGGGATTTCCGGCGACCTGTATCGCGCCGCGCAGGCTTGGTTCGGGCACCGGCGCGGCGGGCTGGCGACGGCCACGGTGATGTCCTGCGGCGGTTTCGCGGCCGTCTGCGGCTCCAGCGTGGCGACGGTGGTCACCATAGGCAAGGTGGCGCTGCCCTCGATGCGGAAATACCATTACGCCGACGGGCTGAGCACCGCCTCGGTCGCGGCGGGGGCGACGCTGGGCATCATCATCCCGCCCTCGATCATGCTGGTGATCTACGGCATCCTGACGGAAACCCATATCGGCATGCTTTACGTCGCGGGCTTCGTTCCCGGCATGCTGGGAATGCTGGGCTATGTGCTGGCGGTGCGCTGGACGGTCTGGCGGCGGCCTGAAAGCGCACCCGTGGCCGAACGTGCCGAGCGAAGCGAGAGAATCCTGTCCCTCAAGCGGATCTGGTCGATCTGCGCGCTGTTCGTGCTGGTGATCGGCGGAATCTATGGCGGGTTCTTCACCGCGGCCGAGGCATCGGGGATCGGCGCCTTCGGTGCCTTCCTGCTGGCATGGTCGATGGGCCGGCTGAGCTGGAGAACGCTCCACGACATCCTGGTCGATTCGGCGCTGACCTCGGCCATGCTGATCGCAATGCTGATCGGGGCCTCGGTCTTCACCGAATTCCTGAACTATACCGGCGCGCATGACGGTCTGCTGCGCTTCGTCAACGACTCCGGCCTGCCGCCTGTGGGTGTGGTGCTGCTGATCTGCGCGATCTACATCGTGCTGGGCGCGCTGATGGAGGAGCTGTCGATGATCCTGCTGACCGTGCCGCTGTTCTTTCCCATCGTCACCGGGCTGGGCTACGACCCGGTCTGGTTCGGGGTGCTGGTGGTGGTGCTGTGCGAACTGGGGATGATCGCGCCGCCGGTCGGGGTGAACCTGTTCGTGGTCCGCTCGATCGCGCGCGAGGTGCCGCTGACCGCGATCATCAGGGGCGTCGCCCCCTTCGCCACAGCCAACATCATCCGCATCTTCATCCTGGCGATCTTCCCGGCGATCAGCCTGTTTCTGCCACGACTGCTGTTCTGACCGACCGGCAAGGCCCGGCGCGGAAGGCCGGGCCTTGCGGCGCCTTGCTTGCCGCCCGGCTCCGGTGCGTCTTTGACGGTCCCGACATTGCCGGCTTTTTCTGGGACTGGAGCAGAAAAGCCCGCCGCGGGCGTCGTTTCGGTCAACAAAAACCTCCAGCCCCTTCTTTCGGGTGGTCCATGGTCCGCCGGACCTGCGCTTTCCTTCGCCGACGCAAGACGAATGCGCGAAGGAGAATGAGCAGTGGCCGAGGATTGCTTCACCGCAACCGCAATGACCGGGGCGCCGAGCATCACGCATTGGTTCGATCGGCGTTGCCGGGATGCGCAGCCACGCAAGGCCATCACCCATCAGGACCGAACGCTCAGCTATGGCGATCTGAAGGCCAAGGTCGACGGGCTGGCGGGTTATTGGTCCCAGCTTGGCATCGGCAAGGGGGACCGGGTCGGCATCCTGGCCTTCAACTGCCCCGAGGTGCTGATCGCCCTGCTGGCGGCCGCGCGGATCGGGGCGATCTTCGTTCCGGTCAATTTCCGCCTCGCCCCGGCCGAGCTGACCTATGTCATCAATGACGCCGGGATCTCGCAGCTTCTGGTCGGGCCGGAATTCGAGGATGTGATCGAGGCGCTGCGCGACTCGCTGTGCACCGCCGGCTATATCGCGCTGGCCGCAAGCGACGGCGCGATGGCGGATCGCCGTGGCTGGACCAGCTTCGACGAGGCAGTCCGTGCCAGGCCGCAGCCGCCCTTTCCCGTGCTGCCCGACGATCCGGTGACGATCCTCTACACCTCGGGCACGACCGGAAAGCCCAAGGGCGCGATCATCACCCATGGCAATGTCTGGGCCAACAACCTGAACTGGATCCTGGGCTACGGCTGTTCGCTGGACGAGGTGATGCTGACCACCGCGCCGATGTTCCACGCCGGCGGGCTGTTCGCCGAAGTGCTGACCGTGCTGATGATGGGCGGGCATCTGGTCATCCAGTCGCAATTCGACCCCGGCGCCTTCCTGGCCGCCATCGAGGCGCATCGCGTCACCATCACCTTCGGCGTGCCCACCATGCTGCTGGCGCTGACCCGGCATCCCGATTTTGCCAGCGTCGACCTGTCGTCGCTGCGGCTTTATATCGTCGGCGGCGCGCCCTCGCCCGTGCCATTGCTGCGCATCTGCGCCGATCGCAACATTCCCGTGACCCACACCTATGGCATGACCGAGGCGACCTCGCTTCATTCCTTTCTTCGCCCGGCACAGGCGCTGGACAAGATCGGCTCGACCGGCCGGCCGGTGCTGCTGGGGGAAACCCGGCTTGTGGATGCCGAGGGCGGCGTCGTCACCGCCGAAGGCGAGAAGGCCGAGATCGCCCTGCGCGGCCCGCATATGTTCGCCGGATACTGGCAGTTGCCCGAAGCCACCGCCGCGGCCTTCCTGCCCGGCCGCTGGTTCAGGACCGGCGATGTCGGCTATCTCCAGGACGGCTTTCTGTATGTCTGCGACCGGGTCAAGGACATGATCATTTCCGGCGGCGAGAACGTCTACCCGGCCGAGGTCGAAAGCGTTCTGGCCGGCCATCCGGCGATCGCAGAAGCCGCAGTAGTGGGCGCCCCTGACCCCGTTTGGGGGGAAAGCGTCGTCGCGGCGGTCGTGCTGCGACCCGGCGCCAGCCTGGGGCTGGAGGAACTGCGCGCATACTGTCGCCAGATGCTGGCGGGCTACAAGCTGCCCAAGCATCTGCACCTTCTGGAGGCGATGCCGCTCAGCGGCTCCGGCAAGATCCAGAAACAGATCCTGCGCGAGCAGGTCAGACATGCATTCAAGGAGACACAAGATGACCAATGAAGCCACGCGCATCGCGTTCAGCGACGGGATTGCCGAGATCGTGCTGTCGCGCCCGGAGAAGGGCAATCCCTTCGACGCGCTGTTCAACGCCGAGCTTTGCGACCATGCCAGCCGCCTGACCAGCGACCCGGCGGTGCGCGCCATCCTGATCCGGGCCGAGGGCAAGTATTTCAGCGTCGGCGCCGATTTCAAATGGCTGGGCCGCGACCGCGAGGCGCTGCCGCGCCTGTTGAAAGAGGCGACCGCCACGCTGCATTCCGCCATCGTCCGGCTGACCCGCGGCGACGCGCCGGTCATCGTCGCGGTGCACGGGCTCTGCGTCGGCGGCGCGACCGCGCTGACCGCCTCGGCCGATTTCGCGCTGGCGGGCGAAAGCGCCAGTTTCTATGCCGCCTATAACCGCATCGGCTTCGTGGCCGATGGCGCGGGCACGCATTTCATCCCCCGCCGCGTCGGCAGCCGGCGCGCCACCGAGTTCTTCCTGCTGAACGAGACCTGGGACGCCGCCCGCGCCGCCCAGAACGGCCTGATCAACCGCGTCGTGCCCGACGACGCCCTGCTGGACGAGGCGCGCGCCCTGGCCCGCCAGCTGGCCGATGGCCCGACCCGGACCTATGGCGAGATGAAGCGCCTGATGGCGACCTATATGGACCGCTCGATCGAGACGCAGCTCGAGGACGAGGCCCAGGCCATCGCCCGCTGCGCCCGGACGGATGACTGCTGGAACGCCTTGCAGTCGCTGATCGAGCGCAAGCCGATCACCTATCAGGGCCGCTGAGCGGCCGCGACCCGAGACGTGGCGCGGTCTTCCTGGGCCGCGAAACACATTCCTGCAAGGACCGATTGAATGACCGCGACCGAACTGTCCGAACTCTATGACCAGATCCGCGATACCGCCCGCCGCTTCTCGCGCGAGAAGCTGCTGCCCTTCTACATGCAGCGGGAAAAGACCGAAAAGACCGTGGATCGCGCCCTGCTGCGCGAGATGGGGGCGCTGGGGCTGATCGCCCCGGAACTGCCCGAAGAGTTCGGCGGGCTCGGCATCGGCTCGGAGGCCTCGGGCATCATCGTCGAGGAAATGGGCTATGGCGATTTCAACATCGGCTATCTGCCGATCATGGGCTCGCTGATGGGCAAGATCATCGCGGATCATGCGCCCGCCCATGTCGCGGCGGACTGGGTGACCCGCATCGTCGCCGGCGAGGCCATCGTCGCGGTGGCGCTGACCGAGCCGGGCGGCGGCTCGGACGCGGCCAGCCTGACCATGCGGGCGGACAAGGTGGATGGCGGCTGGCTGCTGAACGGCGAGAAAACCTCGTGCTCGACGGGCGACCAGGCCGACGGGATCCTGATCTTTGCCCGCACCGGCACGCGCGAGGAGCGCGCCCATGGCATCAGCGCCTTCCTGCTGGACACCAGCGCCAAGGGCCTGTCCCGGACCCGTTTCGACGATCTGGGCAGCCATATCCTCGGGCGCGGCTCGCTTTATCTCGATGACGTGTTCATTCCCGACGACCACCTGATCGGAGAGCCGGGCAAGGGCTTCACCAAGATCATGCAAGGCTTCGACTATTCCCGCGCGCTGCTGGGGCTGGTCAGCGTCGGCGCCGCCCGTGCCTCGCTGGACGAAACCTGGCGCTATATCCAGGAGCGCCGCGCCTTTGGCCAGCCGCTGTCGGCCTTTCAAGGCGTGACCTTTCCGCTGGCGGAATACGAGGGCCAGATCGAGGCGATCCGCCAGCTGTGCATCCAGACCCTGCGCCTGCGCGACGCCGGCCTGCCCCATACCGCCGAGGCGGCGATGTGCAAGTGGATGGGACCGAAATTCGCCACCGACGCGATCCAGCAATGCCTGCTGACGCATGGTCATTACGGCTGGTCCAAGGACCTGCCCCACCAGCAGCGCATGCGCGACGTGCTGGGCATCCAGATCGGCGACGGCACCGCCCAGATCATGAAGATGGTCATCGCGCGCCAGCGCCTGCGGGAAAACGCCTGAGATTTCCGAATTGCCGCTTCTGCGCGCCCTTGGGCCCGCCGATGCAGATTGAACCAGTGGGAGGAGAAACGATGTCCATGAAGCGAAACCTTGCTGCGGCCGCCCTTGCGCTGCTGGGCCTGGCCATGGGGCCGACCGCCGGCCTTGCCCAGGACAAGATCACCATCGGCGCCGTGCTGATCGACGCAGGCCCGATGGCCGCCTATTACGAGCGCAGCAACAATGCGTTGAAGCTGGCCGTGGACCAGATCAACGCGGGCGGCGGCATCGACGGCCGGCCGCTGGAGCTGAAGATCGCCACCCATGCCGGCACGCCTGAGGCGGCGGTTTCGGCCGCGGTGCGCCTGCGCCAGCAGGACGGTGCCCGCATCATCACCGGCATGACCGGATCGGCGATGGCCATTGCCCTGGCGGCGCGCGCCAAGGTGGCGGATTACGTGCTGTTCGACCCGTTTTCGCAGACCGACATCCTGAACGGCAAGAACTGCCATCGCAATTATTTCCGCGTCTCGACCCCTGACGCGCTGATCAACAACGGCATGGAGGCGGTCGTCGCCGCCTCTCCGGCCTCGCGCTTCGACATCATCGCCTCGGACCATCCGGCCGGGCACGATTCCGCGGCCAGCTTCGCCGCTCTGCTGGAGCGGCACGGCAAGAGCTCGAACCCGCCGATCTTCGTTCCGGCGGGGACGCCCGATATGGGCAGCTTCATCATCCCGATGAAATCCTCGGACGCCGATGGCGCCATGGTCGCGATCTTCGGCACCGATGCGGTCAATTTCGCCGTGCAGCAGCAGGGCTTCGGCCTGTTCGGCAAGTACAAGCAGGTGATCGGCAACGGTTTCGCCACCCCGGCGACGCTGCCCTCGCAGGGCGCGGGCGTCGAGGGCGTGATCCAGCTGCTGGGCTGGACGCCCGAGATAGACACGCCCGAGAACAAGGCATTCGTCCAGGCCTATCGCGATGCCTTCGGCAGCGATCCTGACTATGTCGCCGCCGATCAATACAACGCCATCCAGCTGATCGCCGCCGGCTTGCGCGCCGCCGGCACGGACGAGGCCGGCCCGCTGGTCTCGGCGCTGGAAGGCACGGTTGTCGCGACCACCTTCGGCCCGACCGAGGTCCGCGCCCAGGATCACCAGCTTGTCCGCCCCCTGACCGTCAACGAGGTCGTCAAGAACGGCGACGGCTCGATGGGCTACCGGCTGGAACGGGTGCTGGCGGCCGACGAGGCGATGCCCGCGCCCAGCCCCGACTGCACCCTCAAGTAATCCGAGCGCGGAAAGGACGGAATGATGCAGGTCACCCAGATCCTCATGCATGCCGCGCTGGAACAGCCGCAGCGCATCGCGACCATCTTTCGCGACCGGCAGCGCAGCTGGTCCGAGGTCGCGGCGCGCGTCCCCCGGCTGGCCGCGGCGCTGCATGGCCTTGGGGTCCGCCCCGGCGAATGCGTGGCCGCCCTGGGGATGAATTCGGACCGGTATTTCGAGCTGTTTTTCGCCATCCCCTGGTGCGGGGGGGTCTTCACCCCTCTGAACATCCGCTGGTCGCCGCGCGAAAATGGCTTTGCGCTGGCGGATTCCGGGGCGAGGATCCTGTTCGTCGATGACGAGTTTCTGGACCATGCCGCCCAGATCGACGGCATCGGGGCCGTGCAACTGATCCATATCGGCGAGAAACAGACCCCGCCCGGCATGCTTTCGGCCGAGGATCTGATCGCCGGGCACGCGCCGATGCCGGATGCCGACCGGCGGGGCGACGATCCCTATATCGTGCTTTACACCTCGGGGACGACCTCGCAGTCCAAGGGCGCGGTGCTGTCGCATCGCAACGTGATGGCGGTCTCGGTCGCGTTTCTCGCCACCCTGCCCCGGCGCGAGGACCTGACCCATCTGCATGTCGGCGGCATGTTCCACCTGTCGGGGGCGGGACCGGCCTGGTATGTCACCCTGTCGGGCGGCACCCATGTCATCCTGCCGAAATTCGAACCCGAGCCGGTCATGCAGGCGATCGCCACCCATCGGGCGACGAATATCGTGCTGGTGCCGACGATGATCAACATGCTGATGCTGCATCCCCGTCTGGGCGATTACGACCTCACCAGCATCCACACCTGCGTCTATGGCGGCTCGCCCATGCCCGAGGCGGTGCTGCAGGGCGCGCTGAATGCCCTGCCCGGCTGGGGCTTTCACCAGATCTATGGCATGACGGAAACCGCGGGCTATGCCGTCGCCTTTCGCTGGCAGGATCATCAGCAGGCGCTGGCGCAGGCACCGCATCGCCTGAAGGCGGCCGGGCGGACCGTGCCGGGGATGCGCATCCGCATTACCCGCCCCGACGGATCGGAGGCCGCGCCCGGCGAAACCGGCGAGATCCTGATCCGGGGCGACAATGTGATGACGCATTATCACAACAACCCCGAGGCCAGCGCCGCCACGCTCAGGGACGACTGGATGCATTCGGGCGATGCGGGATATTTCGACGCGGACGGCTATCTCTATGTCGCCGACCGGATCAAGGACATGATCGTCAGCGGCGGCGAAAACGTCTATTCCGTCGATGTCGAGCGGGCGATCTATGCCCATCCCGCCGTCAGGGAAGCAGCCGTCGTCGGCATTCCCAGCGAGAAATGGGGCGAATCCGTCCATGCCGTCGTGGTGCTGAAGGACGGGCAATCGCTGAGCGAGGCCGAGCTGATCGCGCATTGCAAGGCGCTGATCGGCGGCTATAAATGCCCCCGCAGCGTCGAGTTCCGGCAGGAGGCCCTGCCGGTGACGCCGGTCGGCAAGATCCGCAAGAACCTCCTGCGCGATCCCTATTGGCAAGGGCACGACCGCAAGATCAACTGACCTCACCTTGTAACAACGGAGCTGCCCATGCTGGAAGACCTGCCCGTGAGAACCGCCTCGACCATGATGCTGGTGCGCGAAGCGCCGACAGTCGAGGTCCTGATGGTCAAGCGCAACTATGCCATCGACCATTTCTCGGGCGCGATGGTCTTTCCCGGCGGCAAGGTCGAGCCCTCGGACACCGATCCGGCCTGGGCCGGGCAGGCCCAGGGCTGGGACGACATCCCCGAGGCGGAACGCGGCCCCCGCATCAGCGCCATCCGGGAAACCTTCGAGGAATGCGGCATCCTGCCCGCCGTCCACGGCTATGCGGCGGATCCCGAAGGCACGAAGGCGCTGCGCAGCGCCATGGATCGGGGCGAGGCCAGTTTCCTGGGCTATCTTCAGGCCCAGGGGCTGCGGCCCGACCTGCGGGCGCTGTCGCTGTTTGCGCGCTGGCGCACCCCGCCCGTCGTCGCAAAGCGGTTCGACACCTATTTCTACCTGGTCGAAGCCCCGGCCGAGCAGGTGGCGCAGGCCGACGGGCGCGAGACGGTCTCGGCCGAGTGGATCGCCGCGGGCACGGCGCTGGAACTGGCGGCGCGGGGCGAGCGGACCATCGTCTTTCCGACCCGCATGAACCTGTCGCTGCTGGCCAGGACCACCAGCATCGCCGATGCGGTCGCGGCGGCCGCGCTGCGCCCGGCGCATGTCGTCGAACCGGCGATCGAACTGCATGGCGGCGCGCGATTCCTGCGCCTGCACGATGCGGACGGATATGGCCCCGTGCTGGAGCCGCTGCACATCTGAACCGCCCTGCCTCTGATCGGACCCCCTGTCGCCATCCATCCCGCTTTGTCACGGGTGGCGAAATTCCCATAGGCAAATCAAGTTCGCTTGTTTACAATAATCTCGATTCCTTGCCGCATCGGCTTGTGCCGTCGGCCGGGCAACCAGAACGAGAAAGGCGGGCAGGAACCGAGCCAGGGGAGGAAGCCGGGGCTTGATGGCGCGCGGGGGGACAGATGCACACCGGCATATCCATGGCGACCAACCTTTCGACTGGCTGCGAGAAGGCTCCCTATCCTTCGCCCGGACCTTATGATCTGTCCGACGCGCCGCCGCCTCTTTGTTTCCAGGTCGTCACCACCCGGCTGATACACGATCTCTGCCGCCGTGCCCTGACGGGGGATTGTGGGCTTGCCCCCGTCGAGACCCTCGTGGCCCCGCACGGCTGGGGAAAGACCGTCGCCGTCGCCCGGCTTTACCGCTGCTGGATCCAGAGCGGCCACGCCGGCCTTTGGCTCGGGCTGAAGGAACATGCACCGGATGTCGAGGGGCTGTTGACGCAGCTGGCCCGACAGGCCGCGGCCTTCACACCACGCATGGGCGGGCCGGATGGTCCAGAGGCACGGCTGCGGGGAAGCGCGGGCCGGCTGGCCGATGTCCTGCGGCAGGTGCCGAAACCTTTCCTGATCTGCATCGACAATATCGACCATTGCACGGCCAGTCTCGCGCCGGGCTTCCTGGACGATTTCTTCGCACTGGCGCCGCAGGGCGTGCATTTCGTCCTGACCGCCAATCACCGGCTGGACTTCAACCGCACCGGAATCGGCCTGAGCGGCCAACTGCGGGAACACGGATCCGGCGATCTTGCGCTTGCCGCGGACGAGGCGCGGGCCCTGCTGTCGAGCAGCGGCCAGACCTTTGACGCCGAAGCCCTGCAAATGCTGCTGAGCAAGACCGAAGGCTGGGTCGCCGGCCTGCGGCTTTGCGCGATCCTGCTGGACAAGGCCGGCAACGATCCGGCGCTGATCGCGAAGCTGTCCGGGGACATTCCCGACCTGCGCGACTGGTTCGACCACCACGTTCTCGGCGCGGTGCCCGACGACCTGCTGGATTTCCTGCATCATGCGGCGCTGTTTCCCGCCTTTTCCGCCGAACAGCTCAGCGAGATCGCCGGGCTCGCCGATGCGTCCCGGCATCTGCAAACCCTCATGCGCCGCGGAATGTTCATCCACCCCCTGTCCGTCCTGGGCGGCAAATACCGCTTTCACAGCCTGTTCCGCGACCGCCTGCTTGCCGATGCGGCGCGCTGCATTCCCGCCGCCAGGCTGCAGGAATGCTACCGCCGCATGGCGGACTGGGCGTTGAACGAATGCGCATGGGAGGAAGCGGTCGACGCCGCCCTGCTCAGCCAGGACCAGGCGGTGATCGTGCGGACGCTGGATTGCGTCGCGCCGCATCTGGTGCGCGACCTGGGCAAGCTGCGGGTCTTCGTCGACATCGTCGAGCAATTGCTCGCGCGCGACCTGCCGCTGGGGTTCGAGGCGAGATACTGGTATGTCTATGCGCTGACCTATCGGCTGCGCCTCGTCTCGGCCGACAACCAGCGCCGCCGCCTCGTGCGGCTGCTCGCGGTGACCGGAGGCGAGGATGCCTATCACCGCCACCGGATCGAGCATCTGCACATCGCGCTGGCCTTCCTGGCCGATGACATGCAGGCGGCGGGCAGGCATGCAATGAACTGGCTCGCCTCGGACATCGAACGCGAACCATTCGACCTGGGCTGGGTGCTGTCGATCCTGTCCGTGCATCACCTGACCGCCTATCGGTTCGCCGAGACGCGCGATTGCCTGCGCCGGGCGGCGCCCATCGTGCGCGAGGTCGGCTCGCCCTATCTGGCGGGATGGTGCGACCTGATCCTGGCGACGGTCTCGCTTTACGAGGGCAATCTGCCCCGCGCCCGCGAAATCATCGAGAGCACGCTGGCCCGGACCGAGGCGAGCCTGGGCCGGGATGCCGATCTGTGCGACACCATCTGCGCCATCGGCTCCAAATGCGCCCTGGAGATGGGCGACCAGAACCGCGCCCGCGAAATGTTGGCGCGCGGCCTGCGCAGCATGGACCGGCACGGCACCGTCGGCTCCAGCGCCTGCGCCGTCGAGACTGCCTTGGCCTTCTGGAACGGCGATGAAAGTGATCCGGTCTTTCAGCGCCTCTCACTGCCCATCGGCAATTACGCGCCGCGGCTCGCAGTCATGTTCCGCTGCCACATCGTCCGGCGACTGGTGCAGCTTGGCCAACTCGACCGGGCCGCGGCCTGGATAAACGAAATTGATCTGGACGTGCACCGGGCAAGGCTGCGCACCGGCGCGGCCGAGCTCTTGCCGCGTTTCCGCGATCTTCTCGTGATGACCTCGGTCGAGTTCCTGCACACCTCTGGCGAGAACGCTGCCGCGTCGGCGATGATCGGCCGCGAATTGCGCGAGGCGAAACGCGGAGGCCGGATCCTGCGGGCGGTCAGGCTGGAGCTGATCCAGATGTCGATCTCGCTTGCCGAGGGCAGGCCGGCCGATGCCAGCCGCCAGTTCGGTTCGACGCTGCGGCAAGCCCAGGACCGCGGCATGGTCCAGGCGTTTCAGCGTCACCGCGCGGCCATCGCGGCGCTGTTGCAGCAGGCACCGCTGCGCATGGAGCTTTTCCCCCGCCGTGAGGACCGGGCATTCGTTTCCCGCATCCTGACCGCGCTGGATCTGGACGAGGAGCACCGAACCTCCTCGCTTGCCGAAGAGGACGTCCCCTGCGAATCGCTGACCGCGCGCGAGCAGGAACTGATGGAACTGGTCGGAAGGGGGCTGAGCAATGCCGACATCGCCGAACATCTTGGCGTCAGCGACAACACCATCAAATGGCACCTGAAGAACGTGTTCCGCAAGCTCGGCGCCGCGAACCGCACCTCGGCCGTCCTGCGCTATTCCGCCCGCAGTGCGGGTGCCTGATCCCCCCAGAAGCATGGTAAGTAAAGCTTTTAATCCTGCCCAACCCGTGGCAGGCCGGCCATACTTCGCCCCGACCCGGGACAGGTGCGGGAGGAAGGCGATGGCGTCCCGACAACCCGGATTTTCTCCAGTTTTATCAGAAATTGCTAAGCCACCCTCTCCCGAAGCCGCCATGTGGAAAGCTTGCCAGAAGGCCCCGAGCCGATCCTCAAGATTGACATTTCGCGAAGGTAAGTTACATTTACCATATTAGCTACTGTGCCGAGAGGATGATGGAATGAAGTCCTATGTCATGGGTATCGACTTCGGCTCTACCACTGCCAAGACGGTGATCCTCGACCTGCAAGGGCGCATGCTGTCCTCGCAGGTCGCCCATATGGGTGCCGTCAGCGGCGAGGGGGTGGCGGCTGCCATCGCAGGCGCGTTGGACTCGGCCGGGCTGGCGCAGGCCGATATCGGCCGCACGGTGGCCACCGGCTATGGCCGCCGGATGCTGGACATCGCCGACAAGAACTATACGGAAATCACCTGCCACGCCCGCGGCGCCGTGGCCATGGTGCCGCAGGCGCGGGTGGTCATCGACATCGGCGGCCAGGACAGTAAGGTGATCGCGGTCGACGCCCAGGGCCTGGTCATGCAATTCACCATGAACGACCGCTGCGCCGCCGGCACCGGCAAGTTCTTCGAGGTTCTGGCGCGGGCGATGCAGATCGAGCTGGAGGATATGGGCGACCTGGCGCTGCAGGCAAAGCAATCGCTGAAAATTTCCAGCATGTGTGCGACCTTTGCCGAAACCGAGGTCATCTCTCTGCTGGCCGAGGGGCAGTCCAAGGCCGATATCCTGGGCGGCGTTCACGCCGCCGTCGCCACGCGGACGGTCGGGCTGGTCGGTCGCGTGGGCCGCAAGGGCCCGATCGTCATGACCGGCGGCGTGGCCCGCAACAAGGCCGCCGTGCATTACATCGAGGAGGCCCTGGGCGAAAAGCTGATCCTTCCCGCAACGCCGCAGATCGCCGGCGCGCTTGGCGCCGCGCTTATCGGTCTGGACGACTATCGCAGCGAACACGGCTATGTGCCCTCGGCGTCGGACGATGACGCCTTGGAGGCGCAAATGGCCTTGGACAAGGCCTGTGTCCCGGGCTGCAAGGGCGTGCCGGAACTGGCAGCCCGGCCGTCGGCTCGGCGCGACAATGCCGCCGCGCTGTGGAAGCGCATCCAGTCGCATCTCTGATCATGCAGAATTTTCCCGCATTGCGCCTGATCCTGAAGCTGGGCCGCTGGTGGGCCCTGTGCTGCGGCCTGTTGTCCTGCACCGTCGCCATGCTGGCGCTGTATCCTCTGCTCGGCCTGCTCGCGATCCTGCCCGCGGTTTTCGCGCTCGGCTTCGGATATTATCTCGGCAAGAGCTATGTCGAACTGATCACCATCATCGTCACCACCGTGAACTGACCCCGCGCGCCCGGGCGGGCCTTCGCCGGAGCGCGTTTCGACCGCCGGCGCTGGACTTTTGCCGGTGTCCGTGATCCTCTGCAAAGAGCTGCCTCGGGATATGTTCGTTGAGCTCCAAGACACCCTCCAGATCCGCCCCGCGACGTCTTTCCCGGCAGGACCGCACCACCCTCATTCTTCGAACCGCGCGCGAGGTCATTCGCGAGAAGGGTTTCGAGAACTTCCTGCCGCTTGAAGTGGCGCAGCGCAGCGGCATCTCCGAGGGGATGGTCTACAAGTATTTCAAGAGCAAGCGCGAGCTGATGGAGCGCGTCGCCGAGGACTGGTTCGAGGAGTTCCTGAGCGAAGCGCCCCCTCCCGCGCAGGACCTGCCGTTGCGCGACCAATTGTTCCAGGTGATCTGGAGCTCGCTGATGTCGATCCAGCGCGAACCGGCCCTGACGCGCTTCGTGCTGATGGAACTGCGGGCCGATCCGAATTATCGCAACCTGCCCACCTATCGGCAAAGCCGCCGTTTTGCGAAATCGGTCGTCGACGTGATCGAACTGGGTGTCGAGCGCGGCGCGATCCGGGCGGACCTGAACCGCAAGCTGGTGCGCGACATGATCTTCGGCGCCATCGAGCATTCGACCTGGGCTTTCCTGCGCGGCGAGGACGAGGCCTTCTCGGTCGAAATGACCGCGCGGGGCATCACCGACATGATCCTGGATGGGATCAGGACGCCGAAGCCGCCCACCAGCGAGCTGGTCGAGCGGCTCGAGCAGTTGACCCGTCAGCTTGCCGAGGAATTGCGCCATTCGGCGGCGGCCGGCAGCGCCGACTGAGCGCCGGCCATCAGTCGCTGGCGGCGTCGATGCCGCCGGCTTCGATATTGCGCAGCAGTTCCAGTCCCACCGCGTCCGGGATCGGCCGGATCATGAACACGCCGCGCGACTGGAACACCGTTTCGGTGCCGACCCGGCCGGTGAAATGGCTGAATGCCATGTTTCCCGCGTTGCTGACCATGTCGCCCTGCCCCTCGACCCACGCCCCATAAGGGATGGCGGCCAGATACTCGATGGCAAGCGAAACCGTGGGCACGAGGAAGGATCTGTATTGCAGTTCCTTCTGCGCACAGAGGCCCTGATAGTCGCAGAAGGATGCCGTGACGCCGCCGTGGCAGATGCCGAGCGGATTGAGATGGCGCTTCAGACAGCGAAATCCGATCAGGATGCGGCCATTGCGCCGCCCGCCATAGACCGGGCCCAACATCTGGTGAAAGCCGGCACCATAGGTCAGGGGATACCATCCGGCAGGCGGCGGAGCCGCAGTTTCCTCGTCGAACAATGCGGCAATCGAGGCCGGCAGATCGGTCATGACTCTTCCATGGGCTGGGTCTTTGCTAGCGGGCCGGCACCGCCCGCACCCGGGCGATTGCCGGGCCGCGGGGCCGTCAGATGTGCAGGTGGCGGTTCTGGATCTCCTCGTTCTGGCGCAGTTCCGCGGCGGTGCCGTGATAGACCACGGCCCCCTTCTCGAGAACGTAGCAGCGATCGCTGAGCGCAAGGACGAAATCGAGATTCTGTTCGGCCATGATGATCGAGACGCCGGAATCGCGCAGTTCGCGGATCTTCTCGCCGATCTGGGCGACGATCAGCGGCGCCACCCCTTCGGAGGGCTCGTCCAGCAGTATCAGCTCGGGGTTGCCCATCAGCGTGCGGGCGATGGTCAGCATCTGCTGCTGCCCGCCGCTGAGCAACCCGCCGGGCCGGTCCCGGAACCGTTCGAGGTCGGGGAAGAGGGCAAAGACGCGCTCCTCGTTCCAGGGCTCGAAACCCGCGCGCGGCGGCAACCGGGCCACGTCGAGGTTTTCCCAGACGGTCAGCGAACCGAAGATGCGCCGCTCCTCGGGGACATAACCCAGCCCGTCGCGCGCGTTCAGATGCGATGGCCTGCCGGTGATCTTGCGGTCCTTCCAGGTCACCGCGCCCGAGGCGGGCGGCGTGATTCCCATGATGGCCCGCATGGTGGTGGATTTGCCGACGCCATTCCGGCCCACCAGCGCGACCAACTCGCCCTTTTCGACGTTCAGGGACACGTCATGCAGCACCTTGCTGAGACCGTAAGAGACGTTGATCGCCTCGACTTGCAGCAGGCTCATCTCATTCCCTCCCCAGATAGATGCGCTGGACGTCATCATTGGCGCGGACCTCGTCCGGCAGGCCGGTCGCGATGATCTCGCCGTGGTGCAGGACGGAAATCGTGCTGGCGATCTCGAACACCACATTCATGTCATGTTCGGTGAACAGCAGCGTGATGCCGCGTTGCTGCACGATGTCGCGGATCAGGCTGATGCTGGACAGCGTCTCGGCAATGGACATGCCGGCCGTAGGCTCGTCGAGCAGCAGGATCCTGGGGTCGGCCGCCAGCGCGACGGCCAGTTCGAGCTGCTTCTGCTTGCCATGGGCCAGCTCGCCCGCGCGGCGGCCGGAATCGGCGCCCAGCCGGACCTGCTCGAGCAGCTGCATGACCTCGTCGCGGAACAGGCCGGCGGCGTCGCGGAACGGGTTGAACTGCAGGTTGCGGTTGGCGATCAGCGCGACCTGCACGTTCTCGAAGGCGGTTTTCCGGGGAAAGACGTTCACCTTCTGAAAGGACCGCGCCATGCCGATGCGCACGATCTCGTGCGGCTTCATCCGCGACAGGCGCTTGCCGTCCAGCGTGACGCTGCCCGTGGTCGGCAGGATCAGCCCCGAGATCAGGTTGAAGAGCGTGGTCTTGCCGGCGCCGTTCGGGCCGATGATCGCGTGACGGGCACCGCGTTCGACGGCAAAGGACACGTCATTGATCGCGACGAAGCCGCCGAATTTCTTTGTCGCACCGGTGATTTCCAGAAATGCCATGTCATTTGCGTCCAAGGCGCGCATAGAGTTTGCGGAACAGTCCGATAAGCCCCTCGGGCAGGACCAGGACGACGAGCAGCAGGATCAGCCCCATCACCAGCGGCCAGTATTGCGTATACTGGTGGATGGTGACCTCCAGCAGATACAGCAGCGAGGCCCCCAGGATCGGCCCGACAAAGCTGTGCACGCCGCCCAGCAGCACGCTGATGACGATATGGCCGGACTGGGTCCAGAAGGCCGATTGCGGATACATGCCGCGCAGATACATCGCCATCAGGCTGCCGGCGATGGCCGCGAAGATGGCCGCCAGGACGAAGGCGATCAGCTGCATCTGCCGGACATTGACCCCCAGGAAGCTGGCCCGCGTCTCGTTCTCGCGGATCGCGACGAAGGTCTGGCCCATGGTGGATTTGCTCAGCAACCACATCAGCGCCGTCGAGATGCTGACGATGGCCAGCGTGAACCAATAGAAGTTCTGCGGCGTGGCCAGGAACTGCGGCAGGGTGATGCCGACAAAGCCGTCATCGCCGCCTGTCACGGGCTTCCACTTGATGATGACGCCCCAGACCAGCATCGAGAAGGCCAGCGTCAGCATGGCAAAGTAGATCGCCTTCAGCCGGACGCAAAGAATGCCGATCACCAGCGCGAAGGCGGTGGCCAGAATGATCGCCAGCGGCATGGCGACGCCCAGCGGCAATTGCCAGCGGCTCAGGAAGAAGGCCGTGGCATAGCCGCCGATGGCGAAGAACGCGGCATGGCCGAACGAGATCAGCCCGACATGCCCGGCCAGGATGTTCAGGCTGAGCGCCAGCAGGCTGAGGATCATCACCTGCACCGCCAGTTCGGTCAGGTAGCGCGAGCCCAGGAAGGGCACGATCAGAAGCGCCAGGAACAGGCAGCCAAGAAAGATGAGTTGTGGACGGCTGGTCATCAGTGGCGCTCCTCGTCCGCTTTGCCGAAAAGACCCCAGGGGCGCACCAGCAGAATGACCACCATCATCACGTAGGACGCGACGATGACCCATTCGCCCAGATAGATCGAACCCATGACGGTCAGGAAACCCAGGATCAGCGCCCCGACGAAACTGCCCAGCAGACTGCCGAGACCGCCGATGATGACGATGATGAAGGCGTCGATGATGACCAGGGCATCCATGCCCGGATCGACCGCCGAACGCGGGGCGGCCAGCGCGCCGCCCATCGCGGCCAGGGCCGCGCCGGTGACGAACACCCCGGAATAGACCATCTTCACATCGATGCCCAGCGCGTTCAGCATCACCCGGTCCTCTCGCGCCGCCCGCAAGATGCGCCCCCATCGCGTGCGCTCCATGAAAAACCAGATCGCAATCGCGATGATCGGGCCCAAGGCGCACAGGAAAAGCATGTATTTCGGGTAATAGGTGATGCCCAGATTGACGGCGCCGCGCAGGAAAGGCGGGGCGCCGATGCTGTATTGGCCGGTTCCCCAGATCATCTTGACGATGTCCTTGATGACCAGCACCAAGGCAAAGGTGAACAGCAACTGCAGCATATGCTCCTTGTCATAGAGGCGGGACAGCAGGCCCCGCTCGACGACAAAGGCGATCGCGCCCATGACGACGCCCGACCCGAGCACCCCCAGCAGAAAGCCGAGATCGGTGTCGCCGGTGACGCGCAGGATCGACAGCGCGACATAGGCGCCGACCATGTAGAAGGCTCCATGCGCGAAATTGACGATACGCAGGACACCGAAGATCAGGGTCAGGCCGGCGGCGATGATGAACAGGTTCATCGCCAGAGAGACAGAGTTCATGACCTGTATGAACAGGACGGTCGGATTCGTGAACATGCAGCGCACCTTGCGGTCGTTCAGCGCATTGCGCGGGTAAACGACCTGCATTGCTGGGAAAGGGGCGCGCGTCCGCGCAAGGACGCGCGACTGCGACGATATTACCGCACCAGCCGAAGATCGGTCATCCGCGCGATGTCGGATCCGTCTTCATGCTCGAACCGGCCATAGAATTCCGGCGAATTGGCGCGGTTGGTCTTGGGGTCGATGGTGATCTCGCCCAGCGGGGTCTGCACCGTCAGCCCGTCCAGGGCCGCGGCCACCGCGACAGGATCGGTCGTGCCGGCGGCTTCGATCGCGGCAGCCAGGAACTTGACGGCATTGTAGCCGGTGATCGGCCACATATCCGTTTCCTTGCGGCCCTGATGAGCGGCCAGCGCCTTCTGATAGGCCGCGTGCGATTCCAGCCCGTCGAAATACCACACATCGGCGGCCGAGGCCCACAGCCCGTCGGGAAGCTCGGTGCCGAGCGCCGCCGCAACCGCGTGGTCGCCGGTGTTCGAGCCCCACAGAACCTTCTTGGTCTGGAACAGGCCGAAGGGGGTGGCCTGCTTGACGAAGGCGATGAAGCTGCCGCCGTATTGCGTGCCGATGATCGTGTCGCAATCCGAGGACAGCAGTTGGGTGATCGTTGCGCTGAAATCGGTCGCGTTCATCGGAACAAGGAACTCGCCGGCCTCGCGGATGTCGCCCATGTTGGCCCGGATGGCCTTGAACCAGTCGTGGCTGTAGGCATAGTCGAAGCCGGTAAAGCAGACGCTTTTCGCATCCATGCCCTTCAGAACCTCGACGGTCCGCGCGCCGTCCACATCGGTCGTCGGCGCCAGCTGGAAGATGAAGTCGTGCAGGTTATCGCCGGCCGTCAGGGCTTCGGTCTTGGCCGAGGGCGAAATGTTCACGACCTTCTCTTCACGCGCGATCTGCGAGTTCGCAAGCGAGGTCGCCGAGGTCGCCGGACCGATGAAATGCTGGACGCCCTCGAGCGTGATCAGTTCGCGCATCGCCGCGGTAGACACGTCCGGGCGCAGCTGTTCGTCGCGGAGCAGGATCTGAAACGGCCGGCCAAGCACGCCGCCGGCATCGTTGACCTCTTTCACGGCCATCTCGACACCGGCATTGATGCCTTCCCCGACATAGGCACCGCCGCCGGACATCGGCAGGATGACGCCGATCTTGATCGGCCCGTCCTCGGCCACGGCCGCGGTGCCCAGGACCGCCACGCCCAGCGCCAGCGCGCCGGCCTTGATTGCCTTGCTGTATATCATGGTCCGTCAACCTCCCATTGACGATTGCAAACAACTCCGACGGACGCCCACATTATTTTTCCGCCCATCGTCTTCTTCCGTCTGCGCGACGCTGCCGCTCAGACGAACTCCCGCCCGTAAAGATGTCGGGCGATGATGATTTTCTGGATCTGCGGGGTGCCGTCCGCGATCAACTGGCCGCAGACATCCCGCAGCCGCTGCTCGATCGGCAGGTCCTGCGTATAGCCGTAATGGCCATGCAGGACCAGGCAGTTGCGGATCACGTCGACGCAGATGTCGGGGACGACGCCCTTGCAGACCGCCGCCTCGGCATTGTGCGGCTGCTCCCGGTCCCGCAGCCACAGCGTCCGCAGGCAGTGCCAGCGGGCCATCTGAAGCCGCGACCAAGCCTCGGCCACCGGAAAGGCCACCCCTTGATTGCGCGAGACCGGCTGCCCGAAGGCGGTCCGCTCGCGCGTATAGGCGATGGTTTCGTCCAGGGTCTGCGCCGCGGCACCCACGCACATCAGCCCGATCAGGGCGCGCGTGTATTCGAAAGTCTGCATCGCCGATCCGAAGGCGCCGTTGAGTGTGCCGATCAGATTGGTCTCGGGCACCCGCACGTCATTCAGGAACAGCGAGCCGCGCTGAATGCATTTCGAGCCCATGTCGGCATAGGGATGGCGCGTCACGCCCGGATCGTCGAAGGGCACGAGAAAGGCCGACACGCCGCGCGCGCCCGCTTCGGGGTCGGTGCGGGCGAAAACGATCCCCGCATGGGCCGCCATGACCAGCGTGACCGAGGCCTTTTCTCCGCTCAGCACGAAATGATCGCCGTCCCGCTTGGCGCGGGTGCGGATCGCCGCCGCATCCGAGCCGCAATGCGGCTCGGTCAGGCAGACGCTGATGCGCGCCGCGCCGGACGCAAGGCGCGGCAGCCATGCCTCGCAGAGTTCCCGGCTCGCATTGCGCGACATCAGGTCGCCGACGAAGGCGCTGTTCAGAATGCCGTAGCACAGGTTGAAATCACCGCGCGCGATCGCCTCGATGGCGATGCCGGCAGTAACGCAGTCCAACCCCTGCCCGCCATATTCCTGCGGGATGCGCAGGCCGAACAGGCCCATTTCGCCCATCTGTTGCCAGGCCGCCTGGGGAAACCCGCCCTCGCGGTCCCGCGCCATGTAGCCGGACAGCAAAGCATTGGCCGCGAACCCTTCCAGGGCAGACGCGATGCTCGCCTGATCCTCGGTATAGGAAAACTCCAACGATATTCCTCCTCCTTGCACTTGCGCCCGCGCCGTCCGCTGGGACGAAGTGCCGTTCCGTCCGCCGTCTATCCCGCCTTGCCCGCTTCGCTCCCGTCCGCAAAGGCGCGCGGCGACGCCGTCCAGCGATGATCTCCTCCGATTCGCGAGGTCCGAGCTCTCGGGGTCCAACCGCAGCCTGCTGAGACGATAAAGGTAACTTTCACTTACCAAATCCCCGCATGGATCATGGGTGCTCCCGGAAAACTCGATTGATTCCCTGCATGAATCTAAACAAAATACCGCATAATTGGCAATAGTAATCTTGCTTCCTACTTTCGATTGCCGGATGGAGATAGGTAAGTTACACTCAACTATGCGAATCGTAGCCCCGCCCACCCATCGGCAGGCGCGAGGAGGAGGAAGCGATGGACGAGATCCTGGCAACAATGGCCGCCGTGGCGGCCGACCCCCTGGGTTATGCGCGTCAGTGGAAGAACGAGACGCAGGGCCGCGTGATCGGCCTGTTCCCCATGCATTTCCCGGGCGAGCTGGCCCATGCGGCCGGCGCCTTACCGATGATCCTGCAAGAGGATGACGAGCCGGTCACGGTCGGCCAGGCGCAGGTGTTCAACTTTTACTGCGGCTACAACCGCTCGATCATCGACCAGGCGTTGCGTGGCGAGTTCGAGGTGCTGGACGCGATCCTGTTCGGCGATCATTGCGTGCAATTGCTGGGCACGGCGGACGTGATCCGGGCCAGCCTGCCCAAGATGCCGATTCTGTTCAACCAGCTGTGCTCGATCCTCGACGCGGAATGGGCCAAGGCCGAGACGACCCGCACCTTTTCGCAACTGTGGAAAGAGCTCGAGGCCCTGATCGGGCAGCCTATCGCCGCCGAGCAGGTGCAGGCCTCGATCCGCCTGTTCAACCGCAACCGCGCGCTGATCCGCGAGCTTTACGACCTGCGGCGGGCCGGCAAGATCGCCCTGACCGGCCGGCAGATGCAGGACGTGGTGAAATCCTCGATGGTGATGGACCGCGAGCAGCATACCCGCCTGCTGGAGAAGCTGGTCGCCGGGCTCGAACGGCGCCCGCCGCCGGCCAATGCCGTGCGGGTGTTCCTGTCGGGGCACCTGTGCCACGCGCCCAAGCTGGCCGTGCTGGATCTGGTCGAGGAATGCGGCGGCGTGGTGGTGGACGACGATCTCTATCACGGCTTCCGCTTCGTGTTCTGGGATGTCGCGGAAACCGGCGATCCGGTCGAGGCGCTGGCGGACTGGTATCTGCTGCGCTCGACCAAGGTTCCCTGCCCGACCCGCGCGGTGAAGGGACTGGACTGGGAAGACTACCTGCTGCGCAGCGTCGCCGCCTCGGGGGCCCAGGGGCTGATCGTGCTGATGGCCAAGTTCTGCGAGCCGCATATGTATTTCTATCCCGAGATCAAGGACGCCTTCGACCGGCACGGCATTCCCCATCTGCTGGTCGAGACCGAGCATGAGGAAATGCCGATGGAGGCGCTGAAGACGCGCGTCGAAACCTTCATCGAGATCGCGAAACGCAGATTGGCCGCGTGAAGCGGCAGACCAACCGGAGGAAGCAAGGATGCAGAGAGTCGCAGAAACGCAGGAACATCCCAAGGCCAGCCCGGTCTTCGGCAACGGCGAACGGGCGAACCGGCTGAAGAGCACCCGCTTTGGTGGCAAGCTGGTGAATGATTACTGGGAGAATCTTTTTGCCGCCAAGGAACAGGGCAAGAAGATCGTCTGGTATAACGGCACCTATATCCCGCCCTTTTTTCACGCCCATGACGTCGCCTGGGTCCATGGCGAAGCCTGGTCGGCCATGCTGTCGGCCAAGCATCGCGAAGTCACGGCGCAGGCGCGCGGCGACCAGAAGGGCTATGACCGCGAGCTTTGCTCCTATGCCCGGACCCATATCGGCCAGTTGCTGATCGAGCTGGACAAGATCAAGGCCGGCACTTCGGACCTGGCGCCGGACGATCCGCGCATCGAGACGCTGCTGAAGCTGCCGCCGCCGGACATGATCATCAACGCCTATCCCTATTGCTCCTCGGGGCAGCAATGGGACGACATCACCTATCGGCTGTTCGGCAAGAAGGTGCCGATGATGACGATCTCGATCCCGCTGCTGTGGGGCGGACGTCCCGATGCCGGCTATCTGCGCGGCGAGGAATGGAACGAGCGGTCGCGCTATGTGGCCGACCAGCTTATCGCCATGACCAGGTTCATGGAGGAACATACCGGCCGCAAGTTCGACTTCGACCGCCTGTCCGAGGTCATGGGCTATGTCAAGAAGGCGGCGCAGCTGCGGCTCGAGGCGATGGAGCTTTGCACTGCCCAGCCCTCGCCCGCATCCTTCTTCGACTGGATCGTGTCGATCGCGCCGGTCAACTTCCTGCCCGGCGACCAGAACATCGTCACCTATTTCGAGGGCGTCCTGGCCGAGTGCAAGGAACGGATCGCCCGCGGCGAGGGCGCGGTCAAGGACGAGAAATACCGGCTGTTCTTCGATGGCATGATGAACTGGAACAAGGTCGGCTGGCTTGCCGACAAGTTCGCCGCCGTCAATGCCTGCGTCGTCGCCGGGCGCTACACGCATATGTCCTTCTGGCAAGAGCCGGAGCTGGTCGATCTGAAGGATCCGGTCCTGGGCATGGCACAGAACTATCTGATCTGCCCCAACAACCACGGCGCCCCGATCATGATCGGCGAGATCGAGCGGATCTGCGACAAGTTCAAGATCGACGGCATGGTCATGCACGCCGCCCGGACCTGCCGGGGCATGACCAATTCGCAGTTCCTGATCGCCGACAGCGCCAAGCGCCACGGCCGCCAGACGCTGTTCTTCGAGGGCGACGTGGCCGATGAATCCTTCTACAAGGACGAATTGCTGAACACCCGGCTTGAAGCCATGGTGGAGGCGCTGGACGCAAAGGCCCGCGCTGCCTGAGCAGATCGGGTCGGACCCGTCCCGACAGCGGGACGGGTTTTTTCTCCATAACAAAATACGCTTGCATATGGTATTGTTGGGAACAACCATATGAGCGAAGTCGAGAGGACACAGGACATGACCGAGGCGATCAAGCGTATGCCTATCACTTTTGACAAGGCCAGCGCGCTGATAACCGGCGGCACATCGGGCGTCGGGCTGGAAACGGCCTGCCAGCTGGCCGAGGCCGGTGTGCCCCGCATCGCGATCGTCGGCCGCAACCAGGAGCGTGGCCAGGCCGCACGGGACAGCATTCTGGCCCGCAAGCCGGGCGTCGCGGTAGAGTTCCTGCAGGGCGATTGCAACAAGACCGCGGATGCGGTCCGCGTCTGCGAAGCGGCCCGGGCGGCATTCGGCTCCGTCGACATTCTGATCAACTCGACCGTCGGTCCTTACGGGCCGACCCTGCTGCACAACATCCCGGTCGAGCAAATGCAGAACATCATCCTTGAGCAGATGATGGCGCCCCTGCTGACCAGCCGCATCGTGCTGCCGTGGATGGCGGAAAAGGGCGGCGGCGCAATCGTCAACATCGCCTCGGACGCCGGCAAGCTGACCACCCCGGGCGAGGCGGTGATCGGCGCGGCCATGGCCGGGATCATCATGTTCAGCCGCACCATGGCCATGGAGGCCAAGCGCCACGGCATCCGGGTCAATATCGTCACCCCCTCGATCATCGAGGGAACGGCGACCTACCAGCATGTCATGTCGGCCGAATTCTCCAGCAAGCTGTTCGGCAAGGCGATCAAGATGGCGCAGCTGGGCGTGGTCAACCCCGCCGACATGGCGGCGCTGATCGTCTTTCTGGCCAGCCCGCAGGCCGCCAAGATCAGCGGCCAGGCCATCAGCTGCAACGGCGGCATCTCGGCGGCATGAACGCCCGCGCGACAGGGCGGCAACGCCGCCCTGTCCCCCGTGACAATAACGAGACACGAGCATTCCACCCCGGTTGAGGAGTCGGCGGAATGCAAGGGAGGAAACCGGAAATGCCCCAGACCCAGAAGTTCACCATGTCCTATTTTCCGGCCGAGCCGGGAGAGCCGCTGTGGGATATGTCCGTTCCCGAACTGATGCAATGGAACGCCAAGGACCATCCGGACCGCATCGCGCTGGTCGAAGGAATCGCGGACCCGGCCCGTCGGCGGCGCTGGACATACCGGCAACTGGTCGACGAGGCGACCGCGGTTGCGCGCGGGCTGCTGGAACGCTTTGTCCCGGGCGACAAGGTGGCCATCATCGCCCCCGAGACGCCGGAATGGGTGATCTTCCAGCACGCGATCTGCATGGCCGGGCTGATCATCGTTCCGATCAATCCCGCCTATACCGAACGCGAGTTGGAATTCATCCTGCGCAATGCCGAGGCCAAGGGCATCGTCTTCGCGGAAACCTCGCGCGGCAAGGATCTGCGCCCGATAGTCGAGGCGGTGCAGACCAAGATCCCGGATCTGGTCCATGCCATCTGCATAACCGATCTGGAGCAGCTCAAATCCGAAGGCAGGCCCGAGCGCGAGCTGCCCCGGCTGGACCCCGGCGACATGATGCAGATCCAGTATACCTCCGGGACCACCGGCTTTCCCAAGGGGGCCTGCCTGCATCACCGCGGCGTCATCAACTCGGCTCGGCTGATCGTCGAGCGCGCCGATTTCCCCGTGGGCGGGGTGTGGATCAACTCGATGCCGATGTTCCACATCGGCGGCGGCATCGTGTCCGCCATCGGCACGTTCAGCCGCCACGGCACCTTCGTGCTGATGCAGCAGTTCGACCCCGGCCTGTTCCTCGAACTGATCGAGGCCGAACGGGTGAACTGTTCGCTGATCGTGCCGACCATGATCGTGGCCTTGCTGAATCATCCCGACATGAAGACGCGGGACGTCAGCAGCTTCCGCTCGATTCTGTCCGGTGCAGCGGCGGTTCCGGCGGCGCTGGTGCATCGCGCGAAAAGGGAATTCGATGCCGATTTCGCCATCATGTTCGGCCAGACCGAAAGCAATGGCCCGTTCATCGAAACGCTGACGACCGACCCGGTCGAGCTTCAATGCGAGACCATCGGCCGCCCGGTCCCGCATGTAGAGGTCAGGATCGTCGACCTCGAAACGCTGGAAACGGTTCCGGTCGGCACGGTCGGAGAGCTGTGGATGCGCGGTTTCGGCACCATGAAGGGATATTACGGGCAGCCCGAGGCGACGGCAGCGGCTCTGACCAAAGATGGGTGGCTGCGCACCGGCGACCTGTGCACGATGGACGAGAACGGCTATCTGCGCATCGCGGGCCGCCTCAAGGAGATGATCATCCGCGGCGGCATGAACCTGTATCCGAAGGAGATCGAGGAGGTCATCTTTGACCATCCCCAAGTTCAGCAGGTCGCGGTTCTGGGCCTGCCCGACGAAACCTGGGGAGAGATCGTGGCCGCCGTGGTGCTGCCCAAATCCGTCGACGACCGCCCGGCCGTGGAAGACCTTTATGCCTATTGCCGCAAGAACCTGTCTCCGCAGAAGACACCGGAGAAATGGTTCATCGTCGAGAGCTATCCGATGACCGCGACCGGCAAGATCCAGAAGAACGTGCTGACCGACATGATCCGGGCCGGCGCGCTCGCCGAGGAGATCTGGACGCGCCCGGTCCGCAACTCGGCGATCGCCTAGGCCGTTCTGGCGCTGAGCGTGATCCGAGCTGGTCTCTGCAAGGGAGACCAGCTTGGCACGAACCTGATGCCGGACGACATCGCCTGAATCAGGGCGTTCCGCGCCCCATGTCGCCCATGAACGCGCTCAGGCGCTGAGGATGACCTTCATGGCCTTTTCGCGCGCGGCATTGGCGAAGACGTCATAGGCCTGCAGGATCTCGTCCAGCTTGAAGCGGTGCGTCACCAGCTTGCCGGGATCCACCCGCCCCGACCGGAGCGTCTTCAGCAGCATCGGCGTGGTATTGGTGCAGACCAGACCCATGGCGATGTTGATGTTCTTGATCCACAGCTCCTCGATGTGAAGCTGCACGGGTTTGCCGTGCACGCCGACATTGGCGATATTGCCCCCGGCCGAGACGATCTTCTGGCAGATGTCGAAGGTTGCCGGGATACCCACCGCCTCGATCGCGACATCGACACCCTGCCCGCCGGTCAGCTCCATCACGCTGGCGACCGCATCGCCGTCGCCGACCCGGATCACGTCGGTCGCACCGAATTGCAGCGCCAGCTCCAGCCGCGCCGGGTCCATGTCGATCATGATGATGCGTTCCGGCGCGTAGAATTGCGCGGTCAGCAGCACCGACATGCCGACAGGACCGGCGCCGACGATGGCAATGGTATCGCCCGGCTTCACCCGACCGGCCTGAACGCCGATCTCCATGCCGGTGGGCATGATGTCGGACAGCATCACCAGCGCCTCTTCATCCACCCCTTCGGGAATCGGATAAAGCGAATTGTCGCCATGCGGGATGCGGACGTATTCGGCCTGGGTGCCGTCGATCCTGTGTCCAAGGATCCAGCCGCCATCGGCGCAATGCGCGTAAAGCTGGCGCTTGCAATTGGCGCAGCGCCCGCAGGAGGTGACACAGGAAATCAGCACCGCATCGCCGGGTTTGAAATTGGCGACGGCTTCGCCCACGTCCTCGACGATGCCAACACCCTCATGGCCCAGCGTGCGCCCCGGGGTCACCGCGGGCACGTCCCCCTTGAGGATATGCAGGTCGGTGCCGCAGATCGTGGTTTTCGTCACCCGCACGATCACGTCGGTGGGTTTCTGGATGTCGGGTCTTGGTTTCTCGACCCATTCCTTGCGACCAGGACCTTGATAGACCAGAGCTTTCATTTGATGCTCTCCTGCTAGACATGGCTGGCACAAGACTACCCGGTTTCGCCGCGCCTTGCCTGTCCGATTTTCGGACATTGCCGGGGTGGCCATGTCGCCATGGCCACCCCCTTTGCGGATCGGGATCGGCGGCTCAGGCGCGTTCCGGGACCGGCAGCCCCAGCCAGTCCTTGTAGAACGCCTCGATATCGGGCTCGAAGTCGTGGATCACCGGATACCACGGCGTCGGCGCCTCGACATCCAGCAGGTCGCCCGAGATCGGACAGAAATATTCGCGGATCACCTGCCATTCCGGCGAGGGCGCCATCAGCCGGGGATAAAGCTCCTCCATCTGCGCGGCGGTCTCGCGCACGCGGACACGGGCGTGCAGTTTCCAGTTCTGGTCCCATTCGCAGAAATCGTGCCCGGCCTGGCTGCGGATGATCCATTTCCTGTCGGATTTGCGCTGCACGATATAGAGCTTGGGCCCCAGCGGCAGGATGATCGGATCGTCCCATTCGACCTGTTCCTGCAGGATCTCCAGATAGATCTGGAAGCGTTCCTTGTCCTTGGGGGTCGAAAGCATGGTGTGCAGGGTGTCGCGGTCGATCTTGCCGTCCACCAGGTCTTTGATCTTGGCTTTGGTATAGGCCATCTGTTCCTCCATTGGATGGGCCTTGAAAGGGTCGGCTGCGCCCAAGGGGGGACGGGCGCAGCCGGGGCGGTCATTCCTCGACGAATTGCACCGTCTTCACATCGGGAAGCTCGGAGATATCCATCGAGTATTCGCGCCCGTAGGAGGGGATCGGCAGATCCGCTTCCATCAGCCGCCAATCGGCCGGCAGGTCCCAGAAGCTGCGGAACTGCTGCTCGAAGCGCGGGCCGAGCTTGAACGACGCGGCAAACATCTGCTGGACATGCACGCCGGCCTCCTTGGCCAGGATGCGCTTGCGCTCGCCCGCCATCCAGTCCTGGGTCGGCACCGATTCCTCCAGCCGCTGCTTGCGGATCCGCTTGCGCAGGGCCGTGGTCGCGGCCTGATCGACGCCTTGCAGCCCGTCTCCGGCGGCCGCCAGCACCACGCCATAGACGCTTTCGGCAAAGCGGGGCAGCAGATAGCCGCCGTTCACGTCATCGACCACCTTCTGCGGCTCGCGGTCCAGGGGATCGCCGAAGCCCGGCCCGCCGCGCATGTAGTTCAGATAAAGGTCATAGTCCTTGAACATGGCCTCGGTGGTGATGGCCTGCTTGTCGCGCTTGATCCGCGCGTCGGGCAGCATCGCCTCCCAGACCGGGTGCTCGGGGTCGGTGTCGCCGCCATGCGGGATGGCGCCGCCCTCGGCGATGATCTCTTTGAGCCGGGTGTCATGCGCCTCGAAACGATAGCCCGAGGCGGCGGGATAGCCGCCCATCAGCCCCCAGTCGGAACTGATATGGCCGTTGCCCATGAAGAACATCGTCCAGTCCTTGGCGTTCCAGACCATGCGCAGGCTTTCGAAGCCGCAGCCGCCGCGATACTTGCCGGCCCCGCCGGAGCTGGCCTTGATCTGCCGGCCCAGATAGACCAGCGGCTCGGCCAGTTCCCAGATCTCCATGTCGCCCATGTCGCCTTCGGGGTTCCAGACCGCGGCGGCATGGCTGATGCCGTCCATGTGGGCGGTGGCGCCGACGCCGTTCGCCGCGCATTCGAACGAGTTCACGGCATGGATCTCGTCATACTGGTTGAAGCCGCCGCCTTGCAGCCAGTTCGAGGTATTGGCATTGCCCGCGTTCACCTCTTCCAGGTAGCCGCGCCCGAAATAGGCCCGGCTGAGGCCGCGCCACAGCGCCGTCCAGGAACTGACCAGGAAGTGCCAGCTATAGCTGAAGGCGACGCGGCGGTCGTCGGGGTTCATCCAGGTGCCCTTGGGCAGGCGGAACTCGGTGCCGTAGGCGGCGCCGTCGTTGATCATCTCGGTCGGGATCAGCGATTGCGTCATCATCACCCAGATGCCCGAGGTGAAGCTGACCTGATGCGCGTTGTAGGTGTGCCAGCCCCAGCGGGACGAGCCCTCGAAATCCAGCCGCCAGGTGCCGTCCGGGCGGATGGTGATCTCGGAGGGCGTGTGCATGATCGTGTCGACCTTGGCGAAATCGGACGGCACCCGCACGTCGTCATGCGCATAGGGCACGTCCACGAAGCCCACCTGCCGGTACTTGCCGGGAATGGTCATCGCCTTGATGCGGGCCTGCAGGCCGATGCGGCCATGCTCGACCGATTCATAGGCGAATTTCCAATAGGCCTCGATGCCCTCGTCCGCGATCACCTCCTCGACCAGCTTGCGGATCATGTGGCAGCCGGCGACGCGGGTGCGTTCGTCCAGCATCCAGTAACGGGTGGTGCGCACCATGCGCTGGCTTTCATGCAGCCAGTCGCGCTTCAACTCGTCGTTCTCGCCGATCTTGCGGCAGGTGATGGAATAGCCGTCGCCGAAACGCTGCACCTGGCCGGTGGACATCGAGCCCGGCCCGACCGAGCCGGTGTCGATCACATGGGTGACGCCGCCGACCCAGCCGATCAGCTCGCCCTCGTGAAAGATCGGCACGATGGTGTGGATGTCGCAGGGGTGGACATTGCCGATCAGGCTGTCGTTGTTGCAGAAGATGTCCTTGTCCTTGATGCCGGGGTTATGCTCCCAGCCGTTCTCGATCATGTATTTGATCGCCGCGCCCATGGTGCCGACATGGATGATGATGCCGGTCGAGGTCAGGATCGAATCGCCCGCCGCGTTGTAGAGGGTGAAGCACAGCTCGCCCTCCTGCTCGACGATGGGCGAGGCGGCGATCTTCTTGGCGGTCTCGCGCGCATCGACCACCCCGGCCCGCAGCCGCGAGAACAGCTTGTTGTATTTGATCGGATCGCTGTCGCGCAGCTCCAGGCGGTCGAGGCCGGCGTAATGTTTCGTCCGCTTGGTGGCCTCCATCAGCCGGTCGCGGTGCTGCTTCAGCGTCTCGCCGCCGCGGACGATGCCGCGCGTCTCGACTTTGGATTGCATGTTCATGATGTTTCCTCCCCGGGAAATCAGACTTCTTTCAGGTGGAACAGGCGGTGACCGTCCAGGAACGTCTCGAAACCGCCCGGCACCACGAAGGTCGTCGCGTCGGATTCGATCACGGCGGGGCCGGTGATGCGGTTGCCAGGCTGCAGTGCCTCCATCCGGTAAAGCTGGGCATCGACCCATTGCTTGTGCCGATAGAACTTGCGCGTGCCGAGCTTGGCCTCCTCGGGCGGGGTGGGGCCGGCCTCGGGCTCTTTCGGGATCTTCGGCTTCGGGATCGGCACCGTGCCGCGCATGATCGCGCCGGTCACCGAATAGCCCAGCTCGGGCGATCGGGCCGAGGCGGCATAGACCCGGCCATAGGTATCGTTGAAGGCCTCGACCAGCTTGTCCCAATCCCCGGCGGAATGGGCGTGCAGGATCGGGCTTTCGATTTCCAGGTCGTTCAGCTGGCCGCGATATTGCATCCGGAAACCCGGCTGCAGTTGCACGCGGTCGGCGGTGTAGCCGTTGATCTCGAATTCCTCGAGCACGCGCTCCTTCAGCTCTTCCCAGGCGGCTTGCAGGGTTTCGGCCTGCGTGACCTTCAGGTCGGCCGAGGCATCCTCGGCGATGTTGATGTCCAGCGACTTGTCATAGCGGTATTCGAAATCCGCCGCCGCGCAGCCGAAGGCGGAAAAGCCCGCCGCCCAGGCCGGCACGATCACGTCCTCGAAGCCCAGTCCCTCGGTATAGCCATAGGTATGGACCGGGCCGGCGCCGCCATAGCTGAAGCAGACGAAGTTGCCCGGTGTCGAGCCCTTGCCCGAGATCATCGAGCGCAGATAGTCGCGCAGGTCGCTGTCCAGCAGTTCGATGACGCCCGCCGCCGCATCCTCGACCGAGAGGCCCAGCGGGTCGGCGATCTGCTCCTTCATCGCGTTCCAGGCGCGTTCACGGTCCAGCTTGACCTGCCCGCCCAGGAAATTGTCGGGGTTCAGATAGCCCAGGATGACATGGCAGTCCGAGATGGTGACCGTCTCGATCCCCGACTCAGCCCAGCAGACGCCGACGCGATAACCGGCGCTGTCCGGGCCCAGCTTGATCGCCTTGGTATAGGGGTCCAGCCGGATGAACGAACCGGCGCCCGCGCCGACCGAATCCATCGCCACCAGCGGCAGCGATAGCACCAGCCGCGCCATGTCGGGGTCGTTGCGGATCGTCAGTTCGTTCTGGGTGATCAGCGCCACGTCGAACGAGGTGCCGCCGATATCCGAACAGGCGATGTTGGAATAGCCCAGCACCTCGCCCAGGTATTTGGCGCCGATCACGCCGCCGATCGGACCCGAGACGATGGTGCGCGCCAGTTCCTTGGCCTTCCACGAGATGGTTCCGCCATGCGTCGCCATGACCCGGAAATCGAATTTCGAGCCGTTCTCCTTGAAGGCCGAGGTGATCTTGCTCAGCGTCTGGCGCGAGGGCTCGGCGGCATAGGCCTCCAGGATCGTGGTGTTGGTGCGGTGCGTTTCCTTGCGCACCGGATAATAATCGGTCGAGGCAAAGACCGGGATGCTCTTGCCCGACGCATCCACTTCCTCCTGCACGATATCGCGCACCCGGCGCTCATGGCCCGGGTTGCGATAGCTGTGCAGCAGCGAGATCACGATGCCCTCGACATCCTGCGCGATCAGGTCGCGGGCCGCCTGGCGGGCGGTATCCTCGCGCAGCGGGATGACCACGGTGCCGGACATGTCCACCCGCTCCATGACGCCGCGCGTCAGGTGGCGCGGCACCAGCGGCTCGTCGTAGTAATGCGTGTTCAGGTGGATGCGGTCCTCATAGGCAAAGCCCAGATAGGCCTGGATCGCGCGGCCCATGCGGTGGAAATCCTCCATCCCGGCATTGACGATCAGGCCGCAACGCAGGCCCTTGCGCTGCACGACGCGGTTCAGCATCGCGGTGCCGGAATAGACGCCGGTCTGGATTTCGGACAGCGCATCCTTCAGCGACAGCCCCCAGTGATCCAGCCCCTCCCTGGCGCTGGCGATCAGGCCGAGCGCCTCGTTCTGCGGCGTCGATTGCGCCTTGCCGACGACGAAATCGCCGTCGCTGTCCACGAAGAACGTGTCGGTCATGGTGCCGCCGGCGTCGATGCCCAGCACCTGCACTTTTCGATTGTTGGATTTGTCCAATGGCACGGTTTGCTCCTCCCATTGCGCCACCTCCCCGTGGCGTAGGGTCAGGATGTCGTGCCGGCCGGCGCCCGTGTTGTCCGGTTTTCGGACAGTGCATCGGACATGCTGCGGACGCAGCGCCGCAGCGCGGAAGGCTCAGCCGCGACGGCTGCGCGGCACGCCGTATTGTTCCAGCTTGAGATACAGCGTCGAGCGCGAGATCCCCAGCCGCCGCGCCGTCTCGGTCATATTGCCGCCGCATTGCGCCAGGGCATCCAGGATCTCGGCCCGCTCGCGATCGCGCAGGGTGTCGTCGCGCGCCTTGCCCGGCCCCTGCGCGATGGCCTGCGGCAGGTCGGCCACGTCGATCAGCCGGCTGAACGAGGTGGCCGACAGCGCCTCGATCAGATTGCGCAATTCGCGCAGGTTTCCCGGCCAGCCATGGGTCTGCAGGCGCAGCATGGCGGCGGGGGTAAAGCGCAGGACGCTGCCCTTGCGCCGGTCCGAATACAGGTCCGAGAACCGTCTTGCCAGCGGCTCCAGGTCGGCCCGGCGCTCGGCCAGGGCCGGCAGGCGCAGGACGGCGCCGGACAGGCGGAAATGCAGATCCGCCCGCAGCGCGCCGGCCGCCAGGCGCTCGGACAGCGGGACCGAGGACAGGCTGATGAACTGCACCGGCACCCCGGATTCGCGGCCCAGATGTGCCAGCGCCTGGGCCAGCAGCGCCTGCACCCCGAGCGGCGTCTCGGCCGGCTCGTCCAGAACCAGCGTGCCCCCGGTTTCGGCCAGCCGGGCCAGCATGCCGCCCGCCGCACCGGCAAGACCGCCCTGCGCTGCGCGCAGGCCCTCGGCATCCAGCAGGCTGCAATCCACCACCTCCAGCGGCAGTTGCGCCAGCGGACCCGCGGCATGCAGCGCGCGGGCCAGGGTTTCCTTGCCGCTGCCGACCGCGCCCTTGATCAGCAGGGGAACCCCGCTTTTCACCAGCTCCAGCGCCTCGGCGCAGATCGCGGCCAGCGCCGGGCCGGTTTCGGCGATGGCGGCAAGCCCGGCCTGCGCCGCGGCCTGGCGCGGACGCTGGCTGGCAAAGGCCAGCATCAGCCCCAGGGCCTCGCCGTTTTCCGAGATCAGGTTCACATCGGCCTCGGGCAGCGCCTCGCGCATCCGCCCGGCCAGCGCGCGGGGATCGCTTTCATCGCCCGGGGCGGGGCTGGCGGCAAGCTCATCCAGCACGCGCCCGCCGGCGCTGATGCGCTCTTCGATGCGGGCGAAGTTCTCGCTGGCCCAGACCCGGTTGCCGTAGCGGTCCAGAAGCAGCAGCTCCTCGCCGCCGCGCCCGCGCCGCGCCAGCAAGCGGTCGATCAGGATCTGGTGCTCCTGCAGGCCCAGCAGACGCAGCGCGTCCTCGATCTGCATGGCCAGGCTGACCGACAGCGCCGCACCTTGGCGCAGGTTTTCATCCGAAGGCGCCGAGATATCGACCGCGCCCAGGATACGCTTTGTCATGGGGTCGCGAACCGGAGCCGCGGCGCAGGACCAGCGCTGGATCTCTTCGCAGAAATGCTCGACCCCGGCGATGCTGACGGGCTGGCCCAGATGCAGCGCGGTGCCGATCGCATTGGTGCCGATGGCGCGCTCGTCCCAGCGCCCGCCCGGATGCAGGTGGTTTTCCGCGCCTCGGGACCGGACACGGGCGTCGCCGGTGGCGTCCAGCACCATGCCCGACCGGTCGCAGAGCAGCAGCATGGCCCCGGCGCCGTCCAGCATGTAGCCCGCCCGCGCCACCGCATCCCGCGCCGCCCGCCGCAGCCGGTGGTTGCGCTGACGGATGGCGCGCAATTCGTCATCCGCGACCGAGGGCGCGCATTTCAGCCCCCTCAGCCCGACGCTGTCCCGTGATCTGACCCAAGACCTGAGCACGATTTCGCGAATGCTTGGGGGCACGCTCCCCAAGGCGCGAAAGCGTTCCCAGTCCTCCTTCTGGATGCTCTCAGCCATGTCCGGCCTCTTGTGAGGTGGGGAGTATAAGGCAACCTCGGACCCCTCATGTCAAGAAACGGATCGGAATCATGCGGACGCCGGGCAAGCATCATCCCGCCGACCGCTCCCTGTCTTTCCCCAAGCACCGCAGAGCGGCACCGCAGTCATCCAGGCGTCGGGCAACGGCATCGAACAAGCCAGCGGCGCACCAGTTTCAGCACCAGCGGCGCGGTCGTGCCGATCATCACATCGACCGAGCGGTCATAGGGCGCCCAGTTGCGGCTGACGGTCAGGTCCAGCAGCTGGTCGCGGCTCAGCACCCGGCCGGGCCGCTGCGCCAGCACGCTGAGCAGGTTGAACTCCTGCGTGGTCAGGCTCTGCGCCCTGCCCCGCGCGTCCCGCAGCACGCGGGCGTCGAGGTCCAGCAGCCAGCCGTCGAAGCCGATCTGCCGCGCCGCACCATCCTGCGACGGGCTCGCGGCCGCGGGCAGGCGGCACAGGAAAGCGCTGAGCTTGCGGTCATCCTCGACGAAGAGAATGCGCTGCGGCGGTTCCATCTCGGGCGTCTGGACCGGCACACCGGTCGGGCTGGGCATCATGGCGGGGCGTTCCGTCGGGCTTGGCTGCGGGTGGTTCAAGCGTCGGGAAGTCTGGAGATTTCCTGAACATAGCCGAGCAAAACCGGCCTTCATAGCCCCCCCGCAGAGCCGTTGGCGCCTCCGCCCGTTCAGCCGGCCCGACCTCGCTGGATCATCCTTCGCACCGCTGCTCATCCACCGGCAGGGCCCAGCCGCGACCGCCGCGTTCGACACCTGTGCCGCCTTCCTAGCGATCCGGCAGCGGGATGAATTCGTCGCGGTCGGTCGGCGGCAGGTCGAACAGCCCCTGCCCCCAGTCGGCCGCGCGCCATTCCGCCTTGGCATGTTCGATCCGCTCGCGCGACGAGGCCACGAAATTCCACCAGATATAGCGCGGCCCGTTCATCGTCGCCCCGCCCAGCGCCATCAGCCGCGCGCCCCGAGGCCCGGCAGCCACAGTGATGCGGTCGCCGGGGCGGAACACCATCATCCGCCCGGCCTCGAATTCCTGCCCGGCGATGCCGACCGAGCCCTGGGTGATGTAGAGCCCGCGGTCCTCGTGATCGTCCGGCAGCGGGAAGCGCGCGCCGGGTTGCAGGACCACGTCCAGGTAGAAGGTGTCCGAATACAGCGTCACCGGCGCCCGCTCGCCATAGGCATGGCCCAGGATCAGCCTGGCCTCGACGCCCTCGGCCTCGATCCGGGGCAGCGTGTCCTTGCCGTGATGCTCGAAGGTCGGGTCCATGTCCTCGCGGTCCTCGGGCAGCGCGATCCAGGTCTGGATGCCGAACAGGCTGTGCGGGCCCGCCCGGCCCTGGGTCGAGGTGCGCTCGGAATGGCTGACGCCCTTGCCGGCCACCATCCAGTTCACCGCCCCGGGCAGGATGACCTGGTCGCTGCCGATGCTGTCGCGGTGGTGGAAATCGCCGCGATACAGATAGGTGACGGTGCCCAGGCCGATATGCGGATGCGGGCGGATGTCGACGCCCTGCCCGGTCAGGAACTCGGCCGGCCCGGCCTGGTCGAAAAAGATGAACGGCCCGACCATCTGGCGGCGCGGCGCGGGCAGCGCCCGGCGCACCTCGAAACCGCCCAGATCGCGCGAGCGTGGCACGATCAGGGTCTCGATCTGGTCGATGCCGATCGCATCGGGGCAACCTGGCTCAAGCGCGGGGTTCCAGCTCATCTCGGCTCTCCTCGTGGTGGACATGGCCCAAGTGACGGGGCCCAGGTGACAGGGCCCAACGCGGCGCGGGCCATGTCGGGTCCGTCACGCCGCCTGCGACGTCAGCCCCAACAGGCGCAGGGCCAGCGCGACCTGCTCCTCGACCGGCAGCGCCATGTCGACGACGACGCCGTCCTCGTCCGGGCCCAGCATCTCCAGCGTCGCAAGCTGCGAATCGAGCAGCTTCGCCGGGAAGAAATGCCCCTCGCGATGCGCCAGCCGCTCTTCCAGGATGGCCCGCGTGCCATGCACATGCAGGAACCGCACCCGGGGCGCGCCGCTGCGCAGGATGTCGCGATAGCTGCGCTTCAGCGCCGAACAGCCCATGACCGAGCTTTCCCCGGCCGCCTCATTGCGGGCGAACTCCGCCGCCAGCGCCTGCAGCCAGGGCGCGCGGTCCGCGTCGGTCAGGGGGATGCCGGCCGCCATCTTCTCGACATTGGCGCGCGGGTGGAAGCTGTCGCCCTCGATGAAGCGCCAGCCCAGCACCTCGGCCAGCGCGCCGCCGGTGGTGCTTTTCCCGCTGCCGGACACGCCCATGACGACGATATGCATCGGCGCGCTCACAGCAGCCACCAGCCCAGCAGGGCAAAGCCGAAGGCGATGCCGCCCAGCAGCGTCTCCATCACCGTCCAGGTCTTCAGCGTGGTCTTTTCGTCCATGTTCAGAAAGCGCCCGACCAGCCAGAAGCCCGAATCGTTGAAATGGCTCAGCACGGTCGCGCCGCCGGCGATGGCGATGACCAGGAAGCAGCGGTCCAGTTCGGACAGGCCGGTGGTCGCGGCGACGGTCGGCGCGATCAGCCCGGCGGTGGTGGTCAGCGCCACCGTGGCCGAGCCCTGCGCCACCCGCAGCGCGGTCGCGATCACGAAGGCCGCGACGATCAGCGGCATGCCGACGCTGTCGAGGCTACCGGCCAGGGCCTGGCCGATGCCGCTGGCGCGCAAGACGCCGCCGAACATGCCGCCGGCGCCAGTCACCAGGATGATGGCGCAGATCGGCCCCAGCGCGCCGTCCATCAGCTTCTCGACCTCGGCCGCGTCGCGGCCCTTGCCCAGCAGCGCCATGGCGGCGATGACGGTGATCAGCAGCGCCACCGAGGTCTGGCCGATCAGCCGCAGCACCGTGACCCAGCCCGCCTCGGCATCGATCGCGCCCATGGTCGCCAGCGTGTTCAGCCCGGTGTTCAGGAAGATCAGCGCCAGCGGCAGCAGCAGCACGAACAGCACCGTGCCGAAGCTGGGCGGCACGCGGTCGTGCTTCGCCTCGGTCGCGCCCAGGATCTGGGGCACCGGCAGCACGAAGCGATGCCCGGCCCATTTGCTGAACAGATAGCTGCCCAGGAACCAGGTCGGGATCGCCACCACCAGCCCGACGATCAGCAGAAGCCCGATGTCCGCGCCCAGCAGGTCGCCGGCCGCGACCGGGCCGGGGTGCGGCGGCACCAGGGCGTGCATGACCGCGAAGGCCCCGGCCGCCGGCAGCGCGTAAAGCAGCACCGAGCCGCCGAAGCGCAGCGCCACGCTGAAGATGATCGGCAGCATGACCACCAGCCCGGCGTCGAAGAAGATCGGAAAGCCGAACAGCAGCGAGGCCACGCCCAGGGCCAGCGGCGCGCGCTCGGCGCCGAACTGGTTGATCAGCCGGTCGGCCAGCACCTGCGCGCCGCCGGTGACCTCCAGCAGCCGGCCGATCATCGCGCCGAAGCCCACGAGCAGCGCCACCGTCGCCAGCGTCGAGCCGAAGCCCTCGAGCAGCGTCGAAATGACCTTACCCATCGGGATGCCGGCGATCATGGCCGTGACCAGGCTGACCAGCACCAGCGCCACGAAGGCATGCAGCCGGAAGCGCATGATCAGGACCAGAAGCAGCAGGACCGCGCCCGCCGCAATCATGAGCAGCACCGGGGTGCCATAAACGGGTTCAACCGCGTTCATCAAATCTCCTCCCAAGCAAAGTCCCTTGCGTCACCGCGCCGGCCAACCGGCTATGTTAGCGGTAACGTGCGCCGCAATACGCGATCCGAGGCGAAAAGTTAATATGTTTTTGTCTCCTGCCCGCTCGTCTCCCGCGCGCTGGTCAGGGCGGCATGGATCAGCCGCATCTCGTCCGACAGCGCCAGCTCCAGCGCCGCGCCCTCGGGGTCCAGCGCGCCGGGATCCTCCTGCCCGTCCGGCATGATCTCGCGATCCTCCAGCCATTCCAGCAGCGCCGCGCGCAAGCCCGGCGGCGACAGCGCCAGAAGCTGCGCCAGCAGCCGGCGATGCGCGATCAGCCGGCCTTCGAGCGCATCGAGCCGGGCGTCGAGCCTGTCCATCCGCGTTCCCTCCCTGATTGCAGGGCCATCATGGCATGGAAGCGGCGCCCGGCAAAGCCGGCTCAGCGCGGGGTCAGGCTGCCGCCCTCGATCCGGCGCAGCGACACGTCCAGCCGCGCCTCGGCGGCGGCGATCTCGGCCAGCGCCTGGCGGGTATAGCGCATATGCGCCTCGGCCGCGGCCGAGGCCGCCAGCGGGTCGCGCGCCATCACGCCGTCATGGATGGCACGGTGCTGGCGCCGCAGCACCTCGCGCACCTCGGCCCGGGCATAGAGCTTGTCGCGGTTGTGGAACACGCCGCGCCGCAGCATCCCCGACAGCGCCCGCATGATCTGCAGCAGCACGACATTGTGGCTGGCCTCGTAAAGCGCGACATGCAGATCGACATCCGCCTCGGCCTCGGCGCGCGGGTCGGCGGCATCGTGGGCGGCCTCGATGCGCCGCATGCAGCCGGCCAGGGTCTCGCGGTCCAGGTCGCTGGCGCGGCGCGCGGCCAGGCCCGCCGCCATGCCCTCCAGCGTGGCGCGCAGTTCCAGATAGTCCTCGACCACCTCGACGCGCGAGGCCATCAGCGCGACCAGCGGATCGGTGAAGCTGGTCGCAAGCGGCGCCACCCGGCGCCCGCCGCCGGGATCCGCGACCAACAGGCCGCGCTGCTCCAGCAGCTTCAGCCCCTGGCGCAGCGTCGGGCGCGAGACCTCGAGCCGCAGCGCCAGCTCGCGCTCGGCCAGCAGCGGATCGCCCGGCCGCAGCGAGCCCTCGAGGATCAGATCCTCGATATGGCGCGCCGTAGCCTCGGCCGCCGTCCGGTTCTCGTCGCCCATGCCGCGCCCCCTGCCCCGGCCCCGCGCCGGCAGGTCAAGCTAACCGCAGCATCGGTCCTGGTGCAATCGGTTTTCCCGGTTGACGGCAATGGTCAACTGACTTTACCACGGACCGGCGACGACCCGGAGCCAGACCATGACCGCACCCGTCCCCACCGCGCGCGCCGCCCTCCTGGAGCAGCTGCGCCAGATCGTCGGGCCGGCGCATGTGCTGACCGCGCCACGCGCCACGCGCCGCTTCACCCGCGGCTTTCGCTATGGCGGCGGGCCGGTCGCCTGCGTGGTGCGCCCGGGCTCGCTCATCGAGATGTGGCGCGTGCTCAATGCCGCCGTCGCCGCCGGCCGGGCGGTGATCCTGCAGGCCGCGAATACCGGGCTGACCGGCGGCTCGACCCCCTGGGGCGATGACTACGACCGCGAGATCGTGCTGATCTCGGTCATGCGGCTGAAGGGCATCCACCTGATCGACGGCGGCGCGCAGGTGCTGTGCCTGCCCGGCGCCACGCTGGACGCGCTGGAAAAGCGCCTGCGCCCGCTGGGACGCGAGCCGCATTCGGTCATCGGCTCCAGCTGCATCGGCGCCTCGGTTCTGGGCGGCATCTGCAACAATTCCGGCGGCGCCCTGGTCCAGCGCGGCCCGGCCTATACCGAGCTGACGCTTTATGCCGAGGTGCGCGCCGACGGTTCCGTCGCGCTGGTCAACCACCTGGGCCTCGACCTGGGCGATACGCCGGAACAGATCCTCGCCCGCGTCGAATCGGGCGAACTGCCCCTGCCCTCGCCGACCGAGGCCTGGGCCTCGGACCGCGACTATGCCGACCATGTCCGCGACATCGCGGCCCCGACCCCGGCCCGCTTCAATGCCGATCCGCGCCGGCTGCGCGAAAGCGCCGGCTGCGCCGGCAAGCTCGCGGTCTTTGCCGTGCGGCTGGATACATTCGCGGCCGAGACGGACAGCGCCGTCTTCTATATCGGCAGCAACGACCCGGACGAGCTGACCGCGCTGCGCCGTCACATGCTGGCGCATTTCGCCAACCTGCCGATCGCCGGCGAATACATCCACCGCGATGCCTATGATATCGCGGCGAAATACGGCAAGGACACCTTCCTGTTCATCCGCCACGCCGGCCCCGACCGCATGCCCGCGCTTTTCGCCGCCAAGGCGCGGATCGACGCGCTGACCGAGCGGCTGGGCCTGGGCAGCACGCTGTCGGACCGGCTGGCGCAGGGCATCGCCGCGCTGATGCCGCAGCACCTGCCGGCGCGGATGAACGGCTTTCGCGACCGTTACGAGCATCACCTGCTGTTGCGCATGGGCGGGGCCGGCATCGCCGAGGCGCGCGCCCATCTTGGCGCGGTCTTCCCCTCGGCCAGCGGCGCCATGTTCGAATGCACGCCCGAGGAGGGCCGGGCCGCCTTCCTGCACCGTTTCGCCGTGGCCGGCGCCGCGGTGCGCTATCGCGCCATCCATGCCCGCGAGGTCGAGGACATCGTGGCGCTGGACATCGCCCTGCCCCGCAACAGCCGCGACTGGTTGGAACGGCTGCCGCCCGAACTGGACGCGAAACTCGCCAGGAAGCTCTATTACGGGCATTTCTTCTGCCATGTCTTCCACCAGGATTACGCGGTGAAGAAGGGCGAGGACTGCCTGGCGGTCGAGCACGCCATGTGGCGCCTGCTGGACGCGCGCGGCGCCGAGTATCCGGCCGAGCACAATGTCGGCCATCTCTATCAGGCCAAGCCCGCGCTCGCGGAGTTCTATCGCCGGCTCGACCCGACGAACAGCCTGAACCCGGGCCTGGGCCAGACCGCGAAATGCGCGCATTGGCATATGCCGGAAGGCTGAGTCCCGGCGGCGCGCAAGCGGCCGGGGGCGCTGCCCCCGGACCCCCGGGATATTTGGACAAGAAAGAAAGACGCGGCGCAGTGCTGGCGTTTGTTCTGGTTATGTTCTAATATTGGAGGTCAGCCAGAGAGGAATCGTCATGTTCATGGACAAGTCGCAGCCGCTCCCCCCGGCCGGGCCCGCGCACAAGATCTTCTTCGCCGCCGTGCCGCCCGAGCCGGTGGCGGCGCGCATGGCCGAGGTCTGGCGCCTCAGCGGCATGTCCGCGCCCTTGCGGCGGCGGGTGCTGCACATGACCATCCAGATGGTCGCCGAAGCCGAGATCGTCGATGCGGCGCTGGCCGGGTTCCTGAGCCGGCCGATGCAGGATTTCCGCTTTCCCGCCTTCGACATCACCTTCGACCGCATCGCCAATTTCGGCAGCCGCGCGGCGCGGCGCCGGCCGCTGGTGTTTACCACCCGCGGCCAGGAGGCGACGCCGAACGCCTTGGCCCGTGCCATCCGCCGCCGCTTCGCGCCTTCCGGCTGGCCCTTGCCGGCGATGTATGTCACGCCCCATGTCACCGCCGCCTATGGCCGGGCGCTGCCGGAATCGCTGCGGCTGGTGCCGCCGATCCATTGGCATGTCGACGAGCTGGTGCTGATCGACAGCCTGCAGGGGCTGACCACGCACCTGCCCCTGGCCCGCTGGCGGCTGGACGAGGCCTGAGCGGCTCACGGACCCAGCACGCGCACTTTCGCGATGCGGCCGTCGCTGCGGCGCACGGCGATGCGCAGCCGCTCGATCAGATGCGTCTCGACATAGCTGGCGTGAAAGCGGCTGGGGGCAAAGAGCGTCAGGCAGTCGCCGGCGACGCCCGCCTCGGTCAGGCCGGCGAACCAGGCGTCGAACAGCGCGCGATCCTCTTCGGCGAGCCGCGCCCGGGCCTCGCCCCAGAGGCTGCCGGGTTCGGCCGGCAGGGCCGGTTCGGCGCGGTGCAACGGCACGACATTGCTGGCGGGAGGCGCGCTCTCGCCGCCGATGCGGGCGACGAAATCGGGGCCGATGTTGTCCCATTCCGGCTTGGTGTCCAGCAGGATGCGGTCGAGGTTCAGCCCCAGCACCGAGACGCGGCCGCGCGCGCCCTGCTGCTTGATCTCGAGCCAGCCGAGCGCGCGCAGCTTGGCCATCTCGCGTTTCACCGTGCGTTCGTCGACGCACCACAGCCGGGCGATCTCGCGCTGGCCGATGGTCAGTTCGTCGCGCTGCCAGTTGTAGCGCGTGGTGATGAGGACCATCAGGCGCAGGATCAGCCGCTGGCGATGCTTGTCGCCGGCGAGCCCATGCGCCATCATCGCGCTGAGCAAATCATATTTCTTGGCCGCGGCCTCACGACCGACGGCGCGGATCACCTGCATGGCTCGTCCTGTCCCCGGCTGGTGCCGGATGCCTTCATTCACTGCTCGCAGAAGTCCCGCCTTTTGACGGTGACCCCGGGATGGCGCCGACGATCTGCTGTCGTCTGAAACGCTTTTCGCCATCTGGAGCTCATTTGCGTCCTGTTCGCCGATTCTGTCAAGCGCTTTGCCGGCGGAGCGGAATTGCAGCCCAAATCATCAAAGAAAAAACGGTATCAATGGTATAGGGGGACTCGTTGGGCGTCCCTCTATGCGGGGCTTTTGTCCCCCAATCGGGCGGCGAAGCGGACGCTGCGTCCCCCTTTTCGTCCGCGGGATCGGCGTGCTGCGCGGCGCCGGGGGCTTGGGCGATTCGGCCGGCAGGGGCTGGAAATCGCGGGTTTTCCGGGCTTTGACGCTTTCAGTTAAAACGGCTTTTGCCAAAAGCGCAAATCCGGCGTAAAAGCGGATTGGAACGAAATCTGCGTCCTAATAAATACAGGCATCCTATGTATACGCATGAAGACCTCGCCAAGCTGCAGGCGCAATCGCTGAAGATGCAGGGCTGGATCCGGCGCCAGACCTTCAGCCCGGCCAGTGAGAAGACCCTGCGGCGGTTCTCGAGCTGGGAGGTGGCCGAGCTGATCTTTCGCATCAACCAGTCGACCTTTCGCGGCAAGCTGGCCGCCGACCCGAACCTTCCCCTCGGGGAAGTCGAGGAGGACGGCCGCCAGCGTTGGTTCTCGCTGGACGAGATCAACGAGCTGCGCCGGCGGGTGCGGATCAACCGCAAGACGCTGATGCCCTATCGCCCGGAGGGCAAGCGCGCCTTTCGCGCCGCCATCGCCAATTTCAAGGGCGGCGCCGGCAAGTCGACGGTGGCGCTGCATTTCGCCCATGCCGCGGCGCTGGACGGCTATCGCGTGCTGGTGGTCGACTTCGACCCGCAGGCGACGCTGAGCCATTCCATGGGCCTGACCGACGTCGGCGAGGACCATACCGTCTGGGGCATCATGGCCCGCGACCTGGAGCGCGAGACGGACCGCATGAACAATGCCGCCGCCGGCGCCGAGTCGGGGACCGCCCTGCCCCGCCGCAAGCTGCCGACCTCGATCCGCGCCATGGGCCTGGGCAGCCTGCGCCCGGCCGATTTCATCAAGCCGACCGCCTGGTCCACCATCGACATCGTGCCGAGCTGCGCCAACGCCGCCTTCGTCGAGTTCGCCAGCGCGCAATACCGGCACCTGAACCCGGAATGGACCTTCTTCGGCGCGGTGTCGCGCTTCCTGGATAGCCTGGCGGACGACGCCTATGACCTGATCCTGTTCGACTGCCCGCCGGCCATCGGTTACCAGTCGATGAATGCGGTCTTTGCCGCCGACATGCTCTATATCCCGTCGGGGCCCGGCTATTGGGAATACGACTCGACCACCAGCTTCATCGGCCAGCTCTCCGAGGCGCTGGAGGACCTGGCGCATGGCTTCGACAACTTCCCCACGGGGAAGATCAAGCTGCCCAAGGCCTTTGCCGACATCCGCTTCCTGATGACGCGCTATGAGCCCTCGAACGAGCTGCACCAGGCGATGTTCGGCGCCTTCAAGCAGGTCTTCGGCGAGCATATGGCCGAGCATCCGATCGAACTGACCCGGGCGGTGGAGCAGTCGGGCCGCTTCCTGTCCTCGATCTACGAGATCGACTATCGCGAGATGACGCGCGGCACCTGGCGCCGGGCGCGCGCCACTTTCGACCAGGCCTATGAGGAGTTCCGCACGCGCCTGGTCGCGGCCTGGGACAAGCTGGAGGGTGAGGCATGAGCCGCAAGCGCCGCGTCTTTGAAATCGACATGCCGGACGAGCCGGCGGCGGAGCCGCCCGCCGACTTCCCCGCGGGGAAGGACGAACGCGAGCAGCGCCGCGGCCCGATGGCGACCGCGATCAGCGAAACCGCCGAGTCGACGCGCGACCGTGCCCGGCTGGAGGCGCAGATCCGCGCCGAGAACGACGCCCTGGCGCAGGAGCATGTGCGGCTGAAGCGCGCCGGGTTGATCACCGACATGATCCCGCTGGATGCGATCGACACCCGCAAGCTGATCCGCGACCGCGCCCCGGGCGCAGATTACGAGCTGGCCGAACTGGTCGAGTCGATCCGCGACATCGGCCTGTCGAACCCGATCCGGGTCGAGCCGGCGGGCGACGGCCGCTATGAGCTGATCCAGGGCTGGCGCCGGCTGTCGGCCTATCGCCAGCTGCTGGAAGAGACCGGCGACGCCGAAACCTGGGGCCGGATCCCGGCCGGGATCGCGGCGCGGGGCGACGAGCTGGAGAGCCTGTATCGCCGCATGGTCGACGAGAACCTGGTGCGCAAGGACATCTCGTTTGCCGAGATGGCGCAGCTGGCCTTGCATTACGCCATGGACCCGATGACCGAGGAGCACGACCCGGAAAAGGCGGTGGCGATCCTGTTCAAGTCGGCCGGCTATCAGAAGCGCAGCTATATCCGCAGCTTCATCCGGCTGATGGAAGGCCTGGGCGAGACGCTGATGTATGCGCCCGAGATCCCGCGCGCGCTGGGGCTGGCGCTGTCGCAGCGGCTGGACGAGGTGCCGGGCACGGCGGCGGCGATCCGGGCCGAGCTGAAGGACTGGGACACGCGCAGCATCAAGGACGAGCTGGATATCCTGCGCCGCTATGCGGGGCAGGGCGGCGACGAGGGTGCGGCCAAGCCCGCGCCGCGCGCCCATGCCCCGACCGTCCCCGCGGGGAAGGCGCGGACCACCTTCCAGATCGAGCGGCCGCAGGGCAGCGCGAAATGCACCGCCGCAAACGGCCGGCTCGAGATCCGGCTGCCGCGCGATTTTACCGCCGTGGACCGGCGGCGGCTGGAGGCGGCGGTGCGCGCCATGCTGGAGAGCCTCGACTGAGCGGCGGGCCTGCTGGGCGGGCCTTCCCCGTGGGGAAGGTCGCGCCGTCTTCCCCGCGGGGAAGGCTTGCGAGGCCGGGGTGCGCGTGGTAATACTGGCGGTAATACCAAGGAGAATCGCCATGCGCATCACCATCAAGGGCCAGGTCACCATCCCGCAGGAAGTCCGCGATTTCGCCGGTTTCCAGCCCGGGACCGAGGTCGAATTCCTGATCGGCGACGATGGCGTGGTGCGCGTGGTCGCCGCCGATAGCGCGGGCGACAGCCGCGGCCGCCGGCTGGAGACGGCGCTGGCCGGCCTGCGCGGCAGCGCCGACACCGGGCTTTCCACCGACCAGATCATGGCGCTGACCCGGGAATGACTCCGGTCCTGGTCGACGCCAATGTCCTGATCGACATTGCGACCGACGATCCGCGCTGGGGCGGCTGGTCGGCGCGGATGCTGTCGATGCTGGGGCAGGGCGCGCGGCTGGTCATCAACCCGCTGATCTATGCCGAGGTCTCGGTCGCGCATAGCCGCATCGAGACGCTGGACGCCGTGCTGCCCGAGGACGTGTTCCACCGCGAGCCGCTGCCCTGGCCGGCGGCTTTCCTTGCCGGCAAGGCCTATCTCGCCTATCGTCGGCGCGGCGGCAGCCGGCAGGCGCCACTGCCGGACTTCTATATCGGTGCCCATGCCGCGATCCGGGGCTATCGGCTGCTGACCCGGGATCGCGGCCGCTACCAGAGCTATTTCCCCGGCGTGGCGGTGATCTGTCCCGACAGCTGAATGGGGCTTCCGGTAGTCCGCGCGATCGGCTTATTCTGCGGATATGAAGCGTTGCGAGGCAGCAGGCGTGCCGTCCGATCCCGACCCATCCTATCACGGCAAAGCGGCTCCTGGCCAGCTTTTCGACGCGGCCGCCTGGGGCGCGGCGCAGGCGGGGCTGGCCGAGGCGCTGGCGCGCGCGAGCCTGGCGCTGGGGCGGCTGGACGGGATGCTGGCCGCGCTGCCGGACGCGGCGCGGGCGGGTGCCATGACGCGGCTGGCGCTGATCGAGCTCGAGGCGATGCTCTGGGCGCAGGGCACGCCCTTGGAGCGCGAGGAGATCGGCCGCGACCTGATGGAGGCGCGGGCCGGCGCCGACCTGGAGGCGATGCGGCTGGCGCGCTGGGGCCTGCGGCGGCTGGAGGGGCAGGGCAATCCGGCCGACCTGCGCGGCTTTCTGGGGCTGCATCGGGCCGAGGTCTCGGGGCTGGACGAGATGCTGGCGACGCGGCCCACGGGCGGCAGTTTCGACGCGGCGGCGGCGGAGTTTCACGACATGGCGACGGGCTTGGGCGCGGTGGCGCCGCTGGCGCGGGGGCCGGCGCTGCGCATGGCCTGGCGGATCTGCGGGCTGTCGGCGCCCGAGGTGCTGGCCGAGCCGGCGGTCTGGACCGCGCGCGACATGGCCCAGGGCTGCGAGGCGCTGCGCTTCGTGCCCTTCGGCCGGCACGGGCGCGGGGTCTGGGTCGAGGGCGGTCCGGCGCCCGAGCGCATGGCGCGGCACCTGGCGGCGGTGACGGCGGGGCTGGTCGAGGCGCGGCAGGAGCTGGTGCGGGTCGCCGACTGGCAGGCGCGGGCGCTGGCGGCGGTGGCGCGGATCAAGGGCGAGAACCCGGCCCGCGTCGTCTCGGCGCTGGCGGCGCATCCGATCCTGAGTGCTTCGATGCTGGAGGGGCTGGCCGGCATCAGCCGCGACACCGCCGAGCGGCTGCTGCTTCGGCTGCAATCGCTGGGCCTTGCGCGCGAGATCACCGGGGCGCGGCGCTTTCGGCTGTGGGTGCTGGCGGGCTGAGCCGGCGGAAGGCGCCGGGCGGGATGCCGGCCTGTTTCAGGAAGGCGCGGTGGAAGGCGCTGGGTTCGCCGTAGCCCAGCCGATGCGCGATCTCGGCCACGCTGAGGGGGGTGTCGCGCAACAGCTGGCGGGCGGCGCGCAGGCGGATCTCGGCCCGGATGGCGCCGTAGCCCTGGCCCTCGGCGCGCAAGCGGCGGCGCAGGGTGGCGGGCGACAGGCGCAGATCGGCGGCGAGGCGGTCGAAATCGGGCCAGTCGGCGGGGGGCGTCGCCTGCAACCGGGCACGGATGCGGGCCGTCAACCCCTGGTCGTGGCGATAGCGGATCAGGATATTGGCCGGCGCGCCGCGCAGGAAGCCTTGCAGCGCCTTTTCCTGGCGGATGATCGGCAGGGCCAGGTAGCTGGCGGCAAAGCGCAGCCGGCTGGCGGGCTGGTCGAAATGCACCGGCGCGCCGAAGAACTGGAGGTAGTCGCCGCGATCCTCGGGCGCGGCGCAGGCGAAATCGACCCGCATCAGCGGGATGCGCCGGCCGATCAGCCAGCACATCAGCCCGAGCAGGATCAGCCAATAGGTGCGATAGGCGAAGGCGCGGCGGGGCGCGGCGCGGTCGGTCAGGCGGATCTCGGCCATGCCGTCCTGCACGGCCAGCGCGCCCGTCGGGTCGTCGAGCAGCACGGCAAGGAAGCTCAGCGCCCGGCGCAGGGCGTTTTCCAGCGTGCCGGCATGGACGGTCGCCTGGCACAGGAGCTTGAAGCTGCCCGGGCGCATCGGCCGCGCGCCCTCGGCGAAGAACTCGTCGCCGACCGCATCGGCGATGGCGAGCCAGAGCCGGCCGTATTGCACGTTCGAGACCGGCTGGCCGCGGTCGTGGATGCCGGCCGCGGCCAGGAGCGGCCCCGGATCGATGCGGCGGCGATAGAGGCAACCCAGCGCGTCCTCGACGAAGCCGGGCGAGATCATGCGGCGTTCCACGGGCGGTCCATCTTGCAAAACCGATCAGATAATCTGGCCGGGAATGACATTGTTTGCAATGCCGGGCGCGCTAAGCTGGCCGGGAACTCGGAGGAGCCGCGCCAAGCTTGGGTTGGGCGGTGAGTGGGAGAAACACATGATGGCGAAGGATCTCGCCCGGTCGCGGCCGGGTTATGAGCAGGCCGTGGCGCGGTTCAGCATCGCGGCGGCGATGGAAGGCTTGCAGGGCGATCTGCAAGGCGGGCTGAATGCTTGCGTCGAATGCTGCGACCGGCATTGCGGTGCGGGCCGGGTGGCGCTGCGCTGCGTCTCGGCCGAAGGCGCGTTGCGGGACTATACGTTCGAGGAGCTGCGCGACCTGTCGGCGCGGGCTGCGAACCTGTTTCGCGACAAGGGCGTCAAGCCGGGCGACGTGGTGGCCGGGCTGCTGCCGCGCACGGTCGAGCTGGTCGCGGTGGTGCTGGGCGCCTGGCGGCTTGGGGCGGTCTATCAGCCGCTGTTCACCGCCTTCGGGCCCAAGGCGATCGAGCACCGGCTGGCGACCAGCGGCGCCAGGCTGGTGGTGACGAATTCCGCCCAGCGGCCGAAGCTGGACGAGATCCCCGACCATCCGCTGGTCGCCACGGTGGGCGAGGCGGTGCCGGCGAGCGACGTGGATTTCCGCGCCGGGCTCGACGCGGCCTCGGACCAGTTCGAGCCGGTGATGCGGCGGGGCGACGATCTGTTCATGATGATGTCGACCTCGGGGACGACCGGCCTGCCCAAGGGGGTGCCGGTGCCGCTGCGGGCGCTCTTGGCCTTTGGCGCCTACATGCGCGAGGCGGTGGACCTGCGCGAGGGCGACGTGTTCTGGAACATCGCCGATCCGGGCTGGGCCTATGGGCTTTATTATGCGCTGACCGGCCCCCTGCTGCTGGGGCAGGCGACGATCCTTTACGAGGGCGGGTTCACGCCGGAGTCGACCTATGGGCTGATTGCGCGGCTGGGGGTGACGAACCTGGCCGGCTCGCCCACCGCCTACCGGATGCTAATCGCGGCCGGGCCGGAGGCGGCCGCCGCGGTCAAGGGCCGGTTGCGCGTGGTCAGTTCCGCCGGCGAGCCGCTGAACCCCGAGATCATGCGCTGGTTCGCCGAGCATCTGGCGGTGCCGATCCATGACCATTACGGCCAGACCGAGATGGGCATGTGCGTGAACAACCACCACGGGCTGGAGCATCCGGTGCGTCCGGGCTCGGCCGGGCTGGCCATGCCCGGTTATCGCGTGGTGGTGCTGGACGAGGCGGGGCGCGAGCTAGGGCCGAACCAGCCCGGCGTGCTGGCCATCGACCTGGAGCAATCGCCGCTGATGTGGTTTTCCGGCTATCTGAACCAGCCGAAACTGTCCGGGCGCTATTACTCCACCGGCGATTCCGTCGAGTTCGAGCCCGACGGCTCGGTCAGCTTCATCGGCCGGGCGGATGACGTGATCACCAGCTCGGGCTATCGCATCGGGCCCTTCGACGTGGAAAGCGCGCTGATCGAGCATCCGGCGGTGATCGAGGCGGCGGTGGTCGGCGTGCCCGACCCCGAGCGGACCGAGATCGTCAAGGCCTTCGTGATCCTGGCGCAGGGGGTCGAGGGGACGGACGCGCTGCGCGAGGAATTGCAGGGCCATGTCAAGCGCCGGCTCTCGGCCCATGCCTGGCCGAAGCTCTTGGATTTCGTCACCGAGCTGCCGAAGACGCCCTCGGGCAAGATCCAACGCTTCATCCTGCGCAGGGCGGAAGTCGAGAAACAGGCGAAGGCGTAGGACATGGATATTCGGGACAAGGTGTTTCTGGTCAGCGGCGCGGGCTCGGGCCTGGGGGCGGCGGTGGCGCGGATGGCGGCCGGCGCCGGCGCGCGGGTCGCGCTGCTGGACGTGAATGCCGAGGCGGGCGAAGCGGTCGCGGCGGAACTGGGCGCGGCGGCGCGCTTCCTGCGCTGCGACGTGACCAGCGCCGAGGACGGCGCGGCGGCGGTGGCGGCGGCGGTCGCGGGTTTCGGCCGCGTCGACGTGGCGGTGAACTGCGCCGGCGTGGCGCCGGGCGAGAAGATCGTCGGCCGCGACGGGCCGCACCGGCTGGAGAGCTTTGCCCGCGCCATCCAGATCAACCTGGTCGGCACCTTCAACATGCTGCGGCTGGCGGCCGATGCCATGGCGAGGAATGCGCCGAATGCCGGGGGCGAGCGCGGGGTGGTGGTGAACACCGCCTCGGTTGCGGCCTATGACGGGCAGATCGGGCAGGCGGCCTATGCCGCCTCGAAGGGCGGCGTCGCGGCGCTGACCCTGCCCGCCGCGCGCGAGCTGGCGCGGCACGGCATCCGCGTCGTCACCATCGCGCCCGGCATCTTTGCCACGCCGATGATGGCCGGGCTGCCGCAGGAGGTGCAGGATTCCCTGGGCGGCACGGTGCCCTTCCCCTCGCGGCTGGGGGATCCGGGCGAATATGCGGCGCTGGTGCGCCATATCGTCGAGAATGCCTATCTGAACGGCGAGGTCATCCGGCTGGATGGCGCGCTGCGCATGGCGCCGAAATAAGGAGAGTTTCGCATGACCGATCCGATTGTCATCACCGGCGCGGCCCGCACGCCGATGGGCGGCTTCCAGGGCGATTTCGCCGGGGTCGAGGCGGCCGCGCTGGGCGCGACCGCGATCCGGGCCGCGCTGGGGGGCCTTGATCCGCAGGCGGTGGATGAGATCATCATGGGCTGCGTGCTGCCCGCCGGCCAAGGCCAGGCGCCGGCGCGCCAGGCGGCGCTGGGCGCCGGGCTGCCGCTGGGGGCCGGGGCCACGACCGTCAACAAGATGTGCGGATCCGGCATGAAGGCCGCGATGCTGGGCCATGACCTGCTGCTGGCCGGTTCCGCCGATGTCGTGGTCGCGGGCGGCATGGAGAGCATGTCGAACGCGCCCTATCTGCTGCCCAAAGCGCGCGGCGGCTATCGCATGGGGCATGGCCAGGTGCTGGACCATATGTTCCTGGACGGGCTCGAGGATGCCTATGACAAGGGCCGGCTGATGGGCACATTCGCCGAGGATTGCGCCGAGGCCTATCAGTTCACCCGCGAGGCGCAGGACGAATTCGCCATCAGCTCGCTGACCCGGGCGCAGAAGGCGATTGCCGAAGGGCGCTTCGCGGCGGAAATCGCGCCGGTGACGGTCAAGGGCCGCGGCGGCGACACGCTGGTCGAGATCGACGAGCAGCCGGGCAAGGCGCGGCTCGACAAGATCCCCGGGCTGAGGCCGGCCTTCCGCAAGGATGGCACGGTGACGGCGGCGAACAGCAGCTCGATCTCGGACGGGGCGGCGGCGCTGGTGCTGATGCGCCAGTCGCAGGCCGAGCGGCGCGGGCTGGTGCCGCGGGCGCGGATCATCGGTCACGCGACATTCGCCGACAAGCCGAACCTGTTCCCGACCGCGCCCATCGGTGCGGTGCGCCGGCTGCTGGAGCGGACCGGCACGGGTCTGGGCGATTACGACCTGTTCGAGGTCAACGAGGCTTTCGCCGTGGTCGCCATGGCGGCGATGCGCGACCTGGGCCTGGCGCATGACGTGGTGAACGTGAACGGCGGCGCCTGCGCGCTGGGCCATCCGATCGGCGCCTCGGGCGCGCGGGTGCTGGTGACGCTGCTGTCGGCGCTGGAAGGGCAGGGGTTG